>DUBS01000048.1:0-369 GCA_012960225.1 Gemmatimonadota bacterium | reverse complement strand
GATGGATTGCCTTGATCATTATAATACAAATCATGCTTTTTTAATATTTTCCTGAGCTTACATTTAGGTAATTTAACCTCATATTCTTTGGAGATCTTGTGATAATATCGAATCTTAAGCCTGATGAGAACAAATGTAACCTCATGCTTAATCCTATTTATTAAATATGACATAATTTAATGTAATGGAATCTAAAATCAAACAATTAATCCTTCGTTTAAACACAAAATACGAACGACAATAATATGGAATTAATAGATAATTGATGTAGTATGATTTTTACTATTTAATGATCCAATATTAATACTATTTTCTTGTTCAAACAAAGACAATCATTTAAGTGGGAAAAAACAGAGAAATTAAAAGTTA
>DUBS01000047.1 GCA_012960225.1 Gemmatimonadota bacterium | reverse complement strand
ATAGGTCGGCACAAGCGTGGCTTCGAGGGGAGGCAGACCTTCCTTCAGTGTTGTCGGGTTCGGATAGTCCCCAGTGGACCCGATTGTACTCTGATGACCCTGATTCTTCGGCATGCTCAGTCCTTGAAGAGGCATTGAATGCGCTGGAGGCCAAACGAATCGTTATGGGGCATACGATCCAAGAGTCCGGCATTGCCAGCGCATGCGGCGGGCAAGCTTGGCGTGTCGACATAGGTATGGCCGAGTATTATGCGTCAAGGACTGAGTACGGGGGCTCGGTAGCGGTTCTGGAAATCGTCGACGACTCGGTCCGGGTGCTCAAGGATGACGGGTGAGATGGAGATTGACGAAGTCATGAGGAGAATTCGTAAGGCAATGGATGGCATCGGCGGAGGAAGTTGAGGCCCGGGACGTCTAACGACTCGGCACACATCGCCGCCACTGAAATGCTGTTTCCTGAAAAAAATTGAGGAGTAGGTGAGATTGTCCCATCAGTTGCAATGCTTCAACAGTTCAAGATGAAAACTTAAGCTATTAGGAGGATTTTACGTGTCCCTTCAAATCACCGGTCAGGTCATCAGCGTTCTCGAAGAGAGATCCGGTGCCGGGGCGAAAGGTGAGTGGCGCCAACAGGATTTTATTCTTGAAACCTCGGGCGAGTACCCGAAAAAAGTATGTATAGGACAATGGGGAGATAGGATCGATGAGTTTGGAGTGACAGTCGGAGAGACGCTCACGGTTCATATCGACCTCAAGAGCCGGGAATACAATGACCGATGGTATACGGATGTGACCGCTTGGAGGATCGAGAAGGAAGACCAGGTGGTGACTGGAAGAGATGGCGCCCCGGGGGGAAGTGGTGAAACTGATCAAGACGGAGGACCAGATAGTGCGGAAAATGGTGGGACTATGGACGACCTACCGTTTTGATTTAGCAAACAAAGAATCCACCGAACTTAGATTATCACCCCTGGGCTCAGAGAATTCCGTTGACTCCATCTGACGCACAGACCGTTCTTCGTGATGTCTTCGGATTCACCGACTTCCGGCCCGGCCAGCGTGAAGCGATTGATGCTGTGCTCGCTGGTCGCGATTTCATCGGTGTTATGCCCACGGGCTCAGGGAAATCGCTGACCTACCAACTCTCTGCGCGCTTGTTGGGAGGGACGGTTCTAGTGATTTCTCCGCTCATCGCTCTGATGAAGGATCAGGTCGATGCACTAAAGGATTTGGATTTCAATGCGGTTGAGATCAATAGCACGCTTGAATGGCAAGAGCGTGATGCACGTCTAGACGGGTTGCGAAGAGGAAAATATGACCTCGTCTACCTAGCCCCAGAAGCACTCAGTGGCCGACTTCACGACTTGGTACGAGAATCCCCGATTTCCCTGATAGCTGTTGATGAGGCGCATTGTATTAGCCAGTGGGGCCACGATTTCAGACCTGCCTACCGACGGCTGCACGGGTTAAAGAAAGACCTAGACGTGCCGGTGCTCGCACTGACGGCTACTGCGACACGGTCAGTATCCCGGGACATCGTGCAGCAGCTCGGAATGTTGAAGCCGGATGGCTACAAAGGCTCGTTCTTCCGTGACAATCTTTGGATAGGCTGTAGAAAAAAAGGTCAGGGAGGTAACACAAGGAAAGAAATTCTCTCATTGATCAAATCAAGGCACGCAGGTGAGTCCGGTATCGTGTATTGCATAAGTCGCAAAGCAGTAGAAAGCACTGCTAGCTTCCTGATGTCCAATGACGTCAAGGCACGGCCGTATCATGCCGGCCTGAACGGTGAAGAACGGCGGCTTAATCAGGAAGCGTTCAAGAGTGACGATATCGACGTGATCGTAGCCACCCTGGCATTCGGGATGGGCATAGACAAGGCAGACGTCCGCTTCATAATCCACCGCGACATGCCAAAGGATGTTGAGTCTTGGTATCAGGAGATCGGTCGTGCTGGGAGGGATGGTCTTACCAGCGACTGTTACCTCTTCTACTCATGGGCAGACGTCAAGCTGCAGGAGAATTTTCTCAACGAAATAGAGGACCCTGAGGTTTGGCAGCAGAAACAGCAGAGAACAGTGGACTTATTCCGCCTAATTGATTCCCCCCGATGTCGACATCATGAGATTCTCAGATACTTTAACGAGAACATGGAATCGTGTCGCACCTCGTGCGATGTGTGTACGGAGATCGGAGTTGCCCAACTAGCAACTGACGGGATATCAACTCTTGCGCCGGTGCGGAGGGTACTGAGCAGTCCGAAATCTGTCGAGTCAGGAGCACAGGCTGAAACTCCGGAACAGGAGGAATTCTTCCAGCGTTTACGAACTCTCCGAAAAGACATTGCCGACGGGGAGA
>DUBS01000046.1 GCA_012960225.1 Gemmatimonadota bacterium | reverse complement strand
AGGGGAGCAACTCGTGCACGGAAACTCACCCGCCACTTCCTTGCACGAGTTCACGTCTCAGGTAGATCAGCGCGGGCGGAACCTCGGCGCCGATACTGGTGCCGACGACATCGAGCTTCAAGTAAATGTCCCCCGTCTTGAACGCCCGCGGGGTCACGAAGCTCAGCGTAATCGAGATCGGCTCATCGAAGCCATCTGTGGCGAAGCCCGCGATCGGGAGTTGTCCGTTCGCTGCCTCACTCTGGTTGAAGAAATGCGTATCAGTTTTCGGTATGGATACGGAGACCAACCTGAATATGCCTTGATCGAATTCCACCACTCCCTGGTAGGACGAGAAGTCGACTTCTCGTGTTTGCAGAACCACATGTACGGTTTGTCGACCACCAGCATAGGATCCGGTCAAGAAATGTCCGTGGACACCATTCGGTAGAGACTCATCGAGTGCATCAAACGACGGAGTACCCAGAATCGTGTCACCGCTTGTGCAGGCAACCACGGCCAGTGCGAGGACCGTCCACATCTTCCCGTAACGCATCAGTTGTTCACCGTCACGTCGTGCTTACGGGTCGTGACCTTATCCAGAACCGATTGCCCTAATTCATTTCCGGCGGTCGTGACCTCGACCTCGACAGCTGCCGCTCCAGCTGAGGTGCCGCTGAACGTGAGTAGTAGGGCCCTAAACGACTCCTTGGTTCCTGTACCGTTAAACAGGTTCGCTAGGAAGGTGCCGGTCGCGACGTCGGTCTCGTTTAGCGTCAACGAGCCGAACGTACCCGGTGTCACAGACACGTACGTCACGATCGATGCGTTCCACGTGACCTTCACTTGTAGGCTCGCGATATCGAGACCAGCTGCTTGAGTCATATCGACCATGATCGGGAGCGTGATCTGATTGCCCACTGTGATGCTCGAAGCCGCACTATCAGCGACCATAACGGTGATGATCGTGTCAGTTGGAGCGGGGATGGCTACGGTCACAGCTGCTGTGCCGTTCGCTGAGCCGGACGTGGCTGTGATCGTAGCTGAGCCCTCTGCGACCGAGGTCACCGAACCGGTCGACGAGACCGTAGCGACGGACGCGGCAGACGACGACCACGATACGCTTGCACTGCTCATCGTCGCGCCGTTTTGATCTTTGACTGTAGCCGAGAGCTGCTGTGTTGCCCCGATCGACGTGAAGCTCAAACTCGTCGGTGACACCGTGACAGAGGTAGCGACCGGGGTTGGTGGAATCGGAGGAGTCGGGGGTGTCGTGGGCGAACTTCCCCCGTCACCACACGCCGCGAGCAAGAGTACAACTGAGAGACGGATATAGCGCATGCGAATAATCTGTGGCACTACTCGTCAATTTTCAATTTCGCTAGCAAAGCGACTAGCGCACCAAGAATGCTTTCGGGAAATGATATTTCAGCGGTGGCGATGTGTGTCGACTCACGCCAGCACCGGACACGCAAAACAGACTTCCCTTCGGTGGTGAGCAGGGGGGAGGGTAGATTGACTATCACTTTTTACAAATCATACGGCCATGGGAAGAGAAATGGATTTATCACAACCAGATGGCACAGGTTCAGTCGCGATTACTAACGTTACGATAGATCAGTCGGGCACTACCTATAACTTCGAAGGTCCGATTGAGGGCTACGGTACCGTTTACTGCACCCAATATTGGGAAGCGGTCGACGAGGGAAGAACTAGAGGAACGATGGAAGGAGAGGCTAGAGTATTGGGCAACGATGGAACACTTGTCTCATCACCGCTAAGAGGAACATTCCGCCGCGATGGAACAAGCGCGGAACTCTTTTTCACTGACTGTGTCAGCAACGGAGATATGAACTTTGTAAGGTGGGAAGTTGATTTCACCACCAAACAGGTTTCGGTTAACTACTATTCCCTTAACGACTAGCCGATTACTGGGAACAAGGACTTTCTGTCACAAAGACGATTTAGCCCTGAAATTAGGCTGAGTTTCTGGTCAGAGTGTGTGGTATTGTAAATAATGACTCGCTATAAATGTCAGAAACCATTGTAATGCAAAGACTTAGCAAAAGTGCTTTGCACTACAACTAATTAGGAGTAACTGACAACGGAGATGGGGAAGCGAAAAATAGAAGTCCAAAAGGCAGGGAAGGGGGGTCAAGGCCAGAGCACTAGGGCTAGGACTCTGGATAGCGATATCCATAACCCTACTGCTGGGTCTAACAATCTTCCTTCATGGATCCCGGCTGCCTTATTTGGTGGGCTGACCCTTTTTCTCTTTCGCTCATTCATTTTCACTGACCAAATGTTGGTCGGAAATGACACCCTTTCACTTGGTTATGTCGCTCGAGCGTTTTACGCGGACGCACTGACACAGCTTGGTACAGTCCCCGGATGGGCTCCGCTAATCTTGGGCGGGACACCTTTTCTCGAAGCATTATCAGCTGGCGACGCGCTTTATTTCCCATCCACAGCGCTCTTACTTCTATTCGAACCATACCGTGCACTAGGATGGAAGCTGGTGGTTCACGTGGTTGCGGCTGGTTTCTTCATGTTCGGGTGGATCCGAACCCTTGGTGGTTCACGCTTTGCAGCGCTCGTTGCTGGTACTGGGTATATGCTTGCGCCATTCTTTGTGAGCCTGGTGAATCCTGGTCACGACGGGAAGATGTTTGTGACAGCGCTCGCACCGCTTCTCTTCTGGGTTGTAGAACGACACTTCAAGAATCCTAGTATCCGAAGTATCTGCGGAATCTCGCTTGTGGTCGCTTTGATTATCTACACGACCCACTTCCAGATGGCATACTTCTTATTCGGTGCTGTGGGGGCCTTCGCAATTTTCAGGGCTGTGGAGTTTTGGCTGAGCAAAGACCTAGGTCTGAGTTCTTCAAACAGACGCAGAACTGCAGGAAGTCGATTCCTTACTTTCATCGTCGGGGCTCTTCTAGGGCTCGGTATCGCAGCAGTCCAATTTTTTCCAGCAGCAAACTACGTCACTGAAGATTCTCGGCGAATCCAGACAACCCGCGAAGCCGCAGGAGAGGCCAGTCGTGAATGGTCGAGCTCTTGGTCACTCCATCCTGAAGAAGTGATGTCCTTAGTGATCCCAGAGTTTGTAGGTGGAAATGTGGAGAGCACGGATTGGACTAGACAGACGTACTGGGGGCGGAATGTTTTCAAGCACAACCACGAGTACATCGGAATACTATTACTACTCCTTTCGTTGGTCTCATTTGTCGGTGGAACTGCACGACCTGCTCTACGCTGGTTCTTCGCCGGATTAGGGGCCACTGGTTTGTTATTCACGCTAGGAACCCATACCCCGTTGTGGAGCTTATTCTATGAACTAGTTCCTGGTATAGAACTATTTCGCGCACCTTCTCAGGTAATTTTCCTAGTCGGCTTTTCCGTTGTGACTTTAGCCGCATTCGGTGTAGACCGAATACTGATTACAAAAGAAGAGGGAGTAGGTTGGCGGGCGGTAGAGCGGGTTCTGTGGGTTGGGACGGGATGCTTAGGACTACTGCTATTACTGGCTAGCACAGGTGTTCTTACATCTATGTGGACTACTGTGCTCTACTCAGACATCACACCTGAACGCCAAGAGATACTCCAGAACAGTCTGCCATTTCTGGTAAGGGGAGCTGGCATAGTCTTTCTGTTTTCTATGGCCACCTCAGGTATAACATGGTTACTAAGGAGGGGATATATAGGATCGCTTGGATGGCTCATAGGCTTGTTAATTCTAGTCTCTGCGGACGCTCTGCGGATCGACAAACCTTATGTGAACACGATGGATTTCGAGCAATGGGCTGCACCAACAGAAAACATCCAAGCCATCCTCCAACGTGAACAGGGCAACCCTGAACCCTATCGACTCCTTTCTTTTCGACAGAGAAGTCAGGACGTCACCCCGGCATTACACGGTATAGAACTCGCAGCAGGGCATCATCCGAACGATCTCTCTCGTTATCGGGAATTGATAGGGATGGTCGGCTCCTCAGAACCCTTCAACCTCTATGAGAACTCGAATATCCGTCGCCTGCTGAACGTGAAATACATCCTATGGCCGGATTTGGAGATGGGTGGCTCAATACAAGGCCCTGCGGTCGCTCAGCTCCAGTTGCAGGACGGGCGAGCTTATGAAACCATTTTCTCTGATCCCGGTCTTCGGAGAGCTCGCCTTGTGGGCAACTTTGTAGTCAAAACTGATAATGAAGCTGTCCCCTACATGCTCTCCGATTCATTTGATCCCGAACTGGAAGTGGTGCTCAATGAACCGGCACCAATTGATCTCATAGGTAAGCCGGTGACTGGGGAAGTCTCTTGGATCGAACGCACTCCAAACCGGATGAGCCTCGAAGTTTCAACAGAGGACCCGGCACTCCTCGTTATAGCAGATAACTGGTTCCCGGCATGGAAAGCTGAAATAGATGGGACCCCGGTGGATATTCTTAGGGCATATCACTCACTCCGTGCTATCCCAGTCTCACCAGGTGAACACCAGGTCGTTTTGACCTACCGCTCAGAGCTTCTAGCACGCAGCCTATGGATAAGCATCATCCTCTTCTTCGGTATCGCTGGAGCAGCAGCTTTCGACTTCTTACGAATTTTCAGGTCTAGGAGGACTCGCTGAAGACGTGGGTGAAGCACTGCAGCCAAGCGGTAATCACAGTCCTTGTGACATGGTTCATCATAAATCGTGTTGGACTCGACATGGCTGCACTAAGAGGACTCAATACAGATCTGTTAATACCCAATTTCCCGCTGCTTGGGGCTTCATCATTGCTACTCATGATTGGGTACGCGATTTCAGCAGCTAACTGGGCATACATCGTCAATGATCTCGGTGGCCCTCAGATACCAAAGACAGATGCGATCCGCCTCTTTATGATGGCGAATTTGGGCCGATATATCCCTGGCAAAATATGGCAAATCACCGGCCTAGCAGCTCTAGCAAGAGATAGAGGAGTAACCCCAGGTATCGCAGTTGGAGCGGCTGTACTTGGGCAAGGGATCGCTCTTGTTGTAGCAGCCGGATTGGGTATCGGAGTGTACCATACACTCTTGCCTTCTGGTTATTCTGTCTTGATCTCAGCAGTCCTCATTGGGAGTGTGATAATCCTGGCTGCGATACCAATATCGTTCAAAGCTGGCGCAGAGCTCTGGCTTCGTCTCACGGGCAGCCAACCGATTGGAACCCTTAATCCAACCTCAGGCTTGCGCTGGCTCCTTTTGTATCTTGTCAATTGGATTGTGTACTCACTCGCATTCTGGATGATGGTGGCAAGCTTCAGTTCCGACGTTTCTCTGATACCGGTCGCTGCTGCATTTCCTGCGGCCTACGTCCTCGGCTATCTAATGATTTTTGCACCAGCTGGGCTCGGAGTACGAGAGGGATTCCTCATTGCCTTCTTATCTCCTTATCTTGGCGTGGGACCTTCTGGAATCATCGCGGTTGTCGCGCGACTTTGGACTACCCTGACCGAAGTGGTGCCCGCCTCTGTCTTTTGGTTTCAACACATAACATCTAAAAGGGCAGGGGAGGAGCTAGTTCAGTGAGTATAGGCCGCTTCCTTGTGATTATTCCGACCTACAATGAGTTCGGAAATATTTCGAATAAAGCTTCCCAAGTTCTTGGCCAAGATGACCGAATAGACATCCTCGTGGTAGATGATTCCTCACCTGACGGCACAGGTGACCTGGCTGAGAGCATGGCAACTGAGGAGCCACGGATTCATGTATTGCATCGACCAAAAAAAGATGGCCTCGGCAGAGCATACCTTGATGGTTTCAATTGGGGGTTAAATCGTCAATATGACCTGCTATTTGAGATGGACGCCGACATTTCACATCCACCTGATGCTTTGCCACTAATGATCGAAGCTGCCCAGACAACCGACGTTGTCATTGGTTCCCGATACCTACACGGTCGCGTGACAGTATCAAATTGGCCTATGAGGAGGCTGCTTATCAGTTACTTCGGGTCCTGGTATGCCAGGACCATTACGCGCATGCCTGTACGAGATGCTACAGGTGGATATAATTGCTGGCACCGCAAAGTACTTGAGTCCGTCGAACTCGACCGGGTTCGCTCTAACGGCTATGCATTCCAGATTGAACTCAAATTTCGCGCCTGGTCCAAAGGTTTTTCGCTGACGGAAATCCCCATTCTTTTCACCGAGCGGGACTCCGGGGAATCCAAGATGTCAAAGAAGATCGTCAGGGAAGCTGTGTGGCGTGTTTGGTGGCTGAAAATCCTTCAAATCTTTCGGCAACTGTGATGAGCGAAACTCGAATCGATAAGAATTACTATGACTCGAGTGACTATTTCGAAGGAAAAGCAGCTCATCTTCTGGACTCTAATAGCAAATTTCAGCGCTACCGCGTATCACGTGTACTAGAGATACACCAACCGAGACGAGAAGACAGAGTCATCGATGTCGGGTGTGGATGGGGCACTTTCAGTTTTGCCCTTGCAGATAAGGTTGCCGAAGCGGTTGGGGTAGACTTCAGTAAAAAAAGCGTGGAGATCTGCAATCAAAGACTCGCAAGTAATCCAAAGCAAAACCTCCAATTCCTATGCACCGACGCGGGCTCTACAGGTCTAGAGAGTGAAACATTTGATTTGGCAATCGCCGCAGACATTTTTGAACACCTGTATCCCGTTGATTCTGTAAAAGTCACTTCTGAGATGTATCGACTGTTGAAACCAGGAGGGCGCTTTAGCATCTGGACACCTCATAGGGGCCATGTGCTTGAGATACTGAAGAATCGCAATATTCTGCTTAAGCGGGACCCGAGCCATGTCGATTATAAGTCTATGGCAGTCCTAAATAAGCTCTTAATTGACGCTGGATTTCAAATTGAGCGGGCATATTTCGTGGAGTCGCACATCCCAGGCCTTCGGAGCATTGAACGCCTTGTCCAGAGATTTTTTCCGCCGCTTAGGAGAAGAATTGCCATTCTAGCCCAAAAACCAGACCTATCATAGCCATTCTTGCATGAACCAACCGCCTAGAAGCAACCTTATATGATAGATTCTAAACCGTTATATAACAATAGTTTATATACATCTCCATATCTACATAAATCCAATTTACCCATCCCGGTACTCAGGCTGTGTCCATAGCTCTCCGACTAGCTTTTCTGGCCATTGTGGTTCTACTTCCTAACGCTTCCTGCACCATGATTGGTGCGTCAGAGGTGCGGGGGCCCTCGCCAGAGGCCTTAGGTGGCGACCCTGACCTCGAAGTCCGGGAAAGCGAAGGACTCACAAGCCTAGAAGCGACTCCCGACCCAGTCCCGGTTTTCGAGGAACCCAGTCGGTACGGAAACATGGCAGAATATGACGAATTCGGGGTCACTTATAGGGTTTTGGGCACTTCAGAGGGCTACGAGGAGTCCGGAATAGCCTCCTGGTATGGTGACCCATTCCACGGCCGTCGCACTAGTAGTGGTGAGACGTACGACATGTACGGGATGTCAGCTGCACACAGAACCTTGCCGTTACCGAGCTACGTTCAGGTCACCAACCTTGATAATGGACGTTCTGTAGTTCTCAGAATTAACGATCGTGGCCCGTTTGTGGACCCAGATTTGCGAATAATCGACGTTTCCTATGCTGCGGCCCTTAAACTGGGGCTGATCGGGCCGGGTACCGCTCCTGTGCTCGTAAAAGCTCTCGAGCCCTGGCAAGTACGGATACGTTAGCGCGTCGGCGTACCAGAGATCACGGTAATATGGTGTAAATTATGGAGTTCTATTCGATCTAGGATAACATAATATATATTATACGAACCTAATGTGTCTAGAAAGAACCCCCTCTCAACCAGCGATTGTAGTACCGTCCAAGACACCGAGAACCCTTAGCCTTCCGGGTGAGAAGCCTACTGCGAAACCCCAGCCATCATCAATTCCTGGATTCGAAGTTCGTAGATACCCCGAGCAGGATCGCTTGCCTCAAAGGTATCCAAGGCTCTCTGGTATAGCAGGATCCCACCCTCGCCATCCCCCCGGCTGACCTTAATTCGTGCAGCACTGCTCAGCGCATTACGGATCTGGAAGTCCATTTCGGACCGCTCAGCGATCCGAAGGTAGGTCGCTTCAGCATCATCCAACCGGCCTTCCCCCTCATATGCCACACCAAGGAGCGCTGCTCCCTGAAACTCAATCGGGTTGCGTGGTGATGGTGATGACCCAAGGGGTTCAAGAACCTGGCGGGCTTGTTGAGGATCCGCACTTTGTAAATAAAGGTCGCCTAGAAGTAATCTGGCTTCACCTTCATAGACAGTACCGCTGAAACGCTCCAGAAATATAATGAGTTCGTTCTTAGCACCTTCAGTATCCTGAAGCATGATAGATTGGTGTACAGACTCGATTTGTTCTGAAGCCTGTTCAACGAGTGTCTCGCTATAACCCTTGTAGTACACTCCTCCAGCAATGGCGATTGCTAGTACAATCCCAAGAATAGTAACGAGCTGTTGTTTGGCACTAACCCAATTCCCTATCGCTAAAACCCTGGCAAGAAAAATATCATCAGGATCGGCAGAGGGTTCCTGGTGTGCCCTGCGAGAGCCAGGATGGCGCTTAGACATGATGCGGATTCCTACTGATTTCGGTCATCGATTAGGAACTCAGGAACGAAGGCAAAAAGCTAGGAGGGACATGGATTTGGGTCAACGAGAATACTATTTAGCTGGCTCCTTAAGATCGTATCCTGCCAAGGCCCAAAGCTCCTGTGGCTTAAGGAGTCGAAAACATCCATTAGGCTTTGTTCCAATGACACCATCATATAACCAGTCATTAATGAGCGTTGTTGCAGTAGCCCGGTGAGCTCCTGCCAAATCAGCTAAAACTTGATGTGTGAATCGGACTGACAGGTCGATTCCCCGTCCAGTCTTATCTCCACACCGGACTCCCAGATCAAGAAGCACCTCAGCAAGTCGCTGTGACGCCGTGGGGCCTCCGGATCCTCCCTGGGCATGTCTGAGGCGATACAACTCACGCTCCACACCTTCCAAATACGCGTCCAGGCTCTTCTTCGCGGTTTTGAGCCCAGTTAGTACCTTGCTTTTGGGCAGAGGAAATACGGTGCACGTCGAACCTGCAACCGCGCCGTAGCGTCGATGTCCCTCTACGAATGCCTCATCCCCGAAGAGTTCCGAAGGCACTGCTACCGAAACGGTCCGGTCTCCGGCTCCTTTTTCCATACCTGGAAGCACCAACCGAATAAATCCTGAGTGGACCAAAAACACATCACGAGCAAGGTCCCCAGGTGTGTAGAGTGAGCGGCCCTTTACCAACTGCACAGGAACAGAGTGCTTAACCAGGCGAAATAACTTCCTATCTCTGACCGGAACGAGATGTAGTGGCATCTCTAGGCTCCTGCTGTAGGGTCGTGGCCACCCTGCCTGAGCGCAGGGTGAAGCGCTAATAAGATTGCCACAACGATAACCGGGATCGAAACAAGAGTTGCTAGCTGGGGGCCAATTGCGTCTCCGAGAACGCCAGTGCCAAGCACGAAAATCGAACCCGTAGCCCAGGCAAGGCCCATCACGATACCAGAGCTTACCGCTGCCGCTCCAGGTATCATCTCCTGGGCCATCACAACGATTGGAGGAAGAGTAGCCATGGCCAGGAATCCAGCAACCCCAATTGCAACAAGCCCTAGTCCAGTCTGGGGACCCAGCCAGATAGCCAACAAATGTGCTGGAAGTGCCCAAGAACAGAGATGAACAAGTAGGGATGCCCGATTGACGCGGTCGGCCAAGAGCCCACCTGTAACGGTGCCAAAAGCCTGTGCCCCCAGGTACACCGAGAGCGCCACAGCTCCCAAAGTCTCTGAACCTCCAGAATGGGCTACGATGATCGGCACCATTGTCAAGAATGTGCGTTGGACAAAGGCCATTGTGGCACTGATTCCAAAAATTAGACCCAATGGACCAGCCAGATGTCTCAGGACAACACGTAGGTTCGGTGGAGCCTTCGCTGCAGCGACTTCTGCGCGCCCACTAGGAAGCCCAAAAAAGAATACGGGCATCAGGATTACGACTGGGAGCATAGCAAGCCAGAGTCCTTCCATACCTCGCCATTGGACTAAGCCTACCGCTGCTAAGGGGCCAACTGCAAAACCCATTGAGCCACCGAATGCGAAGATCGAATAGCGGGCCCCGCCCCCCTTCCCTTCCGAGACACGAACCGCGTACGAAGCTCCCGGTGGATGAAATGCTGCACTACCCAACCCACCCAAGATCAAAAGTAAAACCAGCATCCAAAATGAACTTGCAAAGCCGATCGATGCGACAAACACTCCTGTTATGAGCGGGCCTGCGATTGCTAAGATTCGACGCCCCTTGCGATCAGCTAGGTACCCAAATAGTGGCTGCGGGAGGGCGGACGCTATTGAAAAACTCACAGCTAGGGTCGCGGCCATCGCAATTGACAACCCAAGGTCATTCATGATCCTCGGGAGGAGTGGTGGGACAAAGGAAGCATAGGCGTCGTTAAGACCGTGAGCACAGGACATAATGATCGCGATCCGAATCGACGATAATCGATTACTTCGTACTTCCTTTGAGGGGTTAGCGGGTAACACTGACAGGATGCTCGCTAAATCGGGACATAAACGGTCCGAACCATAATTCAGGAATCCACGTGCCACCACCGCCCCTGGCGTTCTTCACATCTCGCTACCAACGTGAAGCAGATGAAGACTCCATCCTACCGGACACCAACATGACGCTTCAAGGACAACCATCGAGCCTGGCACCGTTCATACTCGCCCTGGTAATTGTAATTGGCCTAACATCGTGCGTTGCTCCTGACTCACCCAACTCAGAGTCCAGAACATCGACATCATACGCGCCGCAGAACCGTCCAGACGTGCGGGGGGTGAACGGAGCTGTCTCAGCAGGACATCCGTTGGCAGCACAGGCAGGTCTAGCGGTACTTCAGGATGGTGGAACCGCAACAGACGCGATCATCGCGATGGCTGGTGTCCTAGCCGTTGTGCGTCCACACATGAACGGTGTCGGTGGCGATGCCTTTGGCATCTTCTTTGACGGTGCTACGGGAAATGTTACCGCACTCAACGGTAGTGGCCGTTCTGGTGCGCTTGCGACACCCGAGTTCTTCGAGAATCAGGGCCTCTCAGAGATCCCCGGTTCAGGTGCGCTCTCTGTGAGCGTTCCAGGAGCTGTTGCCGCATGGTTGGACGCCCACGAGCGGTTTGGAACGAAGCCATTTCAGCAGCTATTAGAGCCAGCAATAGGATACGCAACGAACGGATTTCCCGTCTCAAAGAGACTAGCTCAAGACTTTGAATCTCAGGGTCGTGCATTGAATGAGCCTGGAAAACAACTTTATCTGCCCGGTGGTAAAGCACCCCCCATTGGTACCCTCCTCAAGAATGAGGCCTTGGGCGCCACCCTACAAAGAATCGCGAATGAAGGGCGGAAGGGGTTCTATAACGGAGAAATCGCTAAACGTCTGGCTCAGTTTATCGAAGAGTTAGGTGGTCATCTTCGTGCTGAGGACTTCGCCACCCACACATCAACCTGGGTTTCTCCTCTAAGGGGCGACTATCTCAATCATAGTTTTCTCGTGATGCCCCCTAACACCCAAGGCGTTGCACAGCTCGCTTATATGGAAATGGCTAAGAGTCACTCTATCGAATCATTGGGCCACAACACTGCGTCTTACCTGCACACAATGATTGAACTCAAGAAGCTGGCATTCGCTGACCGTGACCGCTGGGTTGCGGATCCCGATAAGGCGCACGTGCCCGTAGACCGCATGCTAGATCCAGAATACTTGCGAACCCGTTCAGGGCTGGTGGATGCAAATCGTGCGGCAGAGCATGTAGAACCGGGATTTGGAAACGAATCATTCAGGACGGATAACGGTTCAGTTGATGACTCAGGAGATACCGTTTATCTCACTGCAGTCGACCAATTCGGGAATGCAGTCAGTTGGATTCAAAGCAATTTCGCAGGCTTCGGCTCAGGGCTCCTCAACTCTGAAACTGGCGTCTTACTTCACAATCGGGGCTCACTCTACACCCTTGAAGAGGGACACCCAAACCAGGTCGCCCCCAACAAGCGCCCCTACCATACGCTGACACCGATGATGGCTCTCAATAACGGTGACCTCGCATTTACAATCGGGACACCAGGGGGTGACAGCCAGACTCAGTCTCTGCTGCAGATCGTACACAACCTCCTTGTATTTGGGATGTCCCCACAGGAGGCTATCGAGGCACCCCGCTTCCGTTCCTCGGGAGGGCTTTCTGTGTCACTAGAGGACCGAGTCCCCTTCTCTGTACAAGCATCGCTCACTGGGCTTGGCCACGATCTTCAAATTATTCAAGGATGGACAGCGACGTTTGGAGGAGCGCAGATGATTTATGTTGATCCTGAAACCGGAACACTCACTGCTGCCGCAGACCCACGTCGTGAAGCGTACGCGCTCGCTTACTGACGACCGGCTTGGATCTAACCATTTACAAAATTAGGGGGACGCCACGATGGAACGGATCTTCTTTGGTATTGGGGCAATCTTAGCCGGAATAGCAGTCGGTCTCGGGGCCTTCGGAGCTCACGCTCTCAGAGGAACCTTCAGTCCCGAAGATCTTGTAACGTTTGAAACTGGCGTTCGATATCAAATGTATCATGCCCTAGCACTCCTTGGCGTTGCTTGGGCTGTGGGGCGCTGGGATACAGTCCTACTTGAATGGGCCGGATGGCTCTTTCTATTGGGAACTCTAGTGTTCTCCGGAAGCCTCTACATTCTTGTCCTTACCGGGCAACGTTGGCTCGGAGCCGTGACACCCCTAGGCGGACTAGCATTTATTCTGGGTTGGGTGTTACTCGCATCAGCCGTCCTCCGCGGGTAAGCCGACCCCAAGAGAGTGAACGAAACACTCGAACAAGCCAGGGCACTCCTTGAAAACGCACAAAGGATCGTAGCTGTAACTGGAGCCGGGATTTCTGCAGAATCAGGAGTTCCTACCTTCCGCGGACCCAAGGGTCTCTGGAAATCATACAGGCCAGAAGAGCTCGCGACTGCAGAGGCTTTCGCTCGGGATCCACAAACTGTGTGGGAATGGTATGGTTGGCGTCGGGAGTTAATAGCGACTTGTTCTCCAAACCCTGCGCACCTGGCTCTAGCGCGCCTAGCCCTTGATCATCCTGAGGTGGCTATCATTACACAGAATGTCGACGGCCTCCACACACGCGCCGCGAAAGAAGAAGCAGGGCATGTAGACTTCTCCCCTGCTCTGCCAATCGAATTGCACGGATCAATTAATCGAGATCGCTGCTCAGCCTGTGATTCTCGCCAACCAAGTTCCCCGGTAATCGATGTCACGAGCATCGACACCTTGCCTCACTGTGATCGCTGCTCTGCTTTGATGCGCCCCGACGTTGTTTGGTTTGGGGAAGCCCTAAATGAAGTGATGCTCGACCGAACTTTCCGTCTTGCACACTCAGCGGATCTTTGCCTCGTGGTTGGAACAAGTGCATTGGTTCACCCGGCTGCCTCAGTGCCGCTTGCAACCCTCGGGAACGGGGGAAAGATTATCGAGATCAACCTTCAGGAAACAAGCCTTACACCCTATGCCTCCGCTCAGCTAAGTGCTCCCGCGGGTATTGTTCTCACTAAATTGATACCTGGATAAGGCACCTGGATCTACGTCTCCGCCTTACCCCTGAAGCGTGCCGATGAGGGACTAGAGACTGAAGGGGTCAGGCGAGCACAGAAGCAAGGGTTTCCGCAGCAACATTACCCCCACTGAGAAGGATGACCAGTGGACCATCCCTAACCTCTCCAGGTTTCCAAATACCGCTCTGGACTGCTGCAATGGCAACAGCTCCACCTCCTTCCACAACCAACCTTAGTGCCGTGGCACAGTACCGCATCGCATCCGAAATTTGTTTTTCCGTCACAGTCACGTGCTCGTGGACCAAATCCTTGATCAACTTGAAAGAATGCTGATTGTTCAAGCCAATACCCCCGGCTAATGCGCTAGCAAGGGTCTCTTCCTCAGCCAACTCAATCGGATGTCCAGCCTTCACACTTGCGAGCATTACTGCAGCCTTTTCTGCAGAAACCCCTACAGTCCGACATCTTTGATCCCCAATCCTCTCCGCGAACACCGCAGCAACCCCGCCGAGGAGCCCTCCACCTGACAGTGGAGACAGGATTGCTGCAGGAGACTC
>DUBS01000045.1:12611-14223 GCA_012960225.1 Gemmatimonadota bacterium | reverse complement strand
AATAGACCTTTTTTTTGGCTTAATCGGAGGCCTTAACAACCCCCCGTCGTCGCCAGCAGGTGGCGGTACTGGTGTGACTCCGCACACATCGCCGCTACTGAAACGCCGTTTCCTGAAAAAAATTGGTGGAGCTGCTCAGTTCGATTCTTTGGAAAACCGGAGCAGGGTGACGCGGGGTTCAGTACGAACTGCGTTGAGAACCTTCCTCGACGACTAACTGGCCCATCATGCCGACGTCCTCGTGCTCGAGGATGTGGCAGTGGAACATGTAGGGGATCGCGGAATTCGCGTAGTCATGGAATCGCTTCACGATCCTGACCGTCTCGAACGGCAGCACCAGCACCACGTCCTTCCATCCGAGCTCGTTCTCAGGCGGGGGCAACCCACCGCGGGTGAGCACCTGGAACGAGTCTCCGTGCACGTGAAAGGGATGAGCCTGGCTGGTGGGGTTGGTGATCTCCCAGACTTCGGTGTCACCTAGACGGATACGTTGATCAATCACATCCATGTCCATGCGCTTGCCGTTGATCCCGAACGGGTTCGCCGTGAGCTCGAAGGGTCTGGGGCTCGCCAGGTTCACGGCCTCCTCCTCCGGGATCGGGTCGATTGTCGTGAGTCCGGCCGGGATCGTGCTTACAGCGTTCGACCGGGCAGCACCCACCGCAATGTCGAGGAGGTCGAAGTCCGCAGTGTCCCACGCGTCCTGGAGCATGAATGGGACGAGCGACATCCCCAGACCTCCGTTGAAGCTCCGGAGCTTGAGCGTGGCCCCCTCGTCAGAGCCCAAGTCGACGAGGATTTCAGCTCGCTCCGCCGGCGACAGGAGCAGTCGTGAGAGCGCTACCGGCGCCCGGAGAAACCCACCGTCCGACGCCACCTGGAAGAAGGTGCGGTTGTCACTGAAGCCCAGGTTGTAGATGCGGGCGTTGGAAGCGTTCAGGATTCGGAGTCGCACCACTTGGGCCCCGACTTCCAGGATGGGCGCCTCCGCGCCATTGACGAGGAAGTGCCCACCCTTTCGTAGCGCAGGCATCATAGGGGGGCTGAAATTGCTGGGGAAGTGTAGCAACTCGCCGTCATCGTGGAATCGCCTGTCCTGTAGGATCAGAGGGATGTCGTCCTCCCCATATGTTTGCGGGAGCGGCAGCGCGTCCGAGGTGCTGTCCTCGACGATGATCATCCCCGCGAGACCTTCGTACACCTGGTAGCCCGTGCTCGTCGGGTCGAGAATCACGCCCTGCCCGAGCGAAGCGTGAGGATGCGGATGGTACCAGTACGTGGCTGCACGATTGAGGACCGGGAACGAGGCCATCCACGTGGATCCCGGCTCGATGCGCTGATGCGGCCCACCGTCCATGACGGCCGGGACGTGCATGCCGTGCCAGTGCGTCGTCGTAGTGACGCCGATGTTGTTGGTTACGTTGAGCGAAACGTCCGTGCCCGAACGCAGGACTAGCGTGGGACCGAGGTAGCCGCCGTTATACCCCTTTGTGGGCGTCATCTTGTCGACCAGGAATTCTCGCTCTCCAGGACGCATTTCCAGGTTGATGGCTGACCCGAACAATCGCTCGGGGATCGGGAGCAAGGCCTGAGTGACGCTCAAAACCGGGTC
>DUBS01000045.1:0-12465 GCA_012960225.1 Gemmatimonadota bacterium | reverse complement strand
GAGCTGCAGCATCCGCCGCCTTGATATCGGACATCGTCCGTACATGACCTGCTCCCCTGGTCGCACCGCCCGTCACCTCGTGCCTCTCGGCACGTGCGTGAAGCCCTGACAGTGACTTTAGATGCACGGGCTTTCCGCGCGCTGAAGGTAGAGACGTCCTTCAACATAGTACTGGGCTACCTGAAAGCCTGCAAAGCGGAGCATGGGGACTGCAGGGTGCCCAAGAGATTCAAGACCGAGGATGGGTTTGGGCTCGGCGGTTGGTGTTCTGAGAAACGAACAAGCTACAAAAAGGGCCGACTATCCCAGGAGCGCATCGACGCACTTGAAGCACTTGGGTTCGTCTGGGATGTGCGGTGAATTGTGGATGTAGGTCCCCCCGACCTAGCTGACGGCAACTAGCCCCCCTCCGTGGCACCCAGCCACACTTAGCCCTGTTCTGCGCGTCCTGAGTTGCGGGTCTGAGTGGGGCAGGGCAGAATGAGGGCATGACACGCTACCGCCCTCGCGCCGTTCTACTGCTATCGTGAGCTAAAATATTGCGTGACATAATCTTTGGCTGCCTGTGTTCTCAACTCGTAGACCGCGGGACCGATACCAACAGGTGCCGGAGAAGCATTCTCTAATTTTGTGAAAACAGTTTCTAGCAACTCTCTTTCTATCGCGTTGAGATCTGTGTCCGGGAAAGACTTCTCAAAGATAGTTATCTCATTCGCGGCCCATGGAATGTTGCCACTGTTCTTAACTATTTCTGTGTATGCTGCGATTTGGGCGTCCATGTATCCAGCAGTCACCTCAACACTACCTTGCGGGAAAAACGCAGCCCATATCTCATCGTAACCTTCGAACGTCAGTTGTGCTTCCCATGTAGCGGGGACCCAGTAATAGTTGGTGTATATGTGCGCAACTAGTTTTCCGTGAAAATGCTTCTTGATTTCGTCCCTAATCTTGTTCTTGAGATCGGTCGCTAGCGTCAAGATCTCGGCGTCAGTCATAGCGTCTAGAAATCCTCCGTCTCCTAAGCCTCCTTGGTCCTTGATGAACAACTCAAACTCTAGGGGCCAGGCTACGTAGTACTCTATCTTCATGCGCTCAGCCGCCTTTGCCTCCTCGATCTTGTTCGGAAGAAATTGCGTATCGATCCATTGGTGAAATGCTGATTCTGAAGAGAATGGAGGAGGGTCCCAGTTCGGTGGCCAAAAATTAATCAGGGTAGTCGGCCTCCCCAAAGATTTTTCCCTCAAATACATCGTGGTAATCGATCTCAGCTTTTCATCAAGAACCGTAGGTGGCAGGGGATAGGTAAGGTCTCCTCCTCCAGGGAGAACAAAAGGAGGCACTACAGAACTAAATGCCGGGGAAATATTAGGACCATAAGTAGACCAGATCCCATCCCATACTTCCAGTGCTTCCCTAGTATAGTTTCCATCAGTTGGCTGTATGGACTCACTTCCCGATAGTGCTCGCTTCTGGTAAGCGGGGTAGGGTAACCGGGCTGCTGCATCAGTAAACACCTTCAATTCATCCCAGGATGGGACATACTGCATCAGGTTTAGAGCTAGGCTTTCTATGGACGCTGCTTCGACTGTAACGTCGGCGCTTCCCTGAACTGGTCCTGAGGTTGCTGTGATGGTAGCCGACCCATTTCCAACAGAGGTCACAAGACCTGATGATGATACAGTTGCGACTGTCGTTGCTGATGAGGACCAGCTTACGCTGGCCGTGCTCATTGATCCTCCGTTCTGATCTCTGACAGTTGCAGATAGTTGGGATGACTGGCCTACTCCGTTGAAGTTCACTGTATTGGGTGAGATACTGATCGAAGTAGCGACAGGACTTGATGGCTGATCAGACGGACCGGTAGGATGGTGTCCCTCGTCACCACCACAGGCTATGAGCAAGACCAAATATCCAAGAAGATTTCGCTTTATCAGAAAAATACCCCCCCCCTCAACCGTGATCCTGTCCTTAATTTACCTGTGGAAGCGATTTTCGTCTCCCTCCCTACTTCACCAAGCCCATCGCTGGACTATACAACACTGTCTTGCGTGTCCGGTGTGGTACTCCCGAATAAGTTGCGGATTTTCTGAGGTCAGGGGCATTTTCGGGTATGAAGAAAGCCCTGCTATTCACCGCTCTGATAGCGGTCGGGTGTGGACCTGAAGGACCACCACCAGATGGACCGTATGAGGAGCACTACGAGAACGGTCAGTTGGCTTTTAGGACTACCTACAAGGACGGGGAGAGGCATGGGCCGTTTGAGCGTTACTACGAGAACGGTCAGTTATCGGACAAGGGGACGTACAATTCCGAGTTGGGAGACTGGAGGTTCGGTGAGTTAGACGGACTGTATGAGTCCTACTTCGAGAACGGTCAGTTAATGAACAAGAGTTTCTACAAGGACGGGATACAGTTTGGATTCAATGAGGGGTACTACGAAAACGGTCAGTTGAGCTTCAGGACAACCTACGACGGTGGGGAGTGGATGAGAGTAGATGGACGGGAAGAGTGGTATTTCCCAGACGGTCGGTTGATGAGTTCGGGGATCTACAATATGGGAGAGAGGTGTGGTGAGTGGATCTTGGATGACGATGAGGCGGTTACCTACGACCCCTGCCCTCCCGACCTAGAAAGAGGGAACTAGCCAATGAAGAAAACCCTGCTACTCGCCCTCGCTCTGATCCTTTCCATATTTGGTCTGCTGAAAAAAATTGTTGACAAGAGCTGACTTACTAGGAATCCGAAGTCCTCCCCAAGATCTCAAGAAATTTTCCTTCGACATCCTTACCGTCTTGCAGCTCCGGTGTGGTGCTTCTAGTCAGCTGCCAGGAATGCTCTTACTGAATGGAATCGACGTGGGGAAGGATGCGCTCCTGTAGCGCCCGCCAAGTTGAACGGTTACCACCTCCGTGAATATTCCAGCCATTAAAGACTGCGACAATATCGTGTGCGGGAGAGACTAGCAGGAACTGACCCCCATACCCGTTTCCTGCAAACACCTGAGTGACGCCGTTCTCTGCATCTGGTATCCACCACTGGTAACCATAGCCGGCATCCGGCCTGTCATTTTCGGGTGCGATATCCGCTACGACTGCAGCAGTGGATGCCTCGACCCACTCACTAGACACGACTTGCAGGCCGTTCCACTCACCGCCCCTCAGGAGTAGGTAGCCGATTCGGGCCAGATCCTCCGTAGTTAGGTACAGACCACCTTCTGTATCTGCCTCGCCATCAGGTGTGATTTTCCAGTAGAAATCTTCAATGCCAATCGGTTTAAATAGATGCTCCTGTGCCCATTCATCCATCCGTTTACCAGTTGCTTCCCGCATGATCTTGCCGAGCAATACACTGACTCCATCATTGTATTCGTATCGGCTTCCAGGCGTCGTATCAGTCGGTTGGTCCAACACGAAGCGGATCCACTCGTCGCTGGCTTCAAGAAGGTCAGTGCTGTGGATACCACTCCCGTAGGCGCCCTCTGTATTCCACTGAATCCCACTCCGCATCGTCAAGAAATCCTCTAGCGTTGTGGATTCCTTGCGAGCATCAGTGACATACGGTGCGTAGGTCTCGAAGAAGGGCATGACGGGAGTGTCTACGCCCCCCAAGAGTTTCTTGTCTATCGCGATCCCGAGAGCTATCGACGTAATGCTCTTCGTTACGGACTGTAACGTGTGCAAGTCAGTATCACGAAGGTAGGGGTGCCAATCGGGGTGATCGTAGTTGTATTGATGGTTGGTCGTGTCGTATTCGGATCCGATGGCTGCATAGTCATGTGTAAAGCGGTAGTCGGCCACGACTTTGCCATTACGGATCAACATGAAAGCGTCCACAAGGCCGTACTCACCAGACTCTAGGTCCACGACGAGCGATTCGATCGCCTCAGAATTGATACCCTCAGCTGCTGGGGTCGAAGTGGCCCAGATTTCCTCCGGCCACGGGATGGCTGATTGCTCCGCACGACAACCGGCTAAGAATATGAGGGTTACCAGAGTTAGGCTGGAAACCTGTCTCAAAGCAATCGGGTTCATTTTTGACTCCTCACCATACAGTCTCATGCCGAAAAGATGCGTTACACCTCGTTAACTTCGCCAGCAAAGCGAGCGCACCATGTATCCGGGAAAACGTCCGAAAGTTCGGTCGAATTATCGGTTGAAACTATCCGGGTTCAGTTGATGTATAGTCATCGGGAACCACCTGGAAGTGGACGGAGGACAAGTGTGATCGCAACGATTTCTCTCTAGTCCAAGTATATCCAATGCAGGGGACAGACTTCAGTGGTCGTGCATAACCTATTAGTTGTGGGGGGAGTCCCCACAACTGGTCTGTGATTTCACCCCACTGCCTTCCGAGGAGGACTGCAGCATGGTTCTCAATCCGCTAACCTAAGAGTAGGCTAAGAAGATACATGAAGAGTGTATGGTGGGGTGGTGCGTCAATGATTTGGGCGGTGTGCCTGTGCGCAGGTCAACTTACAGCCCAAAGCGGGCCGGTCGACGAATTGAACAATGCGTCGGACGTGGGAGGATGTTGTTCCGCTAAAACTATACCGGTCATGGACGCATTCCGTGTAAGTTCGGACGAGATCGAGATTGACGGACTTATGTTAGAAGATGCATGGACTCGGGCACCCATCGCGGCTGATTTCGTGCAAATGCAGCCGGATGAGGGCAAGCCAGCGACGGAACGAACCGAGGCCTGGGTCGTCTACGATGAGAGCGCGTTGTACGTCGCGATCAGAGCTCATGAGTCGGAGCCCTCGGAGATCAGGGGTCAACTCACGAGGCGAGATGAGAGTGACGAAGCAACTAGCGACCAGCTAGCTGTGGGGATTGATTCATACTTCGACAAACGGACCGCCTTCATATTCATGGTCAACCCGGTTGGCGTCCAAACTGATATCTACATGTTCGATGACGTACAAGACAATATCGGATGGGATGCAGTATGGGATGTTGCAACTTCACGCGACGAAGAAGGTTGGACCGCGGAGTTTCGTATCCCCTTCTCTCAACTCCGCTTCAAGAAGTCGGAAGGCCAAACGTGGGGCATCAATTTCTTGCGTCAGATAGCGCGGAAGGGAGAGATGAACATGTGGGCTCCGGCATCAATGCGAGATCAGGCTTTGGTGTCGCGATTCGGAGAACTCAGGGGACTGAGAGGAATTCGAACCCCCGGTCGGGTCGAACTCCTCAGTTATTCAATGGCGCGTCTCCGGCGCGCACCTGGTGATGAGGCGAATCCTTTCTATCGAAGAAACGATGCCTTCGGCACCGTCGGTGCCGACCTCAAGTACGGGATCACTTCGGATCTCACGCTCGACTTGACGATCAACCCGGATTTCGGCCAGATCGAAGCGGACCCGGGTATCATGAACCTGACTGCGCTCGAGTCGTTCTTCCCGGAGAAGAGGCCGTTTTTCACCGAAGGATCAAGCATCTTCAGATTCCCGATTGTGCCCGGTGATGGCGAGGGGAGCAATGAATCAATCTTCTATTCCCGGAGGATCGGACGGGCTCCACAGGGATCTACTAACCCCAGTGGCGGCTACATCGATGCGAGTGACCGGGCGACGATTCTAGGAGCTGGGAAGCTTTCGGGGAAAACTGCGAATGGATGGTCGATCGGTGTACTGAACGCCGTCACTTCCTCGGAATACGCCCAGGTAGCGCCACGAGCGGGCGTGGAGTACGAAGAACCGATTGAGCCACTTACAAACTATGGCGTGCTCAGGGTCCAGAAGGATTTCCATGGTGGTCGCTCCGCGTTCGGTATCGTAGGGACGAGCGTAAATCGGAGTGGCTCAATCGCGGACCAACTAGCCTTGAGATCCGCAGCCTATACAGGTGGGATAGACCTACGTCACCGATCCA
Source organism: Gemmatimonadota bacterium (assembly GCA_012960225.1). Taxonomy (GTDB): domain Bacteria; phylum Gemmatimonadota; class Gemmatimonadetes; order Longimicrobiales; family Gaopeijiaceae; genus UBA1142. The sequence continues at coordinate 6,592 of DUBS01000045.1, read as the reverse complement.
ATGGTGACGTGTGGGAGTTGGGTGGATACTTGCTTGGGTCCTACGTGCAAGGCTCGGAAATGGCGATCGCAAGGACGCAGGCTTCGTCCGCACGCTACTACCAGCGGCCTGACGCGGAGCACGTCGTCTACGACCCCACCCGACGGTCGCTTGCAGGAAGCAGCGCCGACTTCCACATCATGAAGATTGGTGGTGGTTACTGGAAGGGTGGCACTGGATTCTTCGCACGAACCCCAGGGTTCGAGATCAACGACGTCGGTTTCCAGGGAAGTGCCGACCAGGCAGTTCATTGGGGGTTCCTAGGCTATCAGCACACTGCGCCACAAGGTCCGTTCCGTATGTGGATGGTAAACACCAGTATGAGCCAGGCCTGGAACTTTGAGGGCAAGAGATTGGGGATGGACGGCAACGTTAGCATGATGTTCCAGACGAACAACTTATGGATGCTCAACCTTGGGATCTCCCAGAGTGGAACAGCCTCATCACGTGTGCTGCTTCGTGGAGGGCCGCTCTTCAAGAAAGAACCGCGCACCGATTATTGGATGGGCGTTAGCACAGATCCGCGGAAGAAGGTGCAGTTCAGTATCAACGCGAGGGGAAATAGTCGGGCGGCAAGCGACTCTTGGGCGTTGGGGGTCTCCCCTAACATCACCCTGCGCCCTTCAGAGTCCGGATCGATTAGGATTGGGGCGTCCGTCAATCACAACGTAGATGACCGCCAATGGGTCACCAGGCTAGATACCAACCAAAGGCACTATCTCTTGGGTCGCATAGACCAAACGACAGTCGGTATGACGGCTCGAGCTGAATACTCATTCACACCAACGCTGTCTCTTCAGTTCTACGCCCAGCCGTTCGTGAGTGCTGGGAAGTATTCTGAATTCAAGAGAGTCGCTGATCCGTTGGCCGACTCATATGCCGATCGTTTGAAACTGCTTTCTGTGACTCCTGACGGAGGGCGCTATTACTCCGATATGGACGGTAACGGGACCCTGGAGTCATTCCGTGATCCTGACTTCAATTTCAAGCAATTCAAATCGAACTTGGTCCTTCGTTGGGAGTACCTGCCGGGATCGAGGCTCTTTCTCGTATGGTCACAGGGTCGAAATCATTTTGCTGGCAACGGGACTTTCGACTATGTGGGGGATATAAGAGAGCTGTTCTCAGGGGCGCCGGACAATGTCTTCATGGTAAAGCTCTCTTACTGGATGGGTAGGTAGTGGGAAGAAAAGCGACAAGTTTGTCTGAGGTTGATGACTCGGAGTTAGCAAGGCTCGCCGAGCTCGGTAAGGAGCCGGCTTTTCGAGAATTACTCCTTCGTTATGAGCGACCGATATTCTCACTCATCTATCGCATGGTGAGAGATCGTGAATTGGCGGAGGATCTTGCTCAAGAAACGTTCGTTCGGGCCTTCAATGCGATCGCTAGCTACAACGCTAGCTACAAGTTCAGCAGTTGGATCTTCAAGATCGCAAGCAACCACACGATCAATTACCTACGGAAGCGTAAGCTCGATACGATATCAATCTTTGGTACATCTGATGAGGGACTAGGTGATCACGAACTTCAGATCAAATCCATAGCCGAGAACCCTCATGAATTCACGGAACGTCGTGAACTTGGAGGGCAGATTGAGGTGGCGATCGGAGAACTCCGTGAGGAGTACCGGATGGCGATTTTGCTCTATCACGTTGAGGGTTCTTCGTATGAAGAGATTGCGGACATTATGGACATCCCGTTGGGCACGGCTAAGACATATCTGTTCAGGGCACGCAAGGAATTGAAGAAACATCTTGAGTATCTCAGGGCGTCATGAAACTCAGGATCATTTTTTCTTGTAGTGATGGGCAGTCTGCTCGACAGAGGAATTGAATCGGATGGATGACATCTTCCAGAATCACTTGAGTGCTGAAGATTTGCAGAGCTTCCTTGAAGGGAAACTTTCAGATACCAAGCACTCTAAGGTTGAGAAACACCTGGAGCTGTGTAGATACTGCTCAGCCGAGCTCGGCGCTTGGCAGCCGCTCTTCTCAAAGCTAGGGGGTCTTGAAGTTAAAGAGCCTCAAAAAGGTTTCCAGGAGCGTGTAATGGCGGGTGTGCACCTTCCAGTACCGATTCCGCTTGCTGCTCGTATACGGGCCCGGGTATCCGGTTTGATTTCGGGGGTACGGGATAGCCATATCTCCAATGATCGGCTGCAGGAGCACCTCGCAGGATCCCTCTCCGCAAGACAAGTCGGCCGAATTCAAGCCCATCTTGGATCTTGCGAGGCATGTGCTTCACAGGCGAAAGCGTGGCAGGCCGTATTTAGCCGCCTCGACAAACTCGATCGGTTAGAGCTGAATGCAGGATTCGCCGACCGGGTAATGGAAGGAGTGAAACTGAGCACGCGACCCACGAGTGGTGCTTCAGAACAGGTCTGGGGTTGGGCAGCCTTGTGGGACGCCGTCTTTGTGCCGAAGACCAGCAGAGCCTGGGGGGTCCTCGCCGCTGGTGGAGTGACCCCTGCGTTAGCTCTCGGCTTCATCGTGTATTTAATTTTTTCGTACACTCTTCTTACACCTGGCACGCTGGCGACCTACAGCTGGTGGCAGATGACCGACGTATTGGCTTGGGCCGGGACTGGGCTGACCGGTCTTGTAATAGAGAGCGGATTAGTTCTTGAGGTCTACAATTTTTTCCGGAGTGTTACAGATGTCATGTCTACGCGCGTCGCTCTAGGAGCGCTTGGTCTGTATTCAGTCGGGATCGTTTTTGCACTGCCAGTGATCTACAAGCAGTTGATTGTTACCCGTACCTCGAGTCACTAGGATGAACAGATCTAGGGTTCACATCGGATTGTTTGCAATTGGTTTCGGGTTCTTGCTCCTGCCTCTTACTCTGTCGGCTCAGGACCGGCAAATAATCACAAAGCAGATCACGATCGGAAATTCAGTAGCTGAACTGAGTCTGGAATTTACGGGTGATGGGCGGTTGAATGTCAGGTTCGATGATGGTGTGGTCCAGGTCGATGGCCAGGTTGCTGGTAGGATTGACCCAGGAGATCGGCTAGAAGTCGCATGGCGATTATTGCTGGAGGGGGTGGTAACACTCGAGGACGGGCCACTCGCTGAGAGGCTCCTTGCGTGGAGTGCCCCCGAGGGACTGGCTGCTGAGGTGGATTCAATTGCTCAGGAGATCGAGCAGGCACTTCAAGGTGCGCTCGAATCAGTTGATACACAGGCTCAGAACGAACAGGTCGAGGTTTCAGTTTCGATCGAGACTGACGGCGACGTGGTGGGCCTCTTGGAGCGTATCCCTGAACAAGAATCCGAGATCCGGAACCGAATTCGCGTTGAGTTGCGGGAAGAGATACGAGAAGAGATACGAGAAGAGATACGAGAAGGGGTCAGATGGATAGCGAGAAGTAGCGGGGACTCGCTGGGAGTCGGTGGGAATGTGTTTTTAGGGCTTTTCGGCTTGATTGGGAATTTGCTGTTGATTGCTGTGCTAAGCCTCATGGGTGGCGTTCTCGTGAAGCTCGGAGGTGGCCACGTAGATACGATCGCTGAAACTGCACACCGGTCACCTGGCCGATCGGCTCTAGTAGGACTCGGTGGCACCTTATTGCTGATGCCAGTCTGGCTTCTGGGGTTCGTTGGTCTCCTCATCTCAATAATTGGGATTCCCTTGGCGATCGCGTGGCTGCCGCTCTTCTGGTTACTAGTGAGCATGGCCTTTATAACAGGATTTGTTTCTGTAGCCCGTAGCGCAGGAGAATGGGTCGCGGACAGCGGCTTCCGATGGACTGATCGAATCCAGAAATCAAATGCGATTCATACGGTCTTTGTTGGCTTGTTCGTACTCCTATCAGGGTTTCTCATTGCTGATGTGATCTCTATTCTGCCGTTTTCTGGCTTCCTGACAGGTGTTCTGATTCTGATTGGCTGTGTGGTGACTGTTGCGGCGAGTCAGATCGGTTTCGGGGCGGTCTTACTTACTATGGCCGGACGTCGGAGGGTGTCTCGGTACACACAGAACGACACAGGTGTTGCTGACCAAGAAGCAGATAGCCCAAGGGAGGTGAACACCGATGAAGATGGGTAGGGTGCTTGTACTCCTTGGGGTAAATGCTCTGGTAGCAATCTTGAGCCCCCTAGATGCTGCGATTGTGCAGAACTCGCAGACAGTGACAACGTCGCAGAAGCTCGAGGATACTGACGAGAAGCGGGTTTCCATAGAATTCAGTGCTGGACGCCTTGCGATCCGATCGATAGACGAGGGGCTTCTTTATCGCCTAAAGCTTCGGTACAAGAAGGATTACTTTAAACCGGTCACCGATCTCTCAGGTAACCGCCTGCATCTTGGGGTTGAGCGGATAAGGAAGGGCTTCAGCGGCATTTCCAATTGGAACTCTTCGGGAGGAGGCAATGAGTTTGATTTAGAACTCACCCGAGAAGTACCGATGGATCTTCACATAAACTTTGGTGCAGGAAGTGCGGAGTTGGATCTTGGGGGCCTGGCACTCACAGGTCTCGAATTCAATACCGGCGCTTCGGAGTCGAGGATCAAGGTCTCCGCACCAAATCGCGAACAGATCTTGAAGGCTCAGTTCAATGTCGGAGCAGCGGATTTTCAGCTAGAGCAGCTGGGCAACCTGAATGCAGAAGACATCGAGATCAATGCTGGGATGGGTAGTTTTGAGATAAGCTTGGACGGCAGTTGGCAACGAGATGCACTCATCTCAATTGACATGGGGGTAGGCTCTCTGGAACTACATGTACCTGAGGACCTCGGATTCCAGCTGCTCAAGAATAGTTTCCTGACCTCATTGGACGGTGTGAGGAATCTGGTCAAGGACGGTAACGCCTATTATTCGCTTAATTGGGATGAAGCGGACCGAAATGTTACGGTTGACTTAGATGGAGCCGTTGGCAGCGTCACCGTCCGATTGATTCGATAACAAGAATATTTCCCATGATCGGATACTGGAGTCTTAGGTAGTTCTTCTGTGTAGCAGCTAGAAAATTAATTCATACGAAATCAATGATGAGGAAGGCCATGTCTAGGTTGTTTAGGTCGAATGCGCTCAAACTGGGTTTTGCGGTATTTCTAACGAGTATGGCAGCTCCTGGTTCGAAATTAGTCGCCCAAGAAGTCCAGATCCGGCAGGAATGTCGGTGCACGATCGATGGTGATGGTAATCGGGATTGCTCATGTAGCACTTCTGAGGGCTCCCAAGCCCGGATTGGGATCGGATTCGACCCGAACCAAAGTGCGGAGGATGACGCTCTTGGAGTGGTAGTATCAAGTGTCGTGGGAGATAGCCCCGCTGAAGAAGCAGGACTCCGTGAAGGCGATGTCATCACGGCTCTCCAGGGACGCAGCCTCTTGCTTGCTTTGGATGGAGATGTGGAAAGCGGGTTTGACCTAGATAGATCTATCCTCGTTCAGCGTTTACAGGTCATAGCTGGAAGCCTTGAGCCCGGTGATGAAGTCGAGATAGCATACGAGCGCGATAGGGAATCACATCTCTCCATACTTGTTGCCGAAGCCATTCCGGGCCAGGCAACGCGCCTGGAGCTAGAGGGTCTCCCTGAGCGCATAGCCGAACGCATTCGTGGGCTCGCAGGGGATCGCGGAAGAGAGGTGATCGAGTTCGATGTCCGTGAGAACGACACACTAGATCAAGATCGCGGTGAAGGCAGAAGGCGGATTCGTATTCTCCATGGGGGAGGAGGAAGTGACTCGTCGAATCGATTATCTGACGAGGAGATTCATGTATGGAGAGGGATAGACGACATCGGCGATGTAGACGCTGAGATGGAAATCGTTATTGAAGGCCTGGGCGGAGCTGGTGTCAGGGGTCTCACAGGGATCAGTGGGTTAGGGGACAGGGGGGAATTTGTGCTTGATCGCGAGGCCAATCGGCTTTTAGGAGGGTCTCCTCGAGCAATTTTCGTTGGTAGTGGATCACCCAATTCCGATGGCCTGGAGTTGGTCAAGCTCCAGCCCGGAGTTGCCGACTACTTTGGGACGGACGGGGGCGTCTTGGTTGCAGATGTTGATGAGGGTTCAAGCCTTGGCATACAGCCGGGCGACGTCATTCTCCGGATTGGAGAAAGGGAAGCGGATTCTCCCGATAGAGTCTGGCGTATTCTACGCTCGTACGATCCTGACGAAGGGATCACATTCCACATTATGAGGAACCACGAGGAAATCCGTGTGGACGGCCAGCGGAATCACTGAGGGAGGGTCTCGGGAGCGATCACTAGGTGATGGCGAATAGATCCTTGTTAGACAGAGTAGTGGTATGTGCTGTGAGCCCGTCAAGCACGGCAGTACAGTGGTGCCTGGGGCAGTATTTCGAAGAACTGGACAAGCGCTTACCTAAAGGCTTTGAGAGAGATAGGGATGTTCTAATAGATCACACTGAGTTCTCTGGAGCTGGCTGTGTGTTTCTGGTAGCTAGTATGGATGGGCACTGGGTGGGTTGCGGGGGCTTTAAGCGCCTCAATTCTGCGTCAGCTTGCATAAAGAGGATGTGGGTTGATGAGGCTTGGCGGGGGAAGGGGATAGGGCGTCACCTACTGACTCTCCTGGAGAATCAAGC
>DUBS01000044.1 GCA_012960225.1 Gemmatimonadota bacterium | reverse complement strand
GTGGGCGCTGCTGGACTCGAACCAGCGACCCCCTGCTTGTAAGGCAGGTGCTCTAACCAGGCTGAGCTAAGCGCCCTGTGGCCAAAAAGCTAAGAGAGACAAGCGTTTCCCGGTATGCGATCTCCGAACCAATCCACCCTGCTTCAGTCTCCGTGCCACCTCTACAGGTACCTCTTCACAAGAGTATAGAGCACGAAAGGGCTCGCCCAGAAGATACCCCCGAACGCACCAGCAATTGTCATTTGGAGAATATTCGCACCACCCATTCCTAGCCCAAACAGAGGCATGACCATGGTAAGATAGGCAATCGGCAAAAGAACCCCCCGCTGAACCCCTACCCTTTTCCAGACAGCCAGACCCACCAGTAATGGCAGAATTAGGGACAGCGCGAACTCTCGGCCATTGAATAGCTGATCATAAGAGAGAACATACACCAAGACTGACCAGCCAAAACCGGTACCGAACCCAGTTATTAAGCCCCCTAGTACAATCTTCTTCACTGAACTGGTCACAGCACTGTTTCCTTGGTAGATCCAGGATTCAATCTGGACTGAAGAATCGTTCTGGACGAATCTAAAGTCGATAAGATTCGACCTATCTCGGACTTCTGGGAGTCCGACATATGAGTTACAGCTCTCAAAAACTTCTGCTGCCAGTGCTTTTGGTCCTGGCCTTGAGCCGGTGTACAGAGACATCCGCGCCGGCGGCAGTGACCGATCTTTGTCCAAATTTTGAGCATTTTGACTCGATCATGGGCCAATTCATGTCCACGAGAAGTATCCACGCTGGCGCTCTCGGGGTGATGAAGAACAATAGGATCGTCTATGAGAAGAGTTTCGGCTGGAAAGATGAGGCCCAACAAACCGTCCTACCCCAGGATGCAATGATGCGCTTAGCAAGTGTCACTAAGCCCATCACGGGAGCTGCAATTAGAAAGCTAGAAAATGAAGAACTCTTGGATTTGGATGATTACGTCTTCGATCTTGGCCAACCTGAAGGAGGCATCCTGAGTCTTGAACCCTTCCGATCCTTGGGTGACACGCTTTTGTCACAAGTGACGGTTCGCCACCTCCTAATCCACCGTGGCGGCTGGGATCGCGATGTGGTCGGCGATCTTGCATTCAGGGAAATTCGTATCGCTGAGGCTATGGAGGTCCCAAGTCCCCCAGGGAGGGTTAATACTGCTCGATATGTGTTAGGCCAACCACTCCAACTTCAGCCCGGTTCAGAGAGGGCATACTCAAATATCGGCTACCTGATGCTCGGGCTTGTCGTCGAAGAGATATCCGGTATGGATTACCTGACCTATGTGCTGGAAAACGTGTTCGATCCAATCGGAGTAGCACGTGGAGAACTGATCCAAGGAAGAACATTCCCTGAGAATCAAAATTCTCGCGAACCCTGGTACGATTCTGAGGCTATGAGTAAGAACGTATTCGATCCCTCCGGACCACAAGTGAAGACCCCGTACGGAGGCTGGGACCTTGAAGGCATGATTTCGTTTGGCGGATTGGTGGCGTCGACTAGGGCAATTCTGGAGTTCCTGGATATCTACCAGGTTTCGGGAGACGATATAGGTGTCCTACGAACTGGAACTGAGAGCTCCACATGGCGACGAAACCATACCGGCAGCCTATCGGGTACGAACACGCTCGCCCGGCAACGAGGTGATGGGGTCAACTACGTGGTACTCTTCAACAAGAGGCCCTCTACTGGAGGATATTATAGTTCACAAATCCGAGAAGAAATTGATGATCTACTAGATCGGGGTTTGATCTGCTGGCCTCGAAATTGAGATCTAAGCTTATCCGCTAAGAATCCACTAAACTGTGGCTCAGTACCGTTGGGTTCCTTACATTTTTTGGTGTTGATCATGGGGGAGGGTTAGTTGGCGCACTAAGGTACCTCTACCCTCAGGAGGATAGAGCATGAAGACACTAGCTCTCGGTGCTGCTGCACTGGGTATTTGGCTGACAATCGGAAGCCACCCTGATGGCACCAATCCACCTTCTTTAGGGGTCACTACCGAACACTCGTTCACTCACCCATCGAATCCAGAATTGACGGATGTTGTGCAGCAGTACTGCGTGCGTTGTCACAATGAACAAAGGCTTACAGGCAACCTCTCACTCGAAACCTTTGCGGTTGAAGTGGCTGACCAGCAGGCAGAAACCGCAGAGAAGATGATCATGAAGCTTAGAGCGGGGCTGATGCCTCCTCCCGGAGCTCGTCGACCAGAAGGTGATACACTCCTCTCACTCGTCCAGACTCTTGAAACGGTGATCGACGCTGCTGCTGCTACCCGGCCAAATCCAGGTGCCCGCAGATTTCAAAGATTAAACCGGGCTGAATATGAGCGTGTGATCCGAGATCTCTTGGCTCTGAATGTAGATGCTGGCCGTTGGTTACCAGCGGATACATACCTTGGGAACTTCGATAATATGTCGGCGGCCCAAGGACTTTCGACTACCCTGCTCGAGGCATACTTGAGGGCTGCGACAGAGATCAGTAGGCTGGCAATCGGGACGCCAGATGCCCTGCCCTCAAGTATGAAGTATACAAATCCGATAGAATTATCCCAGCACGCTTGGGATCGCCTTGAGGGAGCGCCATTCGGTACAAGAGGTGGGATCGTGGTGACTCATGATTTCCCAGCGGATGGTGAATACGTGTTCTCGGTGCAGACTCTATTTGGTAGAGGCATGGGGATAGAGGATCTCGATTTCTCGATTGACGGCGAAGGGGTTGCACTCCTGGGGCTAGAAAATAATGGAAGCTCAAGCGCCTCGATCGAGACTGAACCCATCTTCGTACCGGCGGGTCAACACAAAGTCGCGGTAGCATTCATCCGCAGAATAGAGGGACCGTACGAGGACCGGCTAAGCCCTCACGCGTGGTCATTCGTTGGGGGTGAAGATGCTCAGCAGTGGGCGAACTACGGAATCACAGCACTGGTACACCTGACCGACCTGATGATCACGGGACCTAATAATTCCAGAGGAATATCCGAAACTCCTAGTCGCGAAATGATCTTCATTTGTCGCCCAACCTCACCCGATGAAGAACGACCGTGTGCTGAATCAATCATATCGAAGTTGGCAAGCGAAGCGTACCGACGACCCGCTACGGCAGCAGACCTAGAGGGCCCGATGTCCTTCTATACGAGTGCTGCTTTAGAAGGCGGTTTTGAACTTGGGATACGAACAGCACTCCAGGCGATCCTGGCCAGTCCTGCCTTCCTCTTACGCCTCGAACGAGAACCGAATCAGGCTGTTTCCGGAGAAAATTACCGCTTGGGAGATTTCGATCTGGCTTCCCGCTTATCATTTTTCTTGTGGGGCACATCCCCGGATCAAGAACTACTCGAGTTGGCAGCGCAGGAACAACTCGCAGAGGCCCCAGTGCTGGCTGCACAGGTGGCGAGGATGTTAACCGATCCACGTTCTGAAGCCCTCGCCACGCGCTTCGCCCATCAGTGGCTACGGCTTCAGGATGCAGCTAAGAACCAGCCAGAACCTTACTTCTACCCGGACTTCAACCGCCAACTTGGCCAAGCGATGGTCCGGGAGACGGAGCTCTTTTTCTACAACTTGGTAAGAGAGGATCGGAGTCTTCTCGAGCTTTTGAATGCCGATTATACCTTTGTCGATGAAAACCTTGCCCGACACTATGGAATTCCAGGGGTTTCTGGTTCGGAGTTTCGGCGGGTCAGGTACCCAGATGAGACACGTCGAGGGCTTTTGGGGCATGGGAGTGTACTCCTTTTGACTTCTATGTCCGACCGAACCTCCCCTGTTCTTAGGGGGAAATGGGTCATGGAAGTACTCATGGGCGCCCCTCCTCCTCCTCCTCCTCCGGATATCCCAGCATTCGACCAGACAGAGAGTTCGTCTGACGGTCGGCGACTGACAACGCGGGAACGTATGGAACTGCATCGAGCTAACCCAACGTGCAACGCTTGCCACCGTTTTATGGATCCTATAGGCCTAGCACTGGATAATTTTGACGTCACAGGAAGATGGCGGATCCGTGAGAATGGGATGCCGCTCGACACCCGGGGCACATTTTACGATGGCAGTTCAGTAAACACGCCTAACGAACTTACGAATGTACTCTTGAAGCGCCCAATCCCGTTGGCACGCAACTTTGCCTCAAATTTGCTAGCCTATGCGATAGGCCGAAGGGTAGAATACTATGATCAACCATCTGTTCGGTTGATTGTCCAAGAAGCTGAGGCTAATAGCTATCGCATGTCATCATTCATTAGGGGTGTTGTGGAGAGTGTTCCCTTCCAAATGATGCGATCACAGACGACAGACGAAGCACAACACGACTCGGGGATGTAATAAAATGGAATTCATTACTGGAAAGCACATTTCCCGCCGGTCTTTCGTTCGAGGTATGGGCGCGACAGTCGCTCTGCCATTCTTGGACGCCATGGTCCCAGCCGGGCGACCCTGGCGAGATTTAGCCGCTGATACGGACTACACGCGACTGGTCTGTATTGAAGAATCAATGGGCAGCGCAGGTGGCAGTACTTGGGGAGATGCTCAGCATCTATTTGCTCCTGCCAAAACAGGTCGTGATTTTGATTTCCTGCCGACGAGTCAGCTAGCACCTCTCGAAGAGTTTCGAGACTACCTAACGATCATCAGTAATACCGACTGTCGCATGGCAGAGCCATACCGAGCAGAGGAGATCGGGGGAGATCATGACCGCTCAACAGCGGTATTCCTGACACAGGCCCACCCCAAGCAAACCCAGGGCTCGGACCTTTATCTCGGAACCTCACTCGATCAATTGCATGCTCGTCGCTTCGGCCAGGATACGGCGCTGCCATCACTTGAACTCTGTACTGAATCAATCGATAGAGGTGGTGGTTGTGCTTACAACTATCACTGTGCATACACAACCTCTCTTTCTTGGGCCTCACCCAACCAACCGCTCCCTGCGATTCGTGAGCCACGAGTAGTTTTCGAGCGTCTCTTTGGAGCAGGTGATACACCGGAAGACCGAGCTGCCCGTCGGCGGACGGATCGTAGCATGATCGATTGGATCGCGACTGAAATAGCCCGACTTAGAAGGGAACTGGGCGCAGCAGATCGTCTAGCGATGGATGAATACCTAGATCACATCCGAGAGATCGAGCGTCGGATTCAACTGGTTGAGGAGAGAAATACAAGCGGGGAGGAACGGGATATGCCCGAAGCTCCCACTGGAGTCCCAGATTCTTGGGAAGAGCACATGAAGTTGATGTTCGACCTCCAGGTGCTTGCGCTGCAAGCTGACCTGACCAGAGTCATCACATTCAAGACAGGGTTTGACCAATCGAACCGCAGCTTCCCTACAAGTGGGACAACGAAGTCACACCACGGGGCATCGCACCACGGGAATATCCCTGCGGATATCATCGACTTCAACAAGATCAATACCTACCGGCTAAGCCAGGTAGGCTACTTCCTCGAGAAAATGAAGAACACGATGGAAGGTGATGCTTCATTACTCGAAAAAACAGCAATCATATGGGGGTCCCCCATGGGAGATCCAAACCTCCATAATCATCGCCACTGCCCACTCATCCTGATGGGTCACGCTAACGGCGCACTCGAAGGAAATCTCCATTTGAGAACACCCGAAGGCACACCAATGGCTAACGTCTTGCTGAGCCTTATGCAGGGGATTGGGCACGACAATATGAGGGCTTTTGGAGATAGTACTGCGGAATTCCCACTGGTCTTCCCACGGGGAGTCACCTCTGAAGCTAGTCAGAGGGGGTTATGAGTACCCGTATGCGATTGAATCTGCCTGGAACTCTGTTTGTAGTGGGTCTCTTATCGGCAGCTACATTCCCGTCGGACGTGCCGCTCATTAACGCCGCACAACAAGGGGATGTAGGCGCAGTTGAATCCCTACTCAAACAGGGTGCAGACCCGAATGCAGCTGCGGGAGATGGCATGACGGCTTTGCACTGGGCTGCAGAGCGGGGTCATCAGAAGGTGATCGAGCTATTGGTCTCATCTGGTGCAGCACTAGATACGAAAACAAGAATCGGGGAATATACACCCCTCCACTTGGCCAGTCGGAGTGGACATGGCGTAGTCACACGTATGCTTCTCAAGGCAGGAAGCAACCCGAACGCAACCACTACTACTAGTGGAGTGACACCTCTGCACCTTGCAGCTGCTGCCATAGGGGGAGCAGATGCGGTCGCAGCGCTACTCGAGCATGGCGCTGACGTGAACGCGACAGAAGCGTCTTCTGGACAAACGCCATTAATTTTTGCGGCAGCGTATAATCGAGCAGCGTCAGTGACCACACTACTCGAGCATGATGCCAACCCCTCCATTAAAACAGAGGTTGTTGATGTTATTCAGAACCTGCTGCTAGACAGGGAAGCTAACCGGCGTTTCCGAGATGCAGTCTCTTTGTTCCGTGAGAGTAGCGAGGCAGACAGGAATTGGGAGCCAAGCTCTAGCCAGGTTCAGGAAGCTGTGAGCTCTCAGAGGGAATTCCTTAGATCCAGCCACAACTCGGAGGACCGAGATCCAGATGATCTCATATCTCTTAGGCCAGATTACCCCGGTGGACCAGATGTGAAGCGTCCCCCGTACAGGGAGACTTTGGTCGGTATGACTGGGGGTATGACAGCGCTACTGCATTCGGCTCGTGAAGGCCACTTGGAGACAGCGCTAGCACTCCTGGAAGGAGGTGCAGACGTCAACCAGGTAAGCGGTGGCGATCGAACCAGCCCACTACTGATGGCAGTGCTCAATGGGCAATTCGACCTGGCTCTCCTGCTGCTAGAGTGGGGTGCAGACCCTGATCTTGCAGCTTCCACTGACGGAGTTACTCCGCTCTTCGCCGTGCTCCAAACAGAATGGGCACCGAAGTCAAATTATCCACAGCCTCGTGCACAGGATATTCAACAGGCCGAGTACTTGGACGTCCTCAGGACGCTTCTTGAGGCAGGAGCAAATCCTAATGTTCAGCTGAATACACATCTATGGTATTGGGAGTATGGTTTAACAAAGATGGGGATAGACCTTACAGGTGCTACTCCGTTTTGGCGCGCTGCATTTGCTCAAGATCTTGGAGCACTCCGGCTCCTAGCTAATCACGGAGCGGACCCAAACATTCCAACATGGTGGCCTGAAGTAGGCATGCGTGAGCGCAGGCAGGAGGATGGACGGCAGCAGGAAGATTCTGGGATAACCCCGATTCCTTATGGGGCAGATAATGCACATCCGATCCATGCTGCGGCTGGAGGCGGGTACCTGGGGCTAGGCGCTTTCAGTGTAAGAAATGTACCCAACCAGTTCCTACCTACAGTCAAGTACCTGGTTGAGGAACATGGCGCTGATGTAAATCTCGCAGACTCGTGGGGCTATACACCCCTGCACTATGCAGCTTCGAGAGGGGACAACGAGATGATACGCTATCTCGTATCACAGGGAGCAGATGTCTTGGCTATAACCCGCCTCGGACAGTCAACTGCGGACATGGCCCGAGGAGGCCGTGCAGGATTCTTTACGCGATTCGCATTTCCAGAAACCGAGGCGCTCTTGATCAGTCTTGGCTCGACGCTTGAGTGCCTGCATACACATTTCCTCGACACTGGAGACTACTGTCCAGGTTCTGGGGTCAATAGAGACGAGTGGGGAAGTACTACAAACCAACGAAAGCCATTGATTGGCAGGACCCCGAGATACTGAATTTCGTTTCCATAATTCTCGTGCTCACCTCCAGTTGTATTGCCCTTGCCTACCCTTAGGACGATATCAACTGCCAGCCGCTTAGGCGCAACTCTCTACTGACCATCGGCTTGTTTCAACTATGAGCACCGATGACATCCCCTGAATAAGCACCTCTTCAAAGGGACGATACAATATGCAAAATGAACCGGCATCGGATTCAAGTATTGCAACTAAGCATGCCGACAAAGGGCCCGACCTCACACCGATGCAGCGATTCGGTGAAGCCATCGCTGATCGGGTGGAGCGTTGGATGCCAAGCCCGTTTCTGTTTGCAATTCTGCTCACATACGTAGCTGCAATCGCAGCGATCATCTCTGAAGGAGTAAGTGTGCCTCAGATCGCACGCTCTTGGTATGGAGGCTTTTGGTCTCTACTTCAGTTCGCTATGCAAATGGTGATCATCCTAGTCACAGGCTGCGTGGTCGCCTACCACCCACGAGTGCGAGCAGGCATCCTACGCCTTGTCCGACTTCCTAAGAATGGCCGCCAAGCAGTGGTATTGGTCGGTCTTGGATCGATGTTGACCGGGTGGGTATCCTGGGGACTCGGCCTGATCTTTGGGGCGATCCTAGCTCGAGAGATGGGCAAACTCGCGGCCAAGAATGGTATGGCTGTGCATTATCCCCTTCTGGCAGTAGCTGGCTACATGGGCATGAGCCTCACCTGGGGATGGGGGCTCTCTAGCTCCGCAGGACTGCTTCAGGCGACGGATGGAAATGTCTTTATGGAGCAAGGGATCGTGGACAGAGTCATTCCTGCAACAGAATGGGTTTTCCATTCCTACTCGCTCATCCTGACAATCTTAGCTCTCATTTTCGCTTCCATCATGCTCTATCTACTCTCACCACCTGAGGAGAACTGTAGAGGGATTACTCGCTATGTCGATCTCGGAAAAGAAGTAGTCAGCAGCTCCACTGAACCTGCACATCCTGCTGTGAATCCGACTCTGGCTGACCGGATCGATAACAGCAGGGTCCTCGGTGGATTGATCGCCTTAATCGGAGTCTATCTCTTCATAGAGGCGTTCCTGACCCAGGGTCTTGGAGCTCTAGACTTGAATGTTTTCAATTTCGGGTTCTTGATGATCGGCCTGCTCCTGTACAACAGCCCATCCAGATACCTGAAGGAATTCCAGGACGCGGTTAAGGGAAGCGCAGGCGTTATCCTGCTGTTCCCTTTCTATGCAGGTATCATAGGTATCATGACGGGAACTAGGCTCGTCGACACTATGACGGAATCTCTGCTCTCAATTGCAACAACTGAAACCTTCGCTGTTACTGCCTGGATCACCGGCGGCATTCTTAATGTATTCGTCCCATCTGCAGGTGGTGAGTGGGCCATTATCGGTGGTCCAATGATGCTTGCAGGTGCCGAATTGGGCATCCCCCACGGACAGACTATCGCGGCCTATGCAGTAGGGGACGCCCACACAAATCTCTTGAATCCGTTCTGGGCAATCCCTCTTCTGGCGATCACGGGCCTTCGCGCTCGTGACATGTTCGGCTATGCGATCACCATGATGCTGTTGCTCACACCGTTCGTAGCAATCGTACTCTACCTTCTGCCATACTGACGACAACCCTGGGTAGCACGAAAGTACGCCTTGCCAGAAACAAACAACGAGAACCTAAGGTGGAGACCTACTTCCTAGAATAAGGGTCGAGAGTTGGTATGCCTGCTTGTCGGTCTGATGACCGAAGAGTACGCTCCACCAATTCGGTCACTAATAGCTGAACAGCTTTCTACAGCTGGTAAATAAGACGGAGGGTCGAGTCGTGGGTCATACTGTTTATGATGATGGGCAGAGCATTAGCCGACGTGATCTTATCACCCGAGCCAGCGGATTAGCGGTTGCCGCAGTGGTACCGGGGGTCATCCCGCGGTCGGAGGAGCAGATTTGGGTCGACGCAGCGCAGGCGTCCTTTCCTCGCAAGAACGACTTCACGATTCCAGAGGGAGTGACGTACTTGAACGGTGCCTACATGCACCCCATGCCCAACGACGTTCGAGATGCAGTGCGTGATTACAACGACAGGCGCGGTGGTTTCACAACCCAAACGAGTGCTGATCCAGACTTCGACATTAATGTGAAGGCAGATTTTGCGGCCTTGATCAACGCTAACACTTCAGAGATCAGCTACATACCTAATACGACAACGGGTGAGATCCTCATCGTACACGGGCTTGACATCCCGCGCTCAGGAGGAAACGTGGTCACGGATGCATTGCACTTCGAGAGCTCGATCATTCACCTGCAATCACTTGAGCAAACCGCAGGGTTAGACCTTCGCATCGTGATGCCACGCGATGGACGGATTGACCTAGAGGACCTTGATCGCGTTGTGGACCGAAATACCCGGTTAATCGAGATCTCGCTCGTGACCATGTATAACGGATTTCAGCACGACCTGAAGGCAGTGTGCGACCTAGCGCACTCCAACGGAGCATATGTATACGCCGATATCATACAAGCTGCAGGGGCCGTCCCGATTGATGTGCGAGAAAGCGGTGTAGACTTCTGTGCCTGCTCTGGCTTCAAGTGGCTAATGAGTGACCTCGGTCTCGGCTTTCTATACGTGCGTGAGGATCTCTTGGGACGCGTGGTCCAGCGGACCCAGGTCGGCTACCGCTCAGTGAATAGTTACCAAACGCACTTCTTACCTTACGATCCTCCAGCGGACACCCCATTTACTTGGGACCTTGGTGAGACAGCGAGTGCATTTTTCGAAACAGGAAGCGTTGCTGGATCCGCTAGAGCGGCGCTAGGAGCAGCGATTCCATATCTTCGAGAAGTCGGGGTTGAGAAAATTGAAGCGTATCGCCAACCCCTACTTAGACTGCTGAGAGAGGAGATGCCCCGTCTCGGTTTTGAGTGTGTCACACCGGTAGGTACTACTTCGCCCATCATCACCTTCACAATGGCCGAGGGGACGGGGGTTCGCGAGCGGCTAGCTAGCGTTGGTATCAACGCAAGTATCTACGCGAATCACATACGTTTCTCACCGTCGATCTATAATGACCTCGCCGACGTTGAACGTGTGCTGGAAGCCCTCTCGTGATACTAAAGGAGAATCCCTGTAGCGTAGCCTCAACCTCACTCACAGAAATCTAATCACAACATCACAGCTTTAGTTTACTGCGTTAGCTAGACGAATTAGATCTGGTTATGGGTCCCGTCACAGAAGGGTTTGTTGGCAGATTGACCACACCTGCAAAGAAAAAATGGTTTCCCCTCATGGGTCTCAATCAAGCTGCCTTCATGATCGTATAACTCTGGCTCCCCTTCAACCTTGTAAGGGCCAGTCTCAAAAACGGTGATCTTTATATCAGACAAGGGATCCTCCTTAATTCAATTGAATTGAACACTCTAAAGTCAAATGGCGGGCGCTGTTATTTCCGCCATGGGTATTGGGGCCGCCTGAGGTGCCAATCAGTCTCGTGTTGGAACGCCATCCCGAAATCTAGAACAGCCTGATCGTCGAACGGCGACCCAACGATCTGGAGGCAGAGTGGTAGCCCGTCTGGGTCGAAACCACATGGAATATTTAAGCCCGGGTGTCCGACGAGGTTCGCGATGTAGTTGAGCCTAGGTGTACTCGCATCGAAATCCTCAGGTGGCTCCCACTCATTGCGGGCGGGAATTGGCCAACCGTCACTGACCTCGCGAAGTGCTGCCCCGTTCGGCCACGTTGGGGCGATGACCGCATCGTACCCAGACAAGATCTCGTCAGCCTCGCGGGTAAGTTGGCTTCGGATTCGTTGGGCGGTCAGATAGTCCGCAGCCGGCATCATGCGTCCGGCCATCCATCCAGCGGCTCGATCTTCATTGAACGAGAACATACCTAAAGCTCGGCCATCGTCGAAAAGGGCTTTGAATATCGTGCCGCTCTCGACCGTAACGATGGTCGTGAAGAGTGCTCCAGTCGGGTATAACGGGAGTTCTATGTCTTCGACGATCACACCCATGCGTGCCCAAACATCGAGTGCTTCCTGAAAAACTTGGCGGTTGTGGTCAGACTGGGTGAGCAGGAATTCTCTGCGGTGCACACCGAGTCGCTTGCCTCGCATGCTCCCTGGGTCTGGATGGAAGGTGAACGGGCGGTCCGTTGATGAGTTATCACGGATGTCTGGACCGTTAATCTCTTGGAGGATATACCCGCAATCCTCTGCGGAACGTCCAACTGGACCAATCTTGTCTAGACTCCATGAGAGAGCCATGCAGCCGTAGCGGCTGACACGACTGAACGTGGGGCGAAGGCCTGAGGCTCCGACTGCTGAACCAGGAAAGACAATTGATCCCCCGGTCTCTGTTCCAATCCCGAAACCAATCAGCCCGGCTACCGCAGCCGATACTGTTCCACTGGATGAACCAAAGCTGGTTCGATCTAGTTTCCAAGGGTTCAGTGCGGAACTGGTGTTTCCACCGGCGAACTCTCCGAGCGACATCTTTGCCATGAGAACAGCACCGGCCTCTGCTAGTTTGTTTATCACGGCTGCATTTCGCTCAGGGACTCGGTCTCGGAAGATCCCAGAGCCCCAGGTCGTACGAATTCCGTCAGTATCGAGAAGGTCTTTCACACCATAGGGAATACCGTGCAGGATACTGCGTCGCCGACCTGAACGAAGCTCGACATCTGCCTGTTCTGCCGACTCGAGTGCATGCTCTCGAGCAATGGTGACCATAGTGGAGAGCTGTCCTTCATGGTCAGACCTTGGTTCGCTCGGTAGATCGAATGGAGGTGGGTCAAGTTCTTCCGCTCGATCAAGGTACATCTGAGTGAGTTGAACTGACGTCATCTCGCCAGAGGCCAGACTCTCAGCCAACTCTCGAATCGTTAGAAAATGAGTGGATTCCTGCATAAGTCAGCCTCGCCGAAAAATCGTGAGCGGCTGCTCGTCATCATTTAGCGGAAAGCTTCGCAACTCGTTCGAAATCTGAATGCTATTCGCGACCGCTCGACGCAGTCGTTCGAACTCTTCTTCGCGTTCGTAGATGCCGCGCGGGCCCTGCGCATCAAGGAGCGTACGTAGTGTTTCCGTTGAAACTTCACCTGTTTCAGCGACCTGAGCACAGGCCTGTTGCCATACCATAGCCAAACCGGCAGCGCCTATACCCGCTACCTTGGTGAACTGCCGACGAGTGACTGTCATCCCTACCTCCCTTGGAAGGAGCCGATGTTACCGTCGGTCGGACTAACCCCGCCTCGGTATCAAATCATTACACACCTCGTCAATGATGCCATAGAAGCAGCACCATTCTCCCTCAAGTACTGCGGGTCTCGAACGCAGGCCGAATACCACACCATCTTCTGGTGCCACAACCTCGGCGCACACTTCACCATAGAGATTGTAAATCTTCCCCAGAGGTGTGTCCCCTATGATCGGTTTCTCAAAAACCAACTCCTGGTTACCAACCCACATGCCTGACGCCGGAGCCAGCAGGGCCTGCTGATGACCCATTCTCCATTCAGGCGCATACTCAGCGTCCCCAGAAACCATACCATAATGGCGCATGACGTTCAGATAACTGGTCGCTAGGTCATCAGCGACTGCATGGAAATCACCCGTGAGTGTTCGGCAATTGCCTCCTAGTTCTACGGTGATGCCCGCTTTCTTGAGTTCCGCCATTTTCGAGGCAGGATTGCTGCCACCGACCCCACTGCGGAAAACCAAATCCCAGGTCGCGCCCATGGCGGCAGCAAGTTCTATGCTCTGAGGGTTATCCGCTGCAAAAATCATATGCGCGAGGTATGAGTGTTCTCCCCCTGAGTGAATCGCGATCTGCAGGTCACAAGCATCCTTCATGGCGATCCAATGTGCCCATGCTGCGCGTTCGGTCGGATAGCCATCAAAGCTTCCGGGGTATATCCGATTCATATCGTAAGTGAATGAATCCAGAGGATCGCCGCGTTTGCCTGCTTCGAAAGCTGGTACATTCATGGCTGGAACGCCGACGACTGTCCCTGAGATCACTGAGGGATCCAGTTGATCAAAGAGGCGAAAGATTGAGAAAGCCCCCTCCGGCTCATCACCGTGTGTCGCTCCGTTGATCCATAGGATGGGACCTTCAGTAGCACCATGACAAACGAGCAACGGAATTTCCCGGTTTCGACCATCAGCAGCAGGACCTACGTGCAGTGCTGCTTGGCTAATGGCTGCTGATTCGATACTGCGATTTCCAATCTCGAAGGCGTCTCTCATCCGTTTCATCTCGTCAGGAGTTGGATAATTCAAGTAAGAACGGGACGTCAATCTCCTTCTGGGCCTCCGCTTACTTGATAATCGCCATAGGCAATAAGACCAAGTAGGCCAGAACTAACAGAAGTGGGGCGGCGGTGATCGACCCCTGAGCTAGCAAGCCATATCCAAGCGCTAGGCATATGAGTCCCGCACCACCCAACATCGCGTTCATTTTCGTAAACTTAAGAGCAACCGGGGGCTTGGAGATTTTTCGTAGAATCTTCTTAGCCATATTCCGTCAGCTTGCTAGAGGGTCGCTAATGCTATCTGGGGGCACGACACTAATCAATTCACGTATCACTCAGAGAAGATCTTTAAGTTTTTTCTTACTGATTCCTAGAAGCTCAGCCGCTGCAGCTTTGTCACCTGCACATCGTGCGAGAACCCATTGGACGTGACGAGTAATCGCCAGGTCCAGGGTCAGATCATCCGAGGTCACACCATGATCTCCTAATACCAGATGGTCTTCTCCGATTACCGATCCTCTCGCAATAATTGCTCCTCTCATTAGAGCGTTCTCAAGCTCCCGAATATTGCCTGGCCAGTTATACGAAAGAAGATTTTCTAGTGCTGCATCAGAGATACGGTACACCTCCCTGTGGGTTTCTTCACGAACGCGCCCCAACAATGCACTCGCAATGAGAGGGATGTCCCCCGGACGATCTCGCAGGGGTGGAACTACGATCTCAACAACCCTAAGCCGAAAATAGAGATCTTCCCGGAACCGGCCTTCCTTTATCAACTGTTCAACCGGCTGATGTGTCGCAGCAATCACACGAGCATGGGTGGTTTTGGGTTCTTCTCCCCCCACAGGGTAGAAAGATCTTTCTTGTAAGACTCGAAGGAGTTTTGTCTGGAAGTCCGGACTCGTATCACCTATTTCATCCAGAAAGATTGTCCCTTCACCCGCTAACTCAAAATAGCCTCTCCTAGCGCTAATCGCTCCTGTAAATGAACCTTTTGTGTGCCCAAAAAGCTCTGACTCCAGCAGCGTATCTGTTAAAGCTGTGCAGTTGACTGCAATGAATGGCTCTCCGGAAAATACAGAGTGCTGATGAATCGCATGTGCGATAACCTCCTTACCAGTTCCCGTCTCACCCCGAATAAGGACAGTTGCACGGTTTCGTGCCAGGACACCGATCGTCTTGTAGATCTCAACCATCTGAGGATCACGGCCGATGAGCTGACCACTTCGAAGAGTAATTTCTTCATCTTCAGTATCCGGACCCTCATCGTCCTCATTGAGTTCACGGAAACAGCGTTCTGCTAGAGCTTGTAGTATCTTCGGATCTACTGGTTTTACGAGAAAATCGAAAGCACCCGATTTCATCGCTGTCACCGCAGTTTCCATGTCGTCATGACCTGTCATGACGACAACGTAAACGCCCTCCATGGCCTCCCGAATTTTGCTCAGAAGTTCTAGCCCGGACATACCAGACATCCGTACGTCTGTCACAATTAGACCTGGATCAAATTTCTTTACCCGAGAAAGTGCCTGTTCAGCACTTTCAGCGATTTCCACATCAAACCCGGCGTGACTTAGGCGGGTCCTGTAGACCTCAAGGGCATCCTTATCGTCATCAACGATCATTATCCGGCGACACATATGTTCTTCTTATACCCCAAAGATCCCTATTCTGCACCTATCTTGACTCATAACTATCCTCATCTGAACAATCTCCTCCAATCACTTATATCCAGTACGCTGGCTGCTCAGGCAGTTCTCTGGCCCTGAGCCTAGCCATCTTTTCCTGGTTTCTAGTTCGACGCACTTGTACAACCAGAAGCAAGATGAGTGCCAACGCCATCCAAAAGATGGCCGAGTGACTCAAAATGAAGAGCCAACCGTATCGGTCCTTAACATGTTTCTTCCAATCTTCCTCAAACTGACTCGTGGTAAGACCAAACACGGATCGAAAGGCGGGCTCAAAGGCTTTGTCGAGACGCCAGCGCTCTAAGAAGACCTTGAGCCCTCGATCACCACTCTCACTGAGAAGGTAGGTAACCGCACTAGCAGATAAGAGATACGCAAATTCTGCCTCAGCCCGATTCGATGGCCATCGTAGCGTAAGAGAGTCCATCGGTGGGGCCTTTCCTAGTGTTAAGAGCAACCTCAGCTTCCAAGCTTCCATCGCTCTGAATCCACCTGACGCCCACTGAGCGTAACCTTCATCAAACCATCGGGGAGCCCGTAAACCCTCAAGTGCGTCCGCTAAACCAAGATGGGCCCACTCATGTCGGAGCGTACGTCTCCCCTCTGGATCTAGTAGGCGGGATCCCTTTGCTGTTGTAACCACCAAAGTGCTAAGTCGAGGTATTGCTACTCCTGCACTCCACTCTGGAACGACTGATCCCGTGACTTCGTCGAACGCTTCAAGCGAATGAGCTAATACTGCCCGGACGGTACCGGGCACAGAGTCTGGAAGTCCTGGTAAGCCAACTTGCCCATCCAAAAAGCCCAAAACCGCTGCAGCAACAAGTGAGTCATTAGCAGTAAAATCTATAAATACACGTTCTCCGCTAATCCGACGATAGGGCTCGCCAGCTAGTGAATCAGTCAAGTTTTCCTGGGTGGGAGTTGCAGCCACCAATATGGTGATGGATAGTATGAACGGACCAACACCGCGCGCGGAGATAGTACTCACTCGTATTCTATCTGCTCCTCAAGGAGCTAAGAAGATGCCTCGCTCCAAAGAATAGCCCCTAGCAAATCAGCTAAGTTCACCTCGTGCCCATGCTACAACACCAGATAAATCATCTGGAAGATCCGCTTCAAAGTGCATCTCTATTCCCGTTACCGGGTGCTCGAAGCTGAGTTCTGCCGCATGAAGAAACTGTCTGGGAACTCGACGCGCCAACTCACGAGCCCATGCCCTCTGAGGTCCTCCCATGCCCCGCTCCCACCCCACTCCGTAAACCGGATCAGCCACGACAGGATGACCAATGTGAGCAAGGTGTACCCGGATCTGGTGTGTTCTGCCCGTCTGGAGACGAACATCAAGAAAATCTGCCCGTGCCCACTGTTCGCGGACCCTTAGGTGGGAGATCGCTACTCGACCATCCTCTCGCACAGCCATGCGCTTCCGATCCTTCGAATCTCGACCCAATGATGCGTTGATAGTCATCATAGTCGTGGAGAGGTGTCCCCAAACGACCGCGCGGTAAACACGCTTAATCCGTCGCTCCCTGAAAGCATCCGAAAGAAAATGATGCGCTTGGTCTGTTTTTGCCACGACCAAGAGACCAGATGTGTCTTGGTCTAGCCGGTGAACAATCCCGGGACGCAGTCTTCCTCCGACTCCAGAAAGATCGGAGACATGATACAATAGAGCATTAACCATCGTACCTGACCGGTGACCCGGAGCAGGATGAACAACCATCCCAGCGGGCTTATCGACAACCACCAGAGCATGATCCTCATGTACTATGTTGAGGGGTATCTCTTCAGCGATCATTTTCACCGGCTGTGCAGGCGGAACGACCACTTCGAGTTCGTCACCAGTAGCAACAACTAAGGATTTTCTCGCAGGCTCTCCATTTACAGAGACAAGCCCCCCGAGAAGTAGTTTCTGTACGCGAGTACGCGACAGACCCAGGCGGTCGGCCAATATCCGATCGACCCGCCCAACCTCAGTCTCTCGGACTATCAAGTTGTGTGTTTGTGCTTCCACGGTTGCTTACTTTGTTACCATGCTCAATCCGATCTGCACAAGCATGTCATCGATTTCAACCTCGCGTAGGTGAGCAAATTTCTCCCCATCAATCTCGTTATCAACAACCAGATTAAGCGCAAGCGTTTCCCCAGAGATAAACTCCCGGTGCGAAGCAGTTGCATTCTGCAATCCTGGTGCCCCCGCTATGCCTAGCTCTATACGATCGGTAATCTCCAGACCTGCGTCCTTCCGGAGTCGCTGAACCCGATTCACAAGCTCCCTAGCAATACCTTCGTCCAGCAGTTCATCATCGAGTTCGGTATCAAGCGCCAAAGTCGTCGTGCCTTCCCCCTTTACTAAAAGGGTCCCCGAAGCTTCCTGGACAATCTCCACATCGCCATCTACCAAACGGTAGAGTTGATCATCAACCGAGATCTCTACTATCCCTCCGTCTCGGTATTCCTCCAGTTTTTCCTGAGATAGTGCTCGAATGACTTCAGCAGCGGTATTCGTCGCCTTTCCGAATACTGGTCCAAGAGCAGCATAGTTCGGCCGCGCCACAAGCGTGACAAGACCTTCCAAGCTAGACCGGAAAATCACGTCCTTCACATTGAGTTCTTCCCGGACGACACCGAGGACCTCGCTAGAGAGCTCCTTGCCTTGCGGCAAAATTACCTCAGCACACCTTAACGGTTGCCGCACCCGGATCTGCGCCTCCTCCCTAGCCGCCCGACCAAGTGAAACCAGTAGACGCGCAGCCGACATTTCCTGTTCTAGGTCTTCATTAATTAATTGGACTTCTTCCGGGAAGCGTTGTAGGTGAACACTTTGGTTAGTGAGGGCTCGGTACATCCAATCAGAGGAAAAAGGAATGATCGGGGCGGCAAGCCGAGTTACAGTGCTCAAAGCCTCCCATAGAGTTCTGAATGCCGCTCTCATATCCTGAATATCACTATTCCCCCAAAATCGAGGACGACTCCGGCGCACATACCAATTAGATAGGTCTTCCACAACGAAATCTCCGAGAGCCCTGTAGGCACGGGTAATCTGGTAAGCCTCTAAATCTTGTCGCACGACAGAGACTACAGAATCCAACCGCGACAACAACCATCTGTCCAGCAACGTCCGTTCCTCTGGTAAGGGGTCAGCATCTGATGGAGACCACTCCTCCGCAGAAGCATAAAGTGTGAAGAATCGATAAGTATTAAAAAGCGTGTCGAAGAACCGGCGAGCTGCCTCTTTGACACCCATTGAATCATATCGCTTAGGGACCCAAGGATTTGAAGAAGTGATAAAGTACCAACGCAGAGCATCAGACCCGTGTTCTTCGATTGCATCCCAGGGGTTGACCACATTCCCCTTCGACTTGGACATCTTCTGGCCTTCTGCATCTAAAACGAGATCATTGACGATTACGTTCTTGAATGGAGTACCCCTCCCTAGCAAGGTCGAGATAGCTAGGAGCGAGTAAAACCAGCCTCGAGTCTGATCCAGTCCTTCCGAGATGAAGTCAGCCGGAAAGTGTGTGTCAAATTCATCACTGTTTTCGAAGGGATAGTGCCACTGTGCAAATGGCATTGCACCTGAATCAAACCATACATCAATAACCTCAGGCGTACGCCTCATCGTTCCCGCACACTCAGCACAGGGCCAGCTATAGTCATCAATGAATGGACGGTGAGGGTCAAAGTCTTCCGGTAGTTTTCCAACTAGTTCAGACAATTCAGAGAAAGATCCAACCCACCGAAGATGATCCCTATCTTCGTCGCAAACCCAGACTGGAAGTGGAGTGCCCCAGTAGCGGTCACGTGAAAGTGCCCAATCAACATTGCCCCGGAGCCACTCGCCGAACCGGTTCTCTCCGATCTCCGCCGGATACCACTTTACCTGATCATTGTTCGCTAGGAGGGTTTTTCGGAAGCGTGACGTAGCGGCAAACCAAGAGTCTCGAGCAACGTATAGAAGAGGTGATGCACAACGCCAACAGTGTGGGTAGCTGTGGGTTACTCGTCCAATGTCAAAAAGCTTTCCCCTCGAGCGAAGTTCATCGACCAAAGCGGAATCAGCATCTTTAACAAACTGACCACCCACTAAGGCAGTACTATCTATGAAGCAACCGGCATCATCGATTGGGTTGATCATAGGAAGACCGTGCTTTTGGCCGGCTACGTAGTCATCTGCACCGAACGCAGGAGCCATGTGAACAACGCCAGTGCCCTCTTCGGCACTGACGAAGTCCTCCACAACGACAGTCCAACCATTATCACTATCTATAGGATCGGGAACGAGGTTTAGCGGCTGCTCATAACGGAGACCCGCTAGCTCAACTCCCTTGCACTTCGCGCGGACTGTGGCTGTTTCGCCAAACAGAGCTTCCACTCGGCTTTCAGCAACTATGTAACAGCCGTTATCACTCAGAACCTCCACGTAAGTGAGATCCGGATGAACTGCCAACCCAGTATTAGAGGGGACAGTCCAAGGGGTTGTAGTCCAGGCCAAGAAAGCACGACCCGCCGGATCCGGGTCACCTTGATCATTTACGACATGGGCAATGAATGTGAGTGAAGGATCCTCGACCTCCTTATACCCCTGCGCTACTTCGTGAGAGGAGAGCGCTGTTCCACAACGTGGGCAATACGGAACACTCTTGTGGCCACGATAGAGTAACCCCTTCTCAGCAAATTCTTTGACTATCCACCAGACTGATTCGATGTAGTCGGGGCGAAAGGTTACATACGGTCTCCAGTATTCCAGCCAGTAGCCGATCCTTTCGCTGAGTTCCTCCCATTCCTCCTTATAGGTAAAAACAGAATCCTTACAGGCTTGATTGAATTCCTTGATACCAAGCTCTTCAATCTCGGGCTTCCCACTTATCCCAAGCTTTTGCTCTGCCTCTATTTCCACGGGTAGGCCATGGGTATCCCACCCGGCGATCCTGGTTACAGTCCGACCCTCCATCGAATGAAAGCGACAGACCAGGTCTTTGATCGTTCGGCCAATTACATGGTGCAATCCAGGGCGTCCATTGGCGGTTGGCGGACCCTCATAGAACACGAAGGGTTCCCCGCCCTCGTTCGCCGCAAGAGATTGGCGGAAAAGATCTTCCTCTTTCCAGCGCTTGAGGGTTTCCTTCTCTATCTGGATCAGCGTGTCCGGTAACTTGGGATAACTCATATTCATGTGCGTGCACCAAAGAGTGCCGTACCAACCCGAACCATAGTGCTTCCCTCTCGGATTGCGATCTCGAAATCCTTAGTCATGCCCATAGATAGCTCGGGACCCACCATATCCCCCTGAGTCCGTAATTTTTCGTGAATCTTTCGCAAAATCCGAAACGTGCTGATCAATTTCTTATCATCAGCTCCAAACGGAGCCATTGTCATTAAGCCTTCGACTCGGATACCCGGAAATTCGGCTACACACAAGATATCATCCACCGCCGAAGCC
Organism: Gemmatimonadota bacterium; assembly: GCA_012960225.1. Taxonomy (GTDB): domain Bacteria; phylum Gemmatimonadota; class Gemmatimonadetes; order Longimicrobiales; family Gaopeijiaceae; genus UBA1142. The sequence continues at coordinate 55,620 of DUBS01000044.1, read as the reverse complement.
ATATCAAAACCACTCTTTGAGTGCTCCCCAGAAGTGTTCACTTGGGTCAAGATCCGGACTGTAATTCCTTCTTCTTGAGCAAACTTGGAGATACGATTTACAAGTTTTACTGAATCGACTGACTGAATCAGATGCGCAAGCTGAGAAGCTCGCCTTGCTTTACGGCTCTGCAAATGCCCAATCATGTGCCAGGTAGCAAGATCTCGCCCGAACTCACGAACCTTTTCCTCAAGTTCTTCTACCCGATTCTCACCCAGATCGGTTAACCCTGCAGCCAACGCAGCTGATACGGCATCTACTGGGTGCGCTTTGGTGACCGCTATCAAGCGGACACTCTCGAATTCACGACCGGAAGCATCCGCGGCTTCAGCGATGCAGTCATGAACTTGAGGGAGCGTCTTAGAGAGACGTGTCTCATAGCTGGGATTCATCGTAATATTCGATTTCATAGCGTACTAAGTAAACGAAGGGGACCCCGCCGGAGCTCCGGCGGGGTCCCCTTTGGATCCTTTAAGGCTCCGTATCAGCGGACTTGGAATGTAATCCCGAAAGAGACCCACACAGGAACCCTTTTATCTCGGTTTAATGCCGCTGAAAAACGATACACTCCTGCTACAGCTAGTGCTGCATCATCAAGTGCTTGGTGTCCAGAAGTCTCATTGACCTGGAACTGCTGCACAGTCCCTTCCTCATCAATGAAGAAAAACACCTGAACAGTACCACCGATGCCAGCATCCCTAAGAAGAGGTGGATACTCACGTTCCATGGCCCGGATAACTTCTGCTCTATTCTGGATATCCGGAGCCACTGTAAAGGGTGTGAATGTCGGTGCCGCCGAAAGATCTACAGCCTGCTCTTCAGGGGGCGGAGGTAAGTCTTCGACCGGATTGTCCTCAAAGGTGGTCGGAGCAATCGTTATATCTTCATCAATATCTGCAGATGCCATCACCGGTGTAGCTGGACGAGCTATCTGTTGCGGTGGCGGTGGAATTTCAATCTCTGGTGGTAGCTCGATTGCCTCTAACTCCGCAGACTCGAAAGAAAAGTCCGCCGCGGTAAGTTCTGGCCAAAAAGCAAACGCAGAGAAGTGGAAGACCGTAGCTACAATCATAGACCCCCAAAACCAAGAACTAAAACTTCGTTTCAGACGATCATTAGCAGTCTCTTGACTTTCGACTGTTACAGCTCCGTCAGCGCTCATCGTCTCTCCCTCTGCATGCTTTGCTCTAACTGTGTTGCGAAAACCACACGAACAACACCGGCGTTCACCAGCGCTGTCTGCAGTTGGTCCATATAGCGGTATGGCACTTCCCGATCGCCTCGAACGGAGATCACTAGGGCTCTTTCAGATGCGGCGTAGAGAGGAGCGACAACTGTGGTAGCTTGCTCCATCGTGTGTGGTTGGTCGTTGATGAAGACTCCGCCTTCCCGTTCCAGCCAAATATTAAGGATATTTTTCTGCTTCTCATCAATCTTCTGTGCAGACTCTGCCTCTGTCCACTCGATCGGACGATCACGGTCACGTTGGAAGACAGTAGTGACCATAAAGAAGATCAATAAGAGAAACGCGATATCAGCCATCGACGAAGAAGGAATCTCTGACGACGCTTTTGAACTTTTCTGGAACCCACCACCCTTGATCGCCATACCTAGTTCTCCAATACCTGGAGTGAGATGCGCTCTGCATTAGCTGAATGTAGTGCGTCCAAAACATCAACCATGAATTTATAAGGAGCATCCGGGTGCGTCTTGACAGCAGCAATCAAATTGGGATTTGAAGTCACTTCCTGGCGCCACAATCCTTCGATCTCTTGCGGGCGCATCTGTTGCTCCTGCTGACTCTCACCTCTTTTCACAACTACGATGCCAGATGTCTGGATCAGAAGGTGTAGAATGTTCTTTTGGCTGACCTGGGCTTCCTCACCTGGCTCGGGAAGTACAATTGCCAAGCCCTTATCCTTGGGAAACGTAGTCGTGACCAGAAAGAAGATCAGCAGTAGGAAAGCGATATCGGCCATCGACGATGTAGGAACCTCGCTGCTGGCCTTCGATTTCTTGTTACCTAGAACCGACATTTCCACTCCCGGTTTTGTTAACTAACAAAATAGTGGTGATTAGTGCTATATGACTTCGAAATCTTAGTCCTTATCTGTATCCTCGTCAGATTCTTCCGATGCAAAGAAACTAGTAAGCCAACCTAAGGCCTTCTTAGTCACACTCTCGTTTTGAGACGCAGCAAGTTGCTGAGTTGGCCCATCTGCAGGAGCCTCCCAAGTTGGAGCTGCAGCTGCCACACCAGCCGGCACCTGTTCCTCACCATCACTTCCTTCTCTGAGAATCTGGATCTGCCCAGATTTCTCCATATCCCAAGCAAGATTGAGGATTTTCTGAGTTCCCTGTTCCATATCGACGATCAGCTTGTCGATACGGGTAACAAAAAAGTTGTATGAGATGTTCACTGGGACTGCGATAAGTAGTCCAGCTGCCGTAGTGAGCAGTGCGACTTTAATACCGCCAGCCACAAGAGTTGGATCCACATCACCGGCCAGCTCAATAGCAGCAAACGCTAGAACCATGCCTACCACAGTACCCAGAAATCCCATAAGCGGGGCAACGTTGGCAATCGTTGCCAGAATGACAAGGCCCCGCTCCAAAAAGCCAAGCTCTATAGTTCCTATTGTGGAAACTGCAGATTCTAACTCACCAGCGACAAGCCTACGCGTCTGAATTCGTCGGAGCCCAGCAAGTAGAATCGCACTTGCCGGTCCTGGGGTATCCCGACAAATCTCAATAGCCGCTGACACGTCTCCCGTGGTAGCAACCTCTTCTACTTCTTCCAGGACGCGGTTAGTACCGCGGTGAGCGACGTGGAGCGTCCAGAATTTGGCAAAAATCACACCCAAGGCAACCATCGAGCACAGAGTGAGCGGATACATCATCCACCCGCCATCCGCAAATAGGGTCATCAACTGGTATTGGGTGCCCACTTAGGCCTACTCCTGATTGAATTTTGGGACCAACCGCTTGAGCAGAAAATCCTAGGCTGAACCTATGCTTAGCGCTGACAGATCCTTACAACACCTGCAGAATGTAGAGTAGGTCTGAGGAAAGTGTCAACGCATGAATGCTGACAAGAAAATACGGACGGATTCGTGGGGTTTCACACCTATAGCCCTGCCGGTTCCAACGCTGTGTCCAGTGCTGGCAGTCTACCTAGCAGAATTTCTCGCAAACGGTCGATACCAAGATCTTGCTCCAAGCGGCCTTCAATGGCTACAGCAATCTGGGAAGTCTCCTCACTTACGATAATTACGATTGCATCCGTTTCCTCGCTCAGACCAATAGCCGCACGGTGTCGTGTCCCAAGGGAATGGTCAACCTGCGACTGTGTCAGCGGGAGGATAGCACCCGCGCTGCGGATCTGATCTCCAGAGATTAGAACAGCCCCATCGTGAAGCGGCGAATACGGTGTAAATATCGTCTTGAGGATTTCCGCCGACACACGAGCGTCAATCGAGCTTCCAGTCTCGGCATATTCATCTAGGCCGATTTCCTGTTGTATCGCAATGATCGCTCCATGTCCTGAACCAGATAAGCTGATCACAGCGTCTAACACCTCTTCTGCAATTCTCCCTACTTCCATACGCTGGAAAACACGGACCATCTTGCTACGACCAAGGCGAGCAAGTGCCGACCGGAGCTCAGGTTGGAATACCACAAGCGCTGCGATCGCCCCGTACTGAAAAACCGCCTCTAACAAAGTTCGGATCAAAACTAGATCCAGCAAGCGAGCAGCACCGTATATGAACGCGAGCGAAACCAGTCCAAGCATGATCTGCATCGCACGAGTACGCTGAATGACAAGTAGGATCCGGTAAGCCAGGAACGCTACAAGAATGATTTCCACTACATCAGTCCATCCCGGCTTCAAGAATTCCAGTTGTTCCCAGATCCAGACCACCGCTACGGCTCCTCGGTCAAGTTCCCGTCACCCTTCGTTGTTATGATCGGGAGCTTCGTAAATGCTGGTAGCAGGTCCTGGGAGCGGCCCGTCTGCCCCGGGTAAACTTAGTGGAGGTAGGGCTTTTTCAGGTTGCTTCGACGGATCAGATGGGCTGGCAGAGATTTCTTCGCTAGCTGGAACCGGTTGAGGAGGGAGTGCTTCGCCCCGCTCAAGAGCCTCGATTTCTTCGCGACCCAACGTCTCACGTTCTAAGAGTGCTTGCGCCACGCTCTCAAGTAGATCTCCGTGTTCCTTCAGCACTTCGTGAGCACGTTCGTGGGCTGTGTCTAGGAGACGTTTCACTTCCTCGTCAACCAACCTAGCAGTGTATTCAGAAACAACCCTCCTCTGGCCGAGTTCCCTACCCAAGAACACTTCTTGCTCAGAATCACCTACAGATACCAGCCCAACGACATCACTCATTCCAAAAGTCATCACCATTTTTCTGGCCATAGCGGTTGCCCGCTCAATGTCATTGCCCGCACCCGTCGTAACATCCTTCGGGCCGAAGATGACTTCCTCCGCAACCCGTCCACCAAACAGCATGGCAAGCTGCCCTTCCATCCACTCTTTGGTGTACGAGTGCCGGTCTTCCTCCGGGAGACTGGCCGTGATCCCTAGGGCACGTCCTCTTGGAATGATGCTGACCTTATAGACCGGATCTAGCCCTGGAATCTTCACTCCAAGGACCACATGCCCTGCTTCATGATACGCAGTGAGCTGACGCTCATTCTCCGTGAGGACTAAGCTTCGGCGCTCCGTACCAAACATGACCTTGTCCTTGGCTTGCTCGAAGTCCTTCATGGCTACTTTCTCAGCATCTTGACGAGCTGCGTGGAGCGCGGCTTCATTGCAAATATTCTCAAGATCAGCACCACTCATACCTGGTGTTCCTCGGGCGATGAGTGCAAGCTCAACGTCATCGGCAAGTGGAAGTTTCTTGGCATGAATCCGTAGGATACCCTCTCTGCCTTTCACGTCTGGGGCATCGACGACGATCTGTCGGTCAAAACGCCCCGGCCGCAGAAGTGCAGGATCAAGTACATCTGGTCTATTGGTCGCTGCCAGAAGAATTACACCTTCGTTCTGCTCAAAACCATCCATCTCGACGAGGAGTGCATTAAGGGTTTGTTCACGTTCATCATGCCCACCACCAAGCCCTGCCCCACGATGTCTTCCAACAGCATCGATTTCATCTACGAAGATGATACAGGGGGAGTGCTCCTTGCCTTGCTCAAAAAGGTCACGAACTCGTGAAGCACCAACACCGACAAACATTTCGACAAAATCTGAACCAGACATCTGGAAGAAGGGACGCCCTGCTTCTCCAGCAACTGCTCTTGCTAGAAGAGTTTTACCTGTTCCCGGTGGACCAACGAGTAGAACTCCAGTTGGCAAGCGCCCACCCAATCGAGAGAACTTACTCGGATCCTTAAGGAATTCGATAATCTCCTCAAGCTCCTGCTTTGCTTCATCCGCTCCAGCAACGTCTGCGAAAGTGACCTTAGGTGTGTCAGGTGAAATAAGCTTGGCCTTAGATCGACCGAATTGGAATGCACGATTACCACCACCCTGCATCGTACGGAAAATCCAGATCCAGAAAGCAATAAATAGCAGCCAAGGAAGTGCACTGAGCAGTATTCCGCCCCAGCCAGGTTGCGACGTCTTTGCATCAATGATGACGTCTTCCGCCTCTAGGTCCTCTATGAGTCCATCAGTTATCCCACCCGGAAGAGTAAGCTGAAATTGTGTGATTTCCTGATCCGCCTTACTGAACGGAGCACGAAACTCGCCATCTATCTTGCGATCAATAACGGTCACCTTATGCACGTTCCCGCGACTAAGTTCGGCCCGGAACTCCGTGTATGTGACCTCGGCGGACGACGGATCGTTGTTCCGGACTAAACTGGTTGCCATTAGGAACAAAATGATCAGCATCCCGATGAGTGCCGTGTTCTTAGAGAACCGGCCTAACGGTTTGTTGTCGTCCGGACGTATCGGTTCAGGTTCTGGCATACTGCTTTAACCTCGCGTGGCCAACCTTATTGCATGGCACAGGAAACTCATCATAGGCTCGCAATATATGGTAAATGGCGAAAGTCCTTAGCATGATCTAGGCCATACCCCACAATAAACTCATTAGGTGCATTAAAGCCTAGCCAGCAGGGCGAAAATCCTCCAATGATCCACTTAATACGCCTAAAACAATCGGGTGATCCTGGCGTGAGTACGCTTTTTCAATGTCATGTCTTATCTCGTGGACGCGCACCCAAATCTCCCTCATGGTAAGGACTTTGCAAACTGGCTGTCCTTCCTCAAACAGCTTTCGCATCCGAGATCCCTATGTGTAGAACATTTCTTGTTTCGCTTGTATCACCGCGAGGCGTTGCTTCAGCAACGCCTGGAATCCAGAGCACACTCCCGACCCCATCAACCAATAGAGGAACCTGGCGCCGCTCGGGTTCGGGAATCCGAGCTTCCAGAAAGAGTTTTTTCAATTTCCTAGTGCCGACTGTCAGGTGAATCCGGTCTCCGGGTCGGCGTGCACGGATCGTTAAGGGAAAGCGAGGTGAAGCCAAAGTCAGGCATTCAGACATCAAAGCGAGACTCTTTGCGGGATTCCACTTAACAAGTAGTTCACGGCCACCCAAGAGCGCTCTACCTGAACCTGGTTGTGAGTTTGAGATCAGTACAGGTCTATCAACGATGCTCACGGTTTTAGTGGAAAAAACCAAACGGTCCAGATCTCGCCGCAGACGTAATCCTCCGGTTAAGTCGATTTGCTGACCACTCTGTGCTGAGTCAACAAAATCCGAAGCCAACCTGGTTCCAGTAGCATCCAGCGGGTACCCATGTCTCCTCGCGACTTCGCGAAGGATTCGACCGCGAACTGCTCCATGGAACTCAGTTATCCTTTTGAAATCAAGTGAAAGGGCCTCCCTATCCTGCTCCAATTCAAGAGACCCCAGCACTTCGTTAAGCAAGCTGAGCCAGGCTTCCTCATCCTCTCTCGCTAGATTTGCCAAACGAACGAGAGACCTCCTCGCAGCAGGCGCAACCCTTGATTCTATTTCTGGTAACACATCGTTGCGGATAATGTTACGTGTGAAGCGCTGTTCTCGGTTTGTGGGATCTTCCCGCCAATTTAGACACACGTCCTGGGCATACAGAGCGATTTCATCTCGCCAAAAGGGTAAAAGTGGGCGCCAAACTCCAGGATCTCGGTATTCGCTCATGCCACTAAGCCCTCTCAACCCGCTACCTCGAACCATCCGAAAGAGCACAGTCTCGGCCTGATCATCAGCATGGTGCGCCATCACAACTACTCCCCCTCCAACACGGGTCCGGACAGACTCAAGAAAGTCATGACGTGCGTTGCGGGCTGACTCTTCTGACATCAGTGCTTCCTTAGCACGTCCCAGTTCGAGTGGCACACCCCAAGCACGACAGAGTCCAGATACCCACTGGGCATCAGCTGCGCTGTCATCCCGTGAGCAATGGTCAAAGTGTGCCGCATGAAGCTGATGGGACTGAGCAATTGCAAAGCGCAAGAGGTGGAGCAGTGCGACAGAGTCTAGACCTCCGGAGATTGCTACTACAATAGGAGCATCTGAGAGAAAACTGCTACGAGCCGACCTAAACCTTGACTGAAAGCGTCTGACAAGACTGACTTGATCTCCACTCATTTTAAATCGTCTTGTAGCATCAATTCGGGGGGGCGAGATCTGATCTGGGTCAATACTGACGCAAGTAGATCCGGACGATCACTTTGAATGGCATCAACACCCCAGTTGATAAGACGACGCATGTCACTTGGTTCATCCACAGTCCAAACGTGCACCGGAATATTTTGGGCATGCGCCTGCCGAATAAAGCGCGGCGATACAACTCGTAGACCCTTCCAGATCTCAGGGACCTGAAGCACATCTGCGGGAAGATTGTAGGAGTTCCGCCACGGGAGAAGATGTCCTAGCCAAAACGAAAAGACTTGTTGGCGGCTAGCACCCCAGGGGCCTATATAGTGCCTGATCTTCCTGCGGCACCGTTCGAAGGTTGCCGCTATAAGCACACGATGTTCGGCAGAATGACGTTCTATTAACTCAACCAGTGGCCCCGCTACTTGGGGTTCCTTTACCTCGACATTCATGCGTGTGTGCGGGAGAGCCATCAGTACCTCTTCAAAGGTCGGCACGGTCACGCCCTCACCCCGAAACAAATGCTCACCTGTTAAGTCCTTGAAGTGATATCCCGCATCCAATCTGCGGATCTCATCCAGGGTCAACTCTTCTACTGAGCCAATCCCATCTGTCGTCCTATCGACTGTTGCATCGTGTATCACGACTACGCATCCATCACGCGTTAGGCGGACATCCATTTCCAACATGTCTGCCCCCCACCACTCAACTGCTCTCTGAAATGCTATTAGAGTATTCTCAGGCGCTAGTTTTGCGCCACCGCGATGTGCGACTAATAACGGTGCCCCTGAAAGATATATGCACCCGGTACGAAAGCGCTGAGGTCTAAGCATTCCTATAGACTAGTTAGCTCGCTTGGCTCGAGCTTTGGATGTCTGTTTCGACACGCTCGATTTCATCGGAAGATATGATTCTTAGATGCCGGAGGAGGGACTCGAACCCCCGACACGCGGATTATGATTCCGCTGCTCTAACCGACTGAGCTACTCCGGCGGCGGGGGAAAAGCTTATCCGGGGTTGAGAGCGTGTCAACCGGATAACCCATAATGCGCTTCCCTAGGGCATCAAACAGACTAGCGCCTTTCCGTCCCTGCCGAATCCATAGACGGCCTTGCTAAGTTAGACGGCTCTGCAAAACGATATAGGGTCTCTCCGTCTCTGATCATGCCAAAACGCTCTCTAGCGATCCTTTCAAGCATACTAGGGTCGGACTCCACGGAGTCCGCCAGTGCTAGAAGTGAGTCAATTTGCTGACGCTTTCTTGCAAGTTCGTCCTCTACCTGCTCTAGTTCCATACGAACTTCTCGGAGAGCAAACCAAGAGTATTCTCCACTGAAAACAGCATAATACGCAGCAAGCAGAAGGATGAGCGGTAAGATAGTCTTCTTCAGCCTGCTCATTTAGGACGCCCCAGTCTGAGTAGGCGATAAAATTGAAGACCATATACTAGTCCCAGGGTAGCGGGCTCTTTCCCCTAGCTCCTCCTCAATCCTCAGGAGTTGATTGTACTTGGCGACTCGATCAGTCCGACTGGCACTACCCGTTTTGATCTGACCAGCACCCATCGCAACTGCAAGATCCGCAATCATAGTGTCTTCTGTTTCACCCGAGCGATGGGATACAATGCTTTGATAACCAGCGTCACGAGCAACCCGCATCGTCTCGAAAGTCTCCGTGAGAGTGCCAATTTGATTGACCTTGATTAGGATAGCGTTCGCAGTGCCTAAGCGGATCCCTTCCTGAAGTCGATCCACACTAGTCACAAATAGATCATCACCAACTAGTTGCACTCGATCTCCAATAGCCTCAGTGAGTGCTTTCCAGCCACCCCAGTCATTTTCATCGAGCGGATCCTCAAGAGAGCTAATAGGATAGTTCTCCACCCACTCCGCCCAGAAATCTACCATGGAAGCTGTATCCCGAGACTCACCTGATGACCACCTAAACACATACTGGCCATCTTCAAAGAATTCACTGGCAGCCGCGTCAAGTGTAAGTACAACGTCCTCGCCAACCTGATACCCCGCTCTATCAATTGCCTCGAGCACAGTTTCGATTGCTGCTTCGTTACTGCTTAGATCAGGAGCGAATCCACCCTCATCACCCACTGCAGTACTTTTCCCCTGTGAGGCAAGAACCAGTTTGAGATGATGGAAAATCTCCACGCCGATCCTCAAACCTTCACTGAAGCTATCAGCACCAACCGGCATAACCATGAATTCCTGAATATCGACATTATTGGGTGCATGTGCCCCGCCGTTCAGGATGTTCATCATAGGGACCGGCAGGAGGTCAGCATCTCCCATAGGGGATAAATAACGCCAAAGTGGCAGCCCATCCTCAGCCGCAGCGGCCCTTGCAACTGCCATCGATACCGCAAGAATTGCATTCGCTCCAAGATTTTGCTTGTTATGAGTCCCATCGAGTTCAATCATGATCTGATCGACTTTAGCCTGGCTTCGCGCGTCGACCCCCTTCAATGCTTTAGCTATGAGCGTTTCGATATTCTCAACTGCGCTCAAAACTCCCTTGCCGAGAAATCGTGTGGGGTCACCATCCCTTAGTTCGACAGCCTCATGGACCCCGGTTGATGCACCGGAAGGCACCGCGGCCCGCCCTGTCACACCTGTCTCTAATGTGATCTCAGCCTCGACTGTTGGATTCCCCCTCGAGTCGAGAATCTGCCTTCCACTTACACTGACGATCGCAGACATTGGATTTTCTCGTCCTAGCTGGTTTTGTAGCGCTTCTGGAGTTCCGATACAGCCTGTCGGGCTCTATGTGTAAGCCTGACTCGGTTCTCCATACTGTATCCACCTACCTGAATTGGCTCGCCAAAGTGCACACGGACGATACCAGAATTTATGAGAAATGAACCTCTCTTCATCACCTGCCGAGATCCAAAGATGGCTGCAGGTACGACAGATACTCCAGTCTGGATCGCCAAAACGAATGCTCCTTTCTTGAAAGAACCTAACTCGCCCGTGTTAGAGCGTGTCCCCTCAGGAAATATGATGACAGTTGGAGCGGCCTCTTCCAACCTTTTTCTTGCAACATCCAATGAAGCTAACGCACGGACCCTGTCACCTCGATCAATATAGATGTGTCCGCACGCACGCACGGCCGCGCCGAACACGGGGATTCTTTCGACTTCTTTCTTCGCTACAAAGACGTACCGTCCGGGTACAAACGCTGCGAGAACAAGAACATCAATCCATGACACGTGGTTCGTCACCAAAACCTGAGGTGAGGAAGAATCTATTACACCCTCGTTCTCCATGATGACGCGCACGCCCGCAACCCTCAAAACCAAACTAGCCCATGCGCGGGCAGCTTCTTCACAACGGCATCCTATCTCTGCTGAGTGACGATAGACGGACCATGCAATCTTGGAAGCGTACCAAATCGTCGCAGGTACAATGACTATAGATACTAGAACAAGCCGGGTCACAGCACGTCCGCAGCATAATGGTCAAACCCACTTCTCACTAAAGGCTCAGGATCACTCCCGCCTTGGTCGATCCAGACACCAGAACCCTCACAAACATGTCCAACCCTTGTGATCTCAAGGCCGAAATGGTCTTGGAAATAGGATGGATCCACTGCATCCGGACCAGCTGCAAAGCATAGTTCGTAATCCTCACCTCCGTGGAGTGCCACTTGGAGTGCTTCCTCGGGTCCTAGCACTTCAACTGCGATAGGTGCCACAGGAATTGCAGCCGCCTCCAGTACGATTTGCACGCCTGACGCTGCGGCAAGATGAGCTGAATCTCCAGCCAACCCATCTGAGAGATCGATTAAGGCATTAGCAATACCTTGCTCTACCAGATAATAGCCCTCCTCACATCGCGGGGAGGGTCGAGCAAATGCTTTTCTAGCCTCGGGTGGTGGCTCACCTCCACGCTGCCACACCCGCACAGCAGTGGAACTAGCTCCAAGCCTTCCTGTAACCCAAATATCGTTCCCGGTGATAGCTCCACTCCTTAGCCCAGGTCGGTTAGTGCTACCAAGCCCAACTACGTCAATGAAGACTGGGCCTGACGTGTTCGAGAGATCTCCACCAAGAATCACTGCTCCCACCTCCGAAGCTGCCTCTCTACATCCAGACTGCAGCGCCTCCACCACTTCCTCGTCATTGGCTGCCATTGATACGAAAACCCCCACTGGGACAGCAGCCATCGCAGCGAGATCGGACAGTGCACATGAAACCGCGCGGAACCCGATTTCCTTATCCTCTAACCAGATTCTGCGAAAGTGGACATCCTCCAAGGATATGTCTGTGCTGAGAACCCATCCCCCTTCAAGGACCGCGGCATCATCTCCCGGGCCTAAATTCACTCCCATTGGGAGTAAATCATCTGGGTTAACAAGCCTACGAATTAGATCAAATTCTGCACCAGGACCGAAGCGGACGGGACCAATGGCACGGGGAGAGGTCACCTCGCAGCATCCGCATCATAAAAGACAAACGGGAAGCCTAGTTCAGAGGTTCCTGCACCACGCTCGATAAGTGCATCCGGCATCCAGCGGATCACGTCACTGGGCGTGAGTGATGCTCCGCGTGCAGCTAGGTTCGCGGCCCTCCCCGTAAGATAGAGACTCACCGCACCGGCTTCCATCACTCCCAGACCCTGAGCAATCAATGCTCCACACACCCCGGTTAGCGTGTCTCCCATTCCTCCAACGGCAAGATCGGAAGTCCCTTGGCTACCGACCAGAATACCTCTACCCGTATTGGAAATCAGAGAAGGAGTTCCCTTAAGAAGGAAACAATGTTCAAAGCGCTCTACCGCCTCCCGTAAGGCAGCTAACCTATCTCCAATTATATTTGACTTTGACTCACCGAGTAACCGACTCATCTCACCCGCATGTGGCGTCGAAAGCATAGGCCGCGACTTACCCAGGGCTCTAAGATCAAAAAAACCTTCTGCTGCCAGATTTAGAGCATCAGCATCCAGAACAAGCGGCCGTCCAGGCCCTTTAGTAACCTTGTTCGCTAGGTCGACAGACAGTCCGTTAGTCCCAAGGCCAGGCCCGAGTACTACTGCGTCAGTATCCTCTAGCGCTAATTCAATCGCCTCGTCATCCGAGACGTCCACATAGATCGCCTCGGGGGTAGATTTTTGTAAGATTTCTCTGTTCTCTGGCACTGAGCATACTCGGACTAGGCCTACACCTGCAGTCAACGCAGCTTGGGTAGTCAAGACCGCAGCTCCGGCCATACCAGGCTGACCTGCAATTATCGTCAAACGTCCCACGGCATTCTTATGGGTATCTACGGGGCGGCTAGGTAATCGTCTCTGTGCCCAGAGAGGAGTGATCACCTGTGCAAGGTCATCCGTATTCCCTGAAGGTGGAAAACCTATGTCGACAACGACTATACGGCCTGTATGAGCGCGTGCGGGGGAGAGGAGGCTACCTAGCTTGGGAGCCCCAAACCCCACCGTCACTGTCGCGTGAATGGCCTCGCCTTGGACTGCACCCATTGAGGAATCAATCCCAGAGGGAACGTCGATCGCGAGTACCGGACAAGATGCCCTATTCAGCTGGGCTATAGCTGACGCCTGGCGATCACGAGGTGGGCCTTTCGCACCGATCCCCAGGATTCCATCTATGGCAACTCCACAAGGACCAAGGAGCGCATCCCAACCACTCTGGTCGAGCACCTCATCCATGATCACAGGGATATCCCAGCCATGCAGAAGGGGGTCGTCCATAGCTCGTTCAGCCACAAGCACGGCACAAACTTCTCGGCCCCAGGCCCGCAGAGTACGCAGGAGTACCAGAGCATCTCCTCCGTTATTGCCCGAACCTACAATCCCGACCACAGACCCCTCTGAGAACAAACATTGAGTTATCTGAGCTGCGGAACGACCAGCATTCTCCATTAGTACCGGCTGCGGCACACCAATTGTTTGGATAGCCGCACTATCCAGCGTCTTAGACTCCCCAGCAGTCAGCGCATAAACCACTTCGCGTGCGAAAGGGCGTAACGGATTTCTGCTATCAATCATCGGAGCACTTAGTGACGCACCGAAGCTATCCGCCATGCCAGAAGTCCATGGCACAGACTCTATCCTTTACAATGAGTGCTGCTCCAGACCCTCCCATCCGCATTCTCCTGGGACATTAATTTCAGATCGTACTATTTGTAACTCTGGCCTATCTGGCGACCGACTGTCACCTCGCCGTTATCAATCCGAATATTGAAACCACAATCTGGATGTGAGCATACCCAAGCCTTGTAGCGGATCGAAGCTCCTTCTCTACCATAATCCGAAAGCGGCAATAGAACCCCATTTCCGCACTTTTGACATCCTGGAAATTCGCTCCCTTGCTCCATATTCAACCCCTCCCATTAGCGTGGTAACAACGAGCAACACTCGAGTGCTCTCTCCCCCTCCCCTTGTCCAAATAAAGATCTCAGATCCAGGTTCTCATACCGAATCTTCGTCATCAAATTTGAGCTTTCCAGGGGTAATTTAGTTCGAAAGCTTCTTCGAAATCGAATACGTCAGCGAAGTCCTCTGGACAGTCCCCATCCTGGGTAGTCAAGATTTTCTGCTCAACCAGGGCAAAAACAACAGATCCGACATCCCGCGTTGAATGAATTCCCCAGTGCTCAAGGACAGTTCTAGCAAGGGGGCCGAATCGTTCCATCGCTAACTGGCGGACACCCTCAGCAAGTTCCGCACCTGTTATGTGCCTCTTCTCCCCAAGCGAATGGAAAACCGAGTTTAAGGCCTCAAGTACAAAGGAGTATGAACGCGGATCAAAACGAGGGTTCCTCTCGCGCAGGAGGTCTAGAAGTTCATCAGTGCTCGTAAACTCAGTCATGATTCCAAATGTGGGATGCTGAAATGTTGTTCGCTAGTCAGGAGCGTACTCACTCCTAATTTCTATGAAAACCGCATTTCCCTGTAAAGCGGAAAGTCGTGACATAATTCCAGAACTTCTCCTCTTATCCGAAGGATTCGGCTCTCATTAGAAGGTGACTCTAAGACTTGTGAGATCCAACCTGCAATAAGCTTCATCTCGGCTTCCTTCATACCGCGCGATGTCAGTGCTGGGGTCCCAATCCTTAGACCTGATGTGACAAATGGAGAACGCGTCTCTCCGGGGACAGTATTCTTATTCACGGTGATCCCAGACGCCTCCAAGGCTGCCTCGGCATCCTTACCAGTCAAGTCTTCGTGGCTACCCCTTAGATCAAGCAGTATTAGGTGAGTATCAGTGCCTCCACTTACTAGATGCAGGCCGAGATCATTGAGATCAGAGCCTAAAGCCTTCGCATTTGCTATTACCTGAGCCGAGTAATCCCTGAATTCTGGCTTCAATGCTTCGCGCATTGCAACAGCTTTTGCCGCAATCACGTGCATAAGTGGTCCGCCCTGTATACAAGGAAAAACCGACTTGTCGATTGCCTTAGCATGCTCCTGAGAACAAAGGATCATGCCACCACGAGGACCCCTAAGAGTCTTGTGTGTGGTGGTTGTAACCACGGCGGCGTGCGGCACCGGGCTAGGATGGTGTCCCGTGGCAACAAGCCCTGCTATATGGGCAATATCTACCATTAAGATCGCATCTGTTTCTTTCGCAATTTCGGAAAAAACATCGAAGTGGATCGTCCGCGGATAGGCACTTGCTCCAGCGATAATCATACTCGGGCGCTCAGCAAGAGCCTGATCTCTTAGAGCGTCATAGTCGATTCGTCCATCATCTTCCCGGACACCATAAGCGGCAACCTCAAACAGACGCCCACTAAAGTTCACAGGCGATCCGTGAGTCAGATGGCCACCATGACTCAGATTCATCCCCAGAATTTTATCTCCCGGGTCCAAAAATGCTAAATAGGCAGCCATATTGGCCTGAGCACCCGAATGTGGTTGCACATTAGCATGCTCAGCACTAAAAAGCTCCTTAGCCCGGTCCCGAGCGAGTTCCTCCACAATATCGACGAACTGGCAACCTCCGTAATAGCGCTTAGTAGGGAGACCCTCGGCATACTTGTTTGTCATTACGGTCCCCATCGCCTCTAGCACTGACGGGGAAACAAAATTTTCAGAGGCTATCAGTTCGAGTCCATCCCCTTGTCTTCTAGCCTCCGAGATAATTGCATCAAGAATATCTGGGTCACTCACTCGAAGATGATCCATCATGTCATGGGGGTCCTTTGGAAGAACATCCAGTCCAAGCTATCCTAGCTGTTCTTTAGTCGAGGTCGTTTCGAATCAATATCGAGACGACCCCATGGTATAAGTAGATCATGTTCGAAGATAAGCAGCCATTCTTGGTCACGTGCTAAAGCCCAAAGCTTCCGCTTTGACTCAAGTGTAACAAGCGGCTCAAGGTCATAACCCATGATCCACGGAAGCGGGATGTGTGCTGCCGTCGGACATACATCCGCAAGAAAACACGCGGTTTCTCCATCGCTCTCGATCACAACTGACTGATGGAATGGAGTATGTCCGGGTGTCGGTAGCACTCTTACACCTGGGATAACTTCGGTTGCACCCTCAACAAAATCCCAAAGGCCGGCTTCTTCTATGGGGTCAAAGTTCTGTCGCAGATAACTTGCCCGTATTCGTTCGTTCCCACTGTGAGCGAAATCAAACTCACCACGCTGTACAACATAACGAGCGTTTTGGAAAGCTGGTCGAATGCTACCCTCGGAATCTTGGAATGTGTTACCGCCCGCGTGATCGAAGTGTAGATGTGTACACAATACAATTCCTATATCGTCTGGCATGAACCCTGCGGCTTTTATGCCATCCTCCAAACGAGTTGGATTCCCGGAATTCTCTACGCCATAGAGCTCGTGAAATTTCTTGCTCTCCTTATTGCCGATCCCAGTATCCACCAGCACAAGTTCGTCGGGTGATTCTATGACTAGACACCGCAGCGCGAGGGGAATGCGATTCTGGTCATTAGAAGGAATTCGGCGTTGCCAGAGAGGCTTAGGCACTACACCAAACATGGCGCCTCCATCAAGCCACTGGATACCGGACTCAATAGCGTGGATTCTAATAGAACCTACTGAGATTTCCCTACTGAGAGGTAAATTTGAAATCCACTCTGTCATGATATCCCCAGATCTCTCTGCTCGTAGGCATAAGGTGGCCACGGCGGTCAATAATTGCCTTAGCTCCAGATTAAAAGGTATCAGCCTGACTGGCCACAATCACCGATCCTGACTGGCAACCCTCTACTTTCACCTGCCTTCATGTGGTCTGTGTTTCAAGGCGTCAAGGCTCGGGTTATCTGGAACGAAAGAGCTTCGAGCTCCATCACAAGATTCACGTTTTCAACCGGGATATCTTCCGGGACTTGGATCTGCACGGGAGCAAAATTGAGAATCCCTCTGACTCCAGCATTTACGGAGCGCTCTGCGACCAATTGAGCAGCTGAAGCCGGGACAGCGAGGATCACTAAAGCGGCGTGTAATTCCTTGATGAGTGACTCTAGTTCTTCAGCTGGCCGGATCACTCGTTCACCCCATTTTTCGCCAATTTTTGCAGGATCGCTGTCGACAACAGCTACGCAATCATATCCTCGCTTCTTGAAATCGGGATACTCAAACAATGCAGAACCAATACGTCCTGCACCGACTAGAATTACTCGCCACACTCGGTCTAGGCCGAGGATTATCCTTAGACGATCCCTTAACTCATCTACACTGTAGCCGAGTCCGCGCTTACCAAAGGAACCGAAGTGAGAAAGATCTTTTCTGACCTGAGCTGCGGTGGTGTGCCCGCGCCTTGCAAGTTGCTCACTTGAAACCGTCACTCCACCATCATCCTGAATCAGCTCTAGCACTCGCAAATAGTGCGAGAGTCGGCGAACAGTTGAATCGGATATGCGTTTAGACAAAGGACCGAACCAGGCAGCTCGCGGGGTAGGCAGCCGCTTGTGAAAAGATTCACAAGAAAGTACGGGCAGGTATGGATTACGGCAATGTCCCGGAAAGTCGTAGGAATGCCTCGGGAGACAGGCGTTCTGGGCGGTCTGTGAGGTCTATCTCGGCGCGTTCAGCTGCCTCTTCAATTAGCTCTGGCGAGATGTTGAGTGCTTCATGATCCCTCAAGGTTTTCTTGAGTTGCTTTCTTCGCCATTGGAAAACTGATCGCACGAGCCTGCGCAGGCTCAACTCTTCTTCGAGTGAAAGAGGCTCAGGGCGAACCGGAACAATTCGAATCACGGAAGAATCGACCCCTGGCTTAGGTTTGAACGCATGCCTACCGATTCCGAAAAGTATTTCCGCACTCGCTATGCTTCGAACTCCTACAGACAAGGCCCCATATTCCTTTGACCCCACAGGAGCTGTGATTCGCTGCGCTACCTCCTTCTGGATAGTCAATAAAATGCTCTTAGGACGTGGACGCTCCAGGAGGCGAAAGATGATGGGAGAGGTGATATTGTAGGGAATATTTCCTATGACATGAACTTGAGAAGGATCTTCAACTGATTCCCAGAAAGGAATCGTTAGCACATCTCCCTGGAGGACAGTCACATCATCACGGTCTCTGTATTTTTCAGACCACATCGCCGCTAGATCATGATCAAGTTCTATCAGGACAAGCTTAGAGACCGCACCCACAAGATGCTGGGTAAGTGCACCACGTCCTGGTCCCACCTCCACCACCACCTCGGTAGCATCAGCGCTCAAGGCCGCCACAATCTTCTTCTGGATATTGACATCGACCAGGAAGTTTTGGCTCAGCGAGCGCTTTGGTCGACCTAAGTTGGGATCCATAATGTCCGAGGTTAAAGAGCCTCAGTCACCAACTAGAAGAGCAGTGGGTTCGTCCCAGCGTACATCGAACTCGTTCTTAATCGGAGAAAAGGAAAAGAGTGTCTAATTTGGTTAATTCGAAGAGGGCTCGAAGATCTTTGCTAAGGCTAGCAAGGCTAAGCTCTCCTCCCTGTTCTCGAATCTTCTTCGAGAGTGTCACTAGGACTCCGAGGCCAGATGAATCGATATAATCCGTATTTGAGAAGTCGACTATGAACTTACGACCTCCTCGCTCCAATTGCTCAAGCACCTGCTCCTTGAGTAATTGTCGGTTTCCTACGATCAACTCACCTCCGATCTCAATGAGTGTTACGTCACCCCTCTCTAAGACCTTAAAACCCACAGAAGTTTTGCACCGACGGGGATTTACGTTGAGTCCCTCTCATACCAACTAGCATAACTGGCTGACCATATAGACCAATACCAGAAAAACAATAAGCCTGGGAACACCCACCCAGCAGCAGAAGGCTCGTCACTAACCTATCTTTTCCTTGAGACGTCGGAGAACTACAGCAGAAACGAATCTCGACACATCACCACCGAGTGACGCGACTTCCCGAACGAGTGAAGCTGACAGAAAGGAGTACTCTACCTCAGGCACAAGAAACAGTGTCTCAATCTCTGGGCCAAGTTCTTGGTTCATCTGCGCCATTTGAAGCTCGTAATCGAAGTCGGACACAGCCCGCAGTCCTCGAATAACCACCTGAGCACCTAGGTCACGAGCAAAATCGACAAGTAACCCATCGAATCTACTGACTTCAACATGGTCATTCTTAGCAAAAATTTCCTGGATGAGTTCTACACGCTCGTTTACATCAAACAAGTGTTCTTTGCTTTCCGTAGAAGTACTGCTAACAGCAATTACTAGTCGGTCCGTAACACGGAGGGTGCGTCGTACAAGGTCCTCGTGACCCTTAGTGATCGGATCAAAAGAGCCTGGGTAAATTGCGATGACAGGTCTGTGTGGGCTCATGATCAAGTAGTAAAAGTCGTGACTGCAGTATCGCCGTAACGCCTCGTACGCGCGACATCAGTCGTATCTAACTCTTCCCGCCAACGATGCTCCAACCAAAGCTCACGCGCAAAGGGTCTTTTAAGAAAAAAAGAAACTAGCTTGTCTGACGCTGCAGTCCCGTAGGGTGGATCCGCAAGAGCAACATCGAAAACCTTATGGTTACCATCCAAATAATGGAACACGTCATCCTCTACAACCATGCACTTATCCGAGGCATCAAGCAATTTGATGTTGGCTCGGACAATGCGAAGAGCGCCTCGGTCTTGCTCAACAAAAACTGCAGATGAAGCCCCTCGACTTAGCGCTTCCAGTCCAAGTGCACCGGAGCCTGAGAAAAGGTCAAGTACGGTGATTTTATCCATATTTCCACCCATTGCCGACATCCATGCCTCTCTAACCCTATCGGCCGTAGGCCTAACGCTAGTCCCCCCCAGGGAGCCCAAGCGTCGCCCCTTCCAACATCCCGAAATAATCCTCAATTGTCTTTCCTATGCACTCTGATTTCGAGAAGGCGAGCCTGCACACTGACCTTTCCCCTGAATTCATTTCGCTCAAGCTGAACTGCAATGTCGTATAGACCGTGGGAAAGGTTGTCAGGTGAATGCCTGTCAGCCAAACCAAAGCCGATCGCCTCCATAGTGCCACCATTCCCAATCAACGTCGTCTTGATGTGATTGGTACCGACAATCTTGGTTTGCTCAAACGCCACCTCACGGATAATAAAGACCGGAGAAGTGTTACCTATACCATGTGGGCCCAAGTATTTAAGCCAATGAATTAGCTTTAGGTCTATCGAAGCGAGACTTATTTCAAGGTCCACGAACAATTCGGAGTGTAGTTCATCCATGGAGAACTGCCGGTTAGCAGCAATGTTGAAGGCCTCGCGCAAATCAGGCAGAGCTTCCCGAGTCACATCCATTCCCGCAGCTTGCTTATGGCCACCGAAACGGATTAAGTGCTCCGAACATTCCTTCAACGCCTCAAAGAGGTTGAATCCAGCAATTGAGCGCCCGCTTCCGCGACCTCTTTCTCCATCTAGGGCAATTATTAGAACTGGGCGCTGGATCTTTTCCACGATCCTGGTAGCAACAATACCAATCACTCCAGGATGCCACCCATCGTTAGCCAGAACAACGCCCATTTCACGACTCAGATCATAATCACGTTCGAGTATCTCTAGAGCTTCGTCAAAAGTCCGCTGATCTTCTGCTCTCCGTTCCTGATTGGTCTGATCAAGTTTTCTTGCTAGTAAAAGAGCTTCAGAAGGATCGTCAGTTAGCAGAAGCTGGAGGGCGTCTGTAGTCTCACCAACCCGACCAGCAGAATTAATCCTTGGTGCAATTACAAAGCCGATCTCTCTTTCTGTGATGTCCTGGCTCGAAATATCTGTGACATCGAGGAGGGCTCGTATCCCAGGAACGATAGTATGGGCGAAACGGCGCAGACCGAAGTGTACTAAACTCCGGTTTTCTCCGCACAGAGGAACCATGTCTGCCACCGTGGCGAGAGCAACTAGGTCAAGGTATTCGACGAGCGGTTTGGGGTCCTTGCCAGCTGCTGTCGCCACTAATTCACAGATCTTATAAGCCAGTGCAGTACCACAAAGTCCCTTGTTTGGATACGTACAATCTGGTCTTAATGGGTTTACCACTGCGGTCGCATTAGGAAGTGAGTCAGAAACCGTATGATGATCAGTGATGATTACATCAATCCCTGCTGCACGAGCAGCTTCCACCGTCCGGTGTGCAGCAGTGCCGCAGTCAGCAGTAATGATTAGTTCGGCTCCCACATCGCGCGCTGCCTGCAACCCTGCAGCTCCGAAGTCATAACCATCTCTGAGTCTGTGGGGCACGAAAGGAACCACCTTCCCACCCAAAGAAGCTAACCAGCGAGTCATAAGTGCCGCTGCACTTATTCCATCAACATCGTAATCTCCATGCACAAGAATTGTTTGATGAGAATCAATTGACCCAACAATCCTCTCAGCAGCGATCTCCGCATCTGCCAGAGTCGCAGGGTCGTGGAGTTGACTGAGGTCCGGTCGTAAGAAATGCTTTGCTTTTTCCGGGGGTGTTAATCCTCGGACAGCTAAAAGTGCACAGACCGGTTCGGGTAATCGCAGCTCATCAATGAGAGATTGAACGGTCTCCGAATCAGGTTGTTCAGAGATGACCCACTGGCGCTCCGATAAATAATTTCCTGGACCCAGGCCACCGGACTCTCCTCCGCAAGGCCCACCACTCGTCACTCGTCTACCTGATCCTCATCTATTGTGTCTCCAGAGACTTCTTGGGATACAGCAGCTTCTTCCTCAGCTGGCTCCTCAGCAGCTTCTTCCTCAGCTGGCTCCTCAGCAGCTTCTTCCTCAGCTGGCTCCTCAGCAGCTTCTTCCTCAGCTGGCTCCTCGGCTTCCATCACTCCCGCTAGCTCGTCTCCGTGCTCAGTCACGGTGAGAATAACTCCACATCCTTCACACCGGATCAGAGCCTTTCCATGTCTAATTTCATTCTGAAGTTGAGGAGGAACAATCCCAAAACAATGACTACAGGCACCATCTTCAGTCAGAGCCGCAACTGCAGTAACCCTTCCACCTCGCCTGATGCCTTCATATAACCTGAGCTCCATAGCATCCATTGCATCAACGAAGTTCTCCCTGTCCTGTTCCATTGCATCAAGTTCTTTCTCAGCCGTGCCACGTCCAGATTTCAATTCCTCTAATCGCGGACCAACGAACGCCCGAGCCTCAGTTATCGCCTCATCTAATTCCTCTAGACGACCCTCCATTTTCCGGATCTGATCAAGTATCGATAGTGCCTCCTGCTCATCATTCTGCAACGCTCGTTTCACCATCTCGAGCTCTGCACTGACCGCTGCTTCTTCTCGGAGATTTCTTACTGACCCCGATCGTTCATCTAATTTTTTCTGGCGTTCGCGTTTCTCCGCTACGCTAAGCTCCAGTTGACGTTCTTCTAGGTTCATTTCCTTGAGTCGAGCTCGCGTCTTCTCGGCATCACTCTCCAACACCAGCGCTGGTTGCTCAACCTCATCAAGTAACGGATCGAATTCCCTTATCCGCTGTTGTGCCGCAACGATCTTAAGGTCAATTCGTTGAAGCTCTACAAGGTTGTTGCGATCTTGCTCCGTCATGTGCTCCGCTCTCTTAGGTTGTATCGCCCACCGACGCACTGTGTCTTTGCAGAATTGTCGGATCCAGGTCACGCACTTCTTTAGTCCACTCTTTCAGTGTCTTAAGAAGCTCTAATTTCTCATCTTCATCCTGTGTCAATTCCATCTGATGCTGGATATCTTTGACGTGTCGGTAAACTACCTCTGCACGAATCCGATCCACGGACTTCCTGAATACTTCCAGCCCGTGATTGATCTCTATCGGATCCGACAGAATCTCCTCAAATTTCTGAGCAGCTAGAGCGTCCATAGACGCGGGTACGACACGCAGTTCAGGGTTATCAAGAAGAGCGTGAAAGATGGTGCGGTACGACTGATCGTCAAAGTCCTCCGGTGAGATCAATTCCGTAGCTCGTTCCACCCACTCGGGGCCTTTCGTCATCATGAGGAGAACCTGCCGTTCTACAGCAGCCTTTGGCACTAAGGGTAAGAGCTTGGTAGGATCTTTCCCAGATTTAAAGGCTTTGGTTGTCTTTGCGACGCGTGGGCGCTGCTTCTTCAACTCTTCTTCGAGAGTCTCTCTACGGACTCCTGTCTTGCCTGCAACCTTGGTCACATAGATGTCCCGAAGGGCAGCATCCGCTGCGCATCGGATAGTGGGTAACAGGCGATCAAGCGCGGACCTCTTCCCCCCGATAGAGGAGAAATAGTCTCTCTCTTCCAGGATCTGAAGCTTACGATCGAGAACATCGACTGCCTGATCCAGGTATTCACCCAGAGCTTCCGGACCTTGATTTCTCACAACCGTATCTGGGTCCTCACCCGGTGGCAAAGTCACTACTCCTGGATGGAGTCCGGCTTCTAGAAGGGTGTCCCCAGCCTTGAATGTGGCCCGGAGCCCGGCAGCATCTGAGTCAAAGAGTATCAGTGCGCGCTTTGTGTAGCGTGCCAAAAGTCTTGCCTGCTCGGGCGTCAGAGCGGTTCCCAGAGACGCGACTGTGTGATTGAAACCATGGGCTGCAAGTGAGACCACGTCCATGTACCCTTCAACCAATAGTGCACACTCTTCACGGCGGACGGCGTGCCGAGCCCACGACAGTCCGTATAGATTTTCACCTTTCCTGTAGATCCGCGTCTCTGGAGAATTGAGATACTTGGGTGCGCCTGCTTGATCTGACTCAAAATCTCTTCCGCCGAACGCGATGACCCGACCCGAAACGCTTTCGATGGGAAACATGATACGACCCCGAAAACGATCGTACGGGTCTTTCTTGCGATCACTGGTATTAAGGAGACCCACCTCCAGCATGAGGTCGTCTTCTAGTCCGTGCTTCCCTGCAGCACTGCGCAATGCCTCCCAATCATCTGGGGCATACCCCACACCAAATCGTTCTGCTACTTCTGGACTGATCCCTCGCCCTTCTATGTAGGTTCGGGCCGCCGCACCACCATCAGGGTCTGTGAGACACTCTCGAAACCAGTCCTGTGCAAACGCGTTGATGGCGTATAGAGGACGATTCGGGTCGTCCGCTTCGGCAGACCTCTTTACCTCACGTACTTCGACCCCAGCTCGCCCGGCTACGTGTTTTACAGCCTCCACAAAGTCCATACCCTGGTGTTCCATCAAGAACTTGAACACATCGCCCGACTGGCCACATCCAAAACACTTGAAGAAGCCCTTGTCAGGAACAACATGAAAGCTTGGAGTGCGTTCCTCATGGAACGGGCAATTCGCTTTGAATTCCTTGCCGGCTTTCTTCAACGCTACAAATTCGCCAATGACATCAACAATATCGGCGCGGGCGCGAATTTCTTCGACTATTTCATCGGGAATCATGGTTCTCCGCCGAACATCACAATTGTGACACCCGCTCCGCCTTCGTAGGGATAACCCATGCGGGTGTCCACTACACGTAAGTCTTTTTCAAGTATCTCAGCCACACGTTTGCGGAGTGCTCCTGTACCTTTGCCGTGAATAACGCGGATCTCAGCTAGATCCTCCAAAACTGCGTCATCCAATGCTCTCGAAAGTTCAAGCTCCACCTGATTCACCCGCATTCCATGGAGGTCGACTTCAAGTTTGGTGGTTCCCAACTCGGGTCCCTGCCATCCCCTATCTTGATCACTTTGGATACCCTCAGACCGAGCAGTGATAGCTTCGATTTCTGAAAGAGCCATATCTAGCTTGAGTTCCCCCGCTTCAAGAATCACACGATCACGACTGACCTCAATCACTTTACCCCGAATTCCGGTTGTACGAACCCGCACGCTTGTACCCTTCTGAACCTGTAGCACAGAACGTGACAGAGGGACTCTTCTTTGCTCACTCACCCCTGTAACCTTGCCCTGACTCTGGTTTGGATTTGTGAATCAAGTTCACCGGCCAAGTTCTTCACGCACTATCCGATTTGCTTCTTTACCATCATATCGGCCTCCGATTTGCGGCATGACCCGACCCATCAACATCCCCATTTGGTCTACACCGTCCTCAATTGCAGCCCGCACCAACGCTCTAACCTCATCTTCTGACATACCTTCTGGGAGATATTCACTCAAGACTGTAAGCTGAGCTTCTTCTACGCTGGCAAGCTCATCACGACCAGCAGCACGCATTTGAGACGCGGCATCCTTCCGCTGCTTGATACCTCTTGAGAGCACCTTGACAGTTTGGTCATCACTCAGCTCTGCCCCCAGTTCTATTTCCCTGTTATGGACATCGGCTAAGATGGTCGAAAGGACAAGCGTGCGAAGCTTATCGCGGTCTTTCCTCGCAGATATAAGGTCAGACCTCAATCGGTTCTTCAGTTCGTGAGACACGGGTCACTCTTCCCTTCACTTGGGTTTTATTAGGCCAACCAAAACAGCGATCCTAGTAACGTACCGAGTCAACCAGAGGAAACCACTCTCATCCTGGTGGCCACCGGAGCGCCCGGCCACCAAGTAGGTGTAGGTGTAGGTGATTAACAGTCTGACCACCATCTGCCCCTACATTTATCACAGTTCGATAACCACTGTGGGACAGGCCTTCATCTCTAGCAATCTCTTTAGCGGTAAGCATGATGTGTCCCATAAGGTTACGGTTCTCATCAGCGACTGATGCAAGTGAGTCCAAATGCTGTTTGGGAATTACTAGAACATGGATGGGTGCCTGAGGATTAATGTCACGAAATGCAAGCACTTCATCATCTTCATACACGATATCCGCCGGAACATCCCCAACGACAATCTTGCAGAAGAGACACTCATTATCAGCCATAAAGCGAACTTCTAAATAGAGGGATTAGCAGGCGTAGTCACCCGCCCAACCGATCTTGTGGTTGGTTGGAATGGAGCGCAATGGTAGGATTGATCACCGTGTCCGGCGGGATTTCTATATTGAGAAGAGCCAGTCTTGAAGAGCTGCTTTTCTTACATTCATAGGCTCCAACATAGGCTACTAGCTACGTAGAGTGTCTCAAACACTCCTGAATAACCCACTTGTCCATTCGCCGTCACGGTCGACTTCAACGCACCTAAACCCTTCAGTCCTTGTATTCTCGAGAAAACGAGGCCATTCCATTGAGAGAATACCTGACAGAACTAACCACCCGCCTTCAATTAGTGCATTACGGAAAATAGGGAGAAACGGGCGCAGAACGTTGGTCTCTATGTTAGCGACGATACCATCAACGGGTCCCATTGCTTGAAGACTATGGGTGTCAGCCCACTCCTCAACACAGTTGATTCGGCTAGACACTGCATTTCTTTCCGCGTTCTTTTGGAGGGCTTCAAATGACGGCGAATCTCCCTCGATTGCGATAGCTTCACTCGCACCTAGTGCCGCTGCTGCAATCGCTAATATCCCAGATCCTGAGCCAACATCTAGTATTCGGTCATCAACCTGGAGAGCTGAGGCGAGGAGCCTCAAGCTTCCACGAGTTGTACCGTGTTCAGCAGTTCCAAAAGCCATGCCGGGGTCAATCACGATCACGATATCGTCAGGTTCGGGATGGAATTGCACCCACGATGGACACACCACAATAGTGTCCGTGATCCTTTTGGGGCCGAGTCCGCGTTTCCATTTCTCAGACCAGTCTTCATTTGCCTGCCAACGAGTTACTAAGTGGATTTCTTCATTGCCGATAGCAGAGCTGATACGAGACCTTAAAAGCTCTATAAAGCCAGATAGCTCATCGGGTTCTTCAAAGTACGTGTAGAGCCAACCGTCGCGTTCAAGCACGCCCCGACCACACATCTGCACTAATATATCCACCAAAATCGAAGCCTCGTTATCCGTCACCGGTGTACGAATCCCTACTTCCAGCCACCGAAGTTTCGGGTACTTCATCCTCCCGTGAACGCCTCCTTCACTCGAGACCAGAATCCCCTATGTGTTCGACGACGGATCTGCTCCGGCGCGAGTGCTTCAACACCGCGCAAGTTCCCTAGAGCCTCTTCCTGTTGGCTGTTGAGGTCCGTCGGCGTCCACACTGCCACCCTAATAATCTGATCTCCTCGGACATGCCCATTGAGATCAGGTAGGCCAAGTTCCTTAAGATTAAGGTGGTCTCCACTCTGTATTCCGGCAGGAATCGTCACTTGAGCAGTACCCTCGATCGTAGGCACTCGGACTTCGTCCCCGAGCGCAGCCTGACTAAAGGTTATTGGGAGTTCATGGAAAATATCTGATCCATCGCGTGAGAATCGTGGATCGTCTTCAATCTCAATAAGTACTGCGATATCTCCTCGAGGCCCTCCCCTCGGCCCAACATTTCCACGTCCTCTGAGCGTGAGGAAATTCTCCGCTGTCACCCCAGCCGGCACCTCTATTTCTATTTCCTCATAACCTCGGGTTCGTCCTTCACCGCGACAAGCACTACACAGCTCCTGGATCACCCGACCTTCACCATGACAGTTTTGACAGGGCTGAACACTCACGAACTGTCCAAGAACTGACCGCTGCGCATGCCGTTTTTCTCCTGCCCCACCACAACCGGGACAAACCACCGGCTGCGTCCCAGATTTCGCACCTGACCCCCCACACGGCTCGCATTCCCCCAGGATTGAAACACGCAAAGTTCTCTTTACTCCGTGTGCAACCTCCGGAAGTGTAAGAGATACCTGTATCCGTATGGTCTTTCCTTTACGAGATGCAGTTCGTTGTGTCCGCGCACCACCTGCTCCAAAGAGATCTTCAAATCCTGAAAAACCACCAGCTCCGAACACCTGCTCGAAGATCGCTCGTGGATCAGCAGGATCGAAACCTCCCCTGCCACCAGAATCAGCGGAGCCCCTAAGGCCTTGTTCGCCAAAGCGGTCATACGTCGACCGTTTTTCAGGATCACGAAGAACTTCATAAGCTTTCGTGACTTGCTTGAATAGCTCCTCAGCTTCCTTAGAACCTTCATTCCGATCAGGATGATATTTAAACGCAAGCTTACGGTACCTCTTTTTGATTTCCTCGAGGTCCGCATCACGCGACAAGCCAAGTAATTCGTAGTAATCAGCCATCAGAAAACTGTTGGAGATATATAGTGCGGTAGTAGACTTGGATCAGCTTTGGAGCATCCGGGTGATAAGCGTCGAAGTGTAGTCAACGATCGTCACTACCTTCTCATAAGGCATACGGGTCGGGCCAATGACTCCAATTACTCCTGTAAGATCACCTGCCTGGTACTCAGAAGTCACTAGCGTGAAGTCAGCGAGCTCATTCCTATCATTCTCCCCACCGATCGTGATCATAATCTGACCTCTGTGCTCGCGTTTACCCATGGTGTCTGCGAGAAGGTCCCGTCTTTCAGTGAGTTCAATCAGGTTAGTTAACTGGTCACGTGCCTCGAACTCCGGTTGTGACGCGAGAACACTCGTATGCCCCAAAAGGATACTTGTTCTATCTAGCTCTTGCAGATCGAAAAGTTTTGCCCCCGACTGCACAAAGATGTTCATGAACTCAGCTGCGCCGAACTCTCCCGAATGAGAATCCCGCATCCTCTCGGGAAGTGTATGGCGAATCTCTTGGAGAGTGAGCCCGGCCAGGCGCTCATTCATGGCAACTGTGACAGTAACAAGAGTTTTCTGGGGCACCTCTAGCGGAAAGTCCACATAGACCGTTCGCACCACTCCACCTCGAATCGTTGCTACAAACAATACCCGGCTTGAAGAGACCTGTATCAGCTCGATCTTCTCTAGAACTGCCGTTTCCAAGCGAGGAGCGATTGCTACACCGAGTTCGTTCGAGACAAAGCTCAACGCACGTGTTGCTTTCATCATGAGTCGGTCGACAACGGAGGTACTAGTTCCATCTAGTTCGCGTCGAAGATTCGTTCTTTCTGTGCCGGTAAGTCTCTGCGGTGCCATGAGCCGGTCAACGAAAAACCGATAGGCAAGGTCTGTAGGTATGCGTCCTGCAGAAGTATGAGGGTGGAAGAGATATCCCTTATCCTCAAGATCACCCATGGTGCTTCGGACCGTAGCAGATGAGATACCTAGATTAAAGTTCCGAGAGACCGTTGCACTACCAATCGGTTCAGCGGTCTCTACATAAGCACGCACCACCGCCTCCAAGACCTGCCGTTCACGTTCAGTGAGCTCGGCACCGGTAAACTCTGCCCTTTCCAAAACAGTCATAGTCGAAGATCGAGTGTGGTTGATTCCAGCGTCAACCCACCGGAGCACCATCAAGCTCCAAAGTGAGTCGGTCCAACAGAAGCCAACCCTCCGCAGTAAGGCGCACTCTTCCATCCTCAAGCACGCTCCAACCTTCCTGCACCCAGGACTCGAGGATCGCCCGCTGTGGGTCATCTAGATCCTCTAGCCGCAGCCCTGACGCTGTTCGCAGACCCAGCCACAATCGCTCTAGAGATCTAGAGGCTAGATCAAGGTGCTCACCTTCCCCCCAAGTGATCCCTGTCCCTGTGGCCAAGGCCTTATATGCACCCCAATCTCTGACATTCCAGCGGCGGTAGGATTCCGAGTAACTGTGGGCAGAGTTGCCCAAGCCCAAATAAGGACTTCCATCCCAGTATGCAGAGCTATGTCTTGATGCAAACCCTGGGTGGCTGAAGCTGGAGACTTCATAATGTTGATATCCAGCAGCTCTTAATAACTCTACGGCAGTCAGGTATTCATCCCTGTATTGCCCTTCATCAACAGGGAACTCACTACCGTCTCTGACTGATCGACCTAATGGGGTGTCAGGCTCTATGCTGAGTCCGTACAAACTGATATGTGGAACGTCTAGTTCTAACACCTTGAACAAATCAGTGCGCCAACACCGCTTTAGTCGAGGCGGCAACCCAAAAATTAGATCAACGCTGAGATTACAGATCCCTACTTCCTTTATTGCATTGACCGCCTGGAATGCGCCGTCTGGACCGTGCAAGCGCCCCATCCAGGTGAGTACCTGTGTATCAAAGCTTTGTACACCCAGGCTCATCCGATTAACACCGGTATTGTACCAACTTTCAACTAAATCATGCGTGACAGTCTCAGGGTTGGCCTCGGCAGTCCACTCAAGCTCAGGATCTTCGAGCCGGCTATATCCAATTACTTCTGCAAGGCCTTTCATCGCTTGAGGGCCAAGCAGGGATGGGGTACCACCTCCCACGTATAGGGTTTTTATTGCCTCAGACATAGCGAAGACACCTTCTCGTTCGACTGCTGTCAGTTCACCCGAAAGTGCTCTTGTCCAGGCACTGAGATTGTCGGAGGAATTTACCTCTACAGCAAAATCACAATAGAAACAACGTTTTGAACAAAATGGTGCGTGCACGTAAATGGATGAGACCGTAACCTTATTCAGGGCGCCCATGCTTGGTCGCCCCCGTCACCCGTTGGTTCCTCAGAGGGACGACTCGCCTTCCAGAGGGCTATCAAGACATCATCTAACCCTCTGTTAGTTGACGATGAGACCTCGAAAACTGCCCAAGCACCTTGGGCCTGAAACTTCGGCAACTCAGCATCTGGAGGAAGAAGGTCAATCTTCGTTAGTACTACACAGAACGGAGCTGTCGCGAGGTCTGGAGAATAGGCTTCGAGTTCAGCTCTCAGGGCCTGGAATGCTTGTTGAATGTTCTCCGTATCCACTGGAATCATCAGAGCGAGAGTTCGGGTCCGTTCAATATGGCGCAGAAACTTATGGCCTAAGCCCTTTCCCTGATGTGCTCCTTCTATAATTCCAGGAATATCCGCAATCACAAATGACTGGAAATCACGGAGTCTTACAACACCGAGATTCGGCTCCAACGTGGTGAACGGGTAGTCGGCAACCTTCGGTCTTGCATCGGTGACCGTCGCCAAGAATGTGGATTTCCCCGCATTTGGCTCACCGACCAGTCCCACATCTGCAATCAGCTTGAGTTCAAGCCGAATCCGGCATTCCTCACCATCTTCACCAACCTCCCAATGGCGTGGAGCCTGGCGTGTTGCTGTCTTGAAATGGGTATTGCCACGACCCCCTCGCCCGCCAGACGCAATTATCAGATGCTCGCCGTCTTCTAAGAGTTCGCCCAAGGGATCTCCTGAATCAACGTCGAAAACTACCGTCCCCCTCGGAACTTTCAGGATCAGATCTTCACCGGACCGACCTGTGCAGTTCTTTCCTCCGCCGTGCTTCCCTCGATCCGCTTTATAGTGCCGTCGATATGAATAATCGAGCAATGTCGTAAGCTGCACATCCGCCTCTAGCAGAACGTCCCCACCCTTCCCACCATCTCCACCAGCAGGCCCACCACGCGGGACTCCCTTTTCGCGGCGGAAAGCGTCCGATCCAGAGCCACCTGTGCCCGCTTTCACTTCGATTACTGCATGATCTATAAACACGATTCACCCACTCACAGCAGCACGCGATTCGAGGGTTTTCCAAGTTTTCCAGCCACGAGCAGCAACATCATCCTCAGCATATCCGAGTCCGATCTCGAGCGCCTGTGAGACTTGCCAGACGTGCGCTCCAACGTTGAGTGCACCTCGGAGGTGAGAATAGAGTTGCTTTGGGACGTCTAATACCGCCAAGAGCGCAACGATGCATAGTTCGCGATCCACCAGTGAAAGCCCCGAACGCCCTAGGACTTTTCCGTATCCCTCTTGGATCATCCATTGCTCCAAGTCCGGATGAAGCCTGCGTATATGTGCGCGGAGCTCAGCGTATTGACCGGCATAAACAGCACCGCAAACCTCCTGTCCACGAACTGCCCAAGTGTCGTGGTTTTCTAGTGATCTTATAGAAGTGTTCGGTCCAATTTTTTCACGCCATAGAGCCATCACGTTTAACGCTATGGGATAGCCAAGAAAGAGGTAGCTTTGAAGGATTACCTCTTCAACTTGGACAGCATCTGCTCGAGTGGCTATCAAGTTGAAGTGCTTTGAGAGTTCGTCGGTCTGTCGACTGGCAATCACGGCACTAAGATGCACCAGCATCTCGACTGATGGTTGCAAATGCTGGCTCATGGCAACTAAAACTCCAGATGAAAAGCCGGCCTGATCTCACCAACTGCTTCACCCCGAGTATTATACACTATCGGATTACCGTGGTGGCTGATCGCGGTGACGGCTGTTTCTGTAAGAACACCAAGCTCCTCAAGAACCTTCACAAGAGCTACCTCAACTGCCCGGCGTCCTCCGTCTTCAACTTTGATCGCAAAACCGAGCCCTGAAGCTGGAATCCCTCCAATATATGTCCCCTCTGCTCCGAGTTTCACAAAAGCTTTACCTGCCGCAGCTTCCATAACTTGGGTGCATGCCCGTCCCGTCCCACCAACCATGAAAGGATGTGTGGTCATTGCACGAACGATCTCCGCAGGGCCCTCATTATCAGCCGCTGCGACAGAGAACCGCGCGAATGACCTAGCAATCTGGAATAAAGGAACAGCAAAACAGACCACGCCGCATCCATCCACTCCTGTAGCCACTTCAGCTTCACCAAGCCCCGTCCACCTGAGAATCTCCCGCAACATACGATCCTGCACGGGGTGACCGGGTAGATGGTAGTCTACCGGATCCCATCCCATACCTACTGCTAGTGCCAGCATTCCTGCATGCTTACCTGAACAGTTGTTATGGATCGGCATAGGTTGGCCACCAAACATTAAGAGTTCCTGGCTAGCATCAGCACCAAATGGAAGGTGAGAACCACACCGGATTAGCGCCTCATCTACGCCGATCTTGGAAAGAATCGACCGGGCCGTTGCAACATGTTCAGGTTCGCCCTCATGTGAGGCACAGCAAAGAGCAAGCTCGGGAAGAGAAATTCCGAATTTTCTGACTAGCCCCTCCTCCACAAGCGGAAGCGCCTGGAGGGGCTTTGCTGCAGATCTATAATAAGTTAGCCCGTCTCCGTTACCCACCCTGGCAACCACTCTCCCATGGGCATCAGCAACCACAACGTGGACAATATGTTGTGCTTCCACGACATCGCCTCGTAGGACTTCTACCGCACTCATTAATCAGTCAAGTAATTGGACATGGGTTGAATGACAGAGTCTGGCTCAATCCCAGGGATAGTGTGGTGAGATAATTTCCTCCGCCATACCGCCTTGAAATCAAGGCTTCCGACTTTGACGGGCCTGCTCTACCGCCTCAATGAGATCATCTTGGGTCGAAATACCACGCAACAGTTCCAGGGCAGATACCAGCTCTTCATCGTACTTTCGGGATTGCTCGAATACTCCGGAGTCACCCCATGCCTGTAGAGCAATTTCTCTCTCAAGGTGATACCGAATAAAACGGGCACCGGCAATGAAAGCAGCTTCATCAACTTCAGCGGCCGACTCTTGAAGCGTATCAAAAAAGATATCGAGGTCCTCATCACTTAGAGTGTAACCAACTTCAAGTTCAGGATGATCATGAATATATGACACTGCGTAGTTGAAGAGGGCTATGTTGAAGGCACTCGCCTGACGAAATACCCTACCAACCGCCTCAGTTTCTTCTGCTGATAAAGTCTCAGATACCACGAAAAGATCAGGAGTAATCCCTCCGCCACCATAAAGCAGGCGTCCACCCATTGAAGAAAACTCGGGGCGCTCCGACACATCACCGGGTGTTACAAGCTCTCCAGAGATACCGAAGCTTTGTCCGTCCGTCTCCACTCCTCTCTGAGGGCCACGATGGATAGAACGCCCCACTGGCGTGTACCACCGCGCTGTTGTCAAGCGGAGTACGTCCCCTCCAGTCAAGCGATAAAGGGTTTGTACAGATCCCTTACCGAATGTTTGTTGACCGACGATTACCGCCCGATCATGATCTTGTAATGCTCCCGCAACGATCTCCGATGCTGACGCACTGGCACGGTCAACAAGAACCACAATCGGAAGATTGGGATACGTATCAGGCTTCTTAGCAGAATATGTTTCGTTTTGGCCAGAAGCACGTCCTCGAGTCTCTACTATCGAAAGATCCACATCTAAGAAAAGGTCCGAGACCGCGATACCCGCGTCCAACAATCCGCCTGGATTCCCGCGAAGATCGAGAATCAGAGAACGAGCGCCTTCAACCTCTCGAAGAGAATCAAGTACTGTGGTAATCTCACGCTCAGACCCTGCTTGGAATGTTTGTAGCGGGACATACCCTATTCCATGCTCGAGCATCATGCCAAATGGGACCGCCCTAAGTTGGATCTCCGCGCGCTCGACCGTAAATGGGATCGGCTCATCAACACCCGGCCGTATCATCTTAACGCTGACTTCTGTTCCAGGACGGCCACGAAGCATTTCGACAGCCTGATCAGTGACCATCGTATCTGCAAGTACTCCTTCAATCTCAAAAAACTGATCTCCCGCCCTGATACCTGCTCGTGCTCCGGGTGTATTCGGGATCGGACTTACTACGGTTACCCATCCGTTACGATCGGCTACCTCAAGTCCGATCCCCCCATATTCACCCTCAGTCCGAATTCTAAGATTTTCATAGGAGCTTGCTGGGATAAGCGATGAGTGAGGATCTCCTAAATCCCTAAATAGGCCATCAATCGCAGATTCATGCAGACGATCATATTCGACTTCGTCGACAAAGCTGGACTCAACCCTGTCTATCACTTCCTGAAGTACACGAACGCGCAGATAAGCGTTATCTGTGCGACCCACACCCTCTTGGAGCAACCAACCAGCTACCACAACTGCTGATGCTACAACGGCAACTGCGGTCAAGGTGCTTCGCTTCACGTGTCATTCCCCATATCAAGTTAGATGGAAGGGCCTCCAAGATACGCCTCGCTTCATAAAGCTGAACCACCGAAGGTTTCTGGGAAGATCTTAATTAGAAGCTCACGTACCCTATCCTGCACGGCCTCTGGCGGGCCCGAGCCGTTTAGGACTCGAACGCCGGACTCTGAATCTCCTAGTGCTAGATACCCTTGGCGTACAGACTGAAGAAAGCCATCCCCTTCACGCTCTATCCGGTCAAGTTCGATGCCACTTGCAGCTTGGCGGGCCGAACTTTCCTCAATAGGTATGTCCAGTATGATATACAAGTCTGGCTCAAGTCCACCGGTGGCAATCCGCAGTCCATCACGAACGTCATCAAGTAGGAGACCTCTGCCGTAACCCTGGTAGGCAAGTGTTGAGAGAGCGAAGCGATCCGCAAGAACCACTTTTCCAGCTGCCAATGCCGGTTTTACGACCTCGCTAACAAAAGCTGCCCTGGATGCCAAAATCAGGAGTAACTCTGGCTCGGGTGCTATGTGGAGATCCGTTTCCCGGAGGATCAAGTCCCGCACAGCCTCACCGAGCGGTGTTCCTCCCGGCTCACGCGCGACTACATGTTCAATCTCCTTGGACTCCATCCACGATGACAAAAGAGCCGTTTGAGTTGTTTTACCAACGCCATCTGCCCCTTCAAGGACTATGAACTGTCCACTCACAGCGCTAGTCGTAATACTCCACGCCCAAGTGTGTTAGCATGTCCTCATTCATCAACCAACGGAGAGTGTTCTTAAGCTTCCAGTGCTGAATAAAAATGTCGTGCTCTGGATAGAGACCTGGAGCTACCTGTGGCGATTTGAAGTAGAATGAGAGCCACTCTTGTATGCCATCTAGTCCGGAACGCATTGCCAAGTCAAGGAAAAGTGCTAAGTCAAGCACGATTGGAGCAGCGAGTATCGAATCACGGCAAAGAAAATCAATCTTTATCTGCATCGGATAACCTAACCATCCGAAGATGTCGATATTGTCCCAACTCTCCTTATCGTCTCCCCTGGGTGGGTAGTAGTTGATCCTTACCTTATGATACATATCCCCGTATAGCTTAGGGTACATGTCGGGTTGAAGGATTTGCTCCAGTACACTGAGCTTCGACTCCTCCTTGGTCTTAAAAGATTCTGGATCATCCAGAACCTCACCATCACGATTTCCAAGAATATTCGTACTAAACCAGCCTGATAGCCCCAACATTCTAGTCTTGAGACCAGGAGCTAAGATTGTCTTCATGAGGGTCTGGCCGGTCTTGAAGTCCTTTCCACCAATCGGGACTCCTCTCTCAATCGCAAGTTGCTCAAGCACCGGAATATCTGCAGACAAATTTGGGGCACCGTTTGCGTAGGGCACACCCTCCATGATTGCTGCATAGGCATAAAGCATACTCGGAGCAATCGACTCGTCATCCTCCTGCATCGCTTTCTCGAAGGATTCCAGTGTCTCGTGCGTTGGGCCAGGCCTCAGGAAAATCTCGGTGGAGCCACACCAAATCATTACCAAACGATCACAATCATTCTCTTCTTTGAAACGTCTGATATCCTGCCGGAGTTCCTCAGCCTGTTCCCTCTTATTTCCACTCTTCTTATGAGGACCTTCCAGTTTCTTGACATATTGGGTGCTGAAGGAAGCCTTCATCGGCTGAATTGAGGAAAGGAAATCCCTGACAGGTTC
Source organism: Gemmatimonadota bacterium (assembly GCA_012960225.1). GTDB lineage: Bacteria > Gemmatimonadota > Gemmatimonadetes > Longimicrobiales > Gaopeijiaceae > UBA1142. The sequence continues at coordinate 19,154 of DUBS01000044.1, read as the reverse complement.
AAGGTGACTATCCTTGTTGAGCACACCCGCCTTAAGAGCGCTCTCATAACCATCATCATAGATTGGATCCCAAGCCCCAAATACTAGATCCTCAAGTCCAGCAAGAGGTACAAAATCCTTGATCAGTGGGGTCCTCTCGTCAGTTCGCTTGCCCAAACGAATAGTATTCATCTGGGTCAAGCTCCCAAACGGCTCAGCTAAACCTCGCCTTATTGACTCTACTCCTGCGATAAAGGTCGTAGCTACAGCGCCAAAGCCAGGAAGCAGGACTCCCAATTTTCCTTCGGCTGGTTGAATTTGATGCGGTTGCTTCAATCGAGGCTCTCTTGTTGGGTTGTGTGTTTTACCACACAACATCCGGCAGCCATTATTTCCTCATGACGGAAGGATAATACGACTATCTCCACCTTCTTCGATCCCTTTCGTCACAGTTTCATTCACCTTAAACATAACCTTCTCAAAGTTCGCCTGAGTAGAGATTAGTCGCTGAAATCCAGGTTTAATCTGAAGCTCTTCGGTTAACTCAGTGTAAACCTTCGTGATGTCCTCATCTGGCTCGCGACCAGCTCGGATTGATGTTTCGATCCCAGTTTCCAGTTCACGAATCCGGTTTCGCAATTCCACTAATTCTCGGTCTTTATCTGCAGCATCGATTGCCTGACGGAGGACACGGTACTCATCTGTTCTCGCAAGTGCATTGCCAAGTTCTTTTGCTCTTTCATCTATCTCACCCACATAAATCTCCAGGGTCAGCAGCTTCCTTAATTAGACAATTCCACTCGAAAAACTCTAGTCATTCATCACTCTGTGAGCCAGCACGATCCGTTCACGACCGGTGAGGTCTCGACGAACCCGCACCCTTACGAATTCGCCAGTATTCTCCAAAATTTCCATGATGTAGGCCGCCTGGCCAAGTCCTACCTCAAGTGCGAGCAATCCTCCCGGCTTCAGATATGGACCAGCTCCGGTGGCGATTCTTCGTAACGCAGCAAGTCCGTCTGGACCAGCGTAGAGGGCGGCTCCTGGCTCCCATTCCCGGATTTCCGGGTCAAGATGCTGAGCTTCCCCATCAGCAATGTACGGAGGATTCGAAACGATGACCTCAAATATTTCACCAGCGGTCAATGGATGATAATACTCACCGAACCGGAAATCGACTCGATCTGAAAGTCCTGATATTAATGAATTTCGGGTGGCAACCTCAAGCGCGATCCTCGAAGTATCAGTTGCTACGACTCTACTGAACGGACCCTCGTGAACCAAGGACAGTGCAATTGCTCCTGACCCAGTCCCGATATCAAGGGCCATAGGCTCTTTGAGTTCATTGTCAGCAACCCACTGGAGTACTTCATCAACTAGGATTTCAGTCTCCGGACGAGGGATCAGAACTGCTTGGTCAACCTCCAATTCCAAATTCCGAAATCCGGCTCGTCCCAGGATATATTGCAGTGGCTCCCGCCGAGCCCGCCTGGTTAACAATGGCCGATACTGGTCGAGTTCTTCCCCAGAAAGAAGTCGATCATACTGAAGATATAAGTCCAACCGGCTGGTGCTCATCGCATGGGCAAGTAGGTGCTCTGCGTCTAATCGTCCCCGTTCAACACCTTTCTCGTCCAGGTACTGCCCGCTCCATTCAATGAGTTTAAGGACTGTCCAATCGCGATGGTGGCCTAAATTAGACACCTAAGCTCCAGCTTCGGTCTCCTCAAGGCGCTCCTGTTCCTCAGCGAGTCTGAGTGAGGAGATGACCTCTTCCAGGTCTCCATCTAGCACTTCATCTAGACGGTGCAGTGTAAGACCGATTCTATGGTCAGTGACGCGGCCTTGAGGAAAGTTATAAGTGCGAATCTTCGCAGAACGATCTCCTGTACCAACTTGTGTTCTGCGTGCACGAGCTCGCTCAGCTTCTTGTTCCGCAACCATCCGATCTAACAAGCGACTCCGGAGTACCTTGAGGGCTTTCGCTTTGTTCTTGTGCTGAGATTTTTCGTCTTGGCAGGATACAACCAGCCCAGTTGGGATATGCGTGATCCGCACTGCTGAATCGGTAGTGTTCACAGACTGTCCGCCTGGTCCTGAAGAACGGAATACATCAATCCTGAGATCGTTAGGATCGATCTGCAAATCGACCTCCTCGGCTTCAGGGAGGACTGCAACAGTTGCAGCAGAAGTGTGAATTCGTCCTTGACTCTCTGTCTCTGGCACGCGCTGAACACGGTGTACCCCCGATTCGTAACGCAAGCGGCCGTAAACGCCTTTGCCACGAACGGTGAAGATCACCGCCTTGATCGATCCAGGTATTCCCTCAGAGTGGCTCATCAACTCAACCGACCAACCTTTTCGTTCAGCTAGTCGTCTATACATTCGCATCAGATCAGCAGCAAAGAGCCCGGCCTCATCACCTCCAGTCCCGGCACGAATCTCCACAACTGCCGCTCGATCAGAAAGTGGGTCCTTAGGAATCAGAACCTCCCGAAGGTCGAGAAGCAGCTTCTCGATGAGCTGTTGGAGGCTCGCACACTCCTCCTCAGCTAGAGCTTGCAACTCGTCATCCGTCGAGTCTTGCAGGAGTTCTATAGCTCCTTCAAGCTCTTGGGTCGCCTGACCGAGTTCACGACCAAGTCCGACGATTTCCTCTAGTCTGGATCGTTCCTGACCAAGCTCACGAAGCCTTTGGGGACTCTTAAGCACTTCAGGGCTGATAAGTTCAATATCAAGTTCTTTGAAACGACGTTCCGCCCCTCTTAGGCGCTCGTGTAATCGAGGATCTAGAGTCGGAGGCTTCATCGGTAGGGTCGCAGTCCTGACCCTGGCGTTCTAGTGCTAACCCCGGGGTCAGTTGTTGACCGGAGCCCCACTCCGGCCACAGTGATCACTTCTCTGCGACTTTCTCGTATTTCCTCTTGTAACGGTCAACCCGGCCCGCCGTATCCACTAGACGTTGCTTACCAGTATAGAACGGGTGGCATACCGAACAGATCTCAATATGGATCTCTTCTGCGGTTGATTTTGTATCGAAGCGGTTACCGCAGGCACACGTGACCGGCGTCGTAGTAAAATCGGGATGGATACCCTGTTTCATGGCCTGCTCCAAACACAATGTTAAACGGGCTTCTCACACTCAAATACTCACCCGTTGGTTCTGAAAAGTGATGCCCAAGCAATCCTCTACAGAATAGGGAAGAAAAGCTAAACCTGTGCTTCAGAAGGGTCCAGGGACGCGGAGCGTCTGCTGAACTTCAAAGAAGCTAGTATAAGCAGAAAAGCAGCAAACGCCGCACCATTTCCAGCAAGATCGCCGAAACGAGTAAAAAAGGTGATTTCGTCGGTAGTGAGGACATTATCGATCCTGATATCTGACTCAAAGAGGTCAGTTTGGCCATGAACACGCCCGATAGGATCAACGTATAGAGAAATACCTGTGTTGGCAGAGCGAGCTATACCCATTCGGTTCTCTATTGCCCGCATCACCAAATGTGCAGGATGCTGCCAGAGGGCAGTCGTTCGAGCATACAACGGTTCTCTGCCATACCAAGCATCGTTAGTGATGTTGAGAAGTACTTCGGCCCCTTTGAGCCTGAAGGTGCGAGCCCCCTCAGGATAGGTTGATTCATAGCAGATTAGTACGCCGTAGGTACTACCATTGACCTTCAAAAGAGGCCAGCCACTGCCAACACCGAACCCACCAAAGTAAGGAAGTCCGGTAAGCCAGGAATCCGGCAAGAATGGAACGCGCTCGACGAAAGGTACCAAGTACCTCTTATCGTACTGAAAGTCTGTGAGACCACTCGGTTCCATAACGAAAGCAGAATTGAATGGCGTGAACTCCCCGTAGATATCACCAGTGAAGCCCGTAGCTCCGAAGACAACCGGGACACCGAGTTCGTGGGCATAATTTAGTATTGGAGCTACAAACCCTGAATACACCTCGGCTTTCGGGAATACAGGCAGTGTCACTTCTGGCATAACAACAAGATCAACCGAACCGGGCTTGATGCCTTGCATGAGTCGGCTCAACGAAGCGTGAGTGCTATCTATGGCTATCCGCTGATCTAGTTTGATGTGCTCGGGTATGTTCGGTTGCACCACCGCAACGCGCCCGGCTTCACGCAGTTGGAGCGTCTCTGCACGCCACAAACCCCAACCCATGGGCACGGTGATGGCGAGCAAGATCAATAAGCTCTTCTGTCCCCACCCTCGTCGGGCACGCAGATCGAGCACTAGTGACGCTATGAGTCCATTCACTAGAGCTAGCCATAGTGTCACACCTCGGGCCCCTACGATCTCAGCAAAGCCAACCAACTCTGGGAAACCGGTCAAGGATGTCCCGAGTCCCAACCATGAAGACGCCAACGTGCTCGGCCAGTGCGCTCGGAACCACTCAGCGGCTGTCCAAGCGATGGGTAGTGCGATCCAGAGTGGCGCGCGCACAGTGTGCAGAAAATGGTGGAGCGACCAGCCAAAAAAGGCAGCCAAACCGACAAACATCATCATCAAGCCGAGGAACGCCGGAATCGCAAGCAGAGTAAACCAGATCAGTGCAATCAGGATCCAGTAGAAGACGAGCCCAAAATAGATCGATCCAAAGACCAGAGAACCACGCACCGCGGCGTGACGCCCTTCAGCATCACGACTCAAATCTTGGACCCAAAGCGCAAACGGGACCAAGCCGACAAAGGGGGGGACAAAAAGATGAAGAGGCGGAAATGAGGCTGCGAGGAGAATGCCAGAGAGTGCTGGAAGTAGACGTTCGCCAGGCCGGGGCCACAAGAGAACTCTAGCACTCGTGAAGTGGCGGCGAGCTAAGTTGATCGTATTGGTCATCGACCCCGCTCTTCACCAGGCGCGTTGTCACCAATCATTACCTGCACCCCAAACCTTGTATTGAAGTACTGTAAGTCACCAAGGACTTCATAACGCCCGAGCCCATAAATCCTAAACCAATTAGTCACAGGATATTCGAGGCCGGCGTGCAGATTGAAACCAGCAGTTACAGAGTCGAGCAAGTCTTCAATGAACGTGCCATTGATCGACGCACCCTCTCCATTTAATACATGAGCCGCAACACCGAGTCCGGCAAAGGTCAAGAAATCGAGAGGGACCTCCCATACAACCTGCCCATCTAGGGAAAAAGAGATATCTCTCCACTCGATCATCCCCAAGTCGACAACCGGCTGAAGCCCATCAGTCTGACTCTGGACTAGGGTTGCTACACGATCCTCCAACCTAACGATCTCTCGGGTTGTAAGAGGTGAAGTCCAATAACTCACTCCAGGTAGTATACGCAGCCCGGGGCCCAAGTATCCCAGATCAATACGTATACCATAACTCTCGGCTTGGTCCACTCGAGTCGGGTACAGCTTACCCCACTCAATGCCCACACCCCGAAAAGACAGCTTATCGTAGTCTAGGTCTGCTAACTCCTGACTCACGCCGAATCCTGGTCTAATGATCAACAGGACAAGCACGAGTCCTCCGATCCATTTCCTGAAGCCCATCGCGAAGCCCTCCTCTACAGCATCCACCTGCGGTCTCGAAAGCTTACGACTAAATGACTGTACCAATTAGATCATAGTCTAGACAGTCGACAATCTCGACTTCGATCATGTTTCCAGACTGCACATCTGCTGCGTTACAAAGATTCGTGACCCCATCTACATCTAACGCCTGTCCAATAGTCCTGGCGACAGCATCAAAATCACCATCTTCCTCTAGGACTCGATCCACGAGAACCATCGAGCGTTGACCAACGAGTTCTGTGTTCTTCTCGAAGCTGATTTCTCGTTGGACGTCCATTAGCTCTCCCATGCGCTCATTCATAAGTTCAATGGGGACGTGCCCTTCCATCTCAGCAGCTCTAGTACCCTCTTCCTTAGAGTAGGCGAAAGCTCCAACCCGCTCGAACCTGATCTCTGCGAGGAAGTCAAGCATCTCGGCAAAGTCATCATCTGTCTCTCCTGGAAAGCCTAGAATCACTGTTGTTCTTAGAGTGAGTTCCGGGATTGCCTGCCTAAGCTGCTCGACCCCCCGACGTATGGTCACCTGACGCTCCGGGCGTCTCATAAGCCGAAGCATTCGGTCGGCACCATGTTGGATCGGCATATCTAAGTACGGTAAGATTCGATCCTCATTCGCAATTAATTCAATCAGTTCAGATGTAATACCTGACGGGTACATGTAAAAAAGCCTAAACCAGGGCACGTCCGTCCCCATTAAAAGTGCCCGCAGAAGATCTGGGAGTAGTGGGGCTGATGGATCAAGTCGTTTCCTGTCGCGGCCGTACCAAGTCGTGTCTTGTGAGATCACATTGATCTCCTTTACCCCCTGAACTCCTAGCCCTGCGGCTTCTCTAACCAGATCCTCAACGGGCTCAGAGCGGTGAAGGCCTCGCATCAGCGGAATCGCACAGAAGGCACAGGTATGGTCACAACCTTCACTGATCTTGAGGTATGACGTATGAGGGGTCTCCGTGGATAGGATCCTCAGGGGTTGCTCCATAGTCGGGATCGACTGAGTAGCAGGCAGGAGGCCACGCCTCCGCAACTCAGGAACAAGACCCTGTAGTTCAGTCAATTCCATGAAGAAGTCGACCTCAGGAATCTCGAGCTCGAGTTCCGTCTTGTACCTCTGCACAAGACACCCGACTGCCACTACAGCATTCAAGTGTCCCCGAGCCTTTAGATCACACGCATCCAAGATCGTCTCTACAGATTGTTCCTTGGCATCCTGTATGAAACCACAAGTATTTATGATTAAGATCTCGGCCCCTCGGATATCCGATGATACTCTAGCACCATGGCCGACCAAGGAAGCCATAATCCGTTCTGAATCGACGGTATTCTTATCGCAACCGAGTGTTACGAGGGCGACGCGAGGGCCATCTGGACTACCCACGGCTTCGAACTCATGTCTGACTGGCGCGACGTCCGGGTTAACGTCCGGTCTTACCGGATTCGGGACAAGCGGGAATACAGGCAGATCTCTGGTACGCATCCTCGGTCTGAACTCCCTTAACCTGAGATCACATGCGCCCCCTCGGGCGGCGTGAATGTAAACCAGTCCTCGGGCAAAGAGGCCGGATTAAAATCAATACGTTCCATAGTGATAGTACGAACGGAGCCGTTCTCTTCCTCGATACGAATCTGCCTCAGTAGCGGCTGTGCCTGGTCAATCCATACCACGGCAGCTTCATATTGTGCGGGTACAAGCGGGATCAACCGTAATCGATGTGTAGGCTGGCCAGCGACCTTGTCCTCATGTTCATAGGTCACCTGATATTTCCGGGCGGGTTGATCTAAGAATTCCCGGTGAAAATCATAGTGCCCCCCATTCTCAACCATCGGCACCTTGAACACCTGCTTAGGGTCTAAGCTCGGGTAATACAGCCATACGAATGATCCGTCGACTAGTACGAGATCGCCCTCAGGGTCAGAGAAGCGCATCACGAACCGATTTGGCTGTGCTTGGCAAAGTTGGCCAACCCCAGTTCGGTCTTCACCCAAGAGCGGAACTAGCAAGTGTTGAGTGAAGTCTGCACAGAGCGTATCGATGCCGCGGTAGTGAATCGCCGCGGACTCAAGAATCTTCATCGCAGCAACTTGGTCACTCTCACTTACTGTGTTCTGCGCACCCCCATTTCCCGGGGTGAAAGCTAAAGTCAAAAGCAGACACAATCGGATAGCTGGCCAACACGAACTCGACATCAGCTGTCGTCCTCAAAGCCAAACATGCCACTAAGATCACTCATCGACATAAGGACCTCACGCCCCTTGGCTCCATCAGAAGGACCGAGCACCCCTGCATCAAAGAGTTGATCAACAATACGTGCTGCCCTCCCGTAGCCGATGCTTAATCGTCTCTGCAGAAGTGAAGTCGAACCCGTACCGTTCTGTATACAGACCTCGGCTGCTTCCTGGAACAACTCATCCCATTCGCCACCAATTTCCTCTGAGGTGATTTCCGCTTCCTCAAGTTCCCGACCACGCATCTCTTCTAGGATATCGGTCTCTAACCCTGGTTCGACAGAAACAACACCCTCGCTATGCTGCTCAATCAACTCGGTGTACCAACCCATGAGCCGCTCGGTGTCTTCGGTTGGGAGGTACGCGCCTTGTATTCGAACCGGGTCACTTTGCCCGGGCGGAAGAAACAGCATGTCACCGTTTCCAAGTAGAGCATCCGCTCCATTTTGGTCGAGGATTGTACGTGAGTCAGTCTTGGATGCCACACGGAAAGCGATGCGTGTGGGGAAGTTCGCCTTAATGAGACCAGTGATCACGTTCACTGACGGACGCTGGGTCGCCACGATCAAATGGATCCCTATCGCACGAGCCTTTTGGGCAAGTTGAGTAAGCGGCCTCTCCACCTCAGCCTGCACAGTCACCATCAAATCAGCCAACTCATCTACCACAACGACGATGTAGGGGATAATACCATCCTGATAGATCCATCGATCTTCAAATCCTTCTGGCCCATCCGGTTCAAAACGCTTCATCGTCACGCCATCGCGGACCTTGCGATTGAACTCCGCAATCGACCGAACATAGTTCGCCTTAAGTAGGCGATAGCGCCGTTCCATCTCGATAACAGCCCACTTGAGTACCCCAGCCGCATCACGAGGGTCTGTCACGACATTGTGCCTGAGGTGTGGCAGCCTCGAGTAGACAGAGAGTTCGACCATCTTTGGATCAATCATCAGAAGCCTGAGGGTCTCCGGAGTATGGCGGTATACCAAACTTGTGACGATTGTATTTAAGCAAACCGACTTTCCTGAACCTGTTGCCCCTGCAATTAGCACATGCGGCATCTTCTCCAGCGACGAAACGTACGGACGACCGTTTAAGTCCTTTCCAAGGGCGAGGGGGAGCTCCCCCTTAGCGTGCTTAAACTCTGGTGCCTCCAGCACCTCCCTAAGATTCACGATTTCAGGCTTTGGATTAGGGATTTCGACACCTACAGCGCCCCTACCTGGTATAGGAGCGACAATTCGGACGCTTTTCGCTTTCATAGCCAAGGCAAGATCAGCATCGAGGTTGGCTATTCGGTTCACCTTTACACCTGGTGCAGGAATAACCTCGAATTGCGTTACCATTGGCCCAGTTGTTCGGTCACCCAGGGAACTCTCAACATTAAAAGTAAGAAGCTTCTCTATCAGGACATGGCCCAACTCTTCAAGCTGCCGGTCCATATCGTCATCGTCTCGATTATCAGGACCAGATAGAAGCCCCATCGGCGGGACCTCATGCTCGATTTCAGTTTCCTGTGACGTACTGGTTGGAATACTCTCGCGCTCGTCCACCTCAACCTCGTCACCAACCAAGTCCGTAGACTCGAGATCCTCATCAGCTACAACATCTGAAGACGCATCCTCAACGTCACCCAGACCTGGTACTTCATCCGGCAAAGGGTCCGGATCAATATTATCCGGAGGTGGTATTTCGCTCTCTGAAGCTCCTTTTCCTTCATCCTCTTCCGATTCCATCCATTCCGGCTCCAGCCCAGGTAATGGATCACCCGATGCTGCTTTGCTCGAATCTGGCTCTGCTACAGCTTGAGCTCGAGCTTCTGCAAACTCCCGCCCGCGATCTGCAACGGCCTTTGCAGTACGTCCGGCCATTTCACCACTAGCAAGCATCCCTCTATACACAGAGATGAGAGGATTCCATGCCAACGTTCCAATCGAAAGAATCACAAGACCTGTGCCCGTCACGATTGTCGCTCCGACAACGCCAATGAGGCTGACCAGAGCTGCTCCCAAACTTTTTCCAAACCACCCAGCTCCAGCGCTCGGGTCGTTAAGCCAGAGAGACATGAAGATTGGCAGAAGCGCGATGAGCCCAGCGGTAAGAACGGAGAGCCTGACCGTCCAGTCCTCTGCAATCCACTCACCAATGTGAAGACCTAGAAAAAGCAATAGGACTGGGACCAGAAAAGCAGAATAACCGATTAAAGCATAGAGGAAATCACCGAGAGTCCATCCGACGATACCCACAGAAATCCTGTCACCTACTCCACCAAACCACGAATCAGGCAAAAGAGACACAAGCGCAAATAGGGCAAGACCTAGTAGACAAACCCCTAGAATCTGCTGTCTTTGTTCCCTAGTTAGCATGATTTGTACATCAAGCAAGAGTCTCCACATCAGTCTCCGAAAGCGCTAACTCCATACCTATTTTCACGCTTCAATCCGGTCATCAGTTTCGCCTAACATCCGAGCTACAAAACTCGTATCGATATCCCCCTCTAGGAATGCGTCATCCTCTAGGATTCTCCGAAGGAATGGCAGTGTCGTAGGGATACCCTCAATGATGAACTGCTCTAGCGAGTGCCGTGCGCGGAGAATCGCCTCCTCTCGCGTCGCACCACTAACAATCAATTTTGCAAGAAGTGAGTCGTAGTAGGGCGGCACGTTATAGCCAGCGTAAACGTGTGTGTCGATCCGAATACCGGGTCCGCCAGGAGGGTGAAACGTTGTAATCTTGCCAGGACCTGGTATGAAATTCCTATCCGGATCCTCAGCATTCACCCGAAACTCTATCGCGTGTCCACGCTGGTGGAGATTGACTAAGTCATTCGTAGGAAATGCCAGTGCCTCACCTGCGGCGACACGGATCTGTTCCTTTACCAGGTCAAATCCCGTTGTAACCTCTGTGACCGCGTGCTCGACCTGAATCCGCGTGTTCATTTCCAAGAAATAGAACGAGCCATCCTCATCCAACAGGAACTCTACAGTTCCAGCACCCACATAATCGATAGATCTCGCAGCTAGAATCGCTGCCTCTCCCATCTCTTGTCTGAGTTCAGGGGAAAGAGCAGGTGACGGCGCCTCTTCTACCAACTTCTGGTGCCTCCTCTGTATAGAACACTCCCGCTCCCCTAGATGCACAACTCGACCCTCTGCATCACCAAATACTTGAATCTCGATATGGCGTGGACGCGGGATACAGCGCTCCAGATATACCCGATCATCACCGAAGCTGGCTTTCGCTTCTGCCCGGGCTGCATTAAGCAAGTTGAGGAAGCGTTCCGGGTCCTCAACGATGCGCATGCCCTTACCGCCACCACCCGCCGAGGCTTTTATCATGATCGGGAATCCGATCTCTTTCGCCAGCTCCCTAGCCTCATCGACATCTGAGACTACACTATCGGACCCTGGTATCGTCGGCACACCGACATCCTTCATCTTCTGCCGCGCTCGGGACTTGTCTCCCATCGAGCTGATCTGCACGGGGGTGGGTCCAATGAACTCCAAGCCAGATTGGACACAGATCTCACTGAATTCAGCATTCTCTGAGAGAAAGCCATACCCAGGGTGAATCGCCTCGGCACCTGTGACCTCTGCCGCAGCAATGATCCGTGGAATATTTAAATAGCTATCGACCGGCGGCGCTTCACCGATACAGACATCTTCGTCTGCAAACCGGACATGTAGAGATTCTCGATCAGCCTCAGAGTACACGGCAACTGTTTGTACTCCTAATTCATGGCAAGCCCGTATAATCCGAAGCGCAATCTCCCCACGGTTCGCTATCAGAACCTTCTCGAACAAGGATGTCTTGGCTAGGCCGGATCCACGAGGAAGAGTACCTGACCATATTCGACTGGCTGGGCGTTCTCCACGCAGATTTCGACAATGGTGCCTGCCACCTCTGATTCTAACTCGTTCATCAATTTCATGGCTTCGATGATACAGAGACCATCTCCAGGCTTGACCTCAGCACCAATTTCCACGTAGAGGGGAGCATCCGGAGTAGGGGCTGAGTAAAATGTACCTACCATCGGTGAGTTTACTTCAATCAGGTTACTCGACTTCGTATCGAAACTGGTTGGTGAATCCTGGACCAGAGGATCTGAAGAAACATCTTGCACGTCTTGGGAAGCTGGTGACCCAACAGTAACCGGATGGATTGGAGTTTTCCCTAGCCGGATACGGGTGCCACCACGTTCGATTTCTAGCGAGTCGATACCGCTATCATCGAGAACCTTTATAAGATGTTCGATTAGATCTGGATCAATCATTTATTTACCCGAGACAGGTATTTATCTTCCCGACGATCAATTTTTAGAATGTCACCCTCTTCGACGAAAAGTGGCACTTGAATCTCAGCTCCAGTTTCAAGCGTCGCACCCTTAGTAGCGCCTTGTGCGGTATCCCCCTTGAATCCTGGATCAGTCTTAGTAACTAGGAGCTCTACAAATTGGGGCAACTCCACGCTAATCACAGCTCCATCATGGACCAACCCCTCACACTCCATGTTTTCCTTGAGATACCTCAATTGGTCTTCACCAAGGAGATCACGGGCGATTGGGATCATCTCATACGTACCGGTGTCCATGAAGTAATACAGGTCACCATCAGTATAGCTGTAATTCACTGGATGCCGCTCTAGCCGGATATCCTTGACCTTTTCACCCGCCCTGTAGGTCTTATCGACAACGGCACCTGAAAGCACGTTCTTGAGCTTAGTGCGTACAAAAGCACCTCCCTTACCCGGCTTTACATGCTGAAAGTAGGTAATCGCCCAGAGGTTCCCATCAATGTCGAGAACCATTCCGTTTCGGAAATCAGCGGTGCTCGCCATGTAGCCTCGCTTCTGGAAGTCTAGTCTTTTGCCAGTGGACGATTAAGAATCTCTACTGCTGTAACTTAGCCACAAGGCCTTGAAGGCCTAGAAGATAGCTATGGAGGCCGAAGCCATAAACCATACCCGCAGCAACAGGGGCAAGATAAGAATGCCGGCGAAAACGCTCACGAGCTGTGGTATTCGAAAGGTGAACCTCAACGAAAGACCTCTCCACACCCACGAAAGCGTCCCTAAGGGCGATTGAAGTATGAGTGTATGCACCTGGATTAATTAAGAAGCCCTCAACCTCCGGAGCCATGCGCTCAATATAATCAATCAATTCACCTTCATGGTTAGACTGGAACACCGTAATCTCAACTCCCAACTCATTTGCCATCTTCTGCAAGTGGTCATTGATATCTTCAAGTGTGTCGGTCCCATAAACCTCCGGCTCCCTCTTACCCAGTGACCGGAGATTTGGACCGTGAATGACTGCAATTTTCATGAATCGTCTGGTCCGGTTCTAGGGTCAAACTTCAATAGGTTTCGGAAGTACAGTCCAATCGTCAAACTATCCTCCACAATCTCTTCACTCGAAGCGGGCGGATTTTCAACTTCGTCTTCAAGTTCAGCCAGCCGTGCACGAAGTAAGGCATCATCCGGATCTAGGCTAGCGAGTTGTCGGAAAATCTCGATAGCCTTCCCGATCGATCCTTGTTGGACAAAGAGTTCAGCCATCGTGCGTGTTTGGATCGGCTCGGAATGTTCCGGCCCTGTACTACTGCGAACCCTTTCCGCCTCAATCTGAACTTCGAGTGAATCAGACAAAGAGACTCCGAAAACGAGGGAAAGAGGAAACTTGCAATATGACTATTGGTACAGCGAAAAATACGAACGTCTTGGAAATAGTGTCAACGAACTAAGGTTAGGGATAATCCACGGAAATAGTGGAAACATGATCCCCTTGTGAAGATTTCCGCTAGGGCTTCCGTTGAGAGGTACTCGGAGAGCGGTTATCGTTCTCGTTCGTTTATTAGTGCTTTTCGCTTATCCCAGGTTTTCAGGGAAACGCCTTGTTATGATGCGTCAGATGCGAGATGCGACGAAACCGATCATGCTTGTTACTGCATTCGCGTTCGTCGCCCTCATGGTCTTCCAGTGGGGGATGGATATCACCGGCCAGAGTTCTGGTGGCCTGGGTGAGATCGGTCGAGTTAACTCAGATCCAGTAATGTATACTGAGTATATGGCGGCATACCGAAATCTCTATGACGAAATTCAAGCCTCGCAAGAAGAGCCTATTTCCTCTCAGCAGAATACGGAAATAGAGGATGCAGCATTCGAGGAAGTGGTCAACCAACTTCTAATTCGCCAGGAACTCCGACGCCGCGGCATTGGAGTAAGTGATCTAGAGATTAGCCAAGCAGCGCTGCTGAGTCCCCCTGGTGAGCTACGCCCGCAGTTTACGGATGAGGAAGGACAGTTCGACTTCAACGGCTACCAAATATTCTTGGCCACCTTACCACCTGAGCAACTTCTCCTTCTGGAAGCGTACTATCGGGACGTGATCCCTCGGGGCAAGCTGCTCAGGCAGGTGTCAGCAGGGATTTACCTGAGTGACGCTGAGCTTTGGCAACTCTGGAATGATCAAAATGAACAGGTTGAAGTTCGCTATCTGGCCTTCGATCCTGCTAACCGCTACGAAGATGGGCAATTCTCAATTCCTGATTCTGACATCGAAGATTATTACCGAGATCAACAGGAGGAATTTGAGGTTCCGGCAAGAGCAACCGTCAAGGTCGTCGTCTTAGATAAGACCCCAACGACTGCTGACACAGCGGCGTCAGGCGAGCGAGCTGCCGAAATTCGGCAGGAGCTATTGGACGGAGCAAACTTCGCAGAAACCGCTCAGCAGGCCTCGGCAGATCAAGGAAGTGCCCAGTTAGGTGGAGAACTTGGGGTATTTCCAAAAGGCAGAATGACTGGAGCTTTTGACAGCACTGTCTTCTCAACTCCAGCAGGAGAGCTTACAGATCCGATACAAACCGCCTTTGGATTCCACGTCATCGAAATCCAGGAGCGGTGGGGCCAAGACAGTGCTCAAGCGCGACATATCCTAGTTCCAATAGAGCGCACTGACGAAAGCGAGATTGCCCTATTGACTCTGGCTGATTCGATCGAGGATCTAGGAGAGTCAATGGTGATGGAAGACGTAGGCACCACGGCGAGTGTCAGTGTTCAAACTGTAGACATCTCACAAAACTTTCCGTTCCTCGTAGGAGCCGGACAGATTTCGGAAGGAGCCGATTGGGTATTTGAGGAGGCTTCAGCCGGAGACATCAGCCCTGTCTTCGAGACAACACAGGCCTTCTATATGCTGGAATTGGTGAGTTCTGAACCCGAGGGGGTCTTGCCTTTGGAACAGGCACGGGCCGCGATCGAGTCTACACTATTATTCGAGAGCAAGATGTCGCAGGCTAGGATTGACGGTCAGGCAGCCGTGGCACGAATCGGATCCGGGGAAACACTTGAAGACATCGCAGCAGACTTGGGACTAGAAATACGTGATACTGGACTCTTCTCGCGCAGTAGCTTTGTTCCAGGACTAGGTAGGCAAAATACTGCCATTGGAGCAGCCTTTGGGCTCCGATCTGGCGAAGTAAGTGAAGTGGTCACGACACCGACGAACGCGTTTATTCTAGACTTGGTCGGTTACGTCCCTGCCGACTCTGCGGCTTGGATTAGTCAGCGAGCTGAACAGCGGCAAACTCAAGTATTGATTCTGCAACAGCAACGCCTACAAGAGTGGATCGATGCACTTCGGGGCGCAGCTCGAATTGTAGATCGTCGCGATGAAGTACTAGCCCCCGCCGATGAAGATGTCGTTCAACTGCCTATGGCGTTCTAGAAAACAGATGCTGGGGTACCAATAGAAAAAACCAGGGCTGAAACATTAGAAAGCATAATGTCTCAGCCCTGGTTTTCTTTCGGCTATGGGACATCCCTTGGTCAATCGTCGCTTAAGCTCCTTGGCCCATCATCTGTCGCAGAGTCATCTTTATCACCCTGATCCTCCTCGTCTTCGGTCTCTCCGGGTGGGTAAGTCGTCTTATGAATCTGCCGATCAGGATGCTTGAGTTCAGTCTCGATATCACGAACAGAACTCTTGAACTCCCGGATTCCCTTTCCAAGTGATGATCCTATTTCTGGCAGTCGCTTAGCTCCAAAAAGAAGCAGTACGGCCATGAAGATCATAATCATTTCCCACATTCCTAATCCACCGAAACCCATATCTTAAAACCTCCGTCGGGGCTTAGCCCCACAAGTTTCCCTTGGCTTCCTCATGCTTTTGAAAGCAAATGAAATGATCAGATCAATGATCGTGCAATCATCGCAACAAACGAGATTCCGACCAATGTTAACACATTCAGGCTAATCGAGATCGGACCCAGTGTGAATGCAACAGCTATTAAGTCGATCGACAAAGGACCGAGTGAAGCTTCGACTGACGTGGTCAGAAAATCCCTAGCTGCACTATCAGGTAAGAACAGCTCCGACAGCTTTGTGAATAGTCCACCGAGGAATAATCCCAATACTAAAGTCCAAATGAGACGAACGATACTCCGCCGCCTAGTGTCAACAAGCATAATCAAGTTTCATCGTTGACGATCCACGACCCAGCTCACCGCATCACTTAAAGCGCTGAGGGCTGGGTCCTCGGATAGTCCCAACAGCGAAGTCTGGGCCATTTGTGCGCAGCGATCTGCGTGCACTCGAGCGTACTCTAGCCCCCCCCTTTCTTCAACAATCCCAATAATCCTTGAGATGTCCTCATCCGAGGGGTTAGCAGTATCGAAAAAAGACCTTATCTGACCATGCTCACCTTCCGTGGTATTCGCGAGTGCCCCGACCAATGGGAGTGTGACCTTATGCTCACGTAGATCTTGGCCACTCGGCTTGCCTGTAATCGTCTCACAAGCCGTATAGTCGAGAAGGTCATCAGCTATCTGAAATGCCATCCCAAGGTGGTTGCCATATTCAGCAAGCCGAGACTGATAGCTCGGAATTCCTGCTAGAGCACCCATTGCACAGGCCGCTGACATGAGCGATGCAGTCTTAGATCCTATCAACCTGTAGTAGTCGTCCTCTCCGAAGCTAAGTGCATCGTAAGACATGAGTTGGCGCATTTCGCCCACAGCCATCTCGTTCGCAGCTTGAGCAAGTACTTCCAATGCCGGAAGATTACCGAGCTTGCTAAGCTCGGTAACTCCCCGAGAATAAAGGTAGTCACCCATGATGATCGCCACTTGGTGGGTCCAGGCAGCATTTACGGTAGGAAGCCCACGCCGGAGAACTGAGTGGTCCACCGCATCGTCATGCACCAGTGTCGCTAGATGGACAAGTTCTACGACAGCCGCCAACGTCAATACCTCATCCGAAGTCTCACCACCCACTCGGCTCGACAAAAGCACAAGAGTTGGGCGGAAAAGCTTCCCACGTGTCAAGAACAAGTGCTCATTCACCTGATCGATTAGTTCAAAATCTGAGACCATAATCCGGTGTAACTCAGTCGCTACAAGATCTAGGTCCTCTTTGACCAACTCCTGAATCGAGGAGAGTTCCTGAGGCTGAGACTTTACGAGTTGGTTCACACTTTTACCCACAAAGGTTGGTATCCGATATCATACCGAATGAAGGATCCGTTTGACTTCCGGCCCTTCAGAGCACTACCACACTCGTTCAAAGTGTTCTCCCACCCTTTCTTTTACTCATGGTGACTAGACTCTCGACTAAGTAACAGGATATTCACGACAGATCTTCCGGAACCTCCACCCATCCCTACCGGGTTTGCACATACTCATTGACCCGAAAGGATAAAACCCGTTTAGGATCTAGGTTAAGGAGGTCTAATCTGCTCTCCGACCCTGGAAGCACAAGGGCATCCGGAGCCATCCCAATTACTTCGATTCCAACTACTTCTCCAGCCATCTCAGATACTGCTTGAGTAATCTCTTCGTATACAGCCGTGGGCGCGGTCCTCATTGTGTCTTCTATGTTCATTGAGATCTGGGCTTGTTCCCTCTGATGCAGATAAATTCCAAGAGCCCGAACACCTGAAAATCCACCGTCACGCTCACGGATCTTAGACGCGATCACCTTTGCTTGTTCTTCATTGATCCCAGCTACAAGAACGTTCCACGCCAATAGCACATCTCTTGCCCCCACACAGGTAGCCCCTGCCGTTGTATGTGGAAATTTCGCTGAACTTGGTAAATCAGGTTTGCGGTTTTTGTGGAAACCGTCCTGGAGCGCCTCGATCCCACCCCGCCTGAGTTCCGCGAGTCCACGACCTGGAGGATTCGATGCCTCACCATAGAAAAATACGGGTACACCCAACGACGAGATGGCCTGACCAACTTCGTGAGCAGCAGCGATAGCATCGCTCATATGAAGTCCCCTAAGAGGCACAAACGGAAGCACATCAAGTGCGCCGATACGCGGATGCAGACCACGGTGGTGACTAAGATCAAATTCTCGGACCGCGAACTTGGCTGCGGCTATAGAAGCAGATATCACTGACCGAGGATCACCTATATAAGTAACAACACACCGATGGTGGTCAGAGTCCGCAGACCAATCCAGAATGTCCACATCTTTCTTAGCAATCGTGTCGACGAGTGCCTGAATCTTTTCCAGGTCACGACCCTCAGAAAAATTTGGGACAGCCTCAAGTACGGGGATCATGAATCAAAGTTAACACCCACTGAGACAAGACTAAGCGTGATTACCATCATAGAATTTGGGTTATTCAAAAGTCGTGCTATAAGTTGTTATTATAATTCTACCCTAGTCCATTTTATAGATATAACCGATATATAACTCCATAAGCATGGCATAAATCGCTATTTGTACATATATCTTTAACCTGGTAGCACGATTCACCCTAAATAAGGAATATCCACCTTGTCTAAGCTAGAAGACCAGGTCAAAGATATGGTCGAGAAAGCGCTCGTGCAGGATCCAAAAACGCCCACGGTGGAACTTTTTGAAAAAGCTGTACAGATCAAGAAAAGCATCACGAAATTGAAACTCAATCAATTTCGTGGGCGGTATGTGTTGGCAGTCAGTCGCAAGCTGTCAGGAAAGAAACCCGGACCCAAGAAAGGGGCACAACGACAGTCAATTCGGATGAAGAAGAGGCAACCAAATACCGAATTACTGCGAGAGGTTTTTGAGGGTAAGAAAATTGGAATCAATGATGCACTTGAGTCTGCCTACCAGAAAGCAATCGGTAGTGACAGAATATCGGCCATCCAAGGGCTTCTCACCTCTATGGATGCAATCAAGAAGCGCATTTAGCACTCCTGAACTTATGTACATCTTCAGCGAGGCAACCCTACATCAAGGTTCCGCTGCTTGTAGTCAAACTTAAGATCCCGGTTATCGATCAGGCTAACCTCGAACCGGAATGTCCAGTTACCGGTGGCAGTTTGCAGAAAGTCAAAGTTCGCCTCCCACCGATGAAGGTCTCGTGATAGCCGGATGGTATGGTCATTGAAAGCTCCTCGCTCCAGATCATATGCGGTCCGC
>DUBS01000043.1 GCA_012960225.1 Gemmatimonadota bacterium | reverse complement strand
AGGGGTCGTAGGTGACCGTCCCACCCAACTCAATCCACTCACCACACTTCTCCCCGTCCTTGTACGTCCCCTTCATCCACAACTGACCGTTTTCGTAGTACCCCTCAGTTGGTCCGTCCGGAACCCTGTCCTTGAAGGGACCCTTCTCCATCAACTGACCATTCTCGTAGTAAGTTTCAACCGTTCCGTCCAATTTCCCGTCCTTTAGGGAAGCACTGATTCTTCTGCCGTTGTTCTCCCTGAACACAGGACCAGAATACGGTTGACCATCTACAGGGTTCATCAACACCCCATCGACTTCTTGAAGAGTTCTCACATCCCTTGGTTCCGGTCCACACCCGACCGCTATCAGAGCGAGGGCGAGTAGCAGAGTTCTCTTCATCAGCTAGTCCTCAGTGGTCTTGGTTGATCGGAACCCCAAAGACTGGATCAAGTCCAGTTACACCCAAGTCAGGTAGTGGGAAAAGCTCGTCTAGCCATTCGTAACCGGCTTGGCTCTGTGTGCCCCGACGTTGCTCCTCAGACAGACGAGCATTGAAGGCCCTGCAATCGTTGACCTTCTGGGTGCCCTTCACGGCCGATACCGCTTGAACCGGTGTCCATACAAGTGCCGCTATGGACCGATACATCAAATCCTTTTCTGACTTTGACTGGGCTGGCAATACTAGTCCCGCGAACTCACCCGTTGGCGGGTCGTCCAATATCATAGGTACATCACTCTCAAAGGCGTCAGATGCAAAGAGCCACACGATGCCGAACACACCACTAGCTGTTGCAAGGGCAGCATCTATCATGGGTAAAGTCTCGGAGTTGGTGCAGGGCTGTTGGATGGCCATGCTTGGAAGGTCCTCCGCACTCGCATCCTGCCAACCCGGAGCGGGACCTTCGACGAAGAGCACTCCACATCCCGATAGGAAAGGGATGAGGGCGAATAGCAGGGTTTTCTTCATACCAGAAAATGTCCCTGACCTCAGAAAGTCCGCAACTTAGACGGGGGCTACCGCCTCACTCTAGCACAACTACCAAGGGGAATGCTCTTAAAGTGTTGAGCAAGATTAAGGGGCTAAGGTAGAAAACGCAGGAGAATGGCAAGGAGGCTGTGACGGCCCGCCGCTCTCTTGGGAACGCCCCACTCACTCAGGACGTTCGAAGTATCTTTTCCATCTTGCGTCCCTTCGCAAGTTCGTCTACGAGCTTATCAAGGTACCGGCATTTTTTTGTCAGTGGTGTTTCAATGTCTTCAATACGATAGCCACATATCACGCCTTTAATTAGGCTGGCATCTGGATTTAGATTCGCCTTATCGAAAAACTCTTTAAACGTGTCTTCGCCCTCAATCAGATCGCCCAACACTGTACCTTCGAAACCAGTCAGCCATGTAATGACTTCTTGCAGTTCTTTTTCACTACGCCCTTTCTTTACGACCTTATTTAGATAATGGGGATATACTGAAGAGAAAAACATCTTCGCAATTTTTTCATCATGCTCTTTAGTAGTTTTTCCTTTAGCTGCCATGGAATCGACTCCTATTCCAGTATGAGCAATCTGGACATCTAAAGTTATCAAACACTCCCATCAGGCACCCTAGTCCTTACTAAGTGAGTCTAGGATCTTGTCTAGCTTCATGTATATGCCGTACAACAGGAACACAGGCACACCCCACATGAACCACTCCATTTGTACTCCTCCTTTTCATTTCCTGAACAAATAAAAGGCGAACAGAAGTACGCCAATAACTTCTAAGGCGATATAGATGTATTCAGCTTTTCTTTTCTTCAGAAACATACCCTAACTTTTTTGAACGAAAGGTCTTCGGACGACCCCCCTACGCTAGTTACCAGACTAGATATATACCTCGACTCTTCCGATACCAGACCCTGCTATCTGCTACCCCGATCCGTAGGCACTGAGAACATCCGTGCTTGAAGTGCTAAGAGTGTTAGGAGTCTGGGTGGACCCTAACGTGTGCTCAGAGCATGCAGTGAGTGGCAGATTGGTCTATTCCGCAGGCAAGCATTCCAAGCACGACACCCAATGGGGGTATTGCTATAGCGAGTAGCAAGGTGCGCCCCCAGTTGAACTCCCGAGTCTCTAACATGAGAACATCTGCCAAGGGCAGTGAGGCACCATCTGCACCCATGAGTTGATCGCCTTCGACCGATGGGTTCTCTAGTTCCACCTGAACCCCACCCGGTGTGAGCACGCGGACACGGTCAGGTTGCGTTACTTCAATCAACTGAGCAGGGCTTGTAGTAGCTACGCCTTGCCATGTATAACAAGCGGTCAGGTGTAGGACTAAGAACAGCAGTAGAACGGCTCTGGAGCGATAGCGTGTCATGCCCTAATTCTGCTCCCTCACCCCGCAGGACCGCAACTTATTCGGGGCACCTCACTACAGACTTCAAATTTTTGCAGAATTTTTTTGAGGGGCTAGGAGTCCCAACCGATTTGAAATTAAAAAATCCCTCACGCAAAACAGTGTTGTATAGTCCAGCGGTGGGGGCGGTGAGTCAGATTTTCAGCCAGCAAGTTCGCTTATGAGAACCCACTTGCTACTCACACACTCACTAGAACGGTGCTAATGATGACCCGGGAACATTTCGAAGGACCGTGAATGCGACCATCACTACCAAGGTGCTGAAGACCGTCACAATATTTCCTCGCTCCCTGCCAAGTGATCGGGCTGTCACCCTGAGCATGACAAGGAAGAGAGGAAAGCTCAAGATCAATAGATTGTTGTGCAGGGCCGTAGCCAAATCCCCAACCCATAACGCGCGTATCGCACGCTGGATACCGCACCCGGGACAGTAGACCGCCAAGTAATGGAAGAATGGACACTTGAGGAGAACGGACTCAGGTAGCGCCACAGCTGCCGCAGCGGCTGCGAAGAGGATTGCCACAGTGCGAGTTCGCATTCTTGCCTTGATCGAGACCTAGCTCAGTGCACGACCGTCCGCATCGGGTATTCTATTCACCGCAATCAAGATAAGGTCTATCAGCCACCATATCCCACAGGCTCCCAAGGTTAGCAACTTGAGAATTCCCAAGCCGGTGTACCCCAAGTAAAAGCGATCCACACCTAAGGCCCCAACTAGAATGGAGAGCAAAATCGCTATTACAAACGCCTTTTCTGAGAACACTCCTGGAATCTGCCTGGCAGAGTAAGTAAAACCTGTCGCCACTTCTTCAATCGATGTGTCTGGTTTGATGACTCCAGACCGAGCCAACATGTCTAACGTAGCAATGGAAACGGGAGTCTCAGGCTGGCCAGGAAGTCTGATGATCCATTCTCCGGAGTTCCCAGGTTGACCGGAAACCCCTTCAGTTGTCGGAACCATAAATTCTCCTTCTTATCAGGATCTAAGTAACACGCCCAAGGATCACATGTACCCTACGCTATTTCTTTACTTCAAGTTTCGAAATGAGCCTCTCGGGCTTCTTGAAGGAAGTGGCAAGAAGATAAGCCGGGGGCACCACAACGTCAGGCTTGAATTCTTGCAGAATTTCTTGGAGCTTGGGACTCCAAGGTAATTTGAAATTAAGAAATCCCTCACGCAAAACAGTGTTGTATAGTCCAGCGGTGGGTTCGGTGAGAGGGGGGGGCTACCCCACTGGGGGTTGCTTGCTGGCGCGGTCCTACCTTTTCGGCCCTGAGACTGTCCGGAGAGTAAGAGGTAGCCTCGTTTTCGCAAGCCACCACCCGACAGCTATCACGCCAAAGCTGGCTAGAATAACTAAGCCCCAGAACACGCTCCACAAGGCGCGTTCCTCAAGCAATGGTGCTGCTCTAGGCATAACGAAGCGTGTAAGGGATTCTGCAGCTAAGGCTGCTATCAGCCCTATATAGGACCCGCTCATCCATTGAGCGTGCGACTTGATCCAGCTGTCCTTAGGCCTCCGACCGAGTACGGCGGTCAAGCCAATCGCGACGGTCACCGCACTTAGAAATGCTGCTACGTGGAATGGTGAGAAGCTCCCGGTCAGGTCGTAGATCGAGAAAGCGGTGACGATCAAACCCACCATGGAGGTAGCGTAGATGTGCCCAAACGTACGGTGCCAGCGCGTACCCTTGGCGTTCATAACGACCGCAGCACCGGCCCCGATCGCAATTAGCGAGAAAGTCACATGTACCACACCCAGCGTACTCATGTTGCTCGCCACAACCAGTGTGAAAATATCTTCATCTTGCTCATGCCTTGATTCTGCTCACTCACCCCGCAGGACCGCAACCAAAACGGGAGCACCACACCGTCAGGCTTCAAATTTTTGCAGAATTTTTTTGAGGGCTTGGGACTCCTGCCTCCCTCTCCTGATAAAAATACCTGAAGCAGGTCCAGCTGTCTTACGCGCACGTTACCGTCACTGTCTGACCTTAAGGAAAAAATTCCTGAAGGTTGATCTCTGAACGTCCAAAACTGTGTTTATTGATTAGGCGTGACGCACGGCCAAAAAAGGGGTGCCCCCGGGGTACTGGGGTCTTGACCACCCGGTAACCAGAACGTGCCGTGCCCACGCCCGTACGGGGCGTTCCAAAACTCGCTGTCTCACACGCACGTTACTGTCACTGTCAGACAGACCTTCACCCGGTGTGTGTGGGCTTGGACCAATACACCTCTGCCTCTGGCGACAGAGGGGGGCTAGATGGAAATTCCTTTTCTAGCAGTATTTGAGCCTATTTCTGCTACCAGACTGGGTAATATTCTGGGTAATATTGCAAATACTAGCTCCCTATAAACTCTATAAGCTCTTGTAAACAAAGGACTTACAAAAAGTAAGGCGTACTAATGCTTATA
Organism: Gemmatimonadota bacterium; assembly: GCA_012960225.1. Taxonomy (GTDB): domain Bacteria; phylum Gemmatimonadota; class Gemmatimonadetes; order Longimicrobiales; family Gaopeijiaceae; genus UBA1142. Next base: position 10,325 of record DUBS01000043.1, on the reverse strand, counting down.
GTAAGCATCATGAGGCGCTAGGCGCTCCATCGCAGTGCGAATGTCGTGATTGACTAGTCCGGGCTCGTATTCGAGCGTAGATAGTGCCGCGGTCGAGCCGTGCACCAAGAGTGCAGCTTGCCCAGTATTGACCCCAGATTCAGCCACACTAGCCTGTACATCAGCGGTCAGGTCGATAATGTGGCTATCTCCATTGGTTTCACACAGGATCGTGTTGTGTTCAGCGATCATCAGTCTTGTTCCCTTATCTAGTGACCAATCAAGGCGATGCAGGGAGGCCTTCTGGATTCATAGTCCCCAGAGGTGTTGGACTACTCTCCTCAAGATCCAGGTTCGATCTCCGTGGTTAATTGTGTTTGGGAGGACACGATTCTACACTGACCGTAGACGACTCTGAGCACAAGCGGACTTGGTTCTTTTGTGCCATGCGTGGTTATGTTTCGCCTCTTATGTCCATATCTAGCACAAATGCCGCGGGTGCGCCGGTCTCAGGACGAGATCGGATAATTATCTACATTTCAATTCTGCTTGCACTCTTCCTTGCGGCGTTAGACCAGACGATCGTAGCAACCGCGCTCCCTAGTATGATTGAGGATTTGGCTGGGGTTGAGCGCTATGCATGGGTCGCCACTTCATATCTTCTGGCTTCCACATCCTTGGCTCTAGTATACGGTAAGCTTGCCGACACATACTCCAGGAAGATCGTGACACTTTGCGCGATCGTCCTCTTTCTCGCGGGCTCGATGCTTTGTGGCCTTGCCGGGGAATTTGGGAATCTTCCCGTGATTGGTGATGGGATGTCTCAGCTTGTGCTGTTCAGGGGCATTCAGGGCGCAGGTGGGGGAGGGCTCTTCGCGATGACTTTTATTGTGATAGCTGATTTGTTCACCCCTGCGGAGAGAGGGAAATACCAGGGATTTGTAGGCGCGGTGTTTGGAATTGCCTCGGTGTTAGGGCCATTAATCGGCGGGCTACTGACAGACCATGCAGGTGGCCTGATTCCAGGAGTAGAAGGTTGGCGTTGGGTCTTCTATGTGAACGTACCCGTTGGCGCGCTAGTCCTCTGGGTCATTATCCGTCGTATGCCCAGGCTCGATCCACCAAAGGGTGCAGTTAAGCCTGACTTAATTGGGGCCGCCTTGTTACTGGGCGGGCTGATACCAGCCACTCTCGCATTACAACTCGATAAGAGAAACTATCCCTGGCTACCTGGGCTGGATACGAATACGACCCTGGGGTCCTGGGAATCCTGGGTGACTATCTGTTTAATTATTACCGGGTGCTTGCTGCTCGCAGCTTTTGTTCGGCGTTCTCGCACCGCTCCTGGGCCGATTCTTGAGATGCGACTTTTTGCCGACCCCGTATTCCGAAGGGCGAATGCGTCGACCTTCTTTTTTGGGGCATCCTTAATGTCCGTCTCACTCTTCTTGCCCCTATTCCTGGTGAATGTCTTAGGAGTATCTGCAACACAAGCAGGAGCCGCCCTGATTCCGTTCTCTTTAGGAATAGTCTTTTCTGCTACACTCGCAGGTCAGATTGTGAATCGTGTGGGGTATAGACCTCAAATTGTTCTGGGATCTATGATTTTTATTACGGCTACAAGTTTACTTGCTACGATGGGTCCGGAAGTCCCTTATAGTCGGGTTGCGATTTTTACAGTGATGTGTGGCCTAGGAGTGGGACCCGCGATGCCGCTTTTTACCCTCGCAATCCAAAATGCAGCTGATGTTCGTTTCATCGGCCAGGTAACAAGTGCATCACTTTTCTTTCGCCAAATTGGTGCCACTGTGGGTACGGCTCTTATGGGCTCCTTGCTCGGCACGACACTTTGGGTAGCCTTCTCTTCGATAGATATGCCGGTAGAGGTGATTGATCGCGGCATCGTTGCGGAAGAGTTCGTTTCGAGTGGCGGAGCTGAGTTGCCGGACCTTATACGGGCAACGTACCAAAGTATAGCGGCCACTGAGCCAGTAGCTGAGGCCGCATTAATCATGGCAGAAGGAGAGCGCGTTGCAGAGGAAGTAGCTGAGGCGGTCAAGGCTGCGTTTGCGTTGGCCACTACACGGATTTATTGGCTAGCTACCATCATTACAGCTCTCGGTGGAATACTAGCGATTCGCATACCCGAGGTGCCACTTCGTACGACACATGATCGTTCGGAAACAATGCCTTCAGACCTAGAGTGAGATTTCATGCTGGCTCTGGTGGTAGCGGGTCTTCTTAGGTCCCTTTGGCGGTCCTAGAGATGTCATGAGACCAAGCGAATGCGTTGCCCAACCAGATCTACGTTGATCTCACGAATACGGCCTCTCGCCCATCGGTTAATCGTCTCTTAGGAGAGAAGTGATGAGTGAAGACTTTAATCCTGCCAAGAAGGATTTGGATGCCGGTTTTGAAGTCCTAGACTCATTTGAGCGCTTCAGTCAGAAGAATGACATCTACTCTCGGGCATTTTGGGATTCGGAAGTAAGATCAGAGAAAACTGATCGCTTCTTCGAGACCTATCGAACTCCATTGAAGGAATGGAAGTCAGCAGACGGATTCAGGCAGCGTGATTATGCACTCCGCAACGCTTCGTGGCACTTACCTGACATCTTCGCTGAACTAAAAGAGGATCAGAACCGTCGAGAGGGTTTTCTTGATCCCTTCACTGTCCACCGACAGGGCCCGGAAGAGTGCGTTGAGGTTGAATCTCCTGCTGAAATGAGCCGTGAGATTAAGCACGTAGCCAAGGTGTTTGGTGCTGATCTCGTTGGAATCACGGCTTACGATGAGCGGTGGGTCTACACTCACGCCTACAGCCGAAAGGGTGAAACGGAGAAGGAACAGGAGCTCCCTACCGACCTACCAAACGTCATTGTGATTGTTCAGGAAATGGACAGGGATTTGATCGAGACTGTGCCCTCGGCGCTCAGCGGCACAGCGACTGGCGTAGGCTACTCGCAAGACACCCTTGTCTTGCTCGGTTTAGCTCAGTATGTGATCAACCTTGGATACAGGGCAGTCGCCACGATGAATGACACAGCCCTCGCGATTCCCTACGCACTCAAGGCGGGGCTTGGTGAATATGGTCGACATGGCCTCCTTATCACAAAGGAGTTTGGTCCTCGGGTGCGGATTGGTAAGATCTTCACTGATTTGCCACTTGCCCATGATTATCCGAAGACTTTTGGTGTAACGGAATTCTGCAAGATCTGCCGTCGTTGTTCTGATGCATGTCCCGTCAACGCAATTCCGGATGGCCAGCCTTCAGATGTTGTTTACAACAAGTCGAATATTCGTGGCATTCGAAAGTGGACGGTTGATGCCGAGCCCTGCTTCAAGTTCTGGACGAACCAGAACTCGGACTGTTCGATATGTGTGCGTGTGTGTCCCTACAACAGAGATCTTAAGAGTTTCTGGTCGCGGGTGTGGTTGTGGCTTGCCGGTACGCCGCTACGTCGACTTGCACTCTGGATGGCTGACTTCTTCGCTCCCCCTAACCGGGTGAGCCCAAGTGTCTGGTGGCGTAAGGGGACACAAAGGTAAGGAGACCTGCACCATTAGTGGATTGGAACTGGGTTTATCTGTCTGACAGGCCACTTCTTCTAGGGCCAGATCCCCATAGCGGGACATTAACACCCAAGCTGATAACTCTGGGATTGAGCGCTGTCTCTTTTAGGAAAGTCCACCGAATCTCAAGTTGTGGGCTGAAAGGAGTACCAGCGATCCCTCCAGTCTTAAGCCCAGTAACTATGCTGTAGCCTCGAACAGTCCTGCGCCCAGCAGTTAGTTCGGAGCCAAACATCGTGTTCCTCCAAGCCAGTCCACCACCGACATAGAGTCCACCTGTCGTTGTTCCGGTGGTATATACAGCCTCAAGATTGAACTGGTACTCTTTGAGTTGATTCAGGAATGTGATGTTGGCACCCGAGATGAGTTCAACAGTACCACTTGGGAGCACCGGGATACGCATCTGTGCACCCGCGACCTCACCCGACGGTTGATTATCGTAGCCCACATATAGGCCGATCGATATTGGGCTCCACCTCTGGGAAGGAGCTTCCTCCTGCCCGCGCCGCTGACCGTTGACGCCGCATGGGGTAATGACTGTCACTAAGATCATGATTCCAGTGACCGTGATCATTGAAAACCAAGTCCGTTTCATGCGGTGCCTGAATCCTTATCCGAGGAATGACGCAAGAAGTCTATGGAAATGGTGCGGGCCTTTCTCGCGGCTAGGACTGTATCTACCGCGGTCATAAAGTATAGAGCGTACACCTTTTTGTGCTGATTCCACGATCTCTTCATCCTCCATTTCAATCCTATAGAGGTTCGATCCCGCGCCCTCCCCGAGTTTACTGGCATCGGAGACATACGATTGGTAAATGATACGAGTCGTTGTCGGTCCGATGGGCTGTACAATATTTACGGAGACACCCCACAGATAGAAATTCAACATGAGGTTTGGAAAAAGCCAGAAATAATAGCCCGCTACCTGTTTGCCGTAGTCAGGATGGCCTTTCGGTAGATCAAAAGCCGGTTCTCCGTCCCTGGCTACGCCTATCTGTACGCTACCCCATTCGTGCACCTCTGTGTGGTACTGCTCGTAGTCGAGTTTGTCGCCCAAGCTTCCAGCATGCACATAAGGGACGTGAAACCCTTCGAGGTAATTGTCACAGTAAAGTGCCCAATTGGCTTGTATCAGGTAGTCCTGTGACAGATTCGGATGTGCTTGGAATTTCTCAGGCTGAAACCAATCCATCCGCTCAACTACCGGCCGGATCCATTCCCCAAAATCGCACATGGGATCCAGCGATGAAAAGAAGAATGGCCCCCATTCGTGGAGGGGTAAGCTTGGGAGATTGTCTGAATCCGAAGGGAAGTTCTCAGCCTGATCAAACTCGGGCATGAACTTGAAACACCCATCGAGATCAAAGCGGCGACCATGATACCGACAACGGAGCGTCTGAAGATGACCTTCGCCCTCAACGACGATCGTACCCCGATGGGTGCAGACGTTGCTTAGGCAATGAGCTATTCCGTCATCGCTCCTGGTAAGGACGAGTGCCTCATCGATACATCCCTTGAGCAGGGTGAATGGGATGACATGGCCTGGAACTCTCAGTCGATCTCTGTCTCCGACTATTTGCCAGCTACGCTCAAAAATGCGTTCACGTGCAAGGTTATAGAGTTCAGGATCGTAATACACGCGAGATGGAATTGTCCCCGCCTTACGGATATCCGTTTCGACTTGAATCGGTGAAGTCATTCCGTGTGGTGCTTCGGTGCTGAAATCATTCGACCCCCTGGGTCCAGTCTGATCGAAATACGGTGGTATCCCAATAGCCTGACCCTGAGCTGATGGGATCTACCTGGGGTCAATGTCCGCGTATACTCTCGCGTTGCCTGAATCATCGAATGAAATGACTTGATACGGTTTCGCGTTAGTCCCTTCCATTCCAGGAGATCCAATGGGCATTCCAGGGACGGCAATTCCTGAGATATCCGGTTGCTCGGCTAGCATTCGCTTCACTTGTTCCACTGGGACATGCCCCTCTACCACATAGCCTCCAACCAGGGCTGTATGGCATGAAGATAGCCCAACGGGTACACCGGCATCTCGCTTGATAGACATCAGATCTCGTAGATTCCGACCTTCAACACTGAAGCCGGCTGCCCGTAGATGCTCAATCCAGCCGTTGCAGCAGCCACAGGATGGTGTCTTATAGACCAGGATATTCGGCATACTCTGTGCTGCACTTAAAGGGGCTTCAAGGACAGTACTTTCAGCCAGGGCTCCCTCCTCCGCTTCTGTGCATGCTGCGACACAGATCAGCAGGAATGCAGCAGTGAAGGTCGCGTGCTTGATCATGGCCCAGTCTCCAATGTTTTCTCTTGATTTTCCAGGTACACATTGCGTTAGCACAAGGTCCGTGGCCAGACCTTGCCCCAGGTGAAGGAGAGTGGTTTCTCTCATCCGAGGGGTTGTTCTGTTTATCTAAGGGGTACTCCCGTCCACCCTTGCCGAGTACTAGCCCTAGGCCAACTTACGCAGATGAATAAATTGCAGAGGTTAATTGGATTCAGTTTGCTCGGCCTCATGTTAGCTGTTACGGGGTGCTCGGAAGCCGCTTTTTCCAAGACCGGTACCCCGGAGCTACGGGCGGAACTCTTCGACACTATTATCGCGCGCACCGAGCGGCGAGAAGCGTTCTCACCAGTCAAGAATGAGCGCTTGGGCTTCGATCCCGTTCAGGAAATGGAGCGGTTACGCGATGTAGTGGTCTCCGCAAATACTGAGCAAGAGTTGTATTACGCACTTGCTCGGCTCAGTCATGCACGCCGGGACCGTCATTTAGATCTCTACCTTGTGGCTGGGGGTCTTGAGCTTCCGGATAGCGCTGGATTAGACGTCTTAGATGGAGAGTCGGATGAACCCGCACAGGTACCAGTTAGGATTTTTCCGGACTATTCAGATGAAGATGCTGGTTATTTCGTTGGAGATCGAGCCATTGATCCACGCTGGCCGGAATTACCTGAGATCGGAGACCAAATCCTGACTGTAAACGGGATGCCGGTCGATGCTTGGCATGACTCTGCCACAGCATTCATGAGATATTCTACTTCGATTGCCTTACGCTGGAAGCTTGCAGAAGCGATGACATTATCGACAGCGGCCTTCCCAGGCTATTTACGAGCTAAGGAGCTGACTTTGGTTACTCGGTCCTCTTCTGGCACTGAGTCCGCATACTCGTTGCCTTTCAGAGATCCAAGTGATCTCTCATGGACTGGTTCTGGAGATCCAAACTATCCGGGGTTAGTGATCGAATTGAGCACTCCCACGTATGATTTTCTTGTCCCCGAAGATGGTCGCCGCTTTGTCGTTCTCGTATGGAGAGGATTTCGTGAAACGATGGTCCCTGATGTCGATGCTTTAGTCGCATTCGCTGAATCCAGGGGATTGTTGGATCACACATTGGTTATGGATGTCACACGCAGCCGAGGTGGATCCCTCGGAGCTTATGCGATGCAAAGGCTCCAGCCGCTTCCTTTCAAAACGACGTTCGGAAACCTGAGGATCAGTGATGTGACTGAACCTTTTATCGAGGACAAGCGACTCGATTTCGCGGCCCGCAACATCAATGATGGTGGGGTCTCCGAGACAATTGACGATGGAAACTGGTTGATGTCATGGCTGGACGATGACGTTCTTGGCGCGCTTAGCCGAGGGGAGCCGTACAGCTCAAATGTGCCGTTCAAGCTAGCCCATGCACCAAAGGAGTCTGACGGAATACTCGAGCCAGCTCAAAAGCACTTTCGCGGGCCCATAGGTATCATTTCTGGGCCGAGTGGTGGTTCTCACCTTGATCAGTTCGTGTCAATCATTGTGGACAACGGCTTGGGGCCTGTGGTTGGGATGCCTCCTGGGGGCTATTCGAACACTTGGGAATGGGAAGAGGTTCTGAGTTTTCCTGGTACCGACCAACAGGTGGTTGCCTTCATGTGGAATATCGGGCACACAATTCGGCCGAATGGGGAAATTGCGGAAGGTAATCCGGCAGCCGTGGACGAGTGGATTCCGCTTACAAGTACAAACGTGCAAACGTATTATTCCGAAATGCTTGAGCGTGTGCTTGCCCTCCTCGAGCCTTCCCATACGCGGTGAACTTTAAGGGTGAGGTGAGCAGCGACCCGGAGTTGCCTCCGATTCCGAGTAGCCGTGGTCGCGGGATAGGTCTCGGCACCCAAATCCTTATCGGTATGGGTGTTGGGTCGGCTCTAGGGGTTTTCCTCGGTGAGCAGGTCGAGGTCATCCAGCCCATCGGTGACTTATTCATTCGGGTGCTTGTACTTGCAGCGGTACCGCTTGTTTTCTTTAATCTGCTTGCTGGTCTGACTGCACTCTCTGATGTCCGCATGTTTGGCCGCCTCGCAGGAAAGATCATGAGCTACTACGTGATCACTGACCTCGTCGCGATCTCCCTAGGGATCGGTGCGATGGCCATCCTCCGCCCAGGTGTGGGCATGCAATTGTCGGAGCAGGTTGAGGGGCCCGTAGGAGCTGTTCCCTCGGTCGCGGAGGTCCTCTTGGGGATGGTGCCAACAAATGTATTCCAAGCATTCGCGGAGGGGAATGTCGTTCAATTGGTAGTGATTTCAGTTCTACTCGGGGTTGCCACAATCCTTATCGGTGGTACCGCCGGACAGCGCCTGGCCAACGCGTACGAAGACCTTGCTAGGCTCTTTCGGAAGCTTGTTGACTTGATTTTGCTGGTTTCTCCTGTCGGCATCGGGGCGCTCATGGCCGTAACTGTCGGACGCTACGGTACTCAGCTTATTGGTCCCATGACCAGATTTTTGCTGGGTGTTTGGACGGCTCAATTCGTGGTCTTCCTCGGGTACATGATGTTCCTGCGATTCTTTACTACTAGGAGCCCTGGCCGTTTTCTGCGGGACACGGGTCCGTTGTGGGCAACAACAGCAGCGACGACATCGAGTTTAGCCTCGCTTTCAGTTGGACTCGAAGTTGCTGAGAAAATCTCTTTGCCTCGTGCTGTGTACTCTTTTACTCTCCCGCTCGGCGCCCAACTCAACAAAGATGGCACCTCGGTTATGCTTGGGGCCGTGCTGCTATTTACGGCTCAGGCTGCTGGTGTGGAGTTCGCTCCAGCTGCCTTTCTAACGATCCTGTTAGTCGGACTTCTGCTTTCAGAAGCCTCAGGAGGAATCCCGGGGGGTGGCTTTGTGATCGCTTTGATTTATGTGCAAGCCTTTAATCTTCCAATCGAGGTTGCTGCGATCGTTGGTGGAATTTATCGGCTAGTCGACATGGGTAATACAACCGTGAACATCATGGGTGACATGATCGGAACCTCAATAGTGGCAGAATCGGAGGCCGGTCGAACATGAACTCCCAGGTCAGGGGCATTTTCCCCGGAGCAAGCGGACAAGTCTATCTCGATGTGTCAGCTCGCAGTCTCATGCCCGAGCCTGTGTCTGCAGCAGTTGATCGCCATATCCACACACGCATGCACTATGGAGGCGATAAGGACGAATTGCGCGCCGAAGTTGAGCGAGCTCGTCACGCATTTGCAGGTCTCATCAACTCGAGTGTGAACGAGATAGCGATCACTAAGAACGTCTCGGAGGGCCTCAACCTTTTCGCTGCAAGCCTGCCTTGGGAGGCTGGAGACAATGTCCTGGTCTGCCCAGAGCTCGAGCATCCCAACAACATCTATCTCTGGTTCAATCTTGCCCGATCAAGGGGAATCGAGGTTAGGACAATTCCTGCTGATGAGGGTCGGATACCCGTTGCAGCGATGGGTAACGCGCTCGACGAGCGTACACGGGTTGTCACGATGCCCAGTATTTCCTTTGCTCCTGGGTTCCTCACCGATGTAAAGAGCCTAGCCCTGGCTGCAAAACAGGTAGGTGCTTTAACGCTAGTTGACGCGGCTCAATCGATTGGAGCGATAGATACCAATGTTCGCGACCTTGGAATTGATGCCCTAGCAGTCGCTACACAGAAGTGCCTGCTCTCACTTTACGGGTTTGGCTTTCTCTACGTACGTCGCGAAGTCGCCGAGTCCCTAGTGCCGATCCACGTCGCCCGGTACGGGATTGATTTGGGTGAGGCTCATGAGACTGCTTTCGCTGAGGATGAGCTAAAGTATCAGCCAGGTGCACTCCGCTTTGATTTAGGCAACTACAACTATCTCGGTGCGACAGCGGCAGCTACCGCGCTAGATTTACTCGCGGGCTGGGGCATGAAGAATGTGGAAGCTCATGTCTGTGGTCTTGCATCGGAATTAGCGACCGGGCTACTGGAACTTGGCTTGCCTGTAGCAGGCGGGAGCCCAGGGTCGCATTTAGCACATATTGTATCTGTTGGGGAGAGTGGAGGAGGGCGGCACTATTCGGCTGATGATCCCGCCATGAATTCTCTTTATGATCACTTCGTGGCTGCAGGAATCAAACTTTCGATTCGGAGTGGCGTTCTGAGGTTGTCGATTGGTGTGTACAATCAATCATCTGATATAGAGCATGTTATAGCAGCAGCTCGCACTTGGATTGAAACAAAAGGGTCGGGGGCTAGTTCCCACCTTCTAGGTCGGGAGGACAGGGGTCGTAGGTGACGTGACCGTCTCACCCTCGTCCAACCACTCACCACACATCTCCCCGTCCTTGTACGTCCCCTTCACCATCAACTGACCGTTCTCGTCGTAGGACTCACCCGGTCCGTCCAACTCCCCGTCCTTGTACGTCCCCCTCTTCGGGTGCTGGGCTGGCTGCCTCTTCTTGGTTCCGGCGTTCAGCCTTCTCCTGTTTCTTCTTTTGCTTCC
>DUBS01000042.1:799-15382 GCA_012960225.1 Gemmatimonadota bacterium | reverse complement strand
AGCCAAGGATCTTGGTTACAGTGTGGTGAAGCTGGAGACCAACCGTCTGCTTCACGAAGCGATACAACTATACCGTAGTCAGGGTTATCAAGAGGTGACGCCGTTTGTTGAGGAACCCTGTGCTGACTACTGGTTTGAGAAATCGTTGGAATCAGGTGTACCTGAGTAAAGAGGCATTCTTGGGGAAGGAAGATGACGCTCGACAGGATTGGCCGGTTGGGCGCTGCGATTGGTCTGGTGGCGATCACGCTGCTTGATCTTCTGGGGTCGGACGACATCACTACCGCTGCAGCGTGGATGCCAGAAATAGGATTTGTGATGGCGAGTGTACCAGCCCTAATGGTTCTCACGTATTTAACGTTTCATGGCACTAGGGTCTTACAGCCTAATCCACCTCGATCTCGCAGAAATGAAGGTGACTCACACTGAGAAAAAAGCTGATCGTTGAATCTCTCTGGGCCTACATCTCATAGTGTAAGTCAGAGGTATTCAGATCGACTACATCCCAGAGGTCACTTTGGCTCAACTTGCTTCAACATCGATTCCTGTTATTGCCCTCTTGGTAGGCTTGCTCCTCGTATACTTCGTCATAGCCCTGAAAAGGGGATGGACAAGGAGGTCGTCACGCTACAAGACGTTCTTCGTTATTGGCCTGCCCTGGCTTCCTCTGGGATTCATGACTGATAATTATCCCCTGGGAGTGATGGGTGTTTGTTTTGTCGTTTATGGGCTTGCGAATAGGGACAAGTGGGAAAATGAAAAGCAGTGCCCTGAGCTTACAGATCAAGAAAAGAAGAAAAGGGCCCTATTGCTTATCCTGCTATCCCTATCGTTTCTCATCGGAGTAGCGCTCTTGTTGGAAGCACAGTGAATATCCACCCAAAAAGCGCTTCTTATTTGCTGGTGCGACTCGGCACACATCGCCACCACTAACACACCGTTTCCTGAAACAATTTTTTCGCGCTGCTCCCGTCTAAGTTGCGGTCCTGCGGGGTGAGGGTGCAGAGTCACCTGTGTTTACCACGGGTTGGGTCCCGCGATCGGATGTGAGCACAACTAGTAAGTTACTGACCAGGGCTGCCTTCTTCTCTTCATCAAGTTCCACAACGTTCTGCTTGGCCAGCATTTCCAGCGCCATTTCGACCATGCCTACAGCGCCTTCAACGAGTTTTCTACGAGCAGCGATGATGGCGCTGGCTTGTTGCCTCTGGAGCATCGCATTAGCGATCTCGGGCGCATAGGCGAGATGGCTTATACGCGCTTCTGTCACTTCGACGCCAGCCCTGTCTAGGCGTTCCTGAATCTGGCTCCTCAGTTTATCTGCGATCTCATTCAAACTACCAGATAGTGACGCCTCACCTTCTTCGTGTTCGTCGTACGGGTAGTTCGTCGCTAGTGTGCGCACGGCAGACTCACTCTGCACGTGGACATACTCCTTGAAGTCATCGACTTCGAACAGTACTTCTGCGGTATCGACCACGCGCCAGACGACGACTGCTGCGATCTCAACTGGTGTACCGATCTTGTCGTTAACCTTCATCTTCCCGGTCTCAAAGTTACGGACACGTACCGAGACTTTTCGCTTAGAATAGAAAGGGTTCGCATAACGGAGGCCGGGTTGTTTGACTGTACCCACATAGTCCCCGAATAGCTGGAGGACGCGCGCCTCGTTCGGGTTCACCACGAAGAGTCCAGCAAGCCCGATCACTACTGCAACAAGCAGGATCACAGAAACTAGCCAGTGTATGGCTCCGGCATTGTTCACTGCTCCGGCATAAAATCCGAAGTAGATATCACTGATCAGAACACCGAAGAGTACAGTCAAAGCCATGTAACCCGATGCTGCTTGTTTTTCAATTTCTTTAATCATCGTTTGTCCAGAGAAGCCCCAATGACAGTAACCACCGATCAGGAGCCCGGTATCGGTCTTCCGGACAGACGGCGGCCAGTCACAACCGCGTCGAACGAGTCCTGGTTGCGACGCTGCATGATGAGGAAGTCCCAGCCATCCGCCATGAGCGCTTCGACCTGGCCAGGGTTGTTCGCCGGGTAGCCACAGGATTTGTTGAACTCCTTACACGCTGCGAGCACTGTGGCGACAGCGGCGTCGAAGCCCTCCTGGTCGCGCACTCTCTCACCCTCGGCATTCGTGCTCGTGAAGACACCGCCGAGCGTTCCTGAGCCCACGGTGACGACGGCCACGCCTGGCATGGCCGAGATCTCACGGGCGTTGGCGACACCTTCATGGCTTTCGATGATCACGGAAATGAGAAGCTCGCCGTTGGGGTTGATGGGCCAGACATCGGCCTTCTCCAGGTATTCTACCTCGGTCATCCCCCAATATGCCGCGGCGCGTTCAAAACCTTCCTCGGGGCGTACTCCGCCTTGCGACGTGAACCGCATAGCCGCGATGGCCTGATTGACCTCCTCGACCGTCTCGACCTCCTGCATTTCCACCACGACCTGCCCGTCATTCAACTGATCGATGAGGCGCTGCGTCGTTCCAGTGGGATCGGTGTGCATGATCGGGATCTTCGCGACGAACGGGTGGGTGCGAGCAGAGCCCCCCGCCGCGACAATGGCCCGTATGAACTCCCTGTACCGGTCCACGGAATTCGGTGAATACGTATTGAGCTCGTAGTCGCCAAGCTGGTACGCCACCAATTCCCGGGCGGCCTCGGAAATATCCGGCTCCGGAGGCGGCGTGCCTGGCGCTTCGCCTCCTGCCTGGCCTCGACCTCCACGTTGTCGACGGGCTGCATACGGAGGGTGGGCGATTCCGAGCACCGGAAGTCCCTGCTCGATGAGAGGGATCATCTGGTTCAGCCGATCCGTGACCTGAACTTGTTCGGGTTCGGCGCATGCCAGCAACGCCAGCCCGACGACACCAAGTACAACACTCCAACGCATGGGGCCTCCGTTGCTGGATGTGAGAAACCATCAGCCTCTGACGGGACCGATTCCGACGTCAATACGGTGCGGTCCCGCAGACTAACGTCAAAAGTGGCCTCGACAGTCACGATCGGCAAACAGGAGTGATCGCCGTCCATCCCCTCCCCCTATTTCACCGCACCCACCGCTGGATTATACAACACTGTTTTGCTAAGTCCGGTGTGGTGCTCCGGTCTACGTTGCGGTCCTGTGGGGTGAGGAGCAGAATTAGAGGTATGGTAAAGACAACGGATGGACCGTATGAGGAGTACGATAATGAATGATCAAACATCGCCAGATCTCGTCGCCGAAAGGGCAGCACTTCATGCGCGCCTTGAAGGGGTGGTCGCAGCGGAAGAGGCGTTCAACGTGCCGGAAGCTCTGACCTACTGGGCTGAGGACGGGATCGTGCAACCGGCCGGTTCACCGCAGATCGAGGGCAAGGACGCGATTCGCAAACTATACAGCCAGTATTTCGAGAGTGGATTGGTGCGGGAGTTTTCCGGCTCATCTTCGCATTTGGAGATATCGGCGGGAGGTGACCTCGCCTACGAGTACGGCATCAATCGCATGGTTTTGGCCGGAGAGGACGGAGACCTTCTGGATGTGGGCAAGTACCTGGCGATATGGAAGAAGATCGATGGTGAGTGGATGGTTGCAGCGTTGAGCTTTACGAGTGACGCTGCGGAGCCCAGCCCGATCTCCGGGTGACTCAGTGTCAGGCATCCAATGGATCCAGCTCTTCGGCCAGCTCATCAAGATTCAAGATTGAAGGCATTTAAAGAGTAGGGCACACATCGCCCCTCCAAGTCGCAGAGGATCATGAGCCAATCTCAACATGGGGTTCTGCTTCCGTGTCTTTAAGAACAACCGAGATCTCGAAAGATTCTCGGGTTGGTTTCATGAAAGAACAGGAGCTTTATCCATGAAGATGCGAAATCTTTCAATCACTCTTCTTCTCTCGGCGGCCATAGTATCACCAGGCGCTGCGCAAGATCTCGCGGGTACCTGGGAGATCTCCACTCAGGGAGGTCGTGGTGGCCTCCAGACCAGCACGCTCGTGCTCGCGCAGGATGGTGAGACCCTCACCGGGACCATGACGTTCAGCTTAGGCGGGCGCGGTGGTGGTGGTGGTCCCCAGGAGCTTGAGGTTTCCAACGGGACCGTGGACGGCAACTCGTTCAGCTTCACAGTCACGCTGAGCTTTCAAGGCAACTCCATCGACCTGAACTACTCGGGAACCATCGACGGAGACGAGATGTCCGGGACTCGCGCGGGTCCTCGTGGGGGCGGTCAGCCATTTACAGGGGAAAAACAGGGCTGACAGGCTCGCTAGCGTTGGGGAAGTTCCGATGACGGATATAACCCGACGGGAATTGGGTTCTTCTTTGTTGTCCGATACGGCAGTGGTAGCAGCTCCAGGTGCCATCGCCCAGACGTCAGCTCCTGATAACTCGACTGCCGGTGGCCAGATATTCCCCCTCCCTCCGTCTAGCGAACACCGTGTGGACGGCTGCTTTTTCCGCGCAGCTCGATCGGAGGTCGGCTGATCCACCACGCTCCCCCCTTCGCCGCCAGCAGGGGGCGGTACTGGTGCGATTCCGCACACATCACCGCTACTGAAACGCCGTTTCCTGAAATTTTTCTTAGTGGCGCTGCTCGGTCTGGTGTGGTGCTCTCGTCCAAGTTGCGGTCCTGCGAGGTTGAGGGGCAGAATTAGGGCATGACACACTACCGCCTCCGCTCCGTTCTACTGCTGTTCCTACTGCTCCATCTGACTGCGTGCACGTCTTGGCAATCCGTAACTACTCCAAGCCCGGCTGACTTCATAGAGGCAGAGCAACCTGACCGCGTCCGT
Source organism: Gemmatimonadota bacterium (assembly GCA_012960225.1). Classification (GTDB taxonomy): domain Bacteria; phylum Gemmatimonadota; class Gemmatimonadetes; order Longimicrobiales; family Gaopeijiaceae; genus UBA1142. The sequence goes on along the minus strand of DUBS01000042.1, from coordinate 10,593 downwards.
GTGTTCACGCAGGACGAGAGGCAGGTGGAACTAGAGAGCCCATCGGTAGAAGGTGATGCACTGGTGGCTCCGAATGTCTCAATGCCTTTGGTAGACATTATCGGCTTGGAGGTTCGGGAGTTCAGTATGGACCGCACAATGATATTGTTGGGTGGTGTTGCGGTTGGGGTGTTGGTGATCGCCCTGGCTGTCGTTTTGGCCACAATCGAAATTTGCGATGGTGGTTCCATATGTTGAATCTGGTCGGCCTCGAGGACGCCAACTAGCCCCTAGTACCCCACGCTCCCCCTACTTTCACCGCACCCACCGCTATTCACTGGGACAACGAGAAATCTCCGGATGTGCTGTCCATGTGTCGAATGCTTCTCCACCTGTGGATAGCTCAACTTGAGTGAATTGGTGCGCAGGTAGGTCCTTCCGTGCGGTGGGTCCCAGCTCTACACCGTTGGATAGATGGACCTCAACACGTACTGAACAAAGTGAGGATTCAGTTGTATTCTCGACCGTTCCACTGAAGGCGTTGGACTCAGGGTCAAAAGTCAGAACCAGCCTAGCGCCACGGCGTGTCGTGTCCCATGTATCGCTGCGGTTGATATACACGCCACTCTCTTCGTTTTCCTCGCCTTCACCGTGCTCCTCGCCTTCACCGTGCTCCTCGCCTTCACCATGCTCCTCGCCTTCACGTTCATTTTCGTCCTCACCTTCAGATCTCGCTGCCACGCTACCCTCTGAGGCCTCATGTTCTCCGGTAGACTCCGTATGGCTACCCTCGCTCAGTTCTCTAGTCTCCTCATTTGGCGCGCTCGAACAGGCGGTGAATCCACACGCTATGAATAGTGCAGTTGCGATCCAGAACAGCATGATCTTCGAATAACCAATCACAAGGCAAGACTCCAGTTGAACTGTTGAGACCAGGTACCAGGCACCCTCTCGTACCCACCGTCAAAGACGGTGATACTTGGGCGGGAATAGAATGGTCATGAGATATCATTTCCTTGAGAATGCTAATAGCTCTTCTCTAGCGGGAGTAGGAAATCTCAGACTTGTTGGTTTCACATCGCCGCCACTGAAACATCGTTTTCTAAAAGTTTCAGAGTGCCCGTCTAAGTTGCGGTCCTGCGGGGTGGGAGAGCAGAATTGTGAGACATTATGTGAGGCTTTGACTGAGTGTAACGGTCGCTTGGGAACGGTACTTTGGTAGCAACCGCGTTGGCATTTATGATTGTCGTGAGAACACTGAGGGAAAGGTGGTGGAAAATGATCGCCATGACTGAATCGAGGAGGCTCGTTCTCGGGGTCGGCCGGAAGAGCGTCGCAACCGCCTGTTTCGCCTGGATCATCGCGACGCCATGCGGTGCGCAGATGCTCGATCCGTTCGTCCAGGCTGGCCTGGACGAAGAGGCGGGGATCGTGACGACCAGTCACGAGATCGTCCTCGACGGTAGCACCGTGACTTACACGGCACGCGCCGGGCACATCCCTATCCGCGACAATGCCACGGGCCGAGCCCACGGAATGATGTTCTTCATCTCCTACTCGCTTGAGCGCGAGTCCGCGCAGGCGCGACCGATCACCTTTCTCTGGAACGGTGGTCCGGGTTCCAGTTCCTCCTTGGTGCACCTCTCAGGCTTCGGACCCAAACGCCTCGACTCTTCCGGAGTGGCCGTAGTCAATGACGGCACCTGGCTGGAGTTCACCGACCTGGTCTTCGTCGATCCCATCGGGACCGGGTACAGCCGTCCGACAAAACCGGACTATGGCGCCGAGTTCTATCAGGACCGCGGTGACGCGGAATCGGTGGCCGAGTTCATCCGGGTATTCTTGACCCGTGCCGACGCGTGGGATGCCCCGTTGTTCCTGGCCGGGGAGAGCTTCGGGGTTCTGCGGGCCACCCGTGTGGGGGATGTACTTCGAAGGCGCAGCGTGGCCGTGGCCGGGCTGATGCACATCGGATTGGTGCCGCCTCTGGCGACGATCTCCGAGGAGGTTTCGATCGCGCTGACTATTCCGACCTACGCAGCGGCCGCGATGTATCACGGACGACTCGACGGAAACTTCGAGACTATGCTGGTCGAGGCGACCCGATGGGCCCTCCAGGATTATGCACCTGTGCTCGCCCAACTTGATGAGGGCGTGAGCGCTAGCGAGCGAGCGCGGGTGAGGGCTGATCTGTCCCGTTTCACCGGGGTGAGCCCAACAGCGGTTGACTCGACTCTTGTGCTGGGTATGGGCCCCTTCTCCGAATGGTTGCTGCGAGAGGACGGCTTTGTCGTCGGCAGGTACGACTCCCGTCTAACGGGCCTGCTTGACACGACGCAGGTCATGTACGATCCCACATCCGACCCCAGCCTAAGGGACATCATCGACGATGTCGGGGTGGTCCGATACATGAGGGAAGAACTCGGCTTTCGGAGTGACCTCCAGTACCAAGGCCCCTTCGGTGGCGGCTATCCCTCACCCAACTCGTTCAGGGGCGATTGGATGTCGGTTCTCTGGGACCAGTCCGAGACGTCTAGGGCGGCCGTAGATGACCGGTCGATGGATGCCACCCCTGCGGTCGAGCGTGTGCTGAAGGCGGATCGTGATCTTCGAATCTATGTCGCGTGTGGGTATTTCGACCTCATATGCCCCTACTCCGCGATCGACCACATGGTCAAGATCATGGACCCCTCGCTCGCGAACCGCATCACTGTGCGCACGTACCACGGGGGGCATGCCATCTACACGGACGATGCCGCGCGCCTGCAGATGCGTGCAGACGTGGAGGCGTTTGTGCGCGCGAGGACGGGACGGCTTCCGTGACGATCGGCAGAATTAGTGGGATTCAATAACGGAGGGTTCAGGTTATGAAAAAATCTGCGACCCAAGGTTTGTTAAGTATAGTCTTAGTAGTTGCAGTTTTATTCTGGCTATTCTGGATCGCTGGTGCCTCCGATGGTTTGAATGGGCCGGCCCAAGTCGTTTTTTCGACCGACGTCTTCGTTGGAGGAGCTGAAGGGCCGAACGGAACGCCGAACTACCGCATCCCTGGGATGATCCTAACTGGCGACGGTGTGCTGTTGGCATTCATCGAGGGGCGGCGCGGTCCAGGGGATCCCGGATCTCCAGGCCATATCGACTTAGCGATGAAGCGAAGCGAAGACGGTGGCCGCACGTGGTCTCCTCTCACGATAATCGACAGCGATCTAGAGATGGACTTCGCAAACCCTACTCCCTTATTCGACTTCGTGACTGAAACTGCGTTCATCGTGTATGACCAATTTCCCGACAATTGTGGTTCCAACGAGGATTGTGTGGGACCCGGGAATAGCCCAGATCCACAAGACCGGAATCAAGTGGTCTGGTACCGCACATCGATGGATAACGGCCTCACATGGTCGGATCGAAGTATGATCCCGAAACCGCTCCAGGGTTCCGACGGCAAATACCTGCGCACTGGCACGGTCGGGCCGGGATCCGGCATCCAGCTTCGCAGGCAGTCGGACACGTTACGTAACGGAAGATTGGTGCTCCCAGGCCGGCGAGCGGGTGCGGAAACCCGTGATGGACCCCGCGTCTCAGTGGAGCCTTTCGTGTACTATAGTGACGATCATGGAGAGACATGGAAGACGGGTGCTGTCACGAACGGACCGAGTGCGAATGAGTCCGAGGTTGTTGAGCTCACGAGTGGGGATCTGCTTCTCGACGCTCGGCAAAGCGAGGGTACGTCGCGGCGGAGGCACTTGAGCCGGGACGGAGGACTTACCTGGGGTCCCGATGTCATCGGCGACGCGGTGATCACCACAGTAGATGCCTCACTCGTCCGATATTCCGCAGTCCAAGACGGTGATGCTCGAGATCGGTTGCTGTTCTCTGGCCCCGTTGGGGACCCACCCGGTTCCGGTCAGGGGCGCCAGAATCTAGCCATTTGGATTAGCTATAACGAAGGGAAAACGTTCACACTTCCGAAGGTGGTAGGTGAAGGCTATGGTGCGTATTCGGTGCTCCAGCGCTTGAAAGACGGGACTGTAGCGCTCCTCTACGAGGCCACACCGAATACGGTGATCCGACTCCTCGTACTCGACCTCGGTTATATTGAGGGGGGTGGGATCTATGCTCGGTAGAGCCACTCCAGCAAAGCTCCTGCTGGTGCTCCTTGTGCTTCGTCCAGATCACGTGATTGTTAGGTATGCGGCGTATATCGTTGGTACTCACCTCAGCCCTTATTGTATTTGGGCAATTAGGCGGTCCCTTCTGTACTATGGAGAGTGATTCGCCCGAATCACCAGATAAGGTTTCTGAGGGCCATCATCAGAGTGCTGACTCGCCCCATTCGCAGAACCCTACTTGCCCAACCTCTTTAGGGTGCATCACGTCGGGGATCACGACGCCTTCAGTGACGTGGGTAGGATCACCCCCTTTTTTACTAGCAGTCGGAAATTCCTACATGAAGAGTATTTCGGCTCCTACCCCAGACACTAAAAGCCCACCACCGCGCGCTCTTATCTGAGGGTTTCTTCACCCGTTCCGGGTGCCTTCTTCAGACAAAGTCCAAACAGAGAGAGCGTCATGAATGTGCTCCGAATCCTAGTAGCCCTACTGGGAGCTATGAGTCTGTACATATATCCTGTCCACGCCCAGATGCTGCGCGTTCCCGTTGGTGATAAGTGGACCTTATCGGGCATGGGTCAGGTTTTTCCTGTGGTTACTGCTCCGTTCCGGGGTGGACAAGCTAGCGACCCTCTTGGCCTGACAGGTTGGTATCTGACACAGCCTGCGGTCATGGCTAATCTAGAGCGTGAAGGAGGTCTACTGACACTCCGCACGACACTCAACTTTGAGGGTATCACCCAGAGAGACGGAGAGTTGGCGTACGGCGGATGGGGTGAAGGCTTTATCGATAAGCGACACCCTCACACTCTTCTTCATGAGTTGATGCTTAGTTTCAACAGTTGGAATGTCGGCGGAGCCGATTTCTCCTTGTCGGCTGGTAAGGGATTCGCCCCGTACGGTACGGATGACCCGATGGCACGACCCGGACTGAAGTACCCCACGAACCACCATCTCTCGCAGATCCTTGAGCGTTGGACCGTCAACGCGGTGTTGTTGAAGGGAGGCTGGAGTGTAGAAGCCGGAGTTTTCGGTGGTAATGAACCGGTAGGTCCTTACGATTTTTCAAACATTGACAGCTTCGGTAACTCATGGTCTGCCCGTTTGGCCCGACGCTGGGGTTCGGGTTTTGGGCCCATGGCTCAATGGGAGGCATCTGTCTCATCCGCTAAGGTTGTGGAATCGCATGACGGTGAAGACCATGCGACCCACCTATGGAACCTCGCGACACGCCATTCTGGGATGGTCGCTAATGGAAGCCTTTATGGCCTAGTTGAGGCATCACGAAGCAAGCCGGAAGAGCACAAAGGTTACTTCAGTGTGCTTGGTGAAGTCCGATGGAACAGAGCCGATCATCAGCCCTACCTGCGTGTTGAATACGCTACCCGACCTGAGTATTCCCGAACCGGAGAAGCCGGTACCGATGGGTTTTTTCGCTACACTCACGACTCCGACCCCGTTGGTGCGACCCGGTGGCTGATCAGTACGGTGGCCTACGCCTATCAGTTGACGGATGATCCGTGGAGTATTCGCCCTTTTGTGGAATTCCAGTATCACCGGGTTCGTAGCGAACGCGGAGGCATTGAACCACATATTCTGTTGGGAAGTAGTGCTTTCTCAACTGTTTCCGTGGGGATGAGAATATTCTTCAAAGGAGATCCGATGCGGATGGGGAGCTATGGAGTGCTGGACCCCATAACAGCGATGGGTCGGCGGATGATGCGATGACATCACTCACTTGAAAAATGTGCTGCTGCTCGGTCCGGTATGGTGCTCCCGTCTAAGTTGCGGTCCTGTCAAATGTTTAGATTTGCCTAGAATCGACCGTACATAGAGGTTCGGGGGCAGGTTGGTTCAGTCGTCCTATCTTTCAGGAGATTCCAATGCTCTGTAGCAACACTGAGGAGATACCTGGTCAGCAGATCGTCGAGTTCTATGGGGTGGTGACTGGAAGTACGGTCCGGGCGAAGCATATCGGCCGTGACATCGCGGCTGGCTTGAAGAACTTCGTCGGCGGCGAGCTTAAGGGGTACACGGAACTGCTCCAGGAAGCCCGCGAGGAGGCGCTCCACCGGATGATGGAGCAGGCACGCTCCGTGGGAGCGAACGCCGTCATCAACGTTCGGTTCGCAACGAGCAGCGTGGCCCAGGGCGCCGCCGAGCTCTTCGCCTACGGGACGGCAGTGAAGGTCGAATAAGATGGAGAACCTGATCAGCCTCAGCTTCCCGCTCTTTCTCCTCCTTCTGACCTATTTCATCGGAAGCCACCTGGAGTCGAATCACTACAAAAGTATTCGCGAGCGCGAGGCGGCGACGAAAGACATGGTAGTCATCAACTTCCCGCGGTTTCCCTTCGATGTCGAGATCGAGAGAGCAGACATGGTCATGGGGAGTGTCGTGGTGTCGCATGACCACTTCAAACGCTTCCTCGCTCAACTCCGTATCATCGTGGGTGGCCGCATCAAGTCTTACGAGCCGTTGTTGGACCGTGCACGGCGTGAGGCCGTTCTCCGGATGAAAGACCAGGCACTAGCACGTGGGCACAACACGGTCGTCAACATTCGATTGGAGACAAGCCGACTCGCGAACTCTCGACGGGGCGGCAAGGGGACCGCAGGTGTGGAAATGCTAGCCTATGGGACGGCATTGACTATACGCGCAAAGGATTATGAAGGCTGATCCCCGCGAGCCTGACGATTCAGTAAACCTCACGCCGACCCATTGGTTACGGGAGGCGACCACGCTGACCGTGGGTCTCGTCGTCGTCGCAGTAGGGGTTTTCACAACAATCGCCTTCCTCGTAAACCTCCTTGCCCCGATCATTCCACTCCGCATCGAAGCTGAGGTCACCGAAGCGATTTGGGCGGAGGTCCAGGAGTACGTGTCCGAAGGGGGCGAGGACATCGTCGTAAGGCTCGACACTCTCGTCAGTCAGTTGGCCAACCACTGGCCGGATCGAGAGTACGATTTTCACGTCGCGATCGTGGAAGCCGATCACCCCAACGCTTTCACACTTCCGGGTGGGCTTATCATCGTGACTACGGATCTCATCAGAATAGCTGAGAGCGAGAACGAGTTGGCGTTCGTCCTCGGGCATGAACTCGGCCATTTTCACAACCGAGATCACCTCAAGGCGCTCGGGCGGGGGATTCTCTTCGATCTCGCCTTAGCATCCATCGGTATGGGCGCTGGAAGTATGCCCAACCTCTTTGGGAGTAGCGGTTTGTTGACGTCGCGGCGTTTCAACCGAAGACAAGAGCGAGCCGCCGACCGTTTCGGACTTGGACTGATGTACGAGCAGTACGCGACCGTGGCAGGAAGCTTGGATTTCTTCGAGCACGACCTTGGTGTGACAGGCCTTTCCGAGACCATCGCCGATTTTGCAGGGACCCATCCAGGATCCACGACACGTATCAAGGACATACTCGACTTTGTGGAGGAGCAAGGGTGGCCGCTCGATGGAGAGCTTCTGCCGCCCGTGTTTCAAGAGTCTGCCGTTTCGGACGGCGACGAGGGAATTGATGCAGAGAGTGATTCTAGAGAACGGGGAGGATGTGGTGAGTGGACCTTGAACTGAAGCCACGACCTACGATCCCTGTTCCCCCAGCACAGAAGGCGGGAACTAGCCCTCCAGTGGGGTACATTCCCCCTCAGTAGCAGCCCCTCCTAGCGTGCCTACCAACACTGTTTTGCGAGTCAGGTGTGGATCGAGAATACCCACGGGTGGAGATCACATTCTGGACTTTTTCACTGAGCTGAGTCGGGCCTTTCGGCATAGCAAGTACACGACATTCGGAGGACTGGAGTCCACACACATCGCCGCCACTGAAACACCGTTTCCTGAGAAAGTCTTGGTGGGGCTGATCAGGCCAGTGTGGTGCTACCGTCTACGTTGCGGTCCTGCGGGGTGAGGGAGCAGGTTTAGGTCATGACACGCTACCGCTCCCGCATGAGTTCACTCACGCGACGCTCTCATCTCTTCGGGTAGGCCATGATCAGTTTCACCGAGAATTCGCAGAGGCACTTCCCCTGGTCCGTCGTGGGGCCGCCGACCACCCTGGCATGCGTAATGGGAATATGCCTCGCCCTCGGACCTTCCCCGGTCGAATCGCAGAGATGGCCCGCTCTGGCAGCTGAGTGGGATCAGGCGGCAGCAGCCGACTACCTGGACGGACGACAAGTCTGGTGGCGGACTTGGCCCAATGCGGCCCGCGACCATGATACGTCCTGCGTCTCGTGCCATACTACGCTACCGTATGCGCTGGCTCGTTCCGCGCTACGCTCACCACTTGGGGAAACCGGCCCGACCATCCCAGAGGCAGACCTGCTGGCGGATGTCAGCAAGCGAGTGGCGTTGTGGAATGAAGTGGACCCGTACTACCCGGATCAGACAGTGGGCCTCCCCAAAACCAGTGAGTCGAGGGGGACCGAAGCTATCCTGAACGCGCTGATCCTATCCAGCCGTGACGCCCGAGAGGGACAGATGGCCAGCGAAACTCGACAGGCGTTCGAGAATCTGTGGAAACTTCAGTTCACTCGAGGAGAAGGAGCCGGTGGTTGGGCTTGGCTGTACTTCGGACTGGCCCCTTGGGAATCGGAAGGGGCTGCTTACTTCGGAGCTGCCCTTGCGGCCGTTGCGGTCGGAGTGGCGCCGAACGACTACGCGACTTCGACGGGAATCCAGGAGCATGTGGCGTCACTCAGTGCGTATCTCCAGCGGGGTTTGGAAAGCCGCCGGACACTGGACCGAGTCATGCTGCTTTGGGCTTCCAGCGAACTCTTGGATCTTCTGACACCGGATCAAGACCAGTCCCTCATCAGTGACGTCATGCGCCTGCAAAACAGAGACGGGGGCTGGAGCCTCACTTCCCTCGGACCGTGGGAAGGGCAGGATGGATTCTCCCCCCATCCCGGGAGCGATGGATACGCTACCGGGTTGATCACGTTCGTTCTGCAAAAGGCCGGTGTGTCGCCCGACCAGGAGAATCTGAGTAGAGCCCTCGCCTGGTTGGTGCAGAACCAGGATCCGATCGGTGGCCAGTGGACCGCCACCTCACTCAACAGAGAGCGAGATCCCACATCCGACAGGGGGCGCTTTATGGCCGACGCGGCCACAGCGTTCGCCGTACTGGCGTTGACGCAGGCCGATTCGTCAAAGGAATGATCAGGAGTGATCAACATTCCTAGCGCACCTACCAACACTGTTTTGCGCGTCCGGTGTGGTGCCCCCGTCTAAGTTGCGGTCCTGCTCGATCAAGAAGCTACTTCATCTTGAAAAATGTCTTCTATCCCCAATTCAAAGAGCCGGGCAGCTCTGAAAGCTAGCTTCAAACTGGGATCGAATTTTCCTGTCTCAAGGGCGTTAATGGTCTGTCGAGAAACCTGTAGCTCATTGGCCAACTGAGCCTGAGTCCAATCCCGTTCTGCACGAAGTACCTTAAAGCGATTTTTCATCTGTACTTCCTATGACCAGCGATCATTACGGCCATGAAAGTCAGGCCCATCAATATGATGAGGTGTCCAATTTCCGGCTCGAAAGAAATAAGTCTTATGTCTTCCAGCAGTTCATAGCTAAGACCACACACTAATCCCACACCCAGTGTGAAGGCTGCGGCATCAAGAAAGATTTTTTGGCCCAGTTCGTCCAACCCTTGGATGTGCCGGTTAGTCGACACAATCATTCCAAAGCCAACTCCTAGATTGAT
>DUBS01000042.1:0-734 GCA_012960225.1 Gemmatimonadota bacterium | reverse complement strand
GCCAATGCAGTGGACGCCACCCAAGCAACGCTCCAGTAAAGATTACGAACACTGCTTTTTCTGATGTTTGTGGCGAAATCGTTGGAATCTGCCTTCAGTTTGTCCATGTGTTTAACTTTTTCGTTGTAATGTAAAGTAAGCTTGACGTATAGTAGTGCTTACAATTCATAAGGTCAAGTACACTTGATATAATGATTGGTAAGTATGACTTATCGGGATGGGTTAGAGGCGTGGCGGGCTTGAGGAAGGAGAGCCTAGTTCCCGCCGGACTATGCAACACTGTTTTGCTCGGTCCGGTGTGGCGCTCCCTATAAGTTGCGGACCTTCGGGGTGAGGGGCAGAATTACCTGATGAAAAAGACGATGCTAGTCGCCCTCGTAACAGCCGCCTACGCCGGGTTCCTCGTACCGGTCCACTCGCAAGTTCAGGTCGATCCTGGGGCTTTTTCGGGGCTTGGGTACCGATACATTGGCCCTCCCGGAAACCGCACTATCGCCGTGGCCGGAATACCTGCTGATCCACTAACGTACTACGTGGGAGCCGCTTCGGGAGGAATCTGGAAAACGACTGACGGCGGTACACATTGGAACCCCATATTCGACCGCCAACCGGTTTCTTCAATCGGTGCACTCGCGGTAGCCCCTTCCGATCCCAACATCGTGTGGGCTGGGACAGGAGAAACCTTTCTCCGTAGCCACATTTCTATGGGGTGGGGTGCGTTCAAGTAAACGGAT
>DUBS01000041.1 GCA_012960225.1 Gemmatimonadota bacterium | reverse complement strand
GCTGTTGAAGAGCCAGCTGAGGAAGAAGCTGTTGAAGAGCCAGCTGAGGAAGAAGAGGAGTCCGAGTAGTACTCGGACTTGTTTGAGCTATGGGTCGTGATGGCCCGCGCTTCCTGGCCGTGGGGCACATTGTGAAGCCCCACGGAATCAAAGGTGAATTCCTGGTTCTGCCGTTGACGGATCATCCTCAGAGCACATATACGCCTGGGGTAATGCTGCATCTTGGTAATATTGATAGTGCAAATCCGAATCCGGACTTTCCAGCTCTCAAGCTTGAACAGGTACGCCCCTATAGGAATGGCTATATCGTGTCTGCTGGAGGCATCAGGGATCGGAATGATTCAGAGCGGCTGCGGGGGTACTATTTGTTTCGGGAAGCGTCAGCACTTGAGCCGCTTGGCGATGGTGAGTTTTTCTACTACCAACTTCTTGGTATGAAGGTTCAGACCAGTATTGGTACGGTGGTGGGAGAGGTAACTGAGGTTTATGAACTTGATCCCAACGATATCCTCTGTGTCCAGGGTCACGAAGGAGAAATCATGATTCCTTTCTCCAAAGAAATAGTTCTCCAAGTCAATGCGGATGAGAAATACATTGTCATCGATCCGCCCGATGGCTTACTCGATCTTTAGATTGCAGAGCTATGCGGATCAACATTGTGTCTATCTTTCCGGATTTTTTCGACGGCCCCTTGGGGTTATCGATCCCGGGTCGCGCAAGAGAGGCTGGCCTGGTGCAATATCACCTAACGGATCTTCGTTCCTATACGCACGATAAGCACCGCACGGTTGATGATCTTCCCTACGGAGGAGGGGCAGGCATGGTTATGAAGCCAGAACCTTTCTTCGAGGCAATCGATGACCTCGAACCAGAAGGTCCGGTCATCTTGCTTTCCGCGAGGGGACGTACCTTTAATCATGCCGATGCGGTTCGTTACAGCGTAGAACCTGAACTCACATTCCTTTGCGGACACTACAAGGATGTGGACCAACGAGTTGCTGACCATCTCGCTACAGAAGAGGTCTCGATCGGAGATTATATTGTATCAGGTGGAGAGATTGCCGCGCTGGTTATTACGGACGCAGTGGTCCGACTCCTTCCAGGAGCGATCGGAGACCATGACGCAGCTGCTACTGATTCATTCTACGATGACGGGTTGATCAGTCCTCCTTCTTATACGCGGCCGGCCAGTTACCGCGGCCATTCAGTTCCAGAAATATTACTTTCTGGAAAGCACGAAGAAATCGCGGCATGGAAGCAAGCGAAAAGGGAAGCACTGACTCGAGAGCGGACGAAGCACGCTGGTTGATAGAAGCTGCCGAGTGATTTCAATGGCACAGGGACCCCCTCTTACCGTTCAGGATGAACTAGTTCCAATTCAACCCTCGAAGTTGGTCCACATCTAAATTCCCTCCACTCAGGATTACCGCAACCTTCGTTCCGGGACTTGCATCGATGAGGCCCTCTAGGAGTGCCCCGACCGGAGCAGCTGCTGCGCCTTCAGTCACAAGCTTTGCTCTCGCCATCAGCCAAATAAGTGCATCAAATATTTTCTTGTCTGGAAGAGTCACGATTTCATCAACGAAGCGTGATACAACCGAGTGCGTGTTTACACCAACTGTCTTCACTCGCAATCCGTCGATTATAGAGGACACGTCATCAAGAGTGATAAGGTGTCCGGCTTCGATACTCTTCTGCATTGCGGGTGCACCGGATGATTCAATACCTATCACTCTGACGTGTGGTTTGACACTCTTGACCGCCATAGAGACACCAGAAATCAGTCCTCCACCTCCGATTGGAACGAGAATGATTTCTGCTTCAGGCCAGTCCTCTATGATTTCTAACCCGGCAGTGCCTTGTCCTGCGATAAGGCGTGGATCATCGAACGGATGTACGTAAGTCAACCCTCGTTCCTTCACGAGCTCAAGGGCTTTCTCATTGGCTTCGTCCCAGATCGATCCATGGAGTACCACCTCAGCTCCATATCCCTTGGTCGCTTCGATTTTTGAGGGTGTTGCGTTTGTTGCCATGCAAACTACTGCTTGAATGCCGTACTGCTGTGCAGCTATAGCCACACCCTGTGAGTGGTTGCCGGCAGATGAGCAGATAACACCTTTGGCGTGCTCCTCCTCTGTCAGTAGACCTATGAGGTTCGTGGGTCCCCTGACCTTGTACGAGCCGCCCTTTTGGAAGAGCTCTGCCTTAAGTCGAATATCGAAGCCAGTCACTTCGTTGAGTGAGCGGGACGTTAGTAGTGGCGTCCTATAAACGTGAGGCGCCACTCGTTTATGGGCCTTCTCAAAATCGTCTCGGGTCAATGTGAGACCAGGTTCGACTCCGTTGGAAGTCAAGGCGTATTGCCTGTCAAACCGTCCATGCCTCCCTCAACCCAGTGGGGTTTCGGGCCATTCGCCAAAATTCGAACGGCCTCAATCGCGGCTTCGACGATCGCCGCCATATGATCAAAATCTACATACTGGACTTCATCGGAAGGTCTATGGTAGTCATCATGCAGGTTGTACGACGACAGAGTGTGCGCTGGTATGCCAATGCGCGCGAACGCGATGTTATCACTCCGAAAGAAAAAATTTTGATCAGGTCGGGGATCGGGCACGATTGGGGATCCTTTGCTCACAAGCTGTTCACCCATCGTTGTGCGCTCAAACCCCGTCAACCATCCGCGACCGAAACCACCTGCTAGTGAATCCGGTCGACCAATCATCTCAATCTGAAAATCCGCCACTGTCTGCTCGAGAGGAAAGACAGGGTTATCTATGTACCAATGGGTTCCGAGAAGTCCCATTTCTTCGGCCGTGCTTAGTAAGATAATAACCGTCCGTCGGGGCCGGTTATTTCTAACCAAGTCCCTGGCAATCTCTAGAATCGCCACTGTACCAGATCCGTCATCATCAGCACCGTTGTAAATAGAATCTCCGTCGATCGGGGGACCAATTCCCACATGGTCATAATGCGCTCCGATAACGACTCCTTCATTGGCGACGCTTGGATCAGACCCAGGAATAAGCGCTACCACATTCACCTCATTTTCAATGATGTTTTCTACTGGGAGTGCGTCGAAGTCCAGGGAAGGAGAGGGTAGCATGAGGCGTTCACGAGGACCATTCGAGCCATCTACCTGGATTCGTGCGAGAGGGACGTTCTGGAAGAACCCGTTATCTCCAGCTGGATCTAGCCCATATCTTCCTAGCTCGTTTGCGAGAAAAAGTGCCGCTTTGGTCGAACCGAGTGTACCGGTTTTCCGCCCTTGCATCGAGTCGGAAGCTAGGATAGACAGAAGCTGTTCAAGCCGCTCTGCCCTTGTAAGCCTATCATCGGACAAATCGTCATTGGTATCTGGGATCTCAGTGCATGCGGACATCAATGCGAGTGATAACGCTGGGATTGCAAGCTGGATACGCATAGCGACTCCAAGTCCATGTGAAGATCCTGCTAACTTGGTTATATCAGACTGGTAAAGATACCCCAATCTGAGGGGTTCACGCTCCGAAGACCCCCGGTTAAGTTACGCGGCCGTTCAATAGCGGGTCCGGCCGTATCATGGAGCCGAAGATGACAGATGTAATCAAGCAAATCGAGAAAGAGGAGTCGCGGAACTCCGTCCCCGATTTTAGTCCGGGTGATACTGTCCGTGTGCTCTACCTAGTGCGTGAGGGTACCAAAGAACGCATTCAGGTATTCGAAGGTGTATGCATTAGTCGTAAGGGTGGAGGGCTCGACGAAACGTTCACCGTTCGAAAAATTTCTAATGGTGTTGCTGTCGAGCGTATTTTCCCGCTTCAAGCGCCGACTGTGACTGGTGTGGAAGTCGTAAGAAGAGGACGCGTCCGACGTGCGAAACTCTATTATCTCCGAGGGCGGCGTGGTAAATCCGCCCGGATACAGGAGAAACGCCAAGCGCGTTGACCAGTGGGTAGGATGAAGCTAGGTACTCAAGAATCTGAGTCCCTGGCGGACGCACTCGCTTACGAGAGTCTTTTCTGGAGCAGGGGCTGTTCGGTTGCCGGTGTCGATGAAGCTGGGCGGGGCCCGCTGGCGGGGCCAGTCATAGCTGCAGCAGTCGTGCTTCCCGAAGGTGTTCAGGTAGAAAGGGCAGGGGACTCGAAAAAGCTTTCGCGCACTCTCCGGGAAGAGCTATATGCTGAAATTCTTACGAAAGCTTCATCGGTAGGTATCGGAAGCGGGTCAGTTCAGGAGATCGATAAGCACAATATCCTGAATGCTACGACCCTAGCTATGAATCGGGCGTTGACCCAGCTGAGTGAAGAACCGGGGCACGTTGTCGTGGATGGACTACCAGTCAAGAAACTGGAATGGGAACATGAAGCGGTGGTCGGTGGTGATGGTTTAGTCCACTCAATAGGGTGTGCTTCGATAGTCGCTAAAGTTACCAGAGACCGCCTGATGACCCGATTAGCACTTCGCTACCCTGGATACAACTGGGAAAAGAATGCGGGATATGGTACCGCTTCGCATAGAGCTGCCATCAAGAAATTAGGACTTACTCCCCATCACCGGATTACGTTTGGTGGCCTACAGTATGAGTTGGATGTTTGACAGTACTTTGAGACTCAGCTGGACCGGAAGCGATCGCAGTTATGGGTGCCGAATACTTCACGATGAGCCAGACCGGTCTATCTTCTTGATGACCCGGCAGCTCAGTTGGTAGAGCAACGGACTTTTAAACATTTCTTCACAGTTTGCTAACTCTTTATAGCTCTTAACTTTAGCGATTTAGATTCAAAACCGCCCGGTGATTTATCGTGGACAGCAGACACAAGACAGTGAATAACGGATTGATTAGATTGGGTCGTTCAGCGAAAACTGAAACAACGAGTTTTGGGCTAGTAGCTCAATTGGTAGAGCATCTGACTTTTAATCAGAAGGTCCTTGGTTCGATTCCAAGCTAGCCCACTGCTGGCGATAGAACGAAAGAGCCTTTTAATCCGTAGGTCCTTGGTTCGATCCCCACCCGGGTCATAATAATGTCAGGCCCGAGATTCGGGTTGCGTATGCATCTAGCAGTGTGGGATGTTGCTTGCCCCCGTTCGCGAAGAATGCAAGAGGAGGGTTAAACGATGAGTCCCCAATTTGGTTATCCGTGTTTACGGGCATCTCTTAACTTTGTGCTTTATCCTCTGATGGTATTGGCATTTTGGATTTGCTTAACGCCTAGTCCAGCGGTGGCACAGGGGGAATGGGCAGCACACGGGCGTGACTTGGCTGAGACGCGTTATAGCCCGCTCAATCAGATCGACACCGAAAATGTAGGCCGTCTTGAAATAGCTTGGACCTGGGATATTCCGAAAGCAGGAGCTCGGCTTGAGACAAGCCCTCTGGTTGTGGATGGGGTGATGTACGGGACCGGACCTCTGAGCTTTGTATTCGCCCTTGATGCACGCACGGGCGAGGAGAAATGGCGTTGGGACCCTGCGATTCCCGACGCACGTCACGGAGGTCCAGGAGCTTGCTGTGGGAATGTAAACCGGGGAGTGGCTCTTCACGGAGACAAGATTTTCGTGGGATTGCTTGATGGCCGGTTGGTCGCTCTGAACAGAGAATCTGGTACCGTTGAGTGGACGGTGCAGACAACTCCTGCCGGATCAGACTATACGATTACCGGTGCCCCGCGTGTCGCCCGGGATAAGGTGATTATCGGTAACGGAGGTGCGGAGTACGGCGTTCGGGGATACGTGACAGCGTATGATGTTGAGCGGGGCGACCAGGTTTGGCGTACGTATACTGTGCCGGGTAACCCTGCAGACGGTTTTGAGAACGACGCGATGAGGGTTGCTGCAGATACCTGGACTGGTAATTGGTGGATCGCCGGAGGAGGAGGCACCGTTTGGGATGCAATGGTTTATGACGAAACCGCGAACCTTTTATACCTAGGTACTGGTAATGGTGCTCCTTGGAACCGAGAGTACCGTAGCCCGGGTGGCGGAGACAACCTTTACCTATCATCCATCGTCGCTCTGAATGCAGATAACGGTGAGTACGTTTGGCACTATCAAACGACCCCGGGTGACGATTGGGACTACACCGCAACCCAACCTCTGATGTTGCTAGATCTTGAGATTGAAGGTGAGGTTCGCGAGGTGATCGTCCAGGCTCCAAAGAATGGCTTTTTCTATGTTGTTGATCGAATTACTGGCGAACTCATTTCGGCAGAAGCATTCACTGATGACTTGACCTGGGCTACCCATGTGGACCTTCTGACGGGTCGTCCTGTTGAGTCATCTGAGGCACGATATGGGATGAACCGAAGAGGAGCGTGGCTATCGCCTGGTCCCACCGGTGCCCATAACTGGCGCCCAATGTCATGGAATCCACTCACCGGCCTTGTTTATCTGCCTGCTCAGAACAACACGTACTACTACCAGATGGCAGAGCAACTGGAGTACACTCCGGGTCGGTGGAACACCGGAACGGGTCGGGGCAGAAGTGAGCAGAGACCTGAGCGTCCTCAGCTTACGGGACCATCTACACTCTTGCTTGCGTGGGATCCTGCTACTAATCAGGAGGCTTGGCGGGTTCCATCAGCCGGAGGAAACGGCGGGACCCTGTCGACAGGGGGGAATCTAACGTTTTGGGGTACCGGATCTAACCTTGTTGCGCTGGATGCTCGAAGTGGTGAGCAGGCTTGGTCGTTTGAGGTCGGTCGTGGGACGGCGACGCCCATCACATATTCGATTGATGGGCGTCAGTATATCACCATTGCCGCTGGTATGGGTGTCCAGAACCTTCCGCCGCGAGTTTGGACATTCTCCGTTGAAGAGGGTGTCGGATCATTAAATAGGAACTGATGAGGATATGTCCCTCAATTCTCAGGTCTCAATAACAATCTGAATGCTTCGTTGGCCTCGACAGCTTCTCTACTAAATGAGAGAGGGAAGTACTCCTGATTCGCCCAGCTCTCCGTGAGGTTGCCGTAAAAAGGGCTGCCCGGCCGCTCGGACTGTCCCGGTGCGATAGTTGCCATGGAAGCGTCGAGGTCAGCAAAGTCTACGACCTCCCGAAATGTGGCTCCTGTCGCCGCAACAGTTCCAGCTCCACCCAAACGCTCAGCTTCAGGGAGATCGTAGGCGGATACTAGCGAATGTGGGAACTCACTGCGGTGCGTACGACCCCATCGCCATTGAGACGAGTCATCCCCTTGCTCTTCACTGAGCATACGTACGGCTGTCGCTAGTGCCTCCTCAGGATTGAGATCAGAGCGTGTCCCCCCTCGTCCGCCACCCAAGATCCGACGAAGGTGGCCGAAGATGGCCGGTGCACGATCTTCCCTCCGAAAGACAGCGTCCCACTCTGCGAGTTCCCTGCGGTACTGTTCTAGGGTAGGGTCCTCAGCCGTCCAACCGCGGAATAGTTCTAGTGTTTGAGCAGCGGATGCCAAGAATGCGTCGTGCTGTAAGTCCTTGGAGTCTTGTACCGTAAAATTGCTCCCGCTTGATAACACATCAGCCACGCGTTCAAAGCGAGCGGATGGACCTTGCGTCTTGAAGAAGAGTGGAGGGTCATACCCTTCCGGATGGATGTCGTGGTTCGCTGTCGCAACCCAACCTCGTTCAGGATTGAACTCACGAGGGAGATCGTTTCGAAAGCCACTCCACTCATATTCGCCTGTTCCCGGAACCGGAAGCCTTCCATGCCATCCCTCACGTTTTGGAGATAGCGCTGATGCTTGCCAGGCAATGTTACCATCAGCGTCACCGCAGATCATGTTCTCAGTTGGCGCAAACCAGTAGTCCAGTTCATCAAGGAATACCGAGCAGTTTGAGGCCACGTTCAGGCGGAGTGCAGACAGATAGCCAGTACTCCCAGGCTCGTGCATTGTCGACCGGATCGAATACGCTTTCAAATTCTCAGTGTCTTCGAAGAATACAGGTCCGTGACGGGAGAATTTGAGTTCCAAGATTTCAGGTTCGTTTCCGCTTACTTGAATTGTGTCATACTCAATCCGGAACGGCTCCCAACTATCCCCAGAGCGCACCTCGTTCTGGTTATTTGGGTTCACCTCTTCGATGTAGACGTCTGATTGGTCAGTACCAACGATGGTAAGACCCCATGCGATGCGCCCATTGTGTCCTATAGCAACTCCAGGTAGCACGGGCTCTGTTGAGCCGATTGCCGTCCAGCCAGGGGCATCAAGGTGCACCATATAGCGTAAAGACGGATTCGTGACACCTCGATGAGGATCGTTCGCGACTATTACCTCACCGCTCGCGGTTAGGGATCCACTGATGGCCCAATTGTTACTGCCGGGTGAGGTTTCCTGAGCTCCCAAATTCATGGACACCTCTGCGTCAAGCCAGGTGTCATAGGGGGACACGAGATCAGGTCGTACTATCGTCCCCCTAAAGCCGGAGAGACCCGAGGCTACATTGTCTCCGATGATTGAGTAATCCACTCCGACAGGAGCAGTTAAGTCTCGGTACGGGCTAGGGCGTGCTTCACGATTTGCTTGCTCAGTTCCGACCTCTGTGACCCGTCTCGCCAATGACAGCTCTCTACGCGCATCTCCGGTCGGCATTGCAGTTGCGATCCGCAACAGTGGTGTTTCAACAGACCAAAGATCAGGTTGTAGTCCTGTGAGCTCGAACTCTACGGGGAGCTCACCAGTTTCTGTTGCATAGTGAATGTATGCGTTGACCCCTGATGAGAAGGCTTCCAGTATGCGGCGCCCTTCAGGATGATAGCTGTTAAATTCTTCGTCCGTCCACGGTCCCCTGTACTTGATTAGCCTGGCGAAACGATCGTGTTCAAGTGCTGCAGACCCAAAGATTTCTGCAAGCCGGCCTTCACCTGCGCGCCGATACATGTCCATCTGCCATAGTCTGTCCTGAGCCTGTATGAAACCCTGTGCAAGAAACAGGTCATCTAGGTCGTCCGCGTATATATGCGGGACACCCCAGGAGTCCCGGATCACTTCAACTTCAGCCTTGAGGCCGGGGACCACAATCGCACCCTCAATCTTGGAAAGATGTTCACTAGCTAGACTCTGAAAGTCATTTGGAATTTGCTCACAGGCTACGGTGTAGAGAAGTATGACTACAGTGAGTAGCGCGCGGTTTAGTGGGTGTTTTTGACCTATAGAGGCCAGATTGATGGGTGTGCGCATTAATCCTCCGAAAGAGTGCTGGGAGCGCCCCAGCACTTCGTGTTTCTTTTCAGTATAAAGTGTATTACAGCAAAGGTATGCGCGGTTACGAGTTATGGGAAAGAAGAGAGAATCTATCTCTCCCCAACTCTGAAATATTCCAGCTTGAGCTCTATTTGCAGACGCTAACGGTAGCGGGTACCCATCGCTGATATGGTTCGCTTCTCCGCTCCTTAAGTACGTAGCTCAATCGAGTCTTCGCGTAGATCCTTGACGCGGGTACTGGGCGTGCTTACAAGTTGCCAGTAGTTGCATGCAATTTTGGGGGTCCCGAGAGGATGGGAAACTCAGGCTGAGGATACTGGAGATATGATAAACTCTGTTGCGTTAGGGGTGCTTAACGTGCTCTCGCTTACTTTGCCCCAAGAGGGGGCGCCCTGCCGGGTTCTTACCGGATAACCTGACCGGAATGGAGCCAGATCGGCGGCGGGCCCTCTTGATAGAGAGGGCCCGCCGCTTTTTCAGGCCAACCGTACCAATCGACTCTTATGGCTCAAATCAAGATTTTCGACACGACACTCCGAGATGGGGAACAGTCTCCTGGGGCGAGTATGACGGCATCCGAAAAGATCCGGATGGCTCACGAGCTCCAGGACTTAGGTGTGGACATAATTGAGGCAGGATTCGCGGCTAGCTCATCCGATGAAGTACGGGCGATCAGGGACATCTCAAGGGAAATCAAACGTCCAATCATAACAGCTCTCGCACGTGCGAACGAAGGGGACGTCATAGCGGCAGCAAAGTCGCTTCAAGAGGCTGACAGTCCTCGTATCCATGTTTTCATTGCTACTTCTAATACTCACCTAGAGCGAAAGCTGGGGATCAATCGTGGTGAATGTATTGACCGGGCTGTGGAATCTATCCGTCTTGCTACGAGCTATGTGAAGGATGTGGAATTTAGTGCGGAAGATGCCACTCGTACTGATCTAGATTTCTTGACTGAAGTTGTGAGGGCTGCGATTCAAGCTGGGGCCACCACGATCAACCTGCCGGATACGGTAGGCTATGCACTACCGTCTGAGATTCAGTTAATGATAGAGGCACTGCAGTCGAGGTTACCTGAATTGGATCAGTGCACATTAAGTGTTCATTGTCATGATGATCTCGGGCTTGCAGTAGCAAACTCGTTGGCCGGGATTGCCGCCGGTGCGCGCCAAGTCGAGTGCACAGTCAATGGGATCGGAGAACGGGCTGGTAATGCTGCGCTTGAAGAGATTGTGATGGGTCTCAAGGTTCGTGAGGACGAGCTAGATCATCGTACTGGTGTGCGTAGTGAGCACCTTTACCGTGCCAGTCGCCTGCTCTCGTATCTGACCGGCATCCATCCCCAACCCAACAAAGCGATTGTCGGGCGGAATGCGTTTGCTCATGAGGCTGGCATTCATCAGCACGGAGTTCTTAAAGATCCCAGTACCTATGAAATAATGACGCCAGAGATGGTTGGTGTGCCCCAGAGCAAACTAGTTCTCGGCAAACACTCGGGACGGCATGGATTGGAGGCGCGACTCCGGGAACTGGGGTACACGCTAGAGCCGGAGGAACTCGATAGGGTAGCAGCTAGCTTTAAAGAACTCGCTGATCAAAAGAAAAATATTCTTGATGAGGACATTATTTCGATCCTGAATCACGGTGTCATGGAGAACGTTCCTGAGGCATATCGGATCGACGACTTAGGAGTTACATGCGGTAGTGCACTTTCAAGAGCCACGATCACGGTCCTTGACGAAAATGGTGTTCCACGGATCGCTGAAGGGGAAGGCGATGGTCCGATTGCTGCAGTGTTTGCTGCAGCGGACACACTTCACGATTTCAAGGTGGTACTTGAAGAGTTCGAGATCCGTGCAACGACTCCGGGTCGGGATGCTGTCGGAGAAGTGACCATTAGGGCACGTGTTGATGGTCAAACTCTCACGGGACGGGGTGGGTCTACAGATGTCGTACTAGCTTCAGCTCAAGCCTATATACATGTGCTTAATAAGGGAGTTCAGGCTCGTGAGCTTGAAGCTCGACATTTCGCTGCTAGAACCGACTGGGGCGTTTAAGCGGGGTGATCGGAGACCAACCTAGTACACTCCTTGATAAGATCTGGAATAACCACTTAGTCCACGCGGATCCGGGTGCTCCAGATTTGCTGTATGTAGATCTTCATCTCCTGCATGAGGTCACCTCGGCACAGGCATTCGACGGGTTGAAGGTTGCTGGCAGGACTGTCAGACGTCCTGACCTCTGCGTGGCCACCGTTGATCACAACATACCTACGACAGATCGTTCTCTTCCGGTGCTAGACTCGATTGCTTGTCGGCAGATGGAAGTGTTGAGAGAAAATGCTCAAAGCCACGGTATCCGGCTTTTTGATGTTGGCGACGAACGGCAGGGCATTGTCCATGTTATTGGACCGGAGCTTGGGTTAACTCGGCCAGGGATGGTGATTGTCTGTGGCGATAGCCACACATCCACTCATGGCGCTTTTGGTGCGCTCTCGTTTGGGATTGGTACTTCAGAGGTTGAGCATGTGCTGGCAACACAGTGTATCCCACAGCGTCGACCTAAGGCGATGGAGATTCGGTTAAAGGGCGATCGTCCAATGGGCGTTTCTGCGAAGGACTTGATCCTTGCGATCATCGGGAAAATCGGAGTTTCAGGGGCTGCGGGCCATGTCATTGAATACACTGGTCCAGTGGTTGAGTCACTCTCTATGGAGGAGAGGATGACCATCTGTAATATGTCAATCGAAGCAGGAGCTCGGGCGGGGATGATCTCTCCAGACACAACCACTTTTGAATATCTAAGAAATCGGGAATTTGGACCCAACTCGGATGAATTTGCTGATCTGGAGATGGAATGGGGGTCACTGAAGACTGATGATAGAGCGACGTTTGATAGAAGTGTTGTGATGGATGTCAGTGACCTAGAGCCCCAGGTAACCTGGGGCACAAATCCCGGCATGGTAACTGGGATATCTGGAAGAGTCCCGAATCCGGATGAGATTGAGGACGAAGAAGTCCGGGATAGTGCAGAGCGAGCCTTGACTTACATGGGACTTGGGCCTGGTACGCCTATGGAATCGATAAGCGTTGACCGGGTGTTTGTTGGTTCTTGCACTAATGGAAGGCTGGAAGATCTTCGGGAGGTCGCCCGTATTTTAGATGGAAAACGTGTCCATTCTGGTGTACACGCGATGGTCGTTCCCGGCTCCACAGCTGTAAGGCGTCAAGCTGAGTTAGAGGGTCTCGACAGAGTATTTAGAGATGCAGGTTTTGAGTGGAGAGAAGCAGGGTGTTCGATGTGCATAGGGATGAATCCGGACACTCTTAGTACTGGAGAGCGCTGTGCCTCAACAACGAATCGAAATTTCGAGGGTCGCCAGGGTCGCGGTGGTCGGACGCACCTGGTGAGTCCGGCCACCGCAGCTGCAACTGCTCTCGCCGGCCGGTTCACCGATCCCCGCGGCACCTGACAGTAATGGAGCCATTTCGAGTGCATAGTGGTGTGGTTGCGCCTCTGGATCAGACAGACATTGATACGGACCAGATTATACCAAAACAGTTTCTAAAGAGCGTATCCAGAGAGGGGTACGGAGATTTTCTTTTCCATGATTGGCGAACGGAAGAGGGTGGTGCAATCAATCCTGCATTTATATTGAACCGGGAGCCTTATAAGGGAGCCTCAATACTCTTAGCAGGGCGCAATTTTGGTTGTGGCTCATCGCGAGAACACGCAGCTTGGGCTTTGAGGGACTTCGGGTTCCGGGCAATCCTTGCCCCGAGTTTTGCTGACATCTTTCGAGAGAATGCTGACCAGAATGGTCTGGCAGCTCTGTCGCTGGAAGAGAGTGTCGTCAGAGAACTTCTAGCTCGGGCGCATAATGAAGCGCCTCTAAGGCTCACAGTAGACCTCGAACAGTGTACTGTTGCTGACTCCAGTACACTCGTTGCTTCCTTTGAGATTGATGACTTCCGAAAGATGTGTCTTCTAGGGGGGCTTGACCGGATAGGACTGACACTCCGTCAAGCGGAAGCCATAAGCGCGTTTGAGCAGCAGCGGTGGCCGAACCGGCCCGAGGTTGCTCCCGAGTCTTTCTAGCGTTTCCAATTTCTCACGGCTTGGAAGACAAGCCCTGAGAGCCTATCGTAGCAGCAACTGCCATCCAAGAGTATTTCGAGATCATGAGACGTTCAATCCTACTGCTACTCCTTTCCCTAGTCCCTGCAACTGGAGTCCTATCCTTAAGCGCTCAAGATCTCCATATGGATGTCGCAATGCGGATCTTGTCTTCAACGCCCTTAATCGACGGTCATAATGATCTCCCCTGGGCGATTCGGGGCAGTGAGATCGCTCCACATGATGTCGAAGCCGATGTCCATGATCTGAGACAAAGAACTTCATTTCACACGGATATAGAGCGCCTCCGATCAGGCATGGTAGGAGCGCAGTTCTGGTCTGTTTACATCCCGTTTGAAGCGACGGAGGAAGGAGCCGCCAAGGTGCAGTTGGAGCAGATTGATATAGCACATCAGATCATCGATAAGTACCCGGATGTGTTTGAACTTGCTTTGGACGTATCAGATATTCGACACGCCTTTGGAGATCAAAAAATTGCTTCGATGCTGGGTATTGAAGGTGGGCACTCCATTGAAAACTCATTGGGTGCTCTGAGGGCATTCTACCGAATGGGCGTTCGTTATATGACGTTAACTCACAATGGAACACTTGATTGGGCTGACGCGGCGAATGATGAGCAGCGTCACGGTGGGCTGACGCGTTTCGGTCAGGAAGTGGTACGCGAGATGAACCGTATGGGGATGCTTGTTGATCTCTCCCACACTTCACCCTCGACCATGAATGATGCTCTCGATTTTGCTGAAGCGCCCGTGATTTGGTCGCATGCATCGGCGAATGGTATCAGAGAGCACCCGAGGAATGTTCCAGATCAAGTGCTTAGGCGACTTCCGGAGAACGGGGGCGTAGTCATGGTGACGTTTGTGCCATCGTTTGTCTCTGATAGTGATGAAGCAACACTATCTGATGTTGCGGATCATATTGATCATGTGAGCGCTATCGCAGGGGTCGACCATGTTGGGATTGGATCGGACTTTGATGGGATTGACTCCACGCCCTTAGGTCTTGAAGACGTCTCAACCTACCCATCACTATTTGCTGAGCTCTCCCGCAGGGGTTGGGCGGAGCAAGATTTGCGGAAGTTGGCCGGAGAAAATCTTCTCCGTGTTATGAGGGAAGCGGAAGCGGTAGCTAGGCGCCTGCAGCGTGACCGGCCGCCCTCGACAGCTACGATCGAACAACTCGATGGTCCGATCAGTAATGACTGATGGGACACCATATTCTTCAGCCACACGCTGGGGGCCTTCACGCCCATCGCTATAGCCTGTGGTTGCCTCTTAACGATTAGACATCGTCTAGATGCTACTCCGCCGCTTTTACGAAGATAAACTGGCTCAGGCCAGCTATATGATCGGCTGCCAAGCTACTGGTGCAGCTCTGGTGGTTGATCCGCACCGGGACTCAGAGGTCTATATCCGAGCTGCAGCAGAGGAAGGTTTGGCAATCACCTATGTGTCAGAGACACACATTCACGCAGACTATTTATCTGGCGCGCGCCAACTAATGAGGAAGGCGGATGCCACGCTTCTGCTCTCTGGGGAAGGCGGAAGAGAGTGGCAGTACGCTTTCATCGGAGAGGGACATACGCAAGCCGTTCACAATGGCGATGAGATTGAAGTGGGGAATGTTGGTATAGAGATACTCCATACCCCGGGTCACACCCCAGAACATATCTCCTTCATGATTACGGACAGAGCTGCTTCATCAGAGCCGCTGGGCGTGCTGACAGGAGATTTCATCTTTGTAGGTGATGTTGGCCGTCCTGATCTTCTAGAGAAGGCTGTGGGCGTATCTGACTCAATGGTGGCCAGTGCTTGCTTGCTTTTCGAGTCTCTCTCCCGATTTCGACATTTCCCAGAGCACTTGCAGATTTTGCCCGGACATGGGGCTGGGTCAGCCTGCGGCAAAGCGCTTGGATCTGTCCCTTCATCTACTCTTGGGTATGAGAAACTAGCGAACTGGGCATTCCAGTGTGAAACCGAAGAAGAGTTCGTGAGCAGGGTACTTGAGGGTCAACCAGAATCCCCTACCTACTTTGAGAAAATGAAACAAGTGAACAGGGATGGGCCTCCTATCCTTGATGGGTTGCCTGTGCCCGAGCGTTTAGAGCCGAGAGCTCTTCAGGATGTGCTATTGTCAGATGGCGCTGTTGTCGTCGACATCCGGAAGGCTTCGGCTTTCAGAGCCGGTCATTTGCCTGGAACGATCAGTATACCACTGAGTAAGGACTTTCCAACCTGGTGTGGTTGGCTCCTTTCATACGACCGACCTATCTATTTGGTAGCAGAGAGCCGTGATGCAACTAATGAGGCAGCGAGGGATCTCACATTGGTTGGGCTCGACAACCTCAAGGGATTTTTTGATGTCCAAGCTCTAGAATGGTGGAGTGCTGAGTGCGGTGACCTGGAGAAGACCACGAGTATTGACTGGGATGAAGCGGAGCGGGCTGTAGCAGAAGAAAGGGCCTCTATCGTGGACGTGAGAGGACTGTCGGAGTGGAACGAGGGTTGTGTTCCTGGAGTCAAGCACATACACCTTGGTCACCTTCGCAGCACTGGACTCTCGGGACTCCCACGCGGATGTCCTTTGCTGCTGTACTGCCGTTCGGGCTATAGGTCAGGTATCGGAACTAGCATTCTGGAGGCGGCAGGCTTCAACGACGTTCGTAACATAGATGGTGGAATTCTGGATCGTATGAAGAGGGGTCTACCGATCGAGCAGGGGATTTCTCCAGATAGGGAATAGGAGCTGTGGTGCGGTGTATCTGGCGTGAACACGACAGAATGCTTTGGGTTACTTTACGATGAAGTGCCTACACCAACCTGAATATCCGTTCGATAGCGCGAAGAAAGACCGTTACTTCCTGAACTGCATGAAAGGGCGAAGGAAATCGATCCTGGGTTGAGTGTCCGAAGAGCCTTGTAATGGTTACGTGCGAGTGGCTCTGAGTAGGAAGTGCATCCTTGATTCTCAGCCCTTCAGTGAAT
This sequence comes from Gemmatimonadota bacterium, assembly GCA_012960225.1. Lineage (GTDB taxonomy): Bacteria > Gemmatimonadota > Gemmatimonadetes > Longimicrobiales > Gaopeijiaceae > UBA1142. The sequence goes on along the minus strand of DUBS01000041.1, from coordinate 65,979 downwards.
GGGATAAGGTTATCGTTGCGTCCATGAAGCACGTGTACCGGGCAACTGATCTCCCCTAATGCCTTGAAGGGCTCGATCTTAGGCTCAACACTGATTGCTGCTTTGGCTAGCTTATGCCCGAGTTCCTCTGCATATGCCAGATCTGGTTGGACTCCCGAGAGAGGTGCAAAAAAATCAAACAAAGGTTGTCTATCCGAGTTTATCTTCTCTCGCTCCTTCGCTTTCGCAGCGTCGTAACATGGATCACGAGCAGGCACGCCCGGAGACTCACCAGCTATAGCTGCGAGGCGACGGAGTCCGTCAGCAATGTCGGTTGCTTCCTCATACCCTGGAATGTTACTCAGGTAGTTGGCAGCAACGATCCAAGGTCCATAGGGGTCAGGAATTAGTTCGTAAGATTTCCCCTGGTACTCGTGTCGTCCAGTCAGCATGAAAGTGATGGTACGTTCGAGGTCGCAGTAGCCCCCGAATCCGACGACTCCAGCGATATCCGCGCTCACTTCTTCAGCTGCTGCTACTGCGAGTGCGTGAGGAGCGCTGAATGAGAACCCTATAAGACCGTAAGGCCTATTTTGCACCATTGGATTCTCTTTGAGTGCGGTGATCGAGCACTGTACTGTTGGCAAGGCCAACTGAGGTTTGAGACTCAGCTCTCGCCACTCAGGCACCTCAGGTATGATCACAACCATTCCGGTGGCTGCTACAGTTCTAGTGAATCGAAGCAGTTGTGGATGAGCGCGCCCTGTGCGGGTGATTCCGTGGATCATAATCCACCCCGGCAAGGGAGAATTCATCCCTGTTGGTCTGATTATTGTGGCTGGTACACGGATTCCATCGCGGTCTAAAGTCGTTTCTTCTTCTACGACATCTGCATGTCCAGTCAGCCAACTCCGGACATAGCGCGTAGTGCGGGTCAATTGAAGTGCCATGGCGCGAACTTATTCAGAACTGCTGGCCCATCGCCACCCAACAAACGAAATAGCTAACCTCAGGCGATGTTTCAAATCGCTGAGGTCCTGCTTGCTCGGAATGCTTCTGCCCAGCATCATCGCTTGCACTAAAACTGGTCCAATCAGGAGGATCTCGTGAAGCGTGCAATGTTTTTATTAGGCTTGTCGTCGATGTTGGTCACATTTCCAGCTGCGGCCCAGCAGGGGACTCGGATTGCCCATCAATCAATCGAGGGGCGACCCTTTAGCCCGGCGATTCAAGTAGGCAAGACGTATTGGCTTTCGGGTAAACTCGGGGCAACACGTCAAACACGTGAGATGAAAGAAGGTCGGACTGCGGCAGAGACACATAATATCATGAGATCGTTCCAAGAGCTCTTGGGCGAACTTGGTATGGATCTAAGTAATGTTGTTAGTGCTACAGTATACCTAACCGACATTGCGGATTTTTCGGAAATGAATGCGGCGTACACACAATATTTTCCCAGAGAAGCTCCGGCTCGTGTTACTGTAGCGGTTGCTGGTCTAGTTGGTGGCGCCAAGCTCGAGATCAGCTTTATAGCTGTGGAGGACTAGTCAGCTTAGCTGTTGCCTAAACAACCATGCAGTTCTCATAACCCAACCGGTGATATGACTGAAGTTGATATAGACCCAGCGGAGCGGGGGTACCGGCCGCCATATCTAGCTGCAGCCCTTGCAGCATGCGCTGTCCTGGTGTTGTACGTACTAACGTTGGCGCCTACGACGGCTTTTTGGGACACGAGTGAATACATTGCCACCGCACATATCCTCGGCATTCCTCACCCTCCCGGAAACCCTCTTTTCGTCGTGCTGGGGAAAGCTTGGAGTATCCTACTTGCTCCACTTGGTTTTTCCATTGCAGTCCGTATCAATCTTCTAGCATCGGTTACGAGTGCAGCGGCTTCGGGCTTTCTATACCTAGTGGCCCATAGAGTATTAATTGAGCTGTTCGAAGATCGCTGGTGCGCTATAGTTGGTGCCGCTGCCTCCACTATTCTGGGAGCCACAGCGTTCACGGTTTGGAACCAGTCAAACGTGAACGAGAAGGTCTACACGATAAGTGTACTAGTTATCGCCTGGGTGACTTGGCTCGCGATCCGTTGGTATGATAGGAAAGATGATCTCGGTAGTGAACGGTATCTGCTGGGGGCGATATTCCTGTTGAGTTTGGGATCAACCAATCACCTCATGTCCGTGCTACCCGTTCCCGCCCTCACACTGCTGATCCTTTTTACTGCTCCAAGGACCCTGCTTCGTAATGCTTTTCTCATTCGAGCAGTCCCACTCATACTGATCGGGCTCTCGTTCAACTTTGTGCTTCCTGTCAGGGCTGGATTAGATCCGGTAATTAACGAGGGTGACCCCATCTGTGAGTCCGTTATCGGGGCAGCACAGGCAATCTATTCCAACGGAATGATCGGATGTCCGATGCTCGCCGACAATCTGACCCGTAGGCAGTACCAGCCACCTCCCGTTACCCAGAGAAAAGCTCCTTTCAGCGCGCAGTTTGCTATGTACATGCAGTATTTCGACTGGCAGTGGTCTCGGGGTTGGAATCCGTCGCCCTTACCTGGGACGGGGAGGACTGTATTTACCCTACTATTTGGAGTTCTAGGCTTGCTCGGACTCTACTCGGTCTTCCGTGTTGACCGGAGCATGTTCACGTACATTCTTACTTTGATCGCAACGCTCTCATTTGGACTCATCATCTACTTGAATTTCCGGTACGGATATTCTCTTTCACCGGAAATTGCTGATCGAGCTGAACACGAAGTGAGAGAGCGAGATTACTTCTATGTAGTCAGTTTCATGCTCTGGGGTTTTCTCGCAGGCATAGGTCTATCCTGGGTATGGTATAGATTCGGGCAGGTCGTGAGGAGTACTCGGCCCTATGTCAGTACAGCACCTATCATGATCGTGGCGCTTCTGCCGCTTTTCCTGAATTGGAGTTGGGCCTCACGTGCTGAAGACTACGCAGCTCGTGATTGGGCGTACGACCTTCTAATGAGTGTTGAGCCCTACGGCATCCTCTTTACGAATGGTGATAACGACACATTCCCCCTCTGGTACCTCCAGGAGGTGGAAGGGATTCGCAGCGATGTAACAGTAATTGTGGGTCAGTATCTCTTCACTTCGTGGTACCCGAAACAGTTACAGGAACTCACGATGCCAGGACGTCAGCGAATCTTTGATTCGGAAATTTCAGTAGGATTGTTCGGTGTGCACGAGAAGCCGAATGGAACGATCCTGGATCTGACACATGAGCAAATGGACCAGGTTGGGGCCAGCCGTCTCGGTGAGAGTTTGACGATCCCATTTCCTGGTATGGCTGTAACATACCCTGCCGAGACAGTGCTTAACCGAGGGCATCAGTTGGCTTTGTCAATTATCCATGATTCTATCGATGAGCGACCAATCTTTTTTGCTTCTACGGGTGGGTTGATGAGCGAACTCGGTTTAGATCAATGGGCTGTCCGCCATGGACTGGCGGTCAAGCTTGAGATGCGTTCGTTAGCCGCGTCTCCCCCGGAGGAATGGGTACAGGGCACTGCAGAGTTCGGAGGCGTCTGGTTCGATCTTGATCAATCACTGAAGCTTTACGATACGGTCTATCAGTATCGAGGTATCAGAAATCGAAGCATCTGGCAGGATCGGTCTACATTGAATATCCCCTGGCAATACTACGCTCTCGCACTTCAACTTTCCGATGTTGCCCGGAATGCTAACCTGCCGGATGAGGTGGCTCGACGCTTGGAGAGCGATGCTCTAGACTTCCAAGTCGTGGCTGAAGGTGGAGTGAATGGAACACCGTCACAGTGACAAACACCCCTCGTATTCGAGGGCACTCCGTTCAAGCCTGCGAGTGCAAACCAATATGATGGAACCGGAATTAACTCGCGGTGAACTGCACCGATACGCTCGCCATATAGCTCTGCCAGAGGTGGGCTTGGAGGGGCAGGCACGCCTCAAATCTGGCCGTGTCCTATGCGTGGGTGTGGGCGGCTTGGGCTCTCCGCTAACTCTATACCTTGCTGCTGCTGGAGTTGGAACTCTCGGCATCGTTGACTACGACTCCGTCGATATGAGTAATCTCCAACGCCAAATTCTGTATGGAACAGCTGACGTCGGACGATCTAAGCTCGACAGTGCAGAAGAGAGACTGCGCGACGTGAATCCATTCGTCGAAATTATAAAGCATGAAACCCGGCTCTCATCTGAGAATGCGATCGACACCCTACAAGGCTACGACGTCGTCATCGATGGAACAGATAACTTTCCCACACGATATCTCGTCAACGATGCGTGTGTGCTTACGGGAACTCCTAATATTTATGGATCAGTTTTCCGTTGGGAGGGACAGGTCTCAGTTTTCGCTACTGAGGATGGCCCATGCTATCGCTGTCTTTTTCGTGAACCACCTCCCCCCGGTCTGGTACCGAATTGCGCAGAGGGCGGGGTACTTGGAGTCTTGCCAGGTATCATTGGGTCAATGCAGGCGATGGAGACGGTGAAGCTACTGTTGGGGGTTGGAGATACCCTAGTGGGGAGGCTCCTTATCTTCGATGCCCTTGAGATGAGCTGGCGTGAAGTACGACTTAGGAAGAACCCTGAATGTCCAGTGTGTTCAGATCAACCAACCCAAAGAGGACTTATTGATTACGAAGTATTTTGTGGATTGAGCAGTGGGAAAGTGTCTTCCGAGGAAATAGAAGAGGAAGCTGTTGAGGAGATTGAGCCGGAAGCTCTTGTAGAACTTATTGGATCTACTGAACCTCTGTTTCTAGTAGATGTTCGCGATCCATGGGAGTGGGCAGTGAGTAGTCTGGCCGATCAGGGCGCCCGGCTCATACCGGTCGGAGAGATTGATGATCGTATCCCGGAAATTCCCCGAGATATGACCGTCGTGGTCTACTGCCGAAGTGGGAAACGGGGTCTTACTGCAGCCCATCTGCTCAAGAATGCAGGATATAGGAGGGTATTCAACCTGAGTGGTGGTATTCTGGGCTGGGCAGAGTCAGTGGAACCTGGCCTCCCTGTCGTTTGAGTAAGAGTGATTCAACTGTCATTGATCTGCCGCTTTCACTCTGATGGGTGAGAGCTTACTCGTCACCAGAATCAGGCTCGAGCCCAGTTCTTGCTTGCTGTAACCTCAGGGTGCGAGACTGGTGATAGATGCTCCTGTCCCATGCAAATAGGAACAATGAATGCGACAATTCACACTTCTGGCAATTCTTGTCCTCGCGTTAACCCCAGTGACAAGTGTGAGTCAGGTCCGTCTCATCGTCGGGGGTGGGCTCAGTCAACCCAATGGTGATTTTACCGATCAAGTGAACACGGGGTTGCATGGTCGAGCCGGGTTGCAGGTTGGGGTACCAGTATTCCCGATCTCTTTGAGGGGAGAGGGTGAGATCCATCAGTTTTCTAAGCCAACAGGGGCCGAGAATACAACCATGTTGGACGGCACTCTGAGTGCTGTCCTGGCACTGGGAGGCATCGGTCTGCAGCCGTATCTATTAGCGGGGATCGGAAGCTATCGTCTTGATGTTGGGGGCACAGAAGAGGCACAGATAAATCGTGGATTTCATGGTGGTTTTGGAGTAGGAATTGGGGCCCTCGGTTTCGGTGGATTTGCTGAGATTCGTTTTGTCAGCATTAGTGGTGACACTAGAAATACACGGTATATCCCCGTGACCTTAGGTTTGCGTTTCTAGCAAGGCCGGTGGAATTGTCACCAATCGAATGACACATTGAGCCTTAGGGTATCGTAGTTGATGATGCGCCCTGGTAAGACAAAAAGATGTAGATCAGGCGAGTGCTAAGATTTAGTACTCATAGAGTTCGACGATTGCATCTACAACGTCTGTGACTTGCGGAAGGATGGCGGCTTCGACTTGGGGTGCATAGGCCACCCAAGTATCCAATGAAGCCACTCGCTTTACCGGTCCGTCGAGCCATGGAAATAGCTCGTCAGCAATACGTGCTGCGATCTCTGATCCGATCCCCCATGAAAGGCTGTCTTCGTGAACGATGACGACCTTGCTCGTCTTTTTCACTGACTCCGCAATGCAGTCCATATCAAATGGCTGCACGGTTCTGAGGTCGATAACTTCAGCTTCGATTGAGTGCTCATTTGAAGCGATCGAAGCAGCATCGAGGCTGCGTTTTACTAGGGCTCCACAGGTGACGATGGTGATATCCGCGCCTTCTCTCCGAACTTTCGCTTTACCGAACGGAATCATGAAATCTGGCCCAGGATTTCGACCTTTATTGTAGACCTGCCGATAGAGGTGTTTGTGCTCAAGGAAGAGCACCGGATCATCACAGCGGATTGCTGTGCGAAGCAGGCCATTCGCATCCTCTGCGGTTGCAGGCATACAAACGTAGAGTCCAGGCGTATGAGTGAATAGCGTCTCACCAGTCTGGGAGTGGTAAATTGCCCCACCCTTGAGGTAGCCACCATAAGTTGTGCGCACTACGAGTGGCGCCGAATACGTTCCATTAGAGCGGTAGCGGATTGTCGCGAGTTCATTTCTCAACTGATTCATTGCTGGCCAGATGTAGTCGAAGAACTGGATTTCCACGACAGGCCGTAGTCCCCGCAGGGCCTGTCCGATTCCGCGGCCTATGATATTGGCTTCAGCGAGAGGAGTATTGTACACACGCTCGGATCCGAAGTATTTCTGTAAACCATGAGTGACCTTAAATACACCTCCCTTGCCCTTTACCTCAGATAGTGCTTCCTCACGTGATGCATCAGCGATATCCTGACCAAACACAGTGATTCTCGGATCTCGCTCCATCTCGCTCTTGATACAAGCATTCAAGAGGTCAACCATCGTCAGAAGGTTGTCGTCACCGTACTGAGGGTGGCTCTCTGTGTCAAAATCTGAAGAAGTAGGATCAGAATCTTCTGAAAAGAGATGTCGCATTGCAGTGTCTGGGGCAGCTTGCGGAGATGCCAGTGCTTCATCAGCAGTGGATGCGACTTCAGCGCTAATTTCCAATTCCAACCATTCAAGTTCTTCCTCTGTCGCGACCTGACTTTTAAGTAGTAGTGCCGAAGTCCGAGTTAGTGGGTCACGGAGGTCTTGAGCAGCACGCTCTTTCTCAGTGCGATAGGCCCGCTCGTCATCCGACATCGAATGCGAGTGTGGCCTAGTGCAATGTGCGTGGATAAAGGCGGGAGCCCGCTGTTCCCGTGCGTGCGTGATGGCTGAGCCGGCGGCTCGATAAGCATCAATAATATCTGTACCATCGCATTCGACTATATAGAGATTTGGAAAGCCAGAGACCAACTGCGATATACTTCCTCCGGCCGTTTGAACTTCTACAGGAACACTAATTGCGTACTCATTGTCCTCAATAACAAAGACTACTGGAAGGCTCAGGTTGCACGCAGTGTTGAGTGACTCCCAGAACTCTCCTTCAGATGTTTGCCCCTCACCACCGCAGACTATCACGATCTGGTCTTCGTCAAAGCTATGGACGAGATCTCGTAGTCCGGGGACCCTAGAGATCTTAGTGTCTGCTTCGGCAGCACCAACGGCCTGGAGGAACTGAGCTGCGACCACGGAAGAACTACTCGCTATGTTCAGTCGTACATCGCTAAAATGACAAGGCATCTGCCTGCCACCTGTGGCCGGATCAGCTCCGGAACCCACCGCTGCAAGAAAATGGTCAAGCGGTGTTTGTCCTAGGGCAAGCACCAGCGAGCGATCTCGATAATGAGTGAAGAACCAATCACTTCCAGGATGGCAATGCTCAGCAATCGCGACGCCTATGGCCTCGTGCCCTGCACTCGATATCTGAAAGAAAGTCTTGTTTTGCTTTCTTAGGATGATCTCCTGTTCATCAATTTTCCGGGAGGTCAGCATTGTACGGTAGAAGCGCAGAAGCTGCTCGTGGGACAGGCCCGCGAGATCGTCAGCTTGGAGAATCTCCTTCTCTTGGGTTGCCATTTACTCCGGTGTGGAGGGTTGGGGTAGGCCTCTAACATAGCCAACAGCTTGATGCTGCGAAGGGGTTACGGTGCGCACAACTGGAGCATCTGGTTACGTAGTTGGTCCGGATCTGTGACCGGTAAATCACAGACGTATTCTCGACAGACATATGCCGTGGGCTTTTCTACTAACGTGCGTTGTCCCTCAAGGAGTGGTATGCCAGCAACCTCTTGACCTGGAGGTCCACCCACGATTGTTAGGTTTCGGGCCGGTATGCTGTGCGCAGCCTGGATCAGGCTTCGGGTGCGAGGATCGGAAGGCTCTCCGACTATGGCCACTTCTAACGGAGGGGCCAGTGAGCGATCGGCCACGGACAGCATTCTTCCGAATGCTGGTCCAAATCGCATCAGGGCGTCTCCGTCCCGCTCAAAACTTGATAGAGCCAGTTCATTATACCGGCGGTCATCAAATACATATCCGGCTCGGATTAGGAGTTCAGAAGCTAGGGAGGCACCGGATGGCGTTGCGTTATCCAAGGGATCTCTTGGGCGGAATATTAACGTCTCACCATCATGAGGGGTGTCATAGAACGCATTGTCTTCCTCATCCCAGAAACGCTCGATCATTTCATCACAAAGTTTACGGATAGCGGTGAGCCAACGCAGTTCGAGAGTCGCTGCGTGCACGGAAAGGAGTGCGTTACCAAGTGCAGCATAGTCCTCCAAGAATGCTGGGATTTTTGCCACTCCATCGGTCAGCACTCTCATCAACTGACCTCTAGGCCGAAGTTCTGTCCAAATCCACGCCGCTGTCTTAGATGCTGTGTCGACGAACTCCCATCTATTTAGGGTCGGACCAGCTTCGGCAAATGCTCTGATTGCCATAGAGTTCCAGGAGACGAGGATCTTCTCATCACGGAACGGAGGTTCACGTGAATCTCGTTTATCAAGGAGAATTCCACGCTGATACTCGAGGGTTTCTTCTAGTTCTTTCCGAGTGATTTCCTCTGATCGGGACACTGCATCAAGTTCGTGAGGAAGGTGCAGAATATTTCGACCTTCGAAATTTCCTGCCTCAGATACGTCGTACGCGCGCGCGAAAAGTCTTGCTTCTTCAGATCCAAGTGCTGACTCCAACTCCTCTAGTGTCCACACATAGAAGAGGCCCTCTTTTCCCTCCGAATCAGCATCACGGGCGGCATAAAATCCCCCCTCCGGCGCTTGCATATCCTCTGTCAGATATTCGAGTGTTTGCTCAGCGATAACGCTGAAATTCTCCAGGCCCGTTAACCGGTATGCATCCACATATGTTGTTGCCAGTAATCCATTGTCGTAAAGCATTTTTTCGAAGTGCGGAACTAGCCAGCGATCATCAACTGAATATCGGTGGAACCCCCCAGCTAAATGGTCTCGCATACCTCCTGCGGCCATCTGTCTTAAAGTGAAGACCACCATCTCGAGTGCGGCTTCATCACCCTCGCGGAGGTGGTGTCTCAGCAATAATTCAAGAGTGACGGGTTGTGGGAATTTGGGGGCGCGTCCAAAGCCTCCGTGCACAGGATCATATTGATTGGTAAGTGTGCGATATGCCCCGGTGATGGCATCTGAGAGTGAAGCGTCAGTTTCCCTTGTGGCTGCAGATGCCTTTCGTATAGCTGCTAATAACTTTTCTCCGGCTCCTCTTACGTCATCCGGTCGTGCTTCATAAGCGTCAGCAGCAGCCCGAAGAACTTGAGTGAACGACGGGATGCCTTGGTGGGGTACTGGGGGGAAGTAGGTGCCCCCATAAAACGGAGTGCCTTCTGGAGTAAGGAACGCCGTGAGTGGCCATCCGCCTCCACCTGTCATAGCCTGCACTGCCTTCATATAGATCTGGTCGATATCGGGACGCTCCTCCCGATCTACCTTCACATTTACGAAGAGTTCATTCATCAGCGCTGCTACAGTGCTGTCCTCAAAAGACTCGCGCTCCATTACATGACACCAGTGACATGCGGAGTATCCAATAGACAGAAGAATCGGTTTGTTCTGAACGCGTGCAAGTGAGGTTGCTTCTTCGCCCCACGGGTACCAGTCAACCGGATTTTGGGCGTGTTGTAGGAGGTAAGGGCTGGTCTCTTGGGCTAGTCGATTGGCCATTAGGTTTTAGTTATAGGTAAGGCCATACATTAGCGTTGGCGGGGAGTGGCCAAAAGGAAAATGAGCTCCTGGGCTTCAAGAAAATCGTTGTAGAGCGGTTGAAGGCGCCCTAGATTTAGGGGTCATGGCTGCTATCCCAGGTGGTCACCACCTCGAACAAATAGAGGGACTAGCCCTGTACCTGAAAATGGCGGGCCTGGCGCTCAGGCGCCCACGCACGGTTCCGTATCTGCTGCAGGCTGCATGGGCATTTCGATCTCGCGATTGGTATCGTAGACCCCCATTTCTTCCTTTGCCTCCTGCATCGTATATGAAATGGAGGATGGAGACGGCTTATGGGGATTCGGATGCTGTCCCAACAGATGATGAGCTTGAACGGTATCTCCTTTGGACAGCACGGATGAGAAGTCAGATGAAGCAGAGGGACAATGGCTAAGGTTTCATTGCTTCTAATAGTCGGGATTCTTGCGGTGTACTACTTCCCAGATTCTCGACTGATGCTTCTGGATGCGACAGAGCCACTAGTCTTACCAGTCATCAAATCGGGTGCCCTAGAAGAGATGGAGCGCATCGGGCGGAACGTGATTGAATATGAAAGTCTTACAGGAGACGTCCCAGATCGCGGTGATTGGGTTTCTTGGCTCGATTTTCGCTATACACTCGATGAGCAGCGACGTGACCCCTGGGGTTCGGCTTATGAGCTTAGCGTTGCCACTGATTCAGTGATGGTCATTTCCTATGGTCCTGACCGGGTACGTGCAACGGCGGACGATTTCAATTTTGTTACAGCACGTAGCCGGTGATGAAGAAGCGCATTGTGAGGGTGGCCCTGCCAGCGGTCATTGCCATTGCACTCGTCTCCTGGATACTTGGCCAAGAGATCCTCGCGGGTCGAAGTCCGAGCCTCTCGTCCTTCGCGCTAATCCACTTCTCTGGGTACCTCTTTTTCCTCTTAATGCCGGTAGAGGCACTAGTCCCAATCTATCAAGCAGAGGGACACGCTGGAGCGACACTGATCCTCATCGCTGTCTCAACAGCGATCGCTGGTGAAGTCATCGATTACTGTATCGGAAGAGCGGTTAGTGACCGAGTTATTCATAATCTGATCGGTGAGATGCGCTACACTCGTTTCAAGGGCAGCATCAAGAAGTGGGGAGGTTGGGCCATCCTATTTTTCAACCTCTTTCCTCTCTCGTCTTCGGTTCTGTCGTTGGTGGCAGGAATGATACGGTACAGTGCTCGTCGGGCCCTTCTGTACAGCGTGGCTGGCCTGACATTAAAGTATTTTACAATCGTTTATTTGTTCGATCTGGTATCTTCGTGGATGGCGTGAAGGCCTTCCTGACGCATGCCTGTGAGCTGGCCTGGTATTGGGAGGAAGTTGACGCTTGCTGAACGTCGCACTCACCGGAAACGTTGCCTCTGGGAAGTCAACTGTCGCCGCACAATGGGCCAAATCAGGGGTTCCCATAATCAGTGCCGACGAATTATCCCGGCTAGTGGTGCTCCCAGGAACCCCAGGAATCCAGGCAGTGCGCAACACGTTCGGTGATGAAATTCTTGCTGCCGATGGGACTCTCGACCGTGCACGTCTCCGTGCAGTTATCCTCTCAGATGAAGATGCCCGTAGAAAGCTGGAAGGGATCCTTCATCCACTGATTTGGGAGCGACGAGACCAGTGGTTAGAAGCTAGGCATGTTGAAGGCGAGGACTTGGTTGTCTCTGAGATTCCCCTGCTTTTTGAAACAGGCAGGGAGGACGACTTCGATGTGATAGTGTTTGTCGATGCTCGCGAGAGTGAGCGGATTCAGCGTTTGATCCAGACTCGTGAGTTGAATATTGAAGAAGCTCGACGGCTTATCGGGGTTCAGATTGAAGCCTCTATCAAACGGTCAAAAGCAGATTTTGTTCTCTCAAATAATGACACACTCGAAGACCTGAATTCAGCAGCAGGTGAATTACTAAAAGAACTTCAATCCCGTGCAGATATGGGAACATTGTGCATGGACCTTCATCTTCACACTGCTGGAAGTTTCGATTGCTTGTCTGATCCGGATGCTGTTCTTGATACCGCACTTGAACGAGGGTTGGGCCGTATCGCGATAACTGATCACAACGAGTTGGATGCTGCTCTACGCATGGCCGACGCATACCCCGACCTGGTCATTCCAGGAGAGGAGATCAAGACTGAGGAATCCATTGATGTGATCGGCCTATACTTGTCGGAATTAATCCCGAAGGGTACCCCTGCAATGGAAACGATCGAGAGAATTCGTGAACAGGGAGGTATCCCGTACCTTCCGCATCCTTATGCGGCTGGTAAGAAAGGGGCAGGGGGGCGATTTGCAGAGATGTTGGCTCCTCTCTGCGATGTCGTGGAAATCTTTAATGCGCGATTACACCAGCCTAAGCAAAACCGATTGGCAGAAGAGCTTGCTGACCGCCATGGGAGTCTTCGTGGTGGTGGCTCGGATGCGCACACATTGAGAGAATTGGGTTCGGTGTCGGTTGAAGTACAACCACATCCAAACCAGGCCTCTTCTCTTCGTTTAGCTCTGGCCAAGGGACGTATTACAGGAACTGCCTCGTCACACATGGTTCACGTTGCATCAACATGGGCGAAGTTGCGGAAGAAGTTGCCCATAGCACAAACCTGAAAGTCGAGTAGCGGCATCCTATCTACAGGCCCTAGCTTAGAAGGGTCATTAGTTGCCGAAGCGGTGACTAACCACCCTAGGGTCAGGAGCCCACGGTGAACTACCGGACGCCAGAAGGGCGTGCGGCACAAGTTCGTAAAGTCAAGGAAGCACTCTTGGCTTCACGTTCAGCTATCCTCACCACCCATATTAACGCTGATGGCGACGGAGCAGGGTGTGAAGCGGCACTCTCATCATGGCTCAGAGCCAACGGGACCGAGGCTTGGATCATCAATCCAACCCCGTTCCCGGAGACATTCCACTTTGCTGTAGAGGATGAGCGTTGGATTGTACCCGCCGGATCTGCTCGTGCGCGAGACCTGTGTGACCAGGCGGATCTTGCTGTGGTTTTGGATACTGGTGAAGTGCCACGAATCGGTCGCGCAAGAGACCTGATTCGAAAACTCCGAACCGTTGTGATCGATCACCATCAGCCAGGTGCACAACCTATTGGTGGGATTTCTCTACGTGACCCTGCTGCTGCTGCTACAGGCGAACTGATTCATGATCTTGTGCTTGCTGCCAATGGCCCTTGGACCGAGCAGGTAGCCCTTGGGATCTATGTTGCGGTGCTCACTGATACAGGATCGTTTCGCTTCTCGAATACGACACCAGGGACGCACATGATAGCAGCTGATCTGATTAGCAGAGGTGTAGATTCGGAGGATGTGTATAGTCGCATATATGGCAGAGCCCGGCTGCGTAAGTATCAGCTGCTGGGTGCTGCTCTCGAAACTTTGGAGAACGACGAGGAGTACGGAATCGCTTGGATGACGGTCCCTAGAGATGCTTATGAAGCTCTAGGAGCCACTGCCGAAGACCTTGAGGGCATGGTGGATATCCCGCGGTCTATCATAGGTAATAAAGTTGCCCTTCTCTTTAGCAAGGCGAAGACTGGTGGAATAAAGATATCTTTCCGCTCAAGTGGACGGTTCAATGTCAATCAACTTGCTCACCAGTTTGGCGGTGGCGGACACGTCAAGGCATCTGGAGCGATGGTAGAAGGACCACTTGAACGAGCTATCGAGAAGGTGCTAATGGCAGCGCGTGAGATGATCGTCCGTGACTCCAATAGAGTTCTAGAGGAGGATACATGACGAGTGTACAAGCAATTGAATCCTCTCGCGATCCTGGTGTACCGGAAGCCCTGCCTAGAGTTTTGATTCGTGTGCGTGACCACTTTGGTTCAGAGTTGATTGACAGACTGTGGCTGTTTCCACCAGTACGACGAGGGAGACGGGAGCAAGGGTTAGTCGCAGTGAGTACCTTCCTTGAGGGGCAGCAGCGAAGGGCTATGGTTACTGTAGCGTATACAGCTGAGCATTCGGGAGCCGGTGTGAGTATCGAAACTTGGTTTACACAGGAAGGAGAGGCTCTTCCTGAGCGATTTCCTGCGGTGATGCTGGGTGTCGTCAACCGAACTAAGGAAACACCTGGAGAAGCACGGGAGATTGAGATCTCTGGCTCGGGACAAAAGTTTGAGGAGTTGATGGAGGGTTTTGACGCTTGGATTGAGAGGGGATCTACGCTTTGAGTTTGGTTTCGACACGCCAACCGTTCATTCGACTCTTCGGTCGCTACCTTCGAGACGAGGGCCTTCCGGTAACACAGCAGCGGGAAGCTATCGCGAAAATTGTTTTCGAATCTGATGAGCATCTATCCGCGCATGATATTGAGCAGGCGCTTAGAAATCGTGCGGGCAGAGTCGGGAAGGCTACGATCTATCGCACCTTAGATCTTCTAGTGCGTAGTCGACTCGTAGAAGAGCATGATTTTGGCGAGGGATTCAAGCGTTATGAGCACAGGTTCTCCGAGCATCCTATCCATGAGCATCTCATCTGTCTCGAATGCGGGACCGTGCTAGAGTTCGAGAGTAATGAAGTTTATGGTGTCGAGAGCCGTATTCGGCGTGAGCACGGCTTTGTCCCGGTTCGGCATAGGCTTGAGATATACGGGCTCTGTAGAGATTGTGATGAAGGGGGTGCCGAGTTGCCGGTCGGAGGCTTGATGTGTCCGATCGAGACGGCTTGAGCTAACTAACCACTTGCCTAACCGACGTGACCCGGATGCATCCGGTCGTGGTGGTGAATGCTCCGATCCGGTGGGATTGCCCGGATTAGGTGATCTTCCATGGGAGCTTCCACACACATTCCTCGGTCTCGATGAGGTAGCTGGGAATTTCGCTAAAGCTGCTGCCGTCATTCTTCCTGTACCGTATGAGGCTACTACTTCTTGGGGAGGTGGTACTCGGCTTGGTCCTCGCGCGATTCTTGAGGCATCCCGTTACGTGGAGTTATACGATCAAGAATTTGACTGTGAACCAGCTCAGTTACTAGGTATCCACACATTACCTGGGCTGGAGCTTTCAAGAGCTGGTCCAACGGCTGCGATGGAAGAACTTCGTAATGCGTATGCCAGGATTTCAGATGTATGTGGTGACCGATTTCTTGTCATGCTTGGTGGTGAGCACTCGATTTCAGCCGCCGCAGTGCTTGCTCAGGCTGACCGATATGATGAAAGACTTACTGTGTTGCAGCTCGATGCTCATGCTGACCTTCGATTGCAGTATGAGGGGACACCCGATTCGCATGCCTCAGCGATGGCTCGAGTCCTGGATTGCGCTGATGTCGTTGCTGTAGGAGTGCGTGGGGTTAGTAAGGAAGAGGTCAATACCTCCAACTCTCAGGGTGGCTCAACACTTATCTGGGCAGATGAGATGTGGGAAAGCGACGCATGGATGGACCGTGCGCTTGATGCTCTTGGCCCAAAAATTTATCTTACTTTCGATGTGGATTACTTCGACCCGGCAGTGGTTCCGTCGACTGGCACTCCTGAACCGGGTGGAGCTTCATGGTACGAGACTCTGCGATTTCTGAGGCGGGTGCTGGCTGAGCGGGAAGTTGTTGCAGCCGACGTCGTGGAATTAGCACCTGCCCCAGGGATTCACGCACCAGACTTTCTAGTTGCGAAGCTTGTCTACAAGCTCATTAATTATCGCTTCTGGAATCGGATGCCCTAGCACCCGATGGGCAGCTGTATTTTTCTACGAGACATGACAGGGGCAATCAGCGATGACCCAAGGTGTGCCCTAGATGATTGATCCGTCAGCCATCAGAACAGAGAACTCAAGAGAGCAAGAAGGCAGATTTCCTGCATCTGAAGTAGAACGCGCGACTGGGTCAAAGACTCTCGGTGGTAACCGACTGGAACTCCAGTATGAGGGTTCAAGCACCTTTAGTTCGTGGCTTGAGGGGATCAGCGGTGCACAGTGCATGGTTTACTTGGAGAATTATCTGATCCGCGATGACCGAGTTGGCCGAGCGTTTCGGGATGTGCTCATCGAAAAGGCCCGTAGTGGTGTTCCGGTTTATGTTATCTATGACTGGGTGGGTTGCTGGGCGACACCTCGGTCGTATTGGAAACCTCTCAGACAAGCGGGTGTGCATGTCCGAGCTTTCAATCCACCTTCACTTGGGATTGGAGATCCGTTCGGGATTTTGAGACGTGACCACCGGAAGCTTATTGTGTTAGACGGTAAGGTTGCATATGTGGGAGGGTTCTGCTTGGGTGTGGAATGGGCGGGGAGGCCAGCCCACCCGGCTTGGCGGGATACCGCCGTCAAGATCTCTGGGCCCGGAGCAAGGGCGGCTGCACATGCTTTTGAAGCTACTTGGAGCGGGATGGGTGAGCCACTCGATTTGTCCCAGCAACTTCCTGTTCTATCGGACGTTGGAGACATACCAGTCTGGCTTATCGAAGGAGAACCTGGAAGGACTCGAGTCTATCGCACAATCCACTGGGTTGCAGCGAGAGCGAAGGAGCGTGTATGGATCACGGATGCCTATTTTGTAGCTCCCCGGTCAGTATCCGAAGCGCTAGGCGCGGCGGCCCAGCAAGGAGTCGACGTACGAATACTTGTGCCGGCACATAATAATTGGCCATTGGTTGGAAGCCTTTCACGGGGTGGATATCGATCTCTTTTAAAGTCCGGAGTCCGGATTTTCGAATGGCAGGGCCCCATGATCCATGCTAAGACTGCAGTCGTGGACGGTATTTGGTCACGCGTTGGGTCGAGCAACCTGAACTCTGCAAGCTTAATAGGGAATTGGGAACTAGACGTTGGTGTACTCAATATGAAGCTTGCCAGTCAGCTTGAGGAACTCTTTCTCACCGATCTGAGTTCCTCTATTGAGATCGTTCTGCCTGGCCGAAAACTTGAGCATGGGATCGAAATGTCTGAAAGCTCAGGTACTACAGAGTCACTTGATCCTCAGGGTACATTACCCGAAAGGATGATGCAGATTCGGGCTTTGGGAGCCGCTCAGAGCCGTATCACGATGGCGCCTCTTGTACGAGCCAGAGGGGCACTTGGGGACTCATTGGCTGGGGACCGACCTATCGGACGCGAGGGCAGGACGGTGCTCGGTACAGTATCCGCTATCATTCTTTCAACAGCAATCATTGCCGCATTCTTTCCGACCTTCGTGGGTGCTATGGTAGCGGTCGTAGCGGGGTGGTTTGGACTCACAACAGGGATTCGGGCATACCTTCAGTCACGACGTGCGCGGAGTGAAGGGCAGGAAACGCCAACAACTGCGGAACTAGATTAGGAGGGAGAGCAATTCGTGAACGAAGTTGATCTCGGGATCGTTATCGCTTTCACAGCGGGAGTTTTGTCCTTTCTCTCGCCGTGTGTGCTGCCTCTTGTACCAAGCTACCTAACGTTTGTCACTGGGATGAGCCTGGAGGATCTCCAAGAAGGAGTGAATCGCAGAGCAACACTGCTCCATTCAACACTCTTTGTCAGTGGCTTCAGCCTAATCTTTATTCTACTAGGGGCATCCGCGTCTTTCTTAGGGCAGTTCCTAATCGCCTATGAGCTTTGGATTGCACGTATTGGTGGATTGATCATTGTGCTCTTGGGGCTCCACCTCACAGGTGTGTTTCGGCTGACACCGCTCATGCGTGAACGCAGAATCCACCTGAGTGACAAGCCGGCCGGGTATCTTGGGACCCTTGGGGTTGGCATGGCATTTGGGGCTGGGTGGACCCCATGCATCGGTCCAATTTTGGGTGCAATCTTAACCTACGCTGGAACTCAGGATACCCTGTGGGCAGGAGTTGGATTGTTAACGGTCTACTCGGCAGGCCTCGCAGTTCCATTTTTGATATCGGCACTTGCGCTTGACAGGTTCCTTCAAGCGTTCAAGCGATTTCGACACTTGATACCTCTAGTCGAGAAGAGTTCTGGATTCCTTCTCATAATTCTTGGTGTACTGCTTATAACTGGGCGGTTCACAGTCTTGGCTGCATACCTGAACCGGTTCACTCCAGAATTCATCCTGAACCGGATATAGAGGTTGATGACCTAGCTTCTGTGGAGCTAGAGAAAATGCGTGTGGAATTCAGGTATGTAGAGGGATCTCAAATCAGAATGATGCCAAAGTCAACCAACCTATAAACCCTGACATTTCTGCCTATAGGCCTAGGTGGTCTCAGGCGCTAGCCATCGCAACGACTGCAGCTTCAAGATCTTCTTCGAGCAGTTGGCGGCGAAGTAGTCCTGTATAGGTCCCATCCGAGAGTATCTGCAGTTCCAAGGCTAGTACCCAATCGCTTGACCGCCCCGGCGTGGATCCGACCACGCTTTGAGCAGGTCGCCATCTACGATAATCACTTGAGCGTCTCCAGACATGCCAGTGCGCTCGAAAAGGGTATGACCCATCGCCTGAAGTTGAGTTACGGTTTCAGGGTCTAGGCCTGCCGGCTCGAAATAGATTTGGTCTGGTAGATGTTGATGATGTATCCGTGGAGCATTCACGGCGTCAACCACATTCATACCGTAGTCAAGCACATTCGAGATCGTCTGGAAGACTGTTGTGATAATCGTTCCACCACCGGGTGTGCCTGTGACCATGCGTAGGGTGCCGTCTGGGTTGGCCACCACGGTAGGGGTCATGGCTGATAGCATTCGTTTACCGGGGGCTACAGCATTGTTTTCTCCTTGAACTAAACCAAACTGGTTTGCGGTTCCCGGCTTCGCAGCAAAGTCATCCATCTCGTTATTTAGTACGAAGCCGGCTCCAGTCACTGTCACCTTGCTACCGTACCAAGAGTTGATCGTTGTAGTGACTGCCACTGCGTTACCGGCAGCATCCACAATTGAGTAGTGCGTCGTGTTTTCTCCTTCAGCGGGCCCTTCCATCCCTGGACCGATTTCTATCGAAGGCGTTGCTGCGGTTTCTGATATCGTCGACGCACGGACACGAGCGTAGGCTTCAGAGGTTATACGGTCTATTGGCATATCCACGAAGTCTGGGTCCGCTAGGTAGTGATTACGATCCGCATAGGAACGCTTCCACGCTTCAGCATACAGATGGATCATTCTCGGCCCGTGCCAATCCATCGAACCTACATCGTAGCCCTCTAGGATATTTGCCATTTCTGCCATCGTCGCTCCACCTGACGATGAGGGCGGCATAGAGATGACGGTATGCCCCCGGTATGTGAATGAGATTGGATCACGCCATTCAGCCGTATACTCTGCTAGGTCCTGAAGCGTAATGATACCTCCGCCGCGCTCCATTTCTGCCACAATCAAGTCAGCGGTTTCCCCCTCATAAAACCCACCTGGTCCCCAGTCCCTGATTCTCCCAAGAGTCTTTGCCAAATATGGTTGGCGAAGTGTGTCACCTACCAGTGGTGGCTGGCCGTCTCTAGGTAAGAATTGTGCTGCAGATGCAGGGAAATTCGATAATGATTCCACCATGGTTGAACTAAGCGAGCCCAGGAAGCGCTCCTTCACCTCAAAGCCGTTGGCGAGTTCGACAGCAGGGGATACAAGCTCTTCCCACTGGATTGATCCAAAGCGTTGGTGGGCCGCCCACATACCGGCCACACTCCCGGGCACTCCCGCTGCTAAGTGCCCAATGACGGATTTGTCTGTGAGATCTCCTTCCTCATCTAGATACATGTCACGAGTTGCTGCTAAAGGAGCCTTTTCCCGGAAATCCAGAGCTGCGGCTGTACCATCAGCCATGCGAGTAACCATGAAACCACCACCACCGATATTTCCGGCTTCGGGGTTCACTACCGCAAGAGCGAAGTGGACCGCAACGGCAGCATCCACTGCGTTACCACCTGACCGCATTATGTCAACGCCAATGCGGCTTGCCAGTTCGTCAGTTGATACAACCATGCCATTCGATGCAGTAACTGGTTCTTCCCTCTCGCTAAACATCCATCCGACAGGGAATAGGGCCCTGCCATTGACCGTTGAGACATCTGTGTAGCAAGAAGCGACTACTAGAGCGCTGAGGATGAGCGCTGCAAGTTGGCTCATTACAAAAAACCTTGTCTTGTTCATGATTCCTAATATCCGCGTGGGTTACGTTGCCGGGTTCGCGCGGCACGAAGTACTGTTCTTGAGTTCGGGAAGATCAGCACGTTCCTAGCTACCGACAAGCGCCTATGCGGGATTCCAGACTTACTGAACAGCGAAACCCTAAATCAACGAAGATTGATAAGTTAGATGTCTTAGGGATCGTCGATCTTATCAATAATGAAGACCGGTTGGTGGCAGTGGCTGTCAGTGATGAAAGAGGAGCCATTGCGAGAGCGATCGAACTTGTGGAACAGGCGTTCCGGGGCGGAGGCCGGCTTATCTATGTCGGTGCTGGAACCTCAGGTCGTCTGGGTGTTCTCGATGCAGCTGAGATGCCTCCTACGTTTGGGGTTGATCCAGAGATGGTGCATGGTGTCATTGCTGGGGGATATCAGGCACTCGTGCGGTCTCAAGAGGGGGCAGAGGATCATCTTGAAGATGGTGCGGCAGCGATCAATAACTTGGATGTAGGTCAGAGGGACTTCGTTCTCGGAATAGCCACTTCCGGCTCTACACCCTATGTACACGGGGCACTCAGCCGGGCACGTGAGCTTGGAGCTAGAACTGGGTTTTTGCTGTGTACATCGCCACCTGCAGCTCTTCTATCAGAGCATGACGTCGTGATAGCACCACTGGTAGGGGCCGAAGTGATTACTGGCTCGACACGGATGAAAGCGGGAACGGCCACGAAACTAGTCCTGAATACGATTACCACGGGTGCCATGGTCCGTATTGGCAAGGTTTATAGCAACCTGATGGTAGATTTGCAGGTTACATGCGAGAAGCTTAGGGATAGAGGTGAGCGTATTCTATCAGAATTACTGAACCTCGATCAGCCAGCAGCAGCAGCACTTCTTGATCGCGCAAGTGGCGATGTCAAGGCAGCGCTCGTAATGGGCCATTTAGGTATTGATAGGGAAGAGGCCTTGAAGCGCTTAGATGCGGCTGGTGGAGTTGTCAGCATGGTAATCGGAAGTCTCTAGGGGTGAATACACCTAGACTCCGGTATGCCCGTTGGGTGTGCTTACCACTCTTACTCTGTATTTCCACAGCGGTGGTAGTGGCTGCGTTTAATCCTGCTCCTCACAACGGCGGTGATAACGCAGCCTATGTGACATTGGCTTTTTCGTTAGCTGAGCACGGAGCCTATACTGATCTTTACGATCCCGCGGAAATGCCCCACACGAAGTATCCACCGGTCTTTCCGGGCTTGCTTGCGGTGATGCTTCTACTGGGAGCGAGAACTTGGAGCGCTCTGAAGATAGTTTCAGCAGTATTCACCATTGCCGCGGTTGGGTTTACTTACTTGTGGGCGGAGCGGCGCCTAGGTGCAGTTGGTGCGCTGGGGTTGTCGGTCATGCTCGCCATCTCCCCGGCTTTGGTGTACTACAGCCATTGGATTCTGTCGGACCCGATCTTCTTGTGTTTTACGATGGCTGCACTCTGGGCGCTTGAGGGTTCGGAACAGGAAGGTGCGTCGGTATGGTGGCTGGTTGGTGGCGTTGCAACAGTTGCTTTGGCCTACTTTACACGGTCCGCTGGGCTTCCACTTCTGTTCACTCTCTTCGGTTGGCTTGCTCTGCGTCGCAGATGGCTACCCCTCACTTTGTCTTCTATTGCGATAGGTGTTCCTGCACTCCTTTGGTGGATACGCGGACGTGGAGACGGTCTAGGTGAATACACAAGCGAATTTTGGATGATTGATCCTTATCAACCTGCGCTTGGAACGGTCAGCTTCGGGGGACTCTTAAGTAGAGCAGTTAATAACCTTTGGGCCTATGTGAGTATTCACGGACCTGGAGGGGTCGTTGGAGGCAGCGGAACCCTGGTTACAGCTTTCGGGATAGGGCTGACTGGCCTCGCACTCGTGGGATGGGTTCGATCCGCAAAGACTCGCAAAGGAGTGACAGAGATCTTTTTGCCGTTGTATGCAGGCCTGATCCTGCTTTGGCCGGAAGTATGGTCAGGGGACCGTTTTGCACTTCCGCTGTTCCCCCTCCTTTTCCTTTTTGCAGCGCTCGCCCTAGATGAAACGGCCAGTAAGGGAGGGCGTCTAGCACGTCATGTCATATTCGTGACTGTAATTGGAGTCGTACTTCTTCCAGCTGGCAGAACCTGGCTCATCTCGGTCGAACAATCATCGGCGTGTCGACGGATCATGAATGACCGCGGACCCTGGGGATGCTATGGCTCGGGTGTCTCAGAGTTCGCAGAGGCAGCAGCTTGGATGCAGAGTTCACTACCTGAAGGCTCTTCGGTGATGACACGAAAACCCCGGTTGTTTTATTTGATGTCAGGATTGACTAGCCGAACATTCCCATTTGATGACAATCCGGGCGTACAACTTGCCGAAGCTGACCTTGTGGGTGCCCGATATGTGTTACTCGACAATTGGGATGGACTCTCGAGTCGCTATGTTGGGAAAGCGCTCCAACAGAATGCCCAGGCGTTCTGCTCTGTTAGAGGTTTTGGCCCTATACCGGGCGGAGCCCATCTTTTGGGTATTAAGGACGAGATTTCCAGGAGCGAAAGCGTGCAACTGCGAACACGAGAGATCAGATTGGATGTTTGTCCAAGTAGCTATATTCGGACTGATCTGGACGATCGCTACCTTTCTTCGTCTTCTACAAGAATCCCGTTGCTTGAGGCACTAGAGCCATAAAGCAGTGCGAGTATCACCCCGAAAATGACGTGTTCCGTATAGCTGCGATCATGCGAATCGAATTCTTCCAGAAGATTTTCCAGAACAGAGTGGGGGTGTTGGGAGTCGTGGGTAGCCAGCAGCTGAGAGAGTCCCCCCATCGGGTTAACTGCGTATTCTATGGTTCCATAAAGTGCACCCTTTAACACTGTGGGGCCGGGTACTTTCGGTTCCAAGATCGCACCGTATAAGAGGCCCTGCCTGATGCCTGCAAGAAGACGGTCCCCAGTTTCTCTATCCAGCGTAGGAATTTCAGAATCACGGACTGTGGGGCGTATCAGGTCCAAGATGAGAGCTGAAACCGCTCCGGCCGCCCCTGCTCGCACTAGGCTACCCAAAGGAGTCTTCTGGCGTGGCTGCCAAGTTTTCAGCAACTTCGCAAGAATAGCGACTGCCTCGGGGGTCGCTAGGTCCTTAAGTAGCGGCCAGGTGATACGGGTATCTTCTGATGTGTTTTGCCCGGTAGTACCAGGACGATCTTTCGATATACGGACCTCTTCAGCAGCGTCGGGAGATATGCTCCGTAAGCGCTCGAGCGCGTAACCGAGATGGAACCAGTAGCTCTGCTTCGGGGGCATGTGCGATGTTGATAAGGTGTGCTAGTAAGAGAAGGGTGGGGATCAGTAGAGATCTAATCAAGATCATCTCTATAACCGCATGTCTGATGTTGCTCTCCAGGCCTGTCCGAGCCCAGGTACCACCTGACGAGTCATGGCGTAGCATTGAAACGCAACACTTCCGCGTGACTTTTCCTGAACGTCTTGAAGCACTTGGGCGTCGCGCCGCTGATAGGGCAGAAGAAGCCTACGTTGAATTGTCTGCAGCATTCATTGAGCCACCTAACGGTCCGATCGATCTCCTGGTGACGGATCACGCAGATGTCTCTAACGGTTTTGCTCAGGTAACGCCTTCGAATCGGATTGTTATCTATGCCCGTCCTCCTGTGGATGACCCGGGGTTAGGCCATATCGATGAATGGCTGGAGCTGGTTATCACACATGAACTTGCTCACATCGTGCAGCTGGATCACACACAAAATCCGATCGGTAAGCTTGCAAGAAATATTTTTGGACGGGTTGCAGCTCCATGGCCTTTCTTCCCTGGCAGTGGCACCCCTAGGTGGATTACAGAAGGGATTGCTACTTGGTACGAGTCGAGCCTGACCGAAGCGGGGAGAGTTCGCGGAACCTTCTATGAAATGATACTCCGGACCGCAGCGCTCGAAGGTCGTCTGGAAAGTATTGGCCAGACCCAGGGAGAGTCTCCAGAGTGGCCCGCTGGAGCTAGGCCATATGCATATGGATCTCTCTTTTTTGATCACCTCACTGACAAGTACGGTGCTAACCTTATGGGGGTCTTCACCAAGGCAATAGCAGGCCAGTGGATACCGTATAGAATCAACGCTGCAGGTCGAAGCGCATTTGGTTCCTCGTTATCTGAAGAATGGTCCCTGTGGACAGAAGGTATTCGTTCGAGGACAACTGGACTTGACTCACAACTGGAAGAATATGGCCCGATTACGACGCCCGAACGACTGACAGCTGGAGGACGCTGGGCCCTGCGGCCCAAGGTGTCACCCGATGGCCGTTGGTTACTCTACGCACGCTCGGATGGTCGCTCAGATTCCCAGCTTGCTTTTAGCCTGATAGACGGTACAGGAACTCGAGAATTCACTCGAACCAACGGTCTTGCAACATATGACTGGACTCCCGAAGGGTCAGTTGTTCTTGCTCAGCTAGAATATGCCGACCGCTATAGGCTGTTCGACGACCTTTACGAGACACAGGCTGATGGCAGCACGCGGCGTATCACTAAGGGAGCTCGTCTGACAGATCCTTCAGTGAGCCCTGATGGTTCTTGGGCTATTGCAGTCTCGGGCGGAGGAGGCACGAACAGTCTCGCCTTGATTGATCTTGAAAGCGGTGAGGTGACCGATTTTGTCGACTCTGATCCTGACTCTCACTGGGCATTCCCCAGCATCTCACCGAATGGCCGCTGGATTGCGGCTACGCGTTGGAAAACCGGAGCACTCCACGATATCGTAGTTCTGGATGGTAATGGACTGATTGTAGCTGAGATTACGAATGATCGTGCGATGGATCTAGCTCCGGAGTGGAGTTCTGACGGAAGTTACTTGCTCTGGGCGTCAGATCGTACGGGAATCTTGAATATCCTTGCGGTACCCTTTGATCCGGAATTAGCGCGGCCGGGCCGGCCCCTACTCCTGACAAATGTCCGAACTGGAGCGCTCTATCCTAGCGTGGATCCGAGTGGGCGCTGGCTTTATTTCAGTGGTTATCATGCTGATGGATGGGAAGTAGAACGAGTACCCTTTGATCCGGAAGCAGCTGTAACTGCCCCGCCAGCGGATACTCGGTTTAGCAGATTGTTGGGGGAACCAGAACCACCAAGTTTATATCAGGGAGACGTGCAGAAATATTCGGCAGGCTCAACATTGCCCCCCCGCTACTGGGAACCTCTCTACAGTGAAGCTGTGCGGACGCCCGCGATTCGAACTGAGGACCTGTACATTCGTAGTCGCCGACTACTAGGCCCGGCCATAGGTATACAGACCTCGGGTATCGATTTAGTGGGAAGACATGAATGGGGAGCTTCTGCTCGTATCTTTACCAGCGGTAGTCGTGCTGATGCGGGACTTCGATACACGTACTCGGGATTAGGTAACCCTCGCCTGAGCATAAGTGCGAATAATCGTTGGGGTCGCGGCAAGAATTCGGCACTTGTAACACAACGCGCGAATGACACCTTGCTTGATACACTGTTCGTTCTTAAGCGTGATAGGAACCTCAACGCGAGTGCACAATTCCAGCACCGAAAGTGGCGAAATTCGCTATTTGTCACTCTTTCTGCAGGCATGCTCTGGGAAAAGCTTGAGTTACTGAACAACTCTCTGGAGCCGGAAAATAATTATCGTCTCAATCGTCCACGAAATCGGATGAGCGACCTGAGCATTGCTCTTAGTTATTCGACTGCTCGTTCGCACGCCTACCAGGTCGGTGGCTCTGAGGGGGTTGTTTTGTTTGCGAGAGCTCGAGCGCGTCGTAGTCTGAGTCTACCTGATTCCTTGGTGGGCCTGAGCGGATTAGATAGCTCAGTCGATGAGCTTATCGGTCGAGCTCGAGTGTATCTTCCACTAGGTATAACTGGGCATGCTCCTCATGTGCTTGCTCTTCAGACAAGCTTTGGGTTGGGCAGAGGGCCTAACGCGACAGCTGGTCACTTCGACGTGGGTGGGGCTTCAGGGAGTCCAGAACAGATCACTGGTATATCACTTTTTGGTGGGGCACAGATCTTTTTCCCTGTACGTGGCTATCCAGAATCCGCTCGGTACGGACGCTACGCTTGGACAGCCTCAGCAGAGTATCGGATACCACTCGCCCTCATGAATTGGGGCTTGGGTGCATGGCCACTCCATTTCGATCGAATCACTGGGTCCATATTTGCTGATGCCGGTAATGCTTGGGGACCTCGTATGTCAGCTGGTGGGTTCCAGAATCCACGACGCGAAGCACTTTATTCCGTAGGCGCAGAAGTGACAGGAGAACTTCTATCATTCTATAGGATCAATATGTTGGTTCGTACTGGAGCAGCCTTTCAGTTGGCAGGGAACAAGAAAGCCCAATTCTATGTGAGGCTCGGTATGCCCTTCTAAGGGGCAGGTTATCCCAGATTACCTCTAATATAAACCGAATATAAGCCGTATATTCCTCTAAAATACTAGCAGAATTGGTTATTCCAGCCTGGATTAAAGAAAAGTATTGACCACAAGATATTGCACTCGTATTATGGCTTTGCTCAGTATCTAGTGGTCCCCTGAGTAGTTTTCCACAAGAGATGTCGCGGCGGGAGAGGGTTCCCGCCGTTTTTCAACGCCTGTTTTAAGCTTTTTCCACAATTCTATCTCGATTAGAGCCCAATTCGCGCTATGCCATCTGTTCATCAACCTCTGCCACCAAGAGAATCGGTCATCTTTGATGACGTACTTCCAACTGATCTCCCTGAACCAGAACTGACTGAAAACGCGCGGATCGTTCTAGCTCTGCGCTATCTGAAAAAGGATGTTGAGGGCAACCCCACCGAAGAGCCAGAAATGATGTTTTGGCGGGTTGCACGAACCGTAGCTGAAGTAGACAAAGAATACGGGTCATCTGAGACTGCGGTAGAGGAATTGGCTAGACAGTTTTACGGTCTAATGGTCAAGGGAGAATTCGAACCGAACTCACCCACATTGATGAATGCTGGTCGCCCTCTAGGGCAGCTTTCGGCTTGCTTCGTACTACCCGTAGAAGATGCGCTTTCTAACGGTAGAGCGGGGATCTACGATACCCTCACCGCGATGGCTCTGGTGCACCAATCCGGTGGTGGTACCGGTTTCTCCTTCTCACGCCTCCGGCCTGAGGGTGAAACAGTGCGTTCCACGATGGGTGT
Source organism: Gemmatimonadota bacterium (assembly GCA_012960225.1). Lineage (GTDB taxonomy): Bacteria > Gemmatimonadota > Gemmatimonadetes > Longimicrobiales > Gaopeijiaceae > UBA1142. Next base: position 38,699 of record DUBS01000041.1, on the reverse strand, counting down.
GGCTTCCGGTCCGGTTTCCTTTATGAAGCTCTACGACGCAAGCACGGACGTAGTAAAACAGGGAGGAACGCGCAGGGGCGCAAATATGGGCATCCTGCGCGTCGATCACCCAGACATCTGTAGCTTTATTACTTGCAAAAATGACACATCTCAAGTGACCAACTTCAACATCTCGGTTGCCATCACTGATGTGTTCATGGAAGCGGTCTCGGAGGATAGTGAATACGACCTCATAAGTCCGAAAAGCGGAGAGGTTGTGGGACAGAAAAATGCTCGGGAGATCTTTGACAAGATCATCTACGGAGCCTGGCTAACAGGTGAACCCGGAACGTTCTTTATTGATCGAGCGAATGAGCATAATCCGGTACCAAAGCTGGGAAGCTACGAGGCGACGAACCCTTGTGGGGAGCAGCCGCTTCTAGCGTACGACGTCTGTAATCTTGGCAGCATTAACTTAGGTAAATTTGTAAAAGAAGAAGCGTACCCGGGTATCGATCCTGAGGAGGGTATCGATTGGGAGGGACTGAGACAGGTGGTTCATCTCTCGACCAATTTCTTAGACAACGTTATCGACGCCAACGTCTACCCACTCCAACAGATTCACGAATTGGCACAAGATATTCGTCGTATTGGGCTGGGTGTCATGGGTTGGGCTGACATGATGATTCGCCTCGGCATCGGATACGACTCTGAGGAGGGAGTTGCTCTCGGACAACGCGTGATGGGATTTGTGAATGAAGAAGCTCGCAGGGCCTCAGAAAATCTAGCGGAGAAGAGAGGGGTGTTCCCCGCGTGGGCAGAGTCGGTGTGGGGCCCTAACGAAAGTGCTGCAGTTGGCTCCGAGGGCGACCGTGTTCGTCAGGAGCGGGAGTTGCGGAACTGCAACCTTACAACCGTGGCACCGACCGGAACGATTTCGATTTTCGCGGGCTGCTCCGGCGGGATTGAACCTTTATTTGCTGTAGCTTTCATGCGTAATCAGGCTGGTGTCCTAATGCCAGATGTGAACCCGGACTTCATACAGGTGGCTAAGGAAGGGGGCTGGTATTCTGAAGACCTTATGGAGCAAATTGCAGAAGAGGGGCATATCCACTTCGACGAGGTCCCGGAAGAGGTTCAGCAAGTGTTTCGGACGGCTCACGACATTACCCCTGAATGGCATGTGCGCATGCAAGCAGCGTTTCAGGAACATACAGATTCTGCGATCTCTAAGACGACAAATTTCCCTAGTAATGCTACAGCCAAAGACGTACGTGAAATCTACGAGCTCGCATACAGCCTTGGTTGTAAAGGAGTTACGGTCTACCGAGATGGTGCTCGAGAGGGGCAAGTACTTTCCACTGGTAAGACGGATCAGGGTGGACAGGCTGCGGCCCAGAACGTATTCGAGCTGGAACACTCTTTGGCCGATGCTCGTGAAGAAGCGCATAACCTTCGGATTGAGGTTGAACGTCTTAAACACGAACTGATTGGAGAGGACGAGACGCTGGGGGCGGTAAGGCAAAAGCGTCAACGTCCGCCGGCGCTCCAAGGTTACACGATGAAGGTGAACTCCCCGCTCGGTGACCTTTATGTAACGATCAACGAGGATGATCACGGTAAACCATTTGAGGTTTTCTGTACTTTGGGCAAGGCTGGTGGAGCCCCAAACGCAGATGCGGAGGCGATTGGCCGTTTGATGTCGTTAGCGCTTCGATCCGGCATCCCCATTAGCCAAGTGAAAGATCAGCTGCGTGGGATCTCCTGTGACCGAGCAGTGGGGCTAGGGGCGAATAAAGTGCTTTCGGCACCCGATGGCATTGGACAGGCGATCGAGCGCTATCTCGAGATGAAGGACGGAGTCCAGGAAGCCTTGCCTCTGGTAGTTGGCACGGAGGGAGGAGTACAGACGCAAGCGGCTGTCAGTGTGAGTGGGGGTGATCCGTTACACCTTGATACATGTCCGGAGTGTAACTCAGCCCACTTCGTGTTTGAGGAAGGATGCAAGAAGTGCCACGTTTGTGGCTACTCTGATTGCGGATGATCTCTAGAAGGTTCCTCAGCTAAAAACCAACCTCAAGCCCCCCACGGCGGTGGCGGCAACTTCTCAATTGGCTTGGCTAGGTTAAACTCAACACGAACACGGAGACCAGCCATCTCGTTCCTGAGAGAATACAAGAATGTTCGACCTGAATTGATCTGAAGAGTCCAGATGTTGTCTGTCGCAGTTGGTACCAGTGATGCTGTCTGAGCATCGGCTGGAAAATCCTGGCGAGAGCGACTCCCTGGACTCATTGTATTGCCGCCGTACTGTGTTATTTCATCTTCCGTGCCGTCCTCGTGCCTGTGTTCGTGCTTGAGGCGTAGACCGTCGACTCGTCGAGAGATCACCCAAGTTCTTGAGTGATCATCTCCTACATGGAAAGGAATCTTAACTAAGTCTTCTTGGCACTCTCGCACGTGCATAATGAGTACCTGGGAGGCGAGAGATTCATCCGGTGGATTAGCCTCAATGAGTTGCCCTGAAAATGCTTGACCGCAGAGCTCCTGCAGTGTTGCCCAAAACTCACCGTGTGTGGTGCTGGGGGCACCTCGTACCTTAGAGGACTGAGTAGTGTCATCTGGTGAGCATGCCATCATTAGACACAGGATCATCACCGAGATATAAGAATTAGTGTGCCGGAGCACAGAATATTTTGAGAGCATGGCTAAAGTAAACTGACAACCCGAGTGAAGTGTCATCACAAGGTGCTAGGTTATTCTATTAACCGGAAGCGGTTAGCATGACCAGATTCTCTCGGATTCAGGTATTATGTGCTCAAACTTGAGTTATTTGACGACCGTCCTCGTCATTACGGCATGTGGAGGGGACATCCCTCAAGGCCCTACGCCGGGTCGCCCTTTTTTCGAAGGCGAGCGAGCTCAAGACCTGGTTGAACTACAAGTAAGTTTTGGGCCGCGTATACCTGGTACAGTTGGTCACGATCGCCAACTTCGTTGGATGCTTGCACGACTTGATTCGTTCGCCCCAGAAGTGATTGCTGACACATTTACTTATGTAACTACATACTTGGACTCGCTTACTCTTGTAAATGTACTTGCGCGTTACCGTCCAGAGGCTGATCGGCGCCTTCTTTTGCTTGCTCATTGGGATACCCGGCCACGGTCAGACCAGGCGAAGGATCCGGCCGAGCAAGAGCTGCCTGTTCCAGGTGCGAACGATGGGGGGTCGGGTACGGCAGTGTTACTCGAATTAGCCCGGATCATGTCCGATGCCCTACCACCGCTCGGTATAGATCTCTTATTTGTGGACGGAGAGGATTATGGTCCTGAGTCAGCGGATATGTTTATTGGAGCCCGGAGATATGCGGATCAATTGTCTCTGTTGAGTTCAGGGATGAGACCAATGTACGGAGTTCTACTGGATATGGTCGGGGATGCAGATCCAAGCTTTCCCATAGAGGGGTATTCCGCTCAGCATGCACTGCCTGTAGTTCGGAGGGTGTGGAGGACTGCTGCGAGACTGGGCTACTCTAATTTCTTTCCTGAGTCCGTGGGAATTCGATTGGGTGACGATCACATACCACTTAATGAGGCAGGCCTTCAAACCGTCAATATCATAGACTTCACCTACGGCGGTTCGGACAATATGTACTGGCACACTCCGGAGGACCTCCCTTCACATGTTAGTGCCACAACACTGGAAATCGTTGGGGAAGTCATAGCCGAGTTGATCTATTCAGGGGGGTAGGCCTCTGAGTCTTCGGCCTGTAGAATCCCCCCGCCCAGCTAGAGATCTATTTCCTGCTCCCCAAGGACGAGACTCATGTCAGACACTAACACTGTTCGTGTTGCAGTCGTGCAGACCGCGGCCATCCCTTTCGATCTCGATGCCACGGTTGAGCATGTGTGTTCTATGACTGTTGATGCGGCGAAACAGGGAGCTCAACTCGTTCTGTTTCCTGAGGCCTATGTCGGTGGATATCCCAGGGGGTTGGCCTTTGGGAGCGCAGTTGGGGGTCGTTCGGAAGCTGGCCGAAGAACTTGGGAGCGGTATTGGGCAACCTCGATAGAAGTTCCAGGGCCTGAAGTCGATCGTATGAGAGAGGCAGCCGCCGGGGCTGGTGTTTACCTTTGTGTGGGTGTTGTGGAGAGAGACAGCACCTATAGCGGAGGCACGCTCTTCTGCACTCTGCTATACATCGGTGCAGATGGGTCACTGCTTGGGAAGCACCGCAAGCTAAAGCCGACGGCAGCTGAGCGCTTAATCTGGGGTGAGGGGGATGGGAGTACGCTTACTGTGATCGAAACTCCTTTTGGCAAGGTTGGTGGCCTGATCTGTTGGGAGAACTACATGCCGTTGGCCCGCATGGCCATGTATGGTAAGGGGGTTGAGATCTATCTTGCCCCTACGGCTGACTCCCGTGAGCGCTGGCTGTCTACTCTGCAACACATCGCACTTGAAGGCAGATGCTTTGTGCTGGGCTGTAATCAGTATGTGCGACGGGACATGTATCCTGCTGATCTTGAGACCAAATCAGACCTCGAAGACTGGCCCGAGACATTAAGCCGAGGTGGCTCAGCTATTTATAGCCCCCTAGGGGAGTGCTTGGCTGGGCCATTATGGGATCAGGAAGGTATGCTCATTGCAGACTTAGATATGTCGGCAGTCCCTCGCAGTAAGTTTGACTTCGATGTGACTGGACATTACGCCCGCCCTGATGTCTTCCGGCTTGACATAGACGAGTCTCCTAAGCCCTCAGTGGGTTAGGTGATACCCTAGAAATCATATCCGTTGATGATAGAGTGCCTAGTCGCCCTGGACGTGACTTAGTATACTAATCAAGTGCATAATCATGCAGACACGGAGAAATGATGACGCAGGCGACAATGTCTAGAGTGGAAGCGTTTCTGACGGAAGTCGACCGCTACAGCGCGCATAACTACCATCCACTTCCAGTTGTGCTGGAAGGTGGAGAGGGCTCTTGGGTGTGGGACGTGGACGGAAACAGGTACCTGGATATGCTGAGTGCGTATTCAGCGCTCAATCAGGGGCACAGGCACCCCTCAATTATCGGTGCAGCATTATCCCAGATGCAGAAACTGACGTTGACGTCGCGAGCATTCCATAACGATCAGATGGGGCCGTTCTTGAGTGCACTGTGTGAGGTGACGGGCTTTGAAAAAGCATTACCGATGAATACAGGGGCTGAGGCTGTAGAAACTGCGATCAAGATGGTACGCAAGTGGGGTTACAAGATTAAGGGAGTGCCCGAAGACAGGGCGGAAATCATAGTTTGTGAGAACAATTTCCACGGCCGCACCACGACTATCGTGGGTTTTTCTTCTGAAGATCAATATAAGGATGGGTTCGGTCCCTTTACCCCTGGCTTCGTGGAAATCCCATACGGGAACTCTGAAGCGCTCGAAGCGGCAATCAACCAAAACACGGTTGGTTTTTTGGTTGAGCCGCTTCAAGGTGAGGGTGGTGTTGTTGTCCCCCCCCCAGGGTTCTTGAGCACGGCAAGGGAACTCTGCACAGCGAACCGAGTTGCCTTTATGGCTGATGAAATCCAAACGGGCCTGGGTCGCACTGGAAGAATGTTCTGCTGCGACTGGGAGTCGGTTCGTCCTGATGTTCAGATCGTCGGGAAAGCACTCGGTGGAGGTGTCTACCCAGTCTCAGCGACAATCGCAGATGCCGAATTTATGGATGTATTTGACCCAGGAGACCATGGATCGACATTCGGAGGAAATCCGTTGGGAGCCGCGGTTGGACTAGCCTCACTAAATGTGATAGTTGATGAGAAACTACCGGAGCGCTCAGATCAACTCGGAAGCTGGTTTATGGATCAACTCCGTGAGTTTGAGTCACCACATATCAAAGAAGTGCGAGGCAAAGGCTTGATGATTGGTGTGGTAATCAAAGAGTCAAGCGGAGTGGCCAGGCCGTTTTGCGAAGCGCTTCACGCTCGTGGAATCCTTGCCAAAGAAACCCATCACCAGGTGATTCGGTTTGCTCCGCCACTTACAATTAACAAGGAAGATCTGCGTTTTGCGCTCAGCCAAGCAAAAGAAGTTCTGAGCGCATAGTAGGAGCTGCGGCTGATCCTAGACGCAGCTTATTCTTAGGGATGGGGCAGTTGGAGATTGGTTATGCAGTTACTCAACTCCCGGGAGGAGCCCAGTCAATTGTGCCCTGCTTAGAGGTGTCTATCTCTTTGCCCTCGCCACCCTGCAATAAGACGTGCTCAATCTGTTCATACAGAAATTCCCGGGCCTTTGGTTCGCGGGGGTCCAGCCCATAATGGTTGATGAGCGAAGTCTGATGCTGCAGCCAATCCTGCCAGCACGATGGACAGATTTCAGCCAGTACCCGGTCACCAAGTTCGTTACGGAATGGAGCTTTGTTCAGAGGGGGAGTGTCTTTGCCACATCGGCGGCAATGCATACTCTCAGCGGTCATGTTACAGCTCGTCTTGGATGGCGCTTCGCAGTGTGATACGGATGTACCCGCATTTACGATGTCAGGTCCCAATATCTAGCATACTAATAGCCCCAAAGGCTATTGTGGCAAGGCTTGACCAACTTGACTTAAAGAGTGGATCAAGAAAGCGCTGCCGTGGACGCTTCTTCGTCCGGTAATTAGTTTTGAGAACTTCCAGTTTCTTTCGTTCAGAGATAGAGAGATGGTCCTCGCGAAAAACCAACTCGCGCATCTTGAAAGGCGTCTCCTTGATGAGAGAGATAGAGCTCTCAAGGCACTAGGTTTATTCGATAAGGCAGCCAAGTCCGGTCGTGAGTCAGTGGATTCTGATCTCTCTGTTTATACAGATCACATGGCGGACCAGGGTACGGAAGCTATGGAGCGCGAAAAGGCCGCAGTATCTGCAACTAAAGAAGGCCGCTATCTATATCGAATCGAAGAGGCCCTAAGGCGTCTATACAACGACCCTAAGAATTTTGGTGGTTGCCATACCTGCGGTACTGATGTCGGTTTGGATCGTCTAGATGCGCTACCACACGCGCGCTATTGTATCGACTGTAAAAGGAAGGAAGAGTCTGGAGGCTAATGCTGAGGAAGAGGCACTCTAGCTTCGATGAATAACTTCCAAGAGCGAATCCCCGACCACTTCAATTTTCCAGCCTCTCATCCCCTCCACGTCTGCTAGGCTACTGAGATCTTTTGGGTTGGTCCGTGCTACCCTGGAAAGTACTGCATTAGAAAGTAGGGTGCCCTTTGCGATACCAAGTTTTTCTGCGAGAGCATTACGAACCAATTTGAGTGCTTCCAGCAGTGCTTCTGTCTCTGGACTTGATCTCCTGCTTCTTGTTCTAGGGCGACTTGGATATGACTGAAGTTCAGACTCCGGTATCCGGGCTACAGACTCGAATATACGAACCAAGTCAGAACCCTTGTTTCGGGCCAAACCCTTAGGAAACCCCTTGATGTCAAACAATTCTCGAGCGCTTTGAGGGTTCATAACAACTGCTTCTAGTAGTGGGCCATCACCGATGATCCGGAAGAGAGCCTTATCGTTTTCTCTCGCTAGCTTGTCCCTCCACTGAAGCGCCTGCCGGAGTGCTGTTAGCTGTCGCGGTGTCAGTTCACGCGCGCCCTTCACTCGGCTGACTGGATCAATTTCCTTTGAGTGTTGGATCGATGACGATGATTCTTCCAGTGCTTGGCATTCCTCGACCGACCAGGACTCTCTCCGTCTAGCTCGTAGTTCGGTACGCATCTGGTCGGAGAGTGTATTTAGGTATTGTGTGTCCGCAGCTGCATACTCGAGCATTCCTTCTGTTAGAGGCCTCATCGCCCAATCTGCTCGCTGGTGTTTTTTGGAAAGCTCTATGCCACGATAGTCCTTTAATAAACTTGCTAGACCGAGCGATTCTCGACCGAGAAGTGCTGCTGCAATCTGGGTATCAAAAAGCCCGCTAAGATGGATACCAAGATCCCGGCCAAGGAGTACCAGGTCAAAGTCGGAACCGTGCATGTTGACCTGAACGTCAGGGTGTTCCAGTGAGGGCCTCAGGAGCGGAGATACATTAAAGCCCAAAGCATCCAGGATGTAAGTTGCACTATCTGTCGTGATTTGGACGAGGCAGAGACGGTCCGAGTATCGGTGGAAGCCAGCCGCCTCGCAGTCCAACGCGATTCGTGAAGCTTGCCCCAGGTCTTCTTTTAGGGTGTCAGCCTGCTTCTCGTTTTGAATGTAAATATAGCTGTGACTGGCGATGCGATGCTCCTTCCATGATCATTAAGGCACGCGCAAAGAACGTAAAGAAAAGGTGCTGATTAATTAGGTGCTACCCCTGAGTTAGGAGTAGATCCCAAACAGACAAGTATTGCTCCTCTGTTCCCCTCAGACCAAGATTTGTGGACCGACTCCTTGATGGAATCTGCCCACTCTTCTTCCGTTCTGGATAGATGCTTAGAACCAAAATCATTTGTACGCTTGGCCCGGCCAGTTCATCACCTGACACTATTCTAAAGTTAGTGCAGGGAGGTATGAACTTAGCTCGCCTGAATATGTCGCATGGTGAGCGGGAGGATTATCGTGCGGCGATAGACTGCGTCCGTGATGCAGCCGCCCAGGTAGGTCATCCTGTCGGAATCATAGCGGATCTTTCAGGTCCCAAGATCCGCGTCGGTGAGCTTGCGGCACCAGTAGAGCTCAAGAAAGGGAAGGCCGTTGTAGTGGCGCCGTACGATAAAGTGCAGCCTGGAGAAATTCCCTGCTCATACCGTACACTTTCACGAGAGCTTCAGCCAGGGGAGACTTTGCTCTTAGATGATGGCCTCCTGGAGCTTCTGTGTGTTGGAACTGAGGGGGACCGGATAGAGCTGGAGGTGGTCCGTGGAGGATTACTCAAGGCCCGAAAAGGAATAAATCTTCCGGGCGTTATGCTTACGGCACCATCCTTGACCGAAAAAGATCTTTCCGATTTGGAATTTGTGCTTGAGGAAGGTGTCGAGTATGTCGCGCTTTCTTTTGTTCGTGGTCCAGAGGATGTAATCGACATCAAGAAGAGAGTTGGAGACCAGGCACTAGTTATAGCCAAGATTGAAAAAGCCGAAGCATTACGGGCTATTGAAGAGATTCTTCCTGAGACTGATGCTGTAATGGTGGCTCGAGGAGATTTGGGGGTGGAACTTCCGTTCGAGCGAGTTCCACTGGCTCAGAAACGGATTATAGAACTAGCCAACCTTTATGCCCGTCCGGTAATTACAGCTACACAGATGCTAGAATCCATGCTTGAACACGCAAGGCCGACAAGGGCTGAAGCATCCGACGTTGCAAACGCGATTCTCGATGGTACAGATGCCCTTATGCTCTCTGGGGAGACGGCTGTAGGTCGATACCCTAGGGAGGCCCTTGAGGCACTCATTAACATTGGAACTGAGATTGAGCGCAGTGGCTTCTTGGTTCGTGGACCTCAGTACTTGACGCATCCCGGTATGGATTCACGTGGTGGCGCATCATCTCAAGAGCATGCGGTCTCAGCCGCTACAGTAGATGCTGTACGCAGGGTGAACGCACCCGCGATCGTGGTCATAACACGCTCGGGTTTTTCCGCCAGGCTGGTTTCGTCCTATCGTCCATCGGTTCCAGTGTTCGCGGTGACCACCGATCGAGTTACCCATCGTCAACTCTCTATGGTGTGGGGAGTACAGCCTGTCTTGGCAGAAAATATAGAGGTTTCCTACAACTCACTCACAGCATTTGGACTTGCATCTGTCCTCAGTAGTGGGGTTGGAGAGGCAGGAGCTGTGATACCAGTAACCGCTGGGTATCCCTTCCATCAATCTGGTTCAACGAACACGATGCGATTGGAGCATCTTTAGGGAACTGCAATAAGTGAGACTCACATTTCTTGGCACGGGCACATCATTCGGAGTACCCGTTGTCGGATGTGACTGTAATGCATGCACCTCTGACGATCCTCGGGATCAAAGGACCCGCCATGGCGCAGTTCTGGAGATCGATGGGGCTCACCTTCTTATTGATACACCACCGGAGCTTCGTCTTCAGCTATTAGCGAATCAAATCAACCACATTGATGCAATCTGGTTTACACACACACACGCTGACCACGTGCACGGTATTGATGATGTACGTGTATTCACGGTAAAGAAAGGTCATATCCCTGCGTTTGTTCCCGCTGAATACTCCAGGCATATTACCTCATATTTCAGATATATCTTCGATGATGAAATTCTCCCGCCGCTAGGGAGCTCAAAGCCGCGGGCCCGCCTTCAAGAGTTCAGAGCTGGAGAGTCAGTACAGATCTTAGGGAGAGGGTTCCTGCCCATTGCAGTGCCTCACGGATCAGTTTCGGTGTACGGATTCCGCGTGGGGGGGCTGGGCTACATCACTGATGCAAAGACATTACCTCAGGGGGCGATTGCCGCTCTTAAGGGGGTGGAAGTGCTTGTTCTTAATGCTCTATGGTTTGGTAGGCCACATCCTACCCACCTCAATATTGAAGAAGCGATTGAAATGGCACGTGAGGTGGATGCGGCTCAGACATATCTGACACACCTGACTCATAGAGTTACCCATGCTGAACTAGAAGACCGTTTACCCAGCGGGGTGATCGCTGCATATGATGGTCTCACCATCGAGGTAGATTGATGGATTCCATCCAACTTAACTATGGGAATCTGGTATCACCTCGCATCACACTGGGTGTTAGCACCGAAGATCTTGATGGTGTGATTGGAGAGAGATTCAAGGAAGTAATAGCCACAGTGGATGTTCGCCGATCTGCTGGTGATTTTGGGTTCTTCGAACTGCCTTCCTCATCAGCTAATTCGAAACATGTCATCACGTTGGCCGAAAGTTTCCGACAACACTTCTCGGATGTTGTGGTGCTCGGTATTGGGGGTTCCGGGCTTGGTGCGAGGACCTTACGTGACGCTCTTCTTGGTCCCGATTGGAATAATCGCTCAAGGGAAGAGAGGGATCACTATCCTCGACTGCATGTGTTGGATAACCCGGATCCCGACACCCTAGGCGCTCTTTTCTCACGGATAGATCCCAGAAAGACGCTATTTAATGTGATTAGTAAGTCGGGTAAGACTATGGAAACTCTGGCTCAATACCTTGTTGCGCGCGATTGGGTTGCTAGCAGTGTCGGAAAAGAGAATGCCCTCGGGCACTTTGTTTTTACTACCGACCCAAAGTGCGGCCACCTCCGGCATATTGCTGAAACTGAAGGGGTCCTGACCCTACCGCTTCCTGAAAATGTTAGCGGACGTTTCTCAATTCTTTCTGCTGCGGGGCTCTTTCCTATGGCTCTTTGTGGCGTCGACATAGAAGCCTTACTTAGTGGCGCAGCCCTGATGGATGATCGATGTCGGACAGATAAATTGAAAGAAAATCCTGGAGGGATCCTCGCCTCTCTTCTCTATGAGGCGCACATAAAACATGGGCAAAAAATCCACGTTCTCATGCCCTATGCGGATCGACTAACCTCGACCTCGGAGTGGTTCCAGCAGCTTTGGGCTGAGAGTCTCGGCAAGCATCACTCAATGGATGGAGAAGAAAAAGAGACTGGGCCTACGCCTTTGGTAGCTTTGGGCGCAAGAGATCAGCACTCCCTTCTTCAACTCTTTATGGAAGGCCCACGAGATAAGGTAGTCCTCTTTGTTAAGGTTGAAGACCATGGATCTGAGGTAGTAATCCCAGATTGTGATCAAGGCCTCAAGGAAGAACTCTCTTATCTCGGAGGGCACACTATGGGGCAGCTCCTCACAGCAGAATGGCGAGCAACAGCCGAGGCTCTTAGGAGGGCCGGGTGTCCAAATGCAACAATTCACCTCCCGGCAGTCAGAGCCGATACTATGGGCGAACTTCTGATGATGCTGGAGGTTACCACAGTGATTGCTGCTGAACTATATGGAGTTGATCCACTCGGACAGCCCGGCGTGGAGCTGGGTAAGCAGCTTACATATGACTTGATGAATCAAAAGGGAAATGGTAAGCCAGACATAGATGAATCTGATCTACAATGGTTGATTTAGGTCAATATCTGGAATTGGCTGAGGCTGGCTTCTGAGGGAGCGCTGTAAACTGAGGCCCGACCTGTAGATAGGCTGCGCCGCGGCGGCTAGATTAGCACTAAGCCCCGGTCCGGGTGCAGATGGGCCGCTGTCCGTTTGGAGGCTGATATGCGTGATCATAAAGAACTTCCCTACATCGTAATTGAGCGAGAGAGTGGAGGCGGGTTAGGTGCGTTCGTACTTGGGGCTTTGGTGGGAGCGGGCCTAGGGCTGCTCTTCGCACCTAAATCTGGTGCGGAGACCCAAGAAGATCTCAAGGAACACGCTCGTAGACTTCGAGAAGCAGCTGAAGATCGCATGCGTGATGTCGAAGATCGATTAGGTGTGGCTCGGGATGGTGCGAAAGAGCACATTGAATCTGTGAAGACTGCGGTGGATGCTGGTGTTCAGGCAGCACGTGAGGCACGGGACGAACTTGAGCAGAAATTAGAGACAACCAAGGCCGCTTACCGAGCGGGTGTTGATGCGGCTCGTCAGGCAGTTCCCGATGGGATGGACGCTGAAGATGTTCTAGAGGTGGTGGACTAGTCGAGCCTGATATGGCCTCAACCGGTTCTGGAATGTTAACTGATCGTTCCGGATCTCGTCATCGCCAACTGTCGCATAAAGTCCTTGATGTTTCCCGTCAGTTTCGGGAAAAACTTATCGAAGACAACGTCTTTTTTATGGCCGGTGCAATCGCCTTTAACGTGCTGGTTTCACTGGTTCCCCTCATCGTTCTGGGAATCGGCCTAAGTGGGTACATTCTTAATGCGCGGTTCGGAGATCCTACAGATGCCGTACTCTCTCTGATTGCTGAGAACTTTCCTCAAACGGCAACTCTCGACTTCGCTGAAGTGCTTAGGATTCCCGTGTCGGAATTAATCGAGAGACGTTCAGGCTTCACACTTTTTGGGGTCGTGTCATTTGTGTGGCTGAGTACGCGATTGGTTGCTACCCTGCGAGTGGCTCTGCGGAAGATCTTCGATATCGGCCAGTACCGCGGAGCATTACGAGGCAAGCTTGTTGATGTGCAAGCTGTGATCGTTGGAATAATTCTAATTACGCTCAACCTTACCGTTACCCTTCTGTTTGAAACGGTTGGTGTTGGTATGATTGGGTTGGAAGGCCGGACGCTATCTCTCATAGAACGGACTTTCGGTCACTTGCTAGCTTTGGGTTCGCTCTGGGCACTATTTCTGGCTGCATATAGGTATCTTCCAGCTCGCCGCATCTCATGGAGGACAGCATGCGTTGCTGCGACATTCTCATCCCTGCTTCATGAGGCAATGAAGTGGGCGTTCTCCTGGTATGCCACCGACCTAGCCTACTACGGGTCTATGTTGGGCAATCTGACGACGGGAGTAGTTCTTTTCTTTTGGATCTACTATGGCTCAATCGTGTTTATCTTGGGTGGAGAAGTAGCCCAGGTTTACACCACCGTACGCAGGGCAAGTCTAGCTGACGTCATGGGCTTTGAAACGTGAGATATTGTATTGCTGAGGCTGAGATGATGCTCGCTATGGTTTCACCTTTGAACGCGTTCTCCTGATGTCTGCCCGCGGCACTGGTAGTGGAGACGGCGGGCAAAAAATTGCAGCCCGTAACCGTAAGGCGAGGCACGAGTTCGAGGTTCTTGAGACCTTTGAGGCGGGAATCGAACTTAAGGGCCCTGAGGTGAAATCCATTCGCTCGGGGCATGTGTCCTTCCATGATGCGCACGGCAGGGTAGAGAGTGGGGAGATTTGGCTCTACAGCCTCCATATTAGTCCATATGAGCAAGCAAACCGTTTTAATGTAGATCCACTTCGCCCCCGTAGGTTATTGCTCAACAAGAATGAGATTCGACGGATTAGCTCAAAAGTTGGAGAGAAAGGACTGACCTTGGTTCCTCTCGAGATCTATTTCGTGCGAGGCTATGCTAAGGTAAGGATAGGACTCGCACGTGGCCGGAAGCTTCATGATAAACGTGAACAGCTGAAGCGGCGGCAACAGGACAAGGATGCAAGTATAGAAGTGAAGCGCGTTATGGAGACCCGATGACTGCAAAGCGTCATCCTGCTTGGGTGATCTCTGCTCTTTGGCTGATGTGGACAGCCTTACCAATCTCGTCTCAAGTGACGAACGAACTGCAGATAGAGGCTGTTGACGGAAGCGTCCAGCTTGTTGTCTTGGATATGGGATACGGCTTCGCGACTGTTCCTTTGACACTATTCGAGAGGCTCGGTTGGTCGACGACGGAAGTTGGTGATTTGGTCGTGCTGTTAGGGCCGGAACAGATCGAAGTGAGGGTAGGCCATAGAACCCCATTTTTCAGATGGAATGACCAGATTCTTCAGTTCGTGGATTTCCCCTACCGCATTGAGGGAGAGACATATATCCCCGTCCAGCTCCTTACCGATTTTTTCCCCAAACGTTTGCCAACACTTTACGCTTTCAATGAAGTCGATTTCACAATTCAGGCTGCGGATCCTTCTGAATGGAGAGGAGATGAGCTCACCGAAGTGAAGCCTGAGGATGGAATATCAAACTCGGACACCGTGTCATCTCTTGATCCTAGTGCTAACCTGAATCCAGATATAACAACTAGAGAGCAATCAAGCCCAGAGCCGATTCCGGATCGATTAAAAGAGGAAAGGCGTGTCGTTGTTATCGATCCCGGACATGGGGGTGGAGATCCTGGTGCCTTGGGACCTCAAGGGTTGCAGGAAAAAGATGTCGCACTTGCGGTTGCCAAGATCATGGAGGACCTCCTCAGCCGTGAGAAAGGAATCGACGTTTACCTCACACGCACTGAGGACAGCTTCGTCCCACTTTGGGAGAGAGGGGAACTGGCTACTCAATGGAAGGGAGAAAACCCTGGAGTTTTCATATCAGTGCATGCGAACTCTGTACCGGAAAGACCCTCAGTACGTGGGTTTGAGACATACTCTCTTAACGTAGCGCGAACCGAGCACGAGCGGCGTGTTGCGGCGATTGAGAATGCCCCATTGCAAGTCCAAGGGCAAACCATTGATTCAGACTCTGACGCAGAATTTGTCTCTCTTCTCAGAGATCTTAGTAATTTTGGCCACCCGCCTTGGTCTGTAGAACTATCTAGTATTGTACAAGAGGAGATAGGACGGTTTCATCCCGGCCCGAACCGCGGCGAAAAACAAGCCCCATTCGCGGTTCTCACGAATGCGCTCATGCCATCCGTTTTAGTTGAAGTTGGCTTTCTATCCAATGAGGATGAGGCGCTACTAATAGCACAAGATCAGTTTCAAGACGAGCTTGCTCGGGCCGTGGCACGGGCGGTCATGAATTTCTTCGATCGTTATCCCCCCGGAACTGGAGAAAACTGAAAGCTATGAGGTTGGAGACCGAAGCTTTGGGTGTTCGCTTCCAGAACCCTTTTTTCCTAGCAGCTGGTACTTGTGGGTTTGGTCTAGAATTGGCCGAAGTCCTAGATATTGAAGCACTCGGCGGTTTTGTGACCAAGTCAGTTACGCTTGAGCCCAGAGTTGGAAATCCTCCGCCGAGAGTAGCTGAATTCAAAGACGGAATGCTCAACTCCATCGGATTGGCTAACCCCGGGCTTGAGCGGACCAAGCGGGAAAAACTGCCTTGGATTCGTGACAATATCTGTAGGCCACGAGTATTGGTAAGTATTGCTGGGCATACTATTGCCGAATTCTTCAGACTCGTAGAGGGTCTGGATTCAGAGGATGGCTTCCTTGGTTTCGAGATCACTTTGTCTTGCCCCAACGATGCTGAGAGGGCGGGAGAATTGTTTGCCCTTGATCCTTCGGCTGTTGCAGAGATTATCTCTGGCTGTCGTATCCGGACTGAGCGCCCTATCGTCGCAAAATTAGCTCCTAACGACCCCGATTTATCTAGGACAGTTCAGGTTGCCACCGACGAAGGAGCAGATGCACTAACATTAGTGAATACGCTTCCACGAGCTTTACTGGACATTTCAAATGACGTACCAGAACTCGGTGCGGGTGATGGGGGGATCAGTGGTCCGGCACTTCAATCTTCAGGACTGCGTGCTGTGCGGGAAGCTAGAAGTGCTACCCATCTTCCCTTGTTCGGAGTCGGGGGAGTCATGACGGCGACCACCGCAGTAGAATATGCTCGTGCTGGAGCTGCTTTAGTCCAGATGGGCACGGCTTCCTTTGCTTGGCCACGTGCAGTTACAGAAGCGATAGCAAGTTTGGTACAGTGGGGCCAAGAACAACGGATCAGCGCCTGGGACGATTTGGTTTCTAGGCCATCCGGAGCAAATGCCCCGGCCAATCCACTGGACCTATTTGATCCCATCGAATCCTCGGGAGAAGGTTAGGAATGGGTAGTGTCATAATTGCCCTAGATTTTCCTAGGGGTGATGAAGCTCTCAACCTGGTCGATGATCTTGGAGAAGCAGGTACGTTCTACAAAGTCGGTCTTCAGCTCTATACGGCAGAAGGCCCGCGTGTGGTTCAAGCATTAAAGGATAGAGGCAAGCGTGTTTTCCTTGATCTCAAACTGCATGATATCCCTAATACTGTGGCGGGTGGGGTCCGTGTGGCCTCCAAACTTGGCGTTGATTTTCTCACCCTACACACAGTTGGTGGGGGTGCAATGTTAGAAGCTGCTCGTGATGCAGCTGGTGAGACACGTCTCCTGGGTGTCACGGTCCTAACTTCCCTGGGTGCTGTTGACCTGGAGGTGACCTGGGGCCGAAAGAGTCCTTCTGTAGCTGAGGAAGTCGGACGCTTAGCGGATCTTGCGGCTCAGCACCGAATTCATGGAGTAGTAGTTTCGCCGCATGAAGCTTCTTCGATTCGTTCTAGGGTTGGGCCCGAGTTCCTGGTTGTGACCCCAGGTATTCGCCCGGAAGGAGTGGGCCGTGATGACCAACAGAGGGTAGCCACCCCAGCTGCTGCGATAGCCGCCGGAGCAGACTATCTAGTTGTTGGTCGATCGATTACCCGTGCTAGCGACCCGGAAGCCGCATTGTACTCCATCCTTACTGAGGTTGATCTGGCCAATTCCAATGACGGATGATCACCCAGTAACACCTGGAGCGGGTCGGATGAGCCTGAAGGTCTACAATACCGCGACAAGGTCAGTCGACAAGTTTGAACCATTGGAGCAGGGTAGGGTCCGGGTGTATGCATGTGGACCAACGATTTATGGCCACGCGCACATCGGAAACTTCCGCTCTTTTCTCTTCTTTGATTTGGTGCACCGGTACCTGGATTGGTGTGATTACGAAGTGTGCTTCGTGATGAACCTCACAGATGTTGATGACAAGGTTATTGAGGCCGCGTCACGAGAAGGCGTTTCCTTGGAAGAACACACCCGTCCGTTTGGAGAGGTGTTTCTCGCAGACTCAACGGTTCTGGGGATTCGGCCAGCGGACGTGTACCCGCGCGCGACAAAATATATTGATCGCATGGTCGACTTCGTAAAGCGCTTGGTAGCATCTGAAAATGCGTATTCGGCTGATGACGGAGCGGTTTATTTCGCGATCGACAGTTTCTCAGCGTACGGGAAACTGAAGGGTATCGACACTTCCACGCTCAAGGTCGGAGCACGGGTAGATCATGATGAATATGATAAGGAAGACGCTAGAGACTTTGCATTATGGAAGGCTGCGACTGAGGAAGACGAGACCGTTGGTGCAGCCTGGGATTCCCCGTGGGGCAGGGGTCGGCCTGGGTGGCATCTTGAGTGCTCGGTAATGAGTATGACAGAGCTTGGAGACACCCTCGATATGCACCTCGGGGGAGAGGATTTGATTTTTCCACATCACGAGAATGAAATCGCTCAGTCTGAGGCAGCAACAGGCCGGCCTTTCGTCAGAAACTGGCTCCATGTGAAACACCTTTTTGTCGAAGGCCAGAAGATGTCAAAATCTCTTGGTAACTTTGTGACACTGAGAGAGTTGTTGGACGAGGGCTACGATCCGGCTTCAATCAGGCACCTCCTGATCTCGTCCCACTATCGTGGTGAGCTGAACTTCACACGTCAGGGCTTGCAAGCCTCTAGTTCTGCGGTCCAACGCTTACTTGACTTTGAGCATCGTCTTGAGGAAGTGCCAATAAATGATTTAACCAAAGAATCACAGCTCCCTGATTTAGCACGGAGTGCGCTAGACTCGTTTAAGATGGCGATGGATAATGACTTTAATTCTGCTGACGCCCTTGCCGCGATTTTTATTCTGGTCAGTGAAGTGAATGCTGAACTTGATTTGCGTCCTGCCATAATAGGAGCCGATAGAGACCAGGTACTTAATGCTTTACGGTCGATGGATGGAGTGCTTGGGCTCCTAGAAGTGGCACACGCTTCACGGGTAGTGGATGATGAGGTTACCGCGTGGGTTGAGCGAAAACTTGAGGAGCGAGCCAAAGCTCGAGCGAATGGAGAGTATGCAGCCGCGGATGTGATCCGAAAGGAACTGGAAGAGAGGGGTATCCTAGTAGAGGACGGTCCGACAGGAACTCGTTGGAAAGTGGTGGGATAGAAAGCGTCTTCCCTTTGACCGAGCTGTGGCCCTGCGTAGCTTTTCCCGGGGTGATGCTGGCGTAGCTCAACTGGTAGAGCAGCTGATTTGTAATCAGCAGGTCGTGGGTTCGAATCCCTCCGCCAGCTTGTTGTGGCTCAATCACTTACGTGGTTGGGCCACTTTCTTATAGCCCTCTAAGTCTCCCAATGGGATTGTTTTTGGGGGATTCTTAGGGGTCAAAACAAGCCTGATACACACCCTCGTCTGGTAGAAGTAGGGGCGCTACTGGTGCAAGGATGCACTGGCGTCGGACGTTTTTCGAATGGGTCAAGATTCGCAAGAGGCGGGCTTCAGGGTTTGAATTGGAACCATGATATCCGTTCAGATAGGCAAATAATCGCAGATGTAATTACTCTCCTACAGAGCAGGCCAGGGGTCATAATCAGTTCACCGCACTTGCCCGGTGGTTTGCCAAAGTATTGCGCACCGGTTGCGGATACTACTTTCGAATGGGAGTTCAAGGAGCATAGAAAAGTTGCCATGAAAAACCGATACAGTACCCAGGACGTGGTGGTGTCTGCATTGATCACGGTTGGGTGTGACACGCCAATA
This sequence comes from Gemmatimonadota bacterium, assembly GCA_012960225.1. Taxonomy (GTDB): domain Bacteria; phylum Gemmatimonadota; class Gemmatimonadetes; order Longimicrobiales; family Gaopeijiaceae; genus UBA1142. The sequence goes on along the minus strand of DUBS01000041.1, from coordinate 19,581 downwards.
GGCCCTGATCTGGTTGAGGCGGTCGAAGAGACGGTTGATCACACCATCTCAGTTCGGCTATTGACACAAGGGGTAGTAGGAGGGCACTGATGAGAGTATTCGGTGGTGAAGCCAGATGATGAAATGGCATTAAGAGAAGGAATGAACATCTTGGGTACAGCTCTTATTAAGCAAGGAGAACATTGATGTGTCCGCACAAGTTAAATCGAAGCATGGTTGCCTCTTTCGCCCTGGCGCTGGGTCTTGCAGGATGCGCGTCCGCGGGTGGCGCTGGGATGGGTGGCGGGAGCGCTAACGAACTGTTGGCTGAAGATTTTACGCCTGACATGCAGGTTTTAACCCTGTACCAGGCTGTACAACGGTTGCGCCCGGCCTGGCTCCGCGGTCGCGGTGGCCAGAATCCGAGAGTCTACGTGGATGGCGTCATGCGCGGTGGACTTGATGAGCTTGAAGCATTGCGTGTGGATCAAGTTTCGGGAGCCGAGCGCATGAGTCCTTCAGATGCGACGACGCGCTATGGTACCGATCATGGTGGAGGGGTGATTTTCGTCCGTCTAAGGCGATAGCTATCATCTCAAAACCTTAGGTGCCGCGAGAGATATCATCTCGCAGACCTAGGCCTAGAGAAATTGCTACTAACTAGGGACGATCTTAACCCTGGCTGTGCCGTGGGTACATTGAGGACTGAAGTGTTTCTCGAGTTCTGTTCTTAGTGCTATTAGCAAGGCTTCGTAGCCCTTTACGCTATCAAAGCCCCTAAGTACCTTTTGAGGCTTGATTAGAAAAGGCCGACCCCAGACTATCTAGGGTCGGCTCTTTTCCGCATTTGGGAGGAGGTCCAGACAGTTCTAGTGGGTGCTCTAACTTGGCGATTCGGGTGTCAGTTTGGTGGGGTACCGAAGCGGTCAAACGGGGCAGACTGTAAATCTGCTGGCATAGCCTTCGGAGGTTCGAATCCTCCCCCCACCACTTGTGCCGCATTGACCAATAAGAAGAAGAAGAAGAAAAGCAGGGCTGCGGGAGTAGCTCAGTTGGCTAGAGCATCAGCCTTCCAAGCTGAGGGTCGCGGGTTCGAGTCCCGTCTCCCGCTTTGTAAACGGTACAGACAGAAGCGCGCTCTGGTAGCTCAGTGGTAGAGCGCGTCCTTGGTAAGGACGAGGTCGCGGGTTCAATCCCCGCCCAGAGCTCTGCTCGTAATAAGATTGATAACGCGTAACCTGAAGCAGAGGGATGAGTGATGGCTAAGCAAACATTCGAACGTACGAAGCCACATGTGAACGTGGGAACGATTGGTCACGTGGATCACGGCAAGACGACGTTAACTGCAGCGATCACGGTAGCGCAGTCGAAGAAGTGGGGTGGAGATGTGGTTGCGTTTGATGAGATCGATAAGGCTCCGGAGGAACGGGAGCGAGGGATCACGATCGCGACAGCGCACGTGGAGTATGAGACGGAGAACCGTCACTACGCACACGTAGATTGTCCTGGTCACGCTGACTACGTGAAGAACATGATCACGGGAGCAGCACAGATGGATGGGGCGATTGTGGTGGTGAGTGCTGCCGATGGCCCCATGCCACAGACGCGGGAGCATATTTTGTTGGCCCGGCAGGTGAACGTGCCTTACATCGTCGTGTTCATGAATAAGGTCGACATGGTAGATGATGATGAGCTGCTAGAACTAGTGGAACTAGAGGTTCGGGAATTGTTGAGCGAATACAATTTTCCTGGCGACGACATACCTGTGATCCAAGGTTCTGCACTGAAGGCCTTGGAGGCTGGGGGTGAAGGTCCGGCCGCCGAGTGTGTGCAGGAGCTAATGGACGCGATCGACAGCTATATACCAGAACCTAAGCGTGACATCGACAAGCCGTTCTTGATGCCAGTAGAGGATGTATTCAGCATCACGGGACGGGGCACGGTGGCGACGGGTCGGATCGAGCGTGGAGTGGTTAAGCAGGGTGAGGAAGTGGAGTTGGTGGGGATGTCCGACGAGAGCCGTAAGACGGTAGTAACCGGAGTCGAGATGTTTCGGAAGTTGCTGGACCAGGGGCAGGCAGGTGACAATGCAGGCCTGCTACTTCGTGGTGTAGGCAAGGAGGAGATTGAGCGCGGCCAGGTATTAGCGAAGCCGGGTTCGATTACACCCCATACGAAGTTCAAGGCTGAAGTGTACGTGCTAACGAAGGATGAGGGAGGGCGTCATACACCCTTCTTCAATGGGTACCGACCACAGTTCTACTTCCGTACAACAGACGTGACCGGTGCGACAGAATTGCCTGAAGGTGTAGAGATGGTGATGCCTGGTGATAACGTGCAGATGGAAGTGGAACTCATCACACCGATTGCGATGGACCCTGAACTTCGGTTCGCGATCCGTGAGGGTGGACGCACCGTCGGCGCTGGCGTCGTAACCGAAATCCTTAAATAAAGATAAGAGAACACATGTACATGTCCTTGGGGCACCAAGTCCAAGTAAAGGGTTGAAATGGCTGACCGAATTCGGATTCGATTGAAGGCTTTTGATCACTGGGTGATTGATCAGACTGCCGCGGATATTGTGCGCACAGCACAAACCTCCGGTGCGACGGTCGTGGGCCCCATTCCACTTCCGACTCGTCGGCAGCGTTGGACGGTTCTCCGCTCACCCCACATCGACAAGAAGAGTCGGGAACAGTTTGAAATGAGGACACACAAGAGACTTATTGACATCATCGATAGTCGTCCGCAGACGATTGACGCGCTAACCAAACTCGATCTTCCAGCTGGTGTGGATGTCGAGATCAAGGTTGACTGAGGGAGAGCTGCAGATATGCCTGGGTTGATTGGAAAGAAGATTGGTATGACGCGCATCTTCAGTGAAGAAGGGTTTCAGATTCCGGTGACTGTGATCGAAGCCGGTCCGTGCCCTGTCGTTCAGGTAAAATCGGAGGATGGAGACGGATACCATGCGATTCAGCTTGGTTTCGGTTCGAAGAAAGCGAAGAGAGCATCGCAGGCAGAAATAGGGCATTCTGCGACTGCAGGATTGGAAGCAGCTCCCCGTCTGCTGCGGGAATTCTCAATCGAGGATGGTGCGGAGTATGAGGTAGGCCAGGAGCTTACAGTTGAGCAATTTGAAGCAGGTGATCGGGTGAAGGTTACCGGCCGATCTAAGGGACGGGGTTTCCAAGGTGTCGTTAAGAGGCATGGATTTGCTATGCGACCCGCATCACACGGACACCCGAAGTCTCGTATCCCCGGTTCGATGGGTCCCGGGACAGATCCATCCCGGGTTATTAAGGGCAAAAAGCTCCCGGGGCGTATGGGTGGAACCCGTACGACGATAAGAAACTTACAGGTTGTGCGCGTTGATGAAGAGAAAAACCTTCTTTTTGTTAAGGGTGGCGTTCCGGGTGCACGGAATGGCTACGTTCTGGTCTCGAAATGACGGCGATATTCAAAGCCCGCTACTACAAGGCTGACGGTAAGAAAGGAAGGGCCCGAACACTTCCTGCTCCGCTCTTTAATGGTATCGTGAACGAGGGTGTGATTCATCAGGCAGTAAAGGCCTATCTCGCGAATCAGAGACAAGGTACTGCTGCTGCCAAAACCCGCTCAGATGTCGCTGGTGGTGGTCGCAAGCCTTGGCGTCAAAAGGGCACAGGTCGTGCCCGAGCAGGAACGATCCGATCTCCGATCTGGGCGGGCGGTGGCATCGCGTTCCCACCCATACCGCATTCTTGGCGCCAACGACTCCCCAAGAAGGTTAGAACGTTGGCTAGGCATTCAGCCCTCAATGACAGGGCAGAGAATGACCGAGTGATAATAGCGGATCTGCCTGAGATGAAGTCTCCGAAGACTCGTGACCTCGTTGCGTTTGTAAGTGCCATAGATGTGCCTGGCAAAGTGCTTCTCCTTACTGACGGCGTGAATAAGAACCTATATCTCTCGTCTCGGAATCTCCCCGCAGTCTCAGTGGTTTCTTTCGGAGAGGAGTCAGTCTACGACGTTCTTTGGGCTCACACTGTTGTGATTGAGCGGGGTGCGCTAGAGACCAATTCTAGCCTTAAGGAATCTGAAGAGAGCGATCTTGAACTCGATTCCTCTAACGAGGGAGGTGACAATGCGTGAGGCTTACGATGTGATTTACGCCCCGGTCATCACAGAGAAGAGTTCTGGTCAGATGGAGTCTTCGAATATCTACACATTCATCGTAAATAAAGACGCCAATAAGATTGAAATCGGTCAGGCAATAGAGAAACTCTGGGACGTGACTGTGAGGGATGTTAGGACCATGAGGTATTCAGGTAAGACGAAGCGCTCCCAGATGGCTCGATTGGCTCGCAATGCTGGTACCCCCGGCCGTCGTCCTTCCTTTAAGAAAGCGGTTATACAACTAACGGAAGGCGATCACATTGAGCTTTACGAGGCAGGTTGATCATGGGTATCAAGAAATTTAAGCCGCTCACACCTGGCCAACGCACCCGCTCAATCCTTGATAACGAAGTGCTCACAAGGAAGGGACCTGAACGTTCTCTCACTGAGTCGCTAAGCTCTAGTGGCGGCCGCAATCACCATGGCCATATCACTGTCCGCCGCCGGGGAGGTGGGCACAAGCGCAAATACCGCCGAATTGACTTCAAGCGAAACAAGTTGGATGTGCCTGGTGTGGTGGCTCACATTGAATACGATCCCAACCGTACCGCGAATATCGCATTGATACATTACACTGACGGAGACAAGCGCTACATCTTGCACCCCGAGGGGCTCAAGGCCGGAGATCGGATTATGGCAGGACCAACGGCGGATATACTTGTTGGCTCTGCGATGCCGCTTGAACTCGTGCCGCTTGGTACTTCTGTTCACAACGTTGAGCTCAAGTCTGGGAAGGGTGGCCAGCTCGCGAGGTCGGCAGGCGCTTCTGTTCAGGTCGTAGCTAAGGAGGGAGCTTTCGTAACGGTTCGTCTTCCGTCCACTGAAGTAAGGCGTATCAGAAAAGAGTGTATGGCTACGATCGGTGAAGTTGGAAATTCCGACCATGAATTGACCGTGATTGGCAAAGCAGGTGCCAATCGTTGGAGGGGTAAGCGTCCTAAGGTTCGAGGTGTTGCAATGAACCCCGTTGACCATCCCCTAGGGGGTGGCGAGGGTCGTTCCTCAGGCGGTCGTCCTCCTGTATCCCCTTGGGGTAAACCAGAGGGTCGCAAGACTCGCAACAAGAAGAAGGAATCAACTAAATATATCGTGCGCGGTCGCAAGCGCGGTAAAGCAACGAAGTAGGAGTAATATATGCCTCGTAGCGTAAAGAAGGGCCCGTTCATTAATGAGAAGCTTCTTCTCCGTGTTCAGGTAATGAATGCTCGGAATGAGAAGAAAGTCATAAAGACGTGGTCTCGTGCATCCACCATCTCTCCGGAATTCGTGGGACACACATTGGCTGTCCACAACGGCAACAAATTCATCCCTGTGTACATGACGGAGGACATGGTTGGACATAAGCTTGGTGAGTTCGCACCAACACGACTATTCCGTGGGCATGGTGGCAGATTTGCCGACAAGCGCTCTGGACCAAGATAAGAATTATGAAAGCTAGATCGATAGCAAGATACGTCAGGATGAGCCCTCGAAAGGTCAGGCTGGTTATTGACCAGATTCGAGGGAAATCTGTGAATGAAGCGTACGGGATTCTCCAATATTCAAAGAAGGGAGCCGCTGAGCCGGTGGGGAAAACTCTCCGCTCCGCGGTAGCAAACGCACAGGTCAAGTCACAGGATGGTGGTACTTTGGTCGACATTGATGATTTAATGGTTCGTCAAGCATATGTCGACGAGGGTCCCACCCTACGCCGTTGGCGTGCGCGTGCTCAGGGCAGAGCTTCGCCGATCCGCAAGCGTACGAGCCACATCACAGTGGTTGTCGACACAAAGGAAGTTTAGGAGATATGGGACAAAAGGTTCACCCAACTGGGTTTAGGCTCGGAATCGTCAAGGACTGGACATCTCGCTGGTACGCCGAACGAGATTTCCCCCGCCTACTCAAGGAAGATGAGACGATCCGGCAGTACCTTCGACGGCGGTTAGCCCATGCTGCATTAGCTCGTGTGGACATCGAACGGAAGCCCAGCAAGATCGTGGTCACTCTCCATACTGCTAGGCCTGGGGTTGTGATCGGCAAGCGTGGGGCTGAGGTCGATAAGTTACGTGAAGAACTGGCGATGCTCACTAATGCAGAAATTTCTGTTAACGTCGAGGAAATAAAACGCCCCGAAGTAAACGCGTATCTCGTTGCGGAAAACGTTGCACATCAGCTTCGTCAGAGAATCTCATTCCGACGTGCCATGAAACGTGCCGTTCAAGCTGCTGTCCGTTCTGGTGCCAAGGGAATAAGGATCCAATGTGCCGGTCGTTTGGGTGGAGCTGAGATTGCCAGGACTGAAGGCTACAACGAGGGCAGGGTTCCCCTGCATACGTTGCGAGCAGATATCGACTATGCGCAGGTGCCCGCGTTCACAACCTATGGGTGTGTCGGTGTGAAATGCTGGATCTTCAATGGTGAAGTCGTTGAAGATCGCCGAGGGCGTACCTACTCCACAGGGAGCTCATAGGGATGCTGTCACCAAAGCAAGTAAAGCACCGCAAGACCCATAAAGGTCGGATGCGAGGTATGGCTCATCGGGGTAGCAAGGTCTCTTTCGGTGAATATGGACTGCAGGCACTTGAGCCAACCTGGATATCTAATCGTCAGATCGAATCAGCCCGTATCGCAATGACCCGCCATATCAAGCGCGGAGGCAAGGTCTGGATTCGAATTTTTCCGGATAAACCGATTACCTCGAAGCCCGCCGAGACCCGAATGGGGAAGGGGAAGGGTGCCCCCGAGGGTTGGGTTGCGGTGGTCAAGCCGGGACGCATCATGTTCGAGCTAGAGGGAGTCGACGAAACGACTGCGCAACGCGCAATGGAACTCGCAGCAGCCAAGCTCCCCATCAAGTGCCGTTTCGTAGCACGCGACCGGCAACTGTAGGAGAAGAGAATGAAAGCTGAAGAAATCCGTGACTGGGACGAGGTCGAGATTGAAGCGCGGCTCAAGGAGTTGAGGGAAGAGCAATTCAAGCTGCGATTTCAGCTTTCGATGATGGAGCTCGAAAACCCGAATCTTTGCCGTCAAGTCAGACGCGATATCGCCAGGCTTGAGACGGTTAAAAAGGAACGTGAATTGACAGCCACAGAGTCCAACCACATACCGGAAGAAGCATGAACGAGGAAGCTAAGGGTGATAATGGCATGGAACACGTAGAGGACACAGCTAGCCCTGCTGACTCCGCAGAGTCCCCTTCAGTGGAGATGGCTGTTAGTAATGACCGCGCCGACAGAAAGGAACGAACGGGTGTCGTTGTTGGAGATAGAGCGGACAAAACAATTACAGTGATGGTAGAACGACGCTTCTCACATCCTCTTTATGGGAAGGGTGTGAAGCGCAGTAAACGGTATCATGTCCACGATGAGAGCAACGCTTGCAGAGTTGGGGATATAGTGCGGATCGTTGAGACCCGACCTTTATCGAAGACGAAACGCTGGCGCTTGCTTGAGACGCTTGGGCGAAAGGCCTAAGGGTAAGGATAGAGGAACTAAGTCATGATCCAACAGGAGTCGATCCTAAGAATTACCGACAACACAGGTGCGAAATCAGCGCTTTGCATCAGGGTTCTGGGTGGTTCAAAACGCAGATATGCGGGGGTTGGAGATGTGATCGTTGCAACCATAAAGGATGCAATACCGAACGCCGCAATAAAAAAGGGTGAGGTAGTGGAAGCTGTTGTGGTGCGGACTGTCAAGGAGACAAGACGTAAGGATGGCAGCTATATCCGATTTGAGGATAATGCAGCAGTGCTCATCAACCAGCAGGGCGAGCCCCGTGGTACCCGTATCTTTGGTCCCGTCGGCCGCGAGCTACGTGAAAAGAAATACATGAAAATTGTTTCCCTGGCTCCTGAGGTGCTCTGATGCCCAGTACGAAATGTCAGATCACGAAAGGAGATAGGGTCCGTGTCATTCGCGGTAATGATCGTGAAACAGAAGGGAATGTTCTCGAAGTGATCAAGGATACCGGACAAGTTCGTGTCGAAGGTGTGAACATGCGTAAGCGCCACACACGGCCTAGTGAGGCGAATCCTGATGGTGGAATCATCAGCTTTGAGGCCCCGATAAATATTTCAAATGTGATGCTAATCGACCCAGCAACAGATGAGCCAAGTAGGGTAAGGGTTCGGGTAGAGGAAGATGGAACCAAGGAGAGGATTGCGGTCAAGAGCGGCAATCCCATCCCACGGCCACAATAACTTTGCTCTTGAGTATCTAGGCAGATCATGGAACCGCGTCTAAAGACTCACTACGATAATCATGTCCGCCCCAAACTCTTTGAGGAATTTGGGTTCGTGAACCCACATCAGATTCCCAGGGTGGTTAAGGTAGTATTGAATGTTGGAGTGGGAGATGCGTCACGAGATCACAAGTTACTCGAGAGTGCAATTGATGAGCTGAGCATCATCTCCGGCCAAAAACCGCTTATGAATCGAGCCCGCAAATCAATCTCGAACTTTCAGCTCCGAGAAGGGATGCCTGTGGGAGCTTCAGTGACTTTACGGCGGCAGAAGATGTGGTTCTTCCTAGATCGTCTGATTAATACGACAATTCCTCGTATTAGAGATTTTAGAGGACTTAAATCACGCTCGTTTGACGGTCGTGGTAACTACACCATGGGAATCCTTGAACAGATTGTTTTCCCTGAAATCGATTATGACAATGTGCGGAAGATCCATGGTATGGATATTACCGTGGTTACATCTACGAATGACGATGCTGAGGGACGCGCCCTGCTACGTGAGCTGGGCTTCCCTTTCCGCGGGACTGTACCGGTTCAGATCGGTGCAACTGCTTAAATAGAGAGAACTCCGAATGGCCAGAAAGGCGCTCATCGAAAAGGCAAAACGGACCCCAAAATTTGGGGTTCGCCAACGTAATCGTTGTCAACGATGCGGTAGACCGCGTGCTTTTTTCCGCAAGTTTGGGATATGTAGAATTTGTTTCCGAGAAATGGCACTTCGAGGGGAGATCCCTGGTGTCCGTAAATCGAGTTGGTAAGGGAGTATCAATAAGATGATGACCGATCCTATCGCGGACCTGCTGACACGCATCCGGAATGCAGGACAGGCAGCGCACAAGTGGGTGGATGTACCTGTATCTAAAATGAAGATCGAGATCGTAAAGCTATTACAGGAGAGTCATTTCGTTCACGGACATAAAGTCCTTGCCGATGGCCGTTTCGGAGTGCTGCGCATTTACCTTAAGTACCATGAAAACAAGCCTGTTATCCGCCACCTTGAGCGCATCTCGCGACCGGGCCGACGGCACTACGTCAGTAAAGATGACATCCCTCGTGTTAGGAATGGTCTTGGGATGGCCATCCTCTCAACATCAACGGGAATGCTATCTGATCGCACCGCTCGCCAGCAGGGTGTAGGTGGTGAAGTCTTGGCGCTCGTCTGGTAGAGCGGAAACGAGAGAGAACGAAACCATGTCACGTATCGGGAAGATGCCCGTTTTACTCCCCAAGGGAGTCGAGACCACTGAAGTGGAAGGCACGCTAAACGTTAAGGGACCGAAAGGGTCACTGACCATGGAATTTCACCCGGATATGAAGATCGTAATAGAGGATGACGAACTACGTGTCGAGCGACCCTCAGATCAGAAGGAACACAGGGCTTTGCACGGGCTTACACGTTCACTAATCCAAAACATGGTAACCGGGGTAACCGATGGATTCACTAAGACGCTTGAGATCATCGGCGTCGGTTATCGCGCTGACCCCAAGGCTAGTGGAATAACGCTTAACTTGGGGTACAGTCACTCCATCGACTATTTACCGGATAATGGGATAACGCTCGAGTGCCCCAATCAGACAACAATTGTAGTGCAGGGTATAGATAAGCAAAAAGTAGGACAGGCCGCAGCTGAGATCCGTTCGTTCCGGCCTCCTGAGCCTTACAAGGGAAAGGGCATCCGTTACCAGGGAGAACAGGTACGACGCAAGGCCGGTAAGACAGCTGGAGCGGGCGCATGATCAAGCAGAGTAAGCTTAAGAAAAGCAGAAGTCTCCAACGCATGCGTAGGCACCACCGCGTAAGAGATAAGATCAGAGGCACGGCGCAACGCCCTCGCCTAGTTGTGTTTCGCTCACTCAAGAACATTGAAGGACAGCTTGTCGATGACGATCTTGGTCGCACATTGATCGGTCTTTCCACACTATCGGAAGAACTCACGGGGTTTAGCGCAGAGAGCAAGAATCCGAGAGTTGAGCATGCGCATGCAGCTGGAAAGTTGCTGGCTGAGCGCGCCAAGAAGCAGGGAATAGATACCGCGGTTTTCGATCGCGGTGGATACAAATACCATGGTCGGGTGAAGGCTTTTGCCGAGGGTGCCCGTGAGGGAGGTCTGAAGTTCTGATGCAGAGGGATTCAAAGAAGAAAAAACCGAACAGGAATCGAGAAAGTGATCTCGTTGAGAATGTCATTTATATCAATCGGGTTGCGAAAGTCGTGAAGGGTGGCAGGAGGTTCTCTTTCTCTGCTCTGGTCTCGGTTGGAGACCGAAAGGGGAATGTTGGGATTGCGCTTGCAAAGGCGAATGAAGTTGCTGAGGCGATCCGAAAATCATTTGAGAAAGCTCGCAGGAACATGGTGAAAGTACCTATCCAGAATGGGACACTACCGCACGAGATCATCGGTCGCTGGGGGGCTGGAAGAGTTCTTTTGCGTCCGGCAGCTCCTGGCACAGGTGTGATCGCAGGAGGTCCAGTGCGCGCGGTGCTGGAGGCTGCGGGAGTGAGTGATGTTCTCACAAAAAGTCTCGGTACAAACAACCCGATTAACGTTGTACGAGCAACTATGAATGGTTTAAGCGAGTTAGTTACAGCTGAACAGGCAGCTGAAGAGCGTGGAGTACCAGTTGAGGCTATTATTGGGATGGTCCACCGTGGCTAAGAAGAAGAAGAAGCCCATGCTGAAAATCACCCAAATGCGTAGTGGTATAGGGCGTCAGGACAAACATCGTCGTACCCTCCGAGCCTTAGGGATCAAACGCCATCAACAGAGTGTGGTTCACGAAGATTCACCCGCCATCAGAGGTATGATTAATCAAATTTCCTTTATGGTGGATGTACATGAGGTAGAGGGTTAATTTATGGCAGAGCTACACGATCTTACTCCGAACTCAGGTTCAAGCCGGAATCGTAAACGTGTTGGGCGGGGGCCTGGCTCAGGCTCAGGCAAGACTTCCGGCCGGGGTCAAAAAGGTCAGAAATCGAGATCCGGTGGTCGAATTCGAAGAGACTTTGAGGGTGGTCAGATGCCTCTTGCGAGGCGGATCCCCAAGCGAGGCTTTAAGAATTTCAACCGTGTTGAATATCAGGTTGTGAATATTCGGGACCTCGAACGTTGTGATGGAGACATAAATCTTGAGTCTCTAAGGCAAGCAGGTCTGATCAGTTCGCTCCGAAAACCTGTCAAGATTCTTGGCCAAGGGGAGATTGATCAGGCTTTCTCGGTTACCGCACACAAATTCAGCCATAGTGCCCAGACAAAGATTGAGGCTGCAGGCGGCAGCATCTCACTGATCACGGCAGGTGTGGGGGAAGCTTCGTAGCGTGTCGACTCCTGCGAAGAACGTAGCCGGCCTCTTCCGTGCTCCAGAGCTCAAGGAGAAGATCCTCTTCACCTTGTTCATCCTCTTCATCTATCGGCTCGGATCCCACATTACGGTTCCTAGTTTGGATGTCGGTGCTTTACGCCAGCAGTTCGGTGCGCTCCAGGACACCTTCTTCGGCATCTACGACATGTTTGTTGGGGGAGGGTTATCCCGTGCTACAATTTTGGCACTCGGGATTATGCCCTACATCTCTGCGAGTATCATGTTTCAATTGCTCGCAGCGGTTTTCCCAACGATTGAGAAGCTCCAAAAAGAGGGTGAAGAAGGCCGTAAGAAACTGACTCAATGGACTCGGTATACTACAGTCGTCCTGTCTGTTGCTCAGGCTTACGGTTATTCGGCTTTTCTCCAAGCGATTCCGGGCGCAGTTACTAACCCAGGCTTTTTATTCACATTCACGACGGTTACGACACTTACGGTCGGTGCAATTTTCGTGATGTGGCTCGGAGAGCAGATCACCGAACATGGGATTGGTAATGGAATGTCTCTGATGATCTTTTTCTCGATCATCCAGACTTTCCCTGCAGCTGTTGTGCGTACTTGGGAATCGTTCCGGCTCGGAGAGATCGGTGCTTTTGCACTTGCCGCTCTCGTGGGAGTAATCGTAGTTATAACAGCAGGGGTGGTGGCGATGACCCTAGCCGCCCGAAAGATCCCGGTACAGATCCCGCGGAAAGTTGTTGGACGTGGGCGAATCCGAGAAGGTCAAAAGAGCTTTATCCCACTGCGTGTAAACTCTGCAGGTGTGATGCCGATCATTTTTGCTCAGTCCTTCATCGTGGTTCCAGGAACGGCAGCAGCATTTGTGGATTGGGCCCCGCTCACTGTCATCAATGAACTTTTCGCCCCCCAAACCTGGGGGTACTATATCACCTATGGAGTCCTGATTGTCTTCTTCACGTACTTTTATACGGCAATCATATTCAACCCAATTGACCTAGCTGAGAACCTAAAAAAGCAAGGCGGATTTATTCCAGGTGTGAAGCCGGGTGCTCGCACCGCAGAATACATTGATCGAGTGCTTACTCGTGTGACACTACCCGGTTCTTTCTTCCTTGCGGGTATAGCGCTCGTACCCTTTTGGATTTTTGATATTTTCAATATCACGACCTTCTTCTTCGGTGGGACGAGTCTCCTGATCGTCGTAGGGGTTGGGCTCGACACAGTTCAGCAAGCCCAGCAGCATCTGATGCTTCGCCACTATGATGGTTTTATGAAGAAGGGTCGAGTGAAGATGCGTGGCCGCCAACGGTATATGTGATGGTCGTTATCCTCCTGGGCCCACCGGGCGCAGGGAAGGGCACTCAGGCCGTACGACTCATCGATTCTGTTGGGGGCGAGCACGTATCGACGGGTGATCTCTTGCGTGAAGCTTGCCGGGATGGAACTGATTTGGGTCTAGAGGCTCAAGAGTTCATGAATAAGGGCGAACTAGTGCCTGACTTATTGATCTTGGATTTAATCCGAGATCACCTCAGCACCACGGATTCTGAAACGAATATAGTATTCGATGGATTTCCTCGGACGATTGCTCAAGCTGAGGGTCTGGACGGTGTCCTTTTGGACGTCGCGCGTGGAGTAAGTGAAGTAGTCGTCTTCGAGGCACCGGAGGATCAACTCATCAAACGTCTGAGTGGTCGACGTAGCTGCATTGATTGTGGAGCGGTCTTTAACCTGCATTTCGACCCTCCAACGAGTGAGGGTGAATGTGGACGTTGTGGCGGGCTGCTGGTTCAGCGTTCGGACGATCAACCGGACACAGTCAGAAACCGCCTGAGGGTATACGAGAGCCAGACAGCTCCATTGATAGACCACTACAGTTCACACCCGGCATCATTGAAACGTGTGCCAGCCGCACAGCCCGTACATGATGTTCAGCTGGCATTCCGCGCTGCACTTGGAATCGGTTAACCGCGTGATCCACTTACGAACGGCAGAAGAGGTTGAAATGATCGCGCGTGGGGGCAAGATCATTGCCAGCCTTTTTCACGAGATAGCTCCTCTTGTGATTCCAGGGGTGTCAACAGCTGATCTAGATCTGTTCTGCGATGAATACATCGTATCACATGATGGTGCCGTTCCGGCTTTTAAAGGTCTCTACGGTTTCCCGGGGAGTGTCTGTACTTCTGTGAATGAGGAGGTAGTGCATGGGATCCCTAGTGCGAGCCGGATACTGGTTTCAGGAGATATTGTGTCGATAGATGTTGGAGTACGTTTTGCTGGATGGTGCTCTGATTCTGCTTGGACATTTGTAGTCGGTGAGGTGGGTAATAAAGCACACAGCTTGCTCAAGACCACTGAGAAGGCTCTCAGGTTTGCGATCAATGCTGCAAGGCCGGGAAACCATGTGGGGGATATCGGTACGGCGGTGATCGCTGCTGTGGAGGGTGAGGATTGCAAGATCGTCCGTGATCTAGTTGGTCACGGAGTGGGTCGGGAAGTACATGAGGAACCACAAATTCCGAATATTGGTCGTCCAGGACATGGCCCGTTGCTCCGGGAAGGGATGGTACTCGCTATAGAGCCTATGCTTTCTGCTGGTTCTCCGGAAATCCGCACGTTGGACGATGGTTGGACGGTAACAACCGCAGACAAGGCCCTCTCAGCACATTTCGAGCATACGGTGGCGGTAACAGCGGAGGGACCAAAGGTTCTCACCACCCTAGAGTCCTCATTTCATACAGTTTCTGCTACTACTGGTACCGCTTGAAGCTCTACAAAAGCCTTATTATATTTTATAGCTCTGCTAGAAATGATTCAGGAGATGTCACAATTGAAGGTACGAAGCAGCGTTAAGCCTATCTGTGAACACTGCAAGGTGGTCCGGAGAAAGGGTGTGGTACGAATTATCTGCTCTAGGGATCCTAAGCATAAACAGCGTCAAGGTTAGCGATTAATGGCACGTATTGCTGGAGTGGACCTCCCTCGTGGAAAGAGGATCGGGGTCGCGCTTACGTATATATATGGGATAGGTGATACTCGGGCCAACCAGATTATTACTGAGTGTGGGGTTGACGCTGATCGCCGGACGCAAGATCTGTCGGATGACGATGTAAACCTTCTTCGGCGACAAATTGAGAGCAACTATAAGGTGGAAGGTGCGCTCCGTACCGAGACGTCTATGAACATCAAGCGCCTGATGGATATTGGGTGCTATCGGGGACTACGTCACCGGCGTGGACTTCCGGTTCGTGGCCAAAGAACAAAGACTAATGCTCGCACTCACAAAGGCTCTCGGAGGGCGATCACCGGAAAGAAGCAAGCACCTAGGAAATAGATAGCTTTACTCCTTCGACGCATGCAGTGCATGCGTATCACTTGATGTGGCCCCAACGGAGACAGCAACCCCGTTTCGCCGCATCCATAGCGTGGAAAGAAGAAATTGGCAAAGCCAAAAGACGGACCAAAGCGCAGTAAGAAGGTTGTTGAGGCTGAAGGCATCGCTCATATAAAGGCGACCTTCAACAATACGATCATTACTATCACAGACAACGCAGGCAATGCGGTGGTTTGGGCCAGTGCTGGTACTGCCGGTTTCAAGGGATCAAAGAAGTCGACCCCGTTCGCGGCAACCATTGCCGCTGAGAAAGTTGGACGAGAGGCGCTAGGACTTGGTGTCAAACGCTTGGATGTCCGCGTGCAGGGACCTGGGTCGGGCCGCGAATCAGCGATTCAGGCACTTGCTGCTGCAGGTCTGCAGATCAAATCAATCGAGGACATTACGCCGTTGCCCCATAACGGCTGTCGACCTCCAAAGAAGCGTCGAGTCTAGGGAGGCCAGCGACGATATGTCTCGTTATACCGGACCAGTTTGTAGGCTCTGCCGCCGAGAGGGTCAGAAGCTCTTTCTTAAGGGCCAAAAGTGCTACACTGAGAAATGCCCAGTCGAGCGTCGACAGTATCCCCCAGGCCAGCACGGACCTGCGCACGCAAGGCGACGCAAGCAATCGGAATATTCCGTTCAGCTGCGAGAAAAACAAAAAGTTAAACGGATATATGGACTGCATGAGAAGCAATTTAGAAATCTTTTTGAACGTGCTTCTCATATCGCAGGTATTACAGGGGACAACCTGATCATTGCGCTGGAAACAAGATTAGACAATGTCGTATTCCGTATGGGTTTTGCTACGAGCAGGAGCCAGGCACGCCAGCTAATTCGCCATCGTCACGTGGAGGTTAATGGGCGGCTTGTTGATATTCCGAGTTTCCGGGTATCAGCTGGTGACGAGATAGCAATCAAGCCCAAGTCCAAAGAAATCGTACTAATCCAGGAAAGTCTCGAGGCAAGAACGCGACCCACGCTTCTCGAGTGGCTTGCTCTGGATGAGAAGGCGCGGGTAGGGCGGATGATTCGACAACCGACACGTAGTGACATTCCGCTTGCGGCCCAAGAGCAATTAATTGTAGAGCTCTATTCGAAGTAATCCTACGTCGGATCATTAATTCCGACTCAAGTAAGGCTGTTTAGGAGGATATCGTGGACCTAGATCTCACTGGCTTGGTACTCCCTGAGCGTATTGAGCAGATCGAGAGTGTTGAGGATGCTGACCGTTCGGCTCAATTCATGATCGAGCCGCTTGAGCGGGGCTTTGGACATACCCTGGGCAATTCAGTGCGCCGTGTACTGCTATCCTCACTGAGAGGGGCGGCAGTGTGGGGTTTCCGTATCGACGGAGTTCTGCATGAACATCAAACGATTAGTGGTGTGATAGAGGATGTCCACCAGGTGATCCAGAACCTGAAGTCACTGATCGTGACTTTGGATGATGATGTGGATGAAGCAGTTCTAGAGATACAAGTCGACAAGGCTGGTATTGTGACTGCGGGAGATATTCAGCCAACCTCTGGAGCCACTGTCATGGATCCAGGCCATCATATTTTCACTCTTCAGGAAGACCGCAAGCTCCGCGTTCAGCTTTACATCAATAAAGGCCGTGGTTTTGTGCTCGCGGGTCAACACCCTGTTCCGCGAGAAGCCCCGGTGGATCTCGTCCGTATCGATTCGATCTATAATCCTGTGAGGAGGGCCAACTTCTCCGTGGAGGAAACAAGGGTTGGCCAACGAACAGATTTTGATCGACTCACACTGAACATAGAGACCGATGGCTCGTTAGATCCGTCAAGCGCAGTTGCTTATGCGGCTGAACTTGTCAGGAAACACCTAGAGTACATGCTTTATTTCAGCGAAGGTGGAATTCCTGAAGTTACTCCTCCAGGATCGGTTGCGGTTTCAGAGAATCAGCAAGCTCTACTTTCGAGTTTGATCGAAGAACTTGCTGAACTCTCTGTACGTTCTCGTAATTCTTTGCATAAGGAGAATATCCTTACATTGGCGGATCTAGTGCAGTCATCAGAAGATGATATGCTGCAAATTGAGAATTTTGGTAAGAAATCTCTTAAAGAGATCTCAGACTTCTTGGAAGAGAGGGAGCTAGGATTCGGTATGAAGCTTGAACAAGGGGAAGACGGCCGCCTCTTTTTCTTAGATGCGGAGGGTAAGACCGCAGGAACTGAGAACGGTTAGTTATGCGACATAGGAAAAAGGGACGAAAGCTCCAGCGAACAGCGAGTCACCGACGAGCCATGTTGCGGAATTTGGCGACTTCGCTTTTTCGACATGAGCGCATCGAGACAACCACTGCTAAGGCTAAGGAGCTAAGACCTTATGCTGAGCGCCTAATTACCCTCGCTCGTCGCGGTGACTTGCACGCGAGGCGTTTAGTGGCTCGGAAGATCCAAGATCGAGAGGTTTTAGGGAAATTGTTCGATGAAATTTCTTCCCGATACGCTGAGCGCCCGGGTGGTTATACCCGGATTCTAAAGTTGGGTAACCGCAAAGGTGATGCAGCCGAGATATCGCTCATCGAATTGGTTAATTAGTTTGGCTCGTGAAGTAATGGGGACACCTCAACCGTACAGGACGACGGATATGGCTGACAACACTTCCCGACGGGGTGCTGCTGACCTGAGCATGCTTCTAATGGTAGTTGCATTCATTGTTATCGGTTTATTTATGTACTACCTCAACGTCCGGGCCGCCGAAGAGCGGGCGCTCACCATCGTCGAGGAGAGTGATACAGCAGATGAAATGGAGGTTGCAACCACTGTCGCTGCTACTGACCTAGAGGTTGATGCGGTCCCATTTGAAGGGCGGCTGATACGGGTGTCAGGGCTAAACGTAGCCAGCATGCTTGGTACACAGGGCTTCTGGCTCGAACTCCCGAATGGGCAACCGTTCCTCATTTCAATGTCTGAAGCGGTTAAGGCAGAGGGTGTGGCCATCACTATGGGTGAACGGGCGACTGTGACCGGTGTCGTCCATGCCGTAAATGATTCTGCCTTGAACGCATGGACAGCGGCAGGAGCGATCGGGGATGGGGACCGTTTGGCAGCTGAGTTTGCGATGCACTACTTAGAATCCACGGAAGTCGTTGTAGCTGATACAACGAGTGGGGTAGGGAATACCAGCGGTAATTAGGTGGTCCGTGCCAGTTAACGTGAAATTGAATCGGTAACTAAGGTAATATGGCTAGAATTTGCTATGTGTGTGGCAAGGGTCCCGCTACCGGGAACAACGTTAGCCACGCTCACAATAAGACACGCCGCCGGTGGCTCCCGAACCTCCAGACGGTAAGGATTGTCGATGAGAGTGGCACTCGTTGTCGTGTCCGCGTATGCACACGCTGCATTTCGGCCGGCAAGATCACAAGAGCTCCAGCTATGGTTGTCAACGAATAGAGGCTTCACCAGACGCTGAGTCTGCCCACATGCTTAATTGTGGGAATGATTTTCTTCTTCTTCTTCTCAACCCAGTGCGAGTTGCCTCAAGTAAGTCACTAATGATGACAGAGTGATTATGGGACTGATGTTCCGCTTTTAACTGGAAGGGCATCGGCTGTGAGGTATATTCTAAGAATGTGACTACGGGGTTAGCGGTCATCTCAATTATGACAACACTGCTCTTGCTATCATGAATTCACGTCCACTGCTAAGCGACAACGAAATTATGACCTTCGGTATTATTGGGCTCGGCTATGTTGGCTTACCGCTATGCGTAGAAGCCGCCGAGAGCGGTGCATTCAAGGTCATAGGCTTTGATGTAAATAAGCAGGTCGTGGAGAGCGTCAACTCGGGTTGCTCACACATCCAAGATTTGACTGATGATCAGGTGGGATCACTACGCAAGCGTGGTCTGATTGAGGCAACGTGTGACATGAGTCGCCTGGCTGAATGTGATGCTATTTCGATCTGTGTTCCCACTCCTCTCTCTAAGACTCGTGATCCAGATGTGTCCTATATTAGTGCAGCTTCCGACGCAGTCGCAGCTACTCTGTGTCCCGGCCAACTCATTGTGCTGGAATCTACGACGTATCCTGGTACCACGCGTGAGGTGCTAAAACCGAAGCTAGAAAGCACCGGCTTGGTTGCTGGTGAGGACTTTCATTTGTGTTTTTCTCCTGAGCGAGTAGATCCTGGAAATAAGACTTGGACGACAAGAAACACCCCAAAAGTCATCGGAGGGCTTACCGAGGCATGCGGAGATGTTGGACAAAGCTTCTACGAACAATTCATCGACAAGCTCGTCGAAGGTCTGGACTTGCGGGCCTTCTTCTTCCACGCCGACATCGGCGGTGGCCCCATTGCGGAATCTGGCGCGGACATCAGCTTCGGCCTCGAGCATCCGTGCCGGATCGCCATCTGGCACCAGACGACGGGAGTGCGGCAGAGCGTCCAACCAGTAGCGGGCGGCACTCTCTCCAGCCTCGTCGTCGTCGAATGCTACCAACACCATTGGGGCAGTCGCCAATAGCCGCAGCCAGCGTGGGTGTCGAGATCC
>DUBS01000040.1 GCA_012960225.1 Gemmatimonadota bacterium | reverse complement strand
TTCGTACGTTCGAATGTTTGCTTAGCCATCACTCATCCCTCTGCTTCAGGTTACGCGTTATCAATCTGTCAATGTGGGTTGCCATTAGCGGCCATAATCTCAGTCGCCTTTGACTGAGGCACTTCTTCATACTGTGCAAATTGCATAGTGAATACTGCCCGGCCCTGGCTTAGTGATCGAAGAGTGGTTGAGTAACCGAACATCTCGCCCAAGGGCACTGACGCTCCAATGACTCGTGCGCCGGCCCGCTCAGTCATGCCACCAACTTTCCCTCTGCGCGAAGATAAGTCCCCAATGATATCACCCAGATAGTCAGCTGGTGTCACGACTTCCACATCCATTACAGGCTCCAAAAGAACTGGGGTTGCCTTCTTGATCCCGTTCTTGAGTGCCAAGGATCCGGCGATCTTGAATGCTATCTCACTTGAGTCTACGTCGTGATAAGATCCATCAATAAGCTCGACCTTCACATCGATTATTGGGTAACCAGCTATCACGCCTGAATCAAGCGATTCACGAATACCAGCCTCGACTGAACTGATGTACTCACGTGGGACACTCCCACCAACCACCTTGTCCTCAAAAACAAAACCTGTTCCCGGCTTACCCGGTTCAATGTTGATCACCACGTGTCCATACTGTCCACGCCCGCCACTCTGGCGCACAAATTTACCTTCAATTTTTTCTGCCCGGCTTCGAATTGTCTCTCGATAAGCTACCTGCGGCCTGCCTACATTCGCTTCGACATCAAATTCCCGCTTAAGGCGGTCTACGATGATCTCGAGGTGGAGTTCACCCATGCCTGAGATAATCGTCTGGTTGGTCTCTGAATCTGTATGGACTCGGAAGGTTGGGTCCTCGTCGGCAAGCTTCCCGAGACCGCCCCCCAGTTTGTCTTGATCAACTTTCGTCTTGGGCTCAATCGCTACAGCAATTACTGGCTCCGGGAACTTCATCGCTTCCAAAATAATCTGGTCCGTCTCAAGGCAGAGCGTGTCTCCAGTTTTCACGGCCTTGAGACCAATCGCTGCGGCAATATCCCCAGCAAATACCTCTTCCCGCTCTTCTCGCTTGTTGGCGTGCATTTGAAGAATCCGGCCAACACGTTCTCGTTTCCCTTTAGTAGCGTTATACACGTAGCTACCGGAAGGAAGCGAGCCTGAGTAAACGCGGAAAAAAGTTAATTTTCCTACATATGGGTCGGTGGCAATCTTGAAAGCCAAGGCCGCAAAAGGAGCCTCGTCATTCGCTTCACGAGTCTCTATAGTTTCGTCATTCTGAGGCAGGTGCCCCTGAATTGAGGGGACGTCAACTGGCGACGGCAAATAGTCAATCACACCATCGAGAAGAGCCTGAATTCCTTTATTCTTAAAGGCGGATCCACAGAAGACAGGGAAAATGGCCCCCTTGATGGTTGCCGCCCTGATAGCGTGCCGGAATTCATTATTCGTAAGCTCTTCTCCATCCAGATACTTCTCAATCAAGTCATCATCATGTTCAATCGCCGCCTCAAGTAACTCTTGGCGCAGTTCTTCGACCTTGTCCTTAAGGGCGTTTGGAATCTCACCCTCTGTGAACTCCGAGCCCATTTCATCTTTGTAAATGATGGATTTACGCTCTACGATATCTACTACCCCCGTGAACAGTTCTCCCTCGCCAAGGGGGTACTGCACAGGATAAGCATTCGCGCCTAGTCGGTCCTTCATCATCTCTACAACATTCCCAAAGTCCGCACCGATTCTGTCCATCTTGTTTACCAAGGCAATCCTCGGCACGGTGTAGCGGTCTGCCTGCCTCCAAACAGTTTCAGACTGCGGCTCGACACCGCCCACAGCACAGAAAACAGCGACTGCACCATCTAGTACACGCAAGGAACGTTCAACTTCGGCTGTAAAGTCTACGTGGCCGGGGGTATCAATGATATTGATCCGATAATCAGTATCTAGACGATGCCAATAGCAGGTAGTCGCGGCAGATGTGATTGTGATCCCACGCTCTTGTTCTTGCTCCATCCAGTCCATGGTCGCCGCACCATGATGCACTTCACCTACCCGGTGCACGCGTCCTGTATAGAACAGGATACGTTCAGTAGTCGTCGTCTTACCGGCATCAATGTGCGCCATAATGCCAATATTTCGAAGGTGCGGTAGTGGGGTGATCCTAGGCATCTATCTGCGTCCTTCTCTCCCAATCCTTTCTATATCGAGTACTGAGTTCATCATCGCCTTTGGGCACAAAAAAAGAGCACGGCATTCCCCTCTGACGGGTTAACAGTCATCCGCGCTCCTATGATCGGAGAGGGCCTCTCTCTTCATAGAGAGGCCATCGCGTCCCTAATTTTTCGTCTTTAAATCCTTACGGTGATCTCTACCAGCGGTAGTGGGCAAACGCCTTGTTCGCCTCTGCCATCCGGTGCGTGTCTTCTTTCTTTTTTATGGTGTTACCCTCGCTACGACTCGCGGCTAGAAACTCTCCTGCTAGACGTTCAGCCATAGTCTTTTCAGAACGAGCTCGTGCGAATCCTATAAGCCAGCGTGTAGCAAGCGCCGTGCGCCGCTCCGGCCGAACTTCAATCGGAACCTGGTACGTCGCTCCACCCACCCTGCGGCTTTTCACTTCAAGAGCGGGCTTAGCATTACTCAATGCCTTCTCAAAAGCCTCCAAGCCTGACTCGTCTGAACGCTTTTCAAGCATCTCAATCGCATCATAGAAAATTTTCTCCGCCACTGATTTCTTGCCATCAACCATCAAGTTGTTGATGAATTTGGTTACGGCGGAGGATTGAAACCGAGCGTCGGGAGGGGTCTCCCTTTTTTCAGCTTGTGAACGACGGCTCATTTGAAATCAGCCTTACCTTGGCCGTTTAGCGCCGTACTTGGAACGACCCTGCCTTCGGTCACTTACTCCGGATGCGTCTAGCGTGCCACGTACGATATGATATCGCACACCCGGAAGATCTTTCACACGACCACCGCGGATGAGAACGATCGAGTGCTCCTGAAGATTATGACCTTCCCCACCAATGTATGCGGTCACTTCAAAGCCATTAGTAAGGCGCACTCTAGCCACTTTCCGCAATGCGGAATTCGGCTTCTTGGGAGTCGTAGTATATACACGTGTGCACACCCCCCGCTTCTGCGGGTTCCGTTGCAGGGCCGGAGCTTTGTTCTTTTTCTGAACTGCCTTCCGGCCCTTCCTAACTAACTGATTGATCGTCGGCATCAGGTGGTAGTCTACGACCTCGTGATCTTGAAAAAAAACGCGCCTCTCGGCGCATCGAAGGGTGGCTCGCTTTTATTGAGAGTACCCGTTTCAACTATAGCAGAAAAAAATAGAAAAGGGCTAAGATGGTGTCAACGGCGAATTCCGCTTCATTGAGCGGTGTTTCAAGGGTCATGGCAACACATTAGTCAATTTCCGAAGGAAGAACTGTGCCCAGATTTACGCTCCACTACCCCTTGAAGGTCTTGGTTTCTATCGAAAAAGAAAAACGGGGGCTCCCTAACTGCCTAGGGAGTCCCCGTCTTACCCCTCATATCTGGTAGCAAGCCCCCCATTTTAACCAAGGAGCTTTCCAGACAAGTTCACGAGGCACCTACTCGGACTTAGTCAGTCCCGACACCAATTCTCCGGCCTCTGTGAGCGGGACAATCTCTTCGTCATAATAGGACTGCTCAACCATGAACTCCACCGATTGATAGCGGTGGGCACCAGTACCTGCAGGTATTAGGTGTCCAATTATGATATTCTCTTTTAAGCCCTTGAGTTCATCATTAGCTCCCCGCACCGCAGCATCGGTAAGTACTCGTGTTGTCTCTTGGAATGACGCCGCAGAAATGAATGATTCAGTCGTGAGGCTGGCTTTCGTGATTCCTAACAGTAGTGGCTCAGAGCGTGCTGGCTTCGAACCCTCTTCAATTGCGTTCTCGTTCACAGACCGGAACTCTCGGCGGTCGACGTTCTCTCCCTCAAGAAGATCCGTGTCACCTGAGTTCGTTACACGCACCTTTTGGAGCATTTGTCTAACAATCACACCGATATGTTTGTCGTTGATCTTTACACCCTGCAACCTATAGACCTCTTGGATCTCATTTAGCAGGTATTCTTGAACTGCCCTGGGCCCTTTAATGGCGAGGATATCATGTGGGTTTATCGGGCCCTCACTCAGCCGGTCACCTGCCCGGACACGGTCCTCCTCATGCACTCGCATGTGCTTGCCCACAGGAACAGGGTAGGTCCGATGATCGCCCATCTCTGGGGTTACGTGAACCTCACGCTTTCCTCTCTTGATCCCTCCGAAAGACACTATACCATCGATCTCCGTGATAACAGCGGGATCCTTCGGTCTACGTGCCTCAAAGAGTTCGGCCACCCGCGGTAAGCCACCAGTAATATCGCGGGTTTTATACACCTCACGGCTAATCTTGGCAATGATGTCACCGGGATTTATCTCGTCGCCGTGGTGTACTGTGAGCTGCGCCCCAACCGGCACAATAAACTCTCTCTGTTTCTCATCTTTTTTCGTCTTCTTCTGGATTTGGATCGTTGGGTGGAGTTTTTTCTCGCGATCCTCAATGATGGTCATCTGTCGACGACCGGTGGATTCATCAAGCTCTTCACGCATCGTTTGTTCATCAACGATGTCAATGAACTTCACCACACCCTTCACATCCGCAACAATCGGCTCTGTGTAGGGGTCCCAGCTGAACAATAAATCACCAGATTTGATCGCCTGACCTTCCTTGACCGCCAGGGTCGCTCCATATGGAACTGATAGACGGCTCCGAATACCACCTTCTCTGGTCTTAAGGAGAATCTGACCCTCACGTGAAGTGATGATTTGATCTTTATCAGGTGTCTTCACAGTCGTAACGCGATCAAGCTCCACAACTCCATCTATTTTCGATTTACGCTGTGTCTGCGCAGCAATACGAGCAGCTGTTCCACCAATATGGAAGGTGCGCAGTGTCAGCTGGGTACCAGGCTCTCCGATCGACTGTGCAGCAAGGATACCCACAGCCTCCCCAATATCTACCGGCTTCATTGTCGCAAGGTTTCTTCCATAGCACATCTGGCAGATTCCCCGCTTCGACTCACACGTTAGAACTGATCGAATGCGGACCATCTGCAAGCCTGCATCTTCAACCAAATTCGCCGTATCCTCTAGGATCAATGCACCAGCTTTCACAAGCAAATCACCATCGATCGGGTCGTGGATGTCCTCAAGAGCTGCGTTACCGACGATACGGTCAGCCAACGGTTCTATGATATCCTCGCCTTCCTTCAGCGCGCTCATCTCAAGTCCGAGGATTGTGCCACAGTCTTCCGACGCAACCGTTACATCTTGTGCAACATCGACCAGGCGTCTTGTCAGATAACCTGCATCAGCAGTTTTCAGGGCGGTATCCGCCAGACCTTTCCGGGCTCCGTGGGTAGAGATGAAATATTCAACTACAGAGAGACCTTCACGGAAATTTGCCTTGATTGGGCTTTCAATGATCTCACCAATTCCACCCGTCAACTTCTTTTGTGGCTTTGCCATGAGACCCCGCATCCCCGCAAGCTGGCGCATCTGGTCCCTATTACCACGAGCACCCGACGTCATCATCATGTAGACTGGATTGAAACCATTCTTGGATCGTTCTAAATGCTGGACCATCGCGTCCGCAACATCGTTGTTGGCGTGCGTCCATACATCAATGACCTTGTTGTAGCGCTCACCATTTGAGATGAACCCATCCCCATAAGCTTTCTGGAACCGCGCAACCTCCTCCGCTGCTTCCTCCAGAATCGCTGCCTTCTCATGCGGCACTTCAAGATCCGAGATTCCAACGCTGATCCCGCCCATCGTCGCGTAGCCAAATCCGAAATCCTTTAAGTGATCAAGAAATTCAGTTGTCTTTCCAAGGCCCGTGTTCTCAAAGCAGTCAAACACAAGGTCCCCAAGTTCTTTCTTGCCAAACGTTCTATTCAAGAAACCTAGTTCGTCAGGCACGATTGAATTGAAAAGTACCCGCCCTACTGAAGTTCTAACCCAGTGACCATTCTCCTCACCGTGCTGCTCACCAACCCAATACCAAACGAGTGACTCAAATACGAGGTACTCCTGAGCGACGGCCATCTCGACCTCTCCATAAGTAGAGAAGCGAGGTGCATCCTTATAGAGCTCATCAAGTTCTGCGTCCGCTTTACTGCGTCGGTCTTTTGGTACCTTGGGATCTTCCACCAACCGTTCAAGATCCGTGATACGGATTCCGGGATTGGTGAGATAGTAGCACCCTATCACCATATCCTGTGTCGGCGCGGCTACGGGACGTCCATTAGATGGTAGAAGGATATTGTTTGAGGCCAGCATAAGGACTCTGCACTCGAGCTGTGCCTCAAACGAGAGGGGCACATGGACCGCCATCTGATCACCGTCAAAGTCGGCGTTGAATGCCGCACACACGAGAGGATGAATCCGGATTGCCTTACCCTCGACAAGGACCGGTTCGAAAGCTTGGATGCCCAGCCGATGCAGAGTTGGAGCCCGATTTAGTAGAACGGGATGGTCCTTGATTATATCCTCAAGAACCTCATAGACCTTTGGATCGTTCTGCTCAACAATCTTCTTTGCACGCTTGACCGTCTCGGCCTCACCACGCTTCTCAAGCTCATGTATGATGAATGGCTTGAACAACTCAACCGCCATCGCTTTCGGAAGCCCACATTGGTGGAGTTTCAGCTCAGGTCCAACTACGATGACTGAGCGGCCCGAGTAGTCCACACGTTTACCCAGTAAGTTTTGCCGAAAACGTCCCTGCTTGCCCTTCAACATGTCACTGAGTGACTTGAGTGGCCGCTTGCCGCGACCCCGTATGGCCTTCGAGCGTCGACCATTATCGAACAGAGCGTCCACAGCCTCTTGGAGCATCCGCTTCTCATTGCGGAGGATGACCTCTGGAGCCTTCATATCAATCAGCTTTTTGAGCCGATTATTACGGTTGATAACCCTCCGGTAGAGGTCGTTGAGATCCGAAGTTGCAAACCTCCCGCCATCGAGTGGAACCAGCGGTCGCAAGTCAGGGGGGATGACTGGAATCACGTCAAGAATCATCCACTCCGGGCGATTGCGACTTTCAGGCGTGTTACCAGAGTGACGAAGAGCATCAACGACTTTGAGTCTCTTTAATTTCTTCTTCTTCCGGTGCTGCGAAGTCTCTGTCTCGATTTCATGTCGGAGCCATTCAGCAAGCCGGTCAAGGCCCCTGCCATCCGCATTTCGATCCTTGATCTTTTTATCGGGTGTATCAAGTAACCCCAGTAGTGTCCGTGCAGCTTCAGCACCGATTTCTGCTTTGAACTGCTCGTCCGCTTCATCGCGTGCCTTAACACGCAAGTCATAATATTCATCTTCATCGAGGAGCTGTTGAAACTCCACAGCTACTCCATCAATGTCCTGCTTACCCGGGTGAGTAACGACATACGATGCGTAGTAGATCACCTTCTCAAGGTCACGTAATGACATGCCAAGTAGATAACCAAGTTGGCTTGGCAGGGTCTTGAAGAACCATATATGGGCCACTGGGACCGCAAGTTCGATATGGCCCATACGTTCTCGGCGCACCTTCGACAACGTCACCTCGACACCGCAACGGTCGCAGACATGCCCGCGAAACCGGATCCTCTTGAACTTACCGCAGTGACACTCCCAATCTTTCACCGGTCCAAAAATGCGCTCACAGAATAGGCCGTCCCGCTCAGGCTTGAATGAGCGATAGTTGATCGTTTCCGGCTTCACTACCTCGCCGAAAGACCAATTCCGTATCTCTTCCGGGGAAGCAAGTCGTACTCGAATGTACTCGAAGTCCGAAGTTTCCTGATCCCTAGTCCTAGGAAAATCAATCATTTATTTCTCCTCACCCAAGGTGACGCTCAGACCAAGGGCCTGTAGTTCCTTTACAAGCACGTTAAACGACTCCGGTATACCAGGCTTCGGAAGGTTATCACCCTTGACGATCGCTTCATAAACCTTTGAGCGGCCTTGTACATCATCTGACTTGACTGTGAGAATTTCTTGAAGCGTGTGCGCGGCCCCGTATGCCTCAAGCGCCCAGACTTCCATTTCACCAAAGCGCTGACCACCAAACTGAGCCTTACCAGCCAGGGGCTGCTGAGTGACTAAAGAGTATGGCCCAATGGAGCGTGCGTGGATCTTGTCATCTACGAGATGGCTCAACTTGAGCATATAGATCGCGCCAACTGTGATCGGATGATCAAAGCGGCGACCACTACGTCCATCCCTGAGCCAAATCTTTCCATTGGGTAAGATTTCGCAGTGCTCCATCAACTCATTGACTGCTTCATCAAGGCCGGACCGGATCACGGAACGACCCTTCAGTTTCTGGATAGCTGGGAAGAGGCTTGTAAATTTCTCTCCCTTACGAGCAGCGAGTTCACCTCCGGCTTCCACAAGAAATGCTCCCAGCTGGTCAAAAAATTTCTTGTGCTTTTTACTGGTATCCAGTGACAGGTAGGCATCTAATGGCTGTCCAATTCCATGTGTCTCACCATCTGGGCCGGAACCATTTCCATTTCCATCTCCATCTCCTTGACCAGCCATGACAACTGGCAGTTGCCCTGTCGCCGCTACAAGTGTTTCGATGTCCTCTAACCCCACCGGAGGAGAAGCCTTTAGGTCATAAGCGTCATGAACCCACTTAAGGCCGGCCAATTTGAGTAATCCTCCGACCTCATTCTCGGTTGCACCTTGGAATACAGGGGTCTTAGCTTCAAAACCCAGAACCCTCCCTGCCCATCCCAAGTGGGTCTCTAGTATTTGGCCAACATTCATTCGAGATGGCACACCTAGTGGGTTCAGCACAATCTCAACCGGTGTCCCATCTGGGAGAAACGGCATATCCTCTTCAGGTGCGATCCTGGCAATAATCCCCTTATTCCCATGCCGTCCAGCCATCTTGTCGCCCACTGAGATCTTTCGCTTCTCAGCTAGATAGACCTTAACAAGCTGGACTACACCGGGCGGGAGTTCGTCCGGCTGAAAGACTTTGTCAATTTGGTCTTCCGTGCTCTCCTTTATGTGTCCAATCCGCCTTTGAGCCTCATCCACTACGCTACGAAGACGTTCACTCGCAGACTTATTCTGTAGCTTGAATGTCTCAAGATCGACCTGCTTGAAATTGATCTGTTCAATATTGTCCTTCGTGAACTTCGCGCCCTCTTCCATAAACAGCTCGACAGTACCCTTCTTCAGCATCAAGCTGACCGTTTGGCGAATCAGGATCTCACGAAGCTCCTCATCACGAGCGTCTTGGATGCGCTTAATCTCATATCGTTCGAGACCCCTGAGGTCTCCAATCTTCACCCCGTGCTCTTTTTCAAGCAGTGGATCATCGATCCGGCGGGAGAAAATTTTCACATCGATGATCGTTCCAGTCATGCCAGGAGGAACCCTGAGAGATGAATCTTTAACGTCCTTAGCTTTCTCACCAAAGATCGCTGTCAGCAGCTTCTCTTCCGGTGAAAGTTCGGTCTCTCCTTTTGGGGTAATCTTCCCAGAAAGAATATCCCCTGCTGCGACCCTCGCTCCTTCACGGATGATGCCTCGTTCATCGAGGTCTGCCAGGTTTTCCTCTGCAACGTTGGGGATTTCGCGCGTTATCTCCTCCATACCTCGCTTTGTATCCCTAACGTGCAGTTCGAGCTCTTGGATATGGATTGACGTGAAAACGTCATCTTTGACTAATTTCTCACTGATCACGATCGCGTCTTCAAAGTTCGATCCGTACCAAGGCATGAATGCGACCAAAATGTTCCGGCCAAGTGCCAGTTCACCAGAGTCGGTACTCGGTCCATCAGCGATGATATCCCCGGGTTTGACTTTTTCACCCACCTGCACGAGGGGACGCTGATTGATCGCTGTATCCTGGTTCGTACGCCAAAACTTCTTGAATGGATACCGATCAAATTGAGTAAGCTTGGCAAGGGGCTGTCCGGCACTTCCTGGCTTCACAGTTCCTGTGTCAATCACTGCCTCATCTGCCGTGACCTCTACTACTTTTCCAGCACGGCGAGCGGTAACCACTGCCCCCGAATCAGATGCGACCTTCGCCTCCATCCCGGTTCCGACAAGTGGAGCATCCGTATACAAAAGTGGGACGGCTTGGCGCTGCATGTTCGAGCCCATCAGTGCCCGGTTAGCATCGTCATGTTCTAGGAAAGGGATTAGTGCTGCCGCGACAGACACAAGTTGGACTGGTGCAACATCCATGTAGTCGATATCAGCCGGGCGAAGTAGCGGAAAATCTCCTCGCTCTCGGCAAAGTACGAACTCATTTTCGAAGTTGCCTTTAGGTCCTAAGGGCGCATTGGCCTGCGCAATACGCTTCTCTTCTTCCTCATTCGCTGACAACCATTCTATCGTTTTTGTGACCTTACCATTCTTTACACGCCTGTAGGGTGTCTCCACGAAGCCAAGGTCGTTGATCCGAGAATAGGTCGTAAGAGATGTGATCAACCCGATATTGGGACCTTCAGGCGTCTCGATCGGACACATCCGGCCATAGTGGGAGTAGTGGACATCACGCACTTCAAAGCCAGCACGTTCTCTGGTTAGTCCACCCGGGCCGAGGGCCGAGAGACGACGCTTGTGAGTCATCTCTGCAAGAGGATTGGTCTGATCCATAAACTGGCTCAACTGACTGGAGCCAAAGAAAGCTTGGATCACAGCAGAGACCGTGCGTGCGTTCACCAGTTCATCAATCGTGATCTTTGATGGATCAGTGTTGATCGACATCCGCTCCTTGACGAGTCTCGCCATCCGGCTAAGGCCGACACTGAACTGGTTCGCGATGAGCTCGCCGACCGTACGAACACGGCGGTTCCCGAGGTGATCAATATCGTCTGTGTACCCCCGGCCTTCGTTTAGCTCGATCAGATGTCCGATAATGGACACAAAATCTTCGTTGGTTAGGATGGTTTGCGTCCTGGGCAGTTCAAGACCAAGACGTTGATTTATCTTATAGCGCCCTACGCGCCCAAGGTCATAGCGTTTAGGACTGAAGAAAACCTGTTCCAGAGCAGCACGAGCTGTCGCGACATTGGGCGCGTCACCAGGGCGTAAAAGCGAGTAGATCGCATATAGCGCCTCTTCTTCAGATTCCGTCGGATCCTTCTTAATCGTGTTCTTGATCATGGGGCTATCGCCCCGGGGGGTCTGCCGATCTGTAGTGTAGATCTTAAGCTTCTTTACCTTAAGTCGCTCAAGAATTTCAATGACTTCTTCGTCTATTTCCTCACCGTTCTGAATGACGATCTCACCTTCTGAGAGGATCTCTCCAGTTTCTGAATCGACGGCTTCCAAATCGACGAAATCTTCAGCTATTATTTTACCCAGCAACTCATCAGTCGTGATCGCCCGTTTTCCAGTAAGACTAAACTCAGTCACGTCATAGAAGAGTTGGAAAATCTCAGCGTCGGAGCTGTATCCTAGCGCCCTGAGAAGGGCAGTTGCCGGAAACTTTTTCTTCTTATCGATGTGCACATAGCAGATATCGTTTATGTCGAGCGTAAATTCGACCCAAGACCCACGGAAGGGGATGATTCGCCCACTATAAAGCTTGGTACCATTGGGATGAATGTTCTCTTCGAACACGACCCCAGGGGACCGATGTAATTGACTCACGATCACCCGCTCTGCGCCATTAATAACGAAGGTCCCAAGATCCGTAAGGAGCGGGAGGTCTCCGAGGTATACTTCCTTCTCAATAATATCTGTGGGACGACGGTCCTCTGGGGGAGGAGACTTTCTTCTCTTCCTCTTTTTAGCCGCACTTTCCTCTTCTTCAGGCATCTCCCAAACAATGAGACGCAGCATCGCCTTGAGTGGGGCGGCATAGGTCATATCCCGCTCGATGCATTCTTCAACCGAATACTTCGGCTCTGCTAACGACGCGCTAATAAACTCAAGCGTGAAGTTATGGTTGATATCCGAGATCGGAAAAATTTCTCCGAAGACGCGCTCCAGACCGAAATCCCATTGACCAGCATCGTCCGTCCCAGACCCAGAACCGATCAGCTTCCCAAATGAGTGAAGTTGAACATCCAACAAGTTCGGCATCGGCATGACTGACTCAAGCTTAGCAAAGCTGAGGATCGGTCGATTATCCTTGCGCAGTTCCAAGGTTTGTCTCCCTTCTTACCTGGCCACCTGCAACGGCGACCAGTATGTATTGTGTTGATCAGGCGAGCATATCAATTCTTGGCCAGTGGGAGCCCCCAATAGAGATGGGTGACCCCTCGGGCAAAAACCAATGCTAACCCAAGAGTATCGAGCGGTACCGATCAAGGGTCGGTTATCGGCCAAAAGCACTACTTAAGCGCTACGGCCGCCCCGACTGCCTCCAGCTTGGCTTTCATTTCTGCAGCTTCCTCCTTCGTGGCACCTTCCTTCACGGGGCCCGGAGCGCTGTCTACTACATCTTTAGCTTCCTTGAGACCGAGCCCGGTGAGCTCGCGCACAACCTTGATGACTTGGATTTTCTTGTCACCGATGCCCTCGAGGACAACATCGAATTCGTGCTGCTCTTCAACGGCTCCAGCATCCTCACCTGTTCCTGCCCCTCCGGGCATCGCCATCGGAGCTGCAAGAGCTGTGACGTTGAACTTGTCCTTAAAGGCATCAACGAACTCAGAAAGCTCGAGAACGGTCATGCTGCCAATGGTTTCGAGCAGCTCTTCATGATTCGTCGCCATCTTCCCTTATTCCTCCTAATGCACTCCGGCTAAATCGCCGGCGTTTGGGTTTGACTCTACCTGTATTAGAAATACATCTGTATCTGACCAGCTATATCCCCTCCTCAAGAAGAGGGGCTGATAGTTAGTCATCCTAATCTTCTTCGCCTTCTTCCTCAGCTGGCTCTTCAACAGCTTCTTCCTCAGCTGGCTCTTCAACAGCTTCTTCCCCAGCTGGCTCTTCAACAGCTTCTTCCTCAGCTGGCTCTTCAACAGCTTCTTCCCCAGCTGGCTCTTCGGGTCCTCTTGCTTGGAGCGCTCCGAGGAGACCCGCCATTTCTTGTAGCTTCGCCCCTAATACACTAGCAAGCTCTGCCAATGGTGCCTCCATGACACCGGCTAGCTGGGCAAGCAGCACTTCGTGTGATGGGAGTTCTGCAATCCGATTTATTTGGGCAGTATCAAGGATCTCCGCATCCATGATACCAAGTTTGAAAGTTGGTTTCTTGTCGTGGAGCTTCGCGAATTCACTCAGCGCCTTGGCCGGGGCCACAGGCCCATCGTAACCGAACACCATTCCTGTGGGACCTTCGAGATTTTCCGTGATGTTCGGTAATTCTGTTTCAGCAAATGCGAGTTTCGCAAGGCGGTTTTTCACGACGAGATACTCAGCTCCTGATTCCTTGAGCGACCGCCGAAGGCCTGTCATTTCCTTGACACTTAACCCTGTAAAATCTGTCAAGTAAATAACCGGTGCCTTATTCAGACGGTCTCGGAGTTCCGTAACGAAGGTCTCCTTGGCTACGCGATCCATCAGGCACCTTTCCCGTAGAGATTGGTGTCGATGCCCACACCTGGTCCCATCGTGCTCGATACGGTGACGCTCTTGAGGTACGTGCCCTTCACGCTCGAGGGCCTTGATCTCACAATTTCATCCATGAACGCACCGAGGTTTTCACTGAGTTGCTCCTCAGAAAAAGAAGCCTTTCCGATTGGTGCATGGATAATCCCAGTCTTGTCGACCCGGAACTCTATCTTACCAGCTTTAATCTCTTTAACAGCGCGGCCAATATCGAACGTCACAGTCCCGGCTTTAGGTGTAGGCATCAAGCCACGGGGGCCTAATACACGTCCAAGGGGGCCTACTTTGCCCATCAGGTCGGGGGTGACGACACATACATCGAAATCCAACCAGCCACCTTCGATCTTCTCTACAAATTCAACACCCACATAATCGGCACCTGCTTCTTTAGCTTCCGCCTCTTTCTCACCTTGTGCTACGACTAATACACGAACGGATTTTCCTGTCCCATGAGGCAGAGCAACTGTTCCGCGAACCAGTTCATCTGCCCTGCGAGGGTCTACTCCTAGTCGGGTGGCAACCTCCACAGTCTCGTCAAAGCCTGCGGATGCGAGTTCCTTCACGAGCTTCACAGCCTCTCCTGGGGCAAACTTCACACCCATAGAGATTTCAGCGCGCGCTTCGGAATATCGTTTGCTCTTCTTAGCCATCTAACACCGAGCCGTTCGTTTCCCCTTCCACCGCTGACGGCTCTCAGTCGGTGGTGCGGGTGGGGTATATTTAAAGCACTACCCCTCTTCTGCCACGCCTACTCCTGCTCCTGCTCCATCAGCTTCTTCGGTTTCTGTCGCTACCTCTCCACCTTGGACCTTGGTTTCCGAAGGGTCTACGATCTCTACATTTCTGGCCTCCTCAGACCCAGCAATCACTACACCCATCGACCGCGCTGTACCGGCTATCATCTGCACTCCTGCGTCGATGTCACTAGCGTTCAAGTCCTCCATTTTCATCTCAGCAATCTTTTCGAGCTGGGCCCTGGTAATCTGACCCACCTTGGACCGATTTGGTTCACCCGAGCCCGATGAGAGTCCAATCTCCCGCATGATCAGAACTGACGCAGGTGGTGTTTTGGTGATGAATGAGAAGGAGCGGTCCGCATAAACATTTATCTCAACCGGGATCGTGATCCCTTGCTTGTCCTGAGTTTTTGCATTGAACTGCTTGCAAAACTCCATGATGTTGACCCCATGCTGACCGAGGGCAGGACCCACGGGCGGCGCTGGGTTAGCCTGCCCACCCGGCACATGGAGTTTGATGAACCCGATAATTTTTCTTGCCATTCTATATCAATGTCCTTACAGCCTTCACGCTCAGTAGCCTTGCAAGTCTGTATAGTCGAGTTCGACTGATGTCGGGCGACCGAATAGTGAGACCTCAACCCTCACTTTCCCCTTATCCGGATGGACTCCCTTGACCGTCCCGCTGAAATCAGTAAACGGCCCCTGGATTACCTCAACCACCTGGTCAACGTGGAAGGGAATATCCTCATAAGCCTCATCCTCTTTTTCTTCCTCAACACCAAGGATTTTATTGATCTCATCGTCACGCAAAGGCTGTGGAACTTTCCCTTGTCCTACAAACTTGATGACACCCTGGATGTTATTGATCACGTGCTGAGTACGCTCATTGAGCAGCATCTCGACCAGGACATAGCCTGGATAAAGCCGCTTTGTTACGGTGATCCGTTTTCCCTTTCTAATCTCAACTACTTCGTGCGTCGGTACCAACACCTGCCTAAGCTCTTGAGTCGACTCAGTTCCAGGCTCTTCTTCGATCCTCAGCTCAATCAGCCTTTGGACCTTGTTCTCGTGTCCAGAATAAGTCTGGATCGCATACCATTGTGTATCTGCCATCGTATCAGTCATTAGGCACCGGAGATCCCCATGATCCAAGACACGACCAAGTCAGATGTCTTGTCCATAATCCAGATAACAAGCGAGATCAAAACGGTAAAAACACCAACCACAAGCGTAGCACTACGGAGTTGATCCGAGTCTGGCCACGTAACCTTTTGGAGCTCAGTAAAGGATTCCTCCATAAAGGTACGGGTGTCCTTAATCTTATCGACGAGTGACATGGGCCGGCCTACCTACTTGGTTTCCTTATGCTGCGTATGCGTACGACAGCGTGGGCAGTATTTGCGGTACTCCACACGCTCCGAATGCAGCCGTTTATTCTTAGTTTTATTGTAGTTCCTCTCCTTACACGCTTCGCAGGCGAGGACAATCTTGTCCCGGGGCATACTTGAGCCTCTTCGTCGGGTCTAGCAGTGAGATTCTATTTAAGGATTTCGGTTACGACGCCAGCGCCGACGGTGCGTCCACCCTCACGGATCGCGAACCGAAGTTCAGGGTC
>DUBS01000039.1:1021-2749 GCA_012960225.1 Gemmatimonadota bacterium | reverse complement strand
GGGTGCCAATGAACTCACTCGAAAAGCCTTCGAGTTCTCCACTCACCAGATTTAGCTCCCCAACGAAGTGGTTGTAGGCGATCACTGCTGGGATCGCTACAGCAAGTCCCGCAACCGTTGTCACGAGTGCCTCAGCCACACCCGGGGCCACAGCCATGATATTACTAGAGCCTGATGAAGTAATGCCAAGGAACGCGTTCATTATACCAATGACTGTACCCATCAACCCCATCAGCGGGGATACCGAACCTATGATCGCTAGAGTCCCAAGACCGTGCGCCAGCTCATCCCTCTCTTCAGCCTCTTCCTTTTCAAGTACCAGCCTGAGCGCTTCCAGTTGTGTAAGCGAAAGCCCTTGCGTGGGTGGCCCGCCCTCACGGAGAGCGCCTGGCCGGAGCTCACTAAAGAAGTTGACTCCCTGTCGGAAAACTCGTCCGTAGGGTGACTCGGGCAACGCTAGTATCGCCTTATATGCGTCCTCCAGGCGCTGGGCTTGCTCCATGTGTTCCAGGAATTGATCTCCCTGCTGCCGGACCTCCCGGAACTGCTTCCATTTATGGAAGATCAACCACCACGCGTAGATCGATCCTGAGCAAAGCACGAGTAGCACAATCTTTGTAGGCAGGGTTCCTCCAAGCACCATATCGAGAATGCTCTGCGGAGGACGTGCCTGAAGTAACAGCGCTGATAGCGTCATTCGGTGGCTCCCGCCATCTCTTTTTCTATGAATGTGTACGTTTCCTGCAAGCCCTGTTCCAGAGTAAACCCTGGCGTCCAACCAAGTGCTCTAAGCTTATCCGCGTTTAGTGCACTGTGCCGAAGTTCCCCGAGGCGTGCAGACTTGTGCTCACGACCCAGATCAGTACCGGCAATTAACTCCAGAACATTAGCAAGCCTATTTACGCTCGTTCCGATTCCTGTGCCTACGTTGAAGGCGTGATCATCCAGCTGTCCCCTGGAGTCCAGATCGATCTCTGAGGCCAGAAGATTCGCTGAGACAACGTCGCCGATATACACATAATCCCGTGTCTGTTCACCATCTCCGAAGATTATAAGCTGCTCTTGAGCCAAGAGTTTTCGTGAGAATATCGCTACCACGCCGGCTTCACCATGGGGGTCTTGCCGAGGTCCGTAGACATTAGAATACCGAAGAGCAACGTATTCCAGTCCGTGTACCTGCCGATAGTAATTCAAGTAGAGCTCACCGGTGAACTTCGACACACCATAGGGAGAAAGGGGCATCTTGGGTGCAGTTTCCAACGTGGGAATTGTAGACGGTTCACCATAAACAACGCCACCGCTACTTACAAATACGAAGCGCCTCGTCCCGATATCAATCGCTGCCTCGGTGAGATTCAGAAGGCCTTGCAAATTAATGCTCGCGTCTATTATCGGATCGGCTACAGAAGCACGCACATCAATCTGCGCAGCGTGATGGTTTACAATATCAAAGCGAACCTTCCGAAATAAGTTCCTTACATCATCGTCTCTGATATCCAACTCTATGAACTCTGCGCCCTCTGGAATATTGGCCCGCTGTCCGGAGGAGAGGTTGTCTAGCACCCATACGTCATCGCCTGATTCTAGATAGGCATTAGCGACATGGCTGCCAATAAAACCAGCACCGCCGGTTACTAGTACTCGTCTCGGTGAGTGGCTCATTAACTCAAGGTTCCGTTCAGAAGGGATATATCAAAAGTCGCCATCGATAAAGTCGGTGGGGACTCG
>DUBS01000039.1:0-972 GCA_012960225.1 Gemmatimonadota bacterium | reverse complement strand
AATGTTCTGAGTGAGATATAGGAAGGGGGCGCTGGGTAACAGCGCCATCGACGGAAGGGTAACAGCCGTCACAATTGATAGAATAATTTGGGCTCCTTCCCTGCTGCGGCGAGCACCATTCCCGTAATGACAGTCATTCGAAGATACCCGACATCTGTTGACAAGGTCAACGGATTTTTCCAATTAGACCTTAGGTGTCTAAGAAATTCTTAGAGCTCAATTCTCATCACACGAGCGTCTTCTTTCGGAAAATCGTAGTAGCTCTCTCGGCGACCTATCTCTTCAAAACCGAACCCAAGATATAGGTCCACTGCACGCTCATTTGACTCTCTGACTTCGAGATAAATCGACTCGACTCCCCGGTTGCTCGCGACTTCAAGCAGGTGGTTAAGAAGCCCCACTGCCAAGCCCTGACCGAGGAACTCAGGCGCAACCGCCATATTTGCTAGTTCGCCTTGATCAAGAAGGCACCACAAAACTCCATACCCAATCACGCCAACACGAGAGTGTTCGATAACCCAGAGTTCGGCACCATCTCGACCGATAAGCCCTAGAAACG
Source organism: Gemmatimonadota bacterium (assembly GCA_012960225.1). Lineage (GTDB taxonomy): Bacteria > Gemmatimonadota > Gemmatimonadetes > Longimicrobiales > Gaopeijiaceae > UBA1142. The sequence goes on along the minus strand of DUBS01000039.1, from coordinate 413 downwards.
TTTCGGCCTTCCAAGGGCTGGTAAAGGCCTGGAGTTCAATCGCCACAACACTATCTATATCATCCGTGTGCATGGGCCTGATCACCACGTCAACTCCAAGCTTCAAGTCATTCACGGTTAGATCACATCCGGACTAGGTTGCCAGTTCCGGATATACCTGGGTTCCCACCCACGCATAGCGTCAACCGATGGTGTCTTAGGATAGAGTTTGATGTAGCGGAGCAACCCATTTGCTCGAGGATAAGTCACAGGAAGAGGTTGCACCTCAAAACCCGCCCCCTCAATAACTAGCCTGTGGTGGGACGAGCTTTCCCCGCAGAAGACTGCGCCAGTTGGAATCTCGCTGGCCAGAACCTCTCGCAATGTTCCTGCGTGAGGGAATACTAAGGTCTCTATACCCATCTTTCCCACAC
>DUBS01000038.1 GCA_012960225.1 Gemmatimonadota bacterium | reverse complement strand
AGACTCAAGTGCCGCTATCGAAGTTGCTTCCATGAGGGAAGGAAAGACCGCGAGGTCAGAAGATGATAGAAGACCGGGCATTTTATCGTGAGGACAAACTCCCATGAACTTCAGATGATCAGTTACACCGAGTTTGCCAGCTAACGATTCGAGCCTTCCTCGCTCGGGTCCGTCTCCGACTACGATCGCCTCCACATTTACTGCATCCCTAATCATTGGGAGCGCTCGCACGAAATACTCAACCCCATTCTTTGAGAAAAGCCTGCGCGGAATAATCAGACGGTACCGTCCCTCCTCAAGATGAGGGAGGATGGGGTCAGTTTTCTGAAAAACAGAAGTGTCTACTCCATTGGTGAGCGGCTCGACATCTACCTGAGGAGCGATGTTCTTTCCAACTGACGCTATCTCTGTACTGGCTGCGAGATTATGGTCTGCCATCCTCAGAAAAGTCCGAAAGACTGGGCGCCAGAATAGTGATTTAGCACGCTTTAGAAAGTGACTTGTATGGTAAGTGGTCACTATTGGGATTTTGCGTCTCAGGTTTGCAATGATACAGGGAAGCACCGAGGCGATATCCTGTGCGTGCAAGACGTCTGCGTTCCGCGCTAGGGAAACCAGTTTTGGGGTTGAGGAAATGGCGTATGTGGCCCATCCAAGAGTGTTTCTGCCAGGTATCCAGGTACGCCAAACACTGATCCCATCAATCATCTCATGTTGTAGAAGGCCTGGCTGGGATAGTGAAGTAACAACATTGACTTGGTGTCCTCGTTCCACGAGTGACCGACAGAGATATCGGATATGACTTTCAAGGCCTCCTACTTCGGGAGGAAAGTACACGCAATGCATAACGATATTCACTCCACCCAGTCCTCAGTCTGACGAGGACATCCCAGAAAGTTAGAGAGGATAATATCTGCGATACGGGTTCCAGCTTGCCCGTCACCGTATGGGTTCGGTGGACGCTCAGCACTACGCGTTTTATCTACTAAGCAACGCTTCCCCTCCACCAAGATTCGTGATGGATCAGTGCCCACAAGGGACGCCGTCCCTGCTTCCACTCCTTCCGTGCGTTCCGTGACATCCCGGAGGATGAGGACAGGGGTTCCGAAGGTAGGGGCTTCCTCCTGTATACCACCTGAGTCAGTTAAGATTAGATCTGCAGCCTCAATAGCTCTAACAAGATCGACGTAATTCAGGGGTTCAGTAAGGTGAATCCGTGGGTGATTACCGAGGGACTCCTTGGCAGGGGTCAATACGTTAGGGTTGGGGTGAACGGGATACACTAACTCGATATCGGGGTGCTCATCTGCGAGCGATCTCACGGCTGAGAAAATGTCTAGCAAAGGAGCTCCGAAAGACTCGCGGCGATGTGCCGTAAGAAGGACTAAGCGCCGCCCCCCTTCGATCACCTTACGAAGTGTCTCATTTTCCACTTGAGTTTTTCGTTCGCTGATCTGCAAGAGTGCATCGACTACCGTATTGCCAGTTACGTGGATATTGGAACCGCTGACGTTCTCTTCAAGCAGGGCTTTTTTGGCCCGATGAGTTGGCGCGAAATGGTAGTCAGCGACCACGTCAGTCATCCGGCGAAACACTTCTTCCGGCCATGGGGCCCATTTGTCATTGGTTCGAAGTCCAGCTTCGACGTGCCCCACTTTTATCTTTTCGAAAAAACCAACCAGTGAACCAACAAAGACTGTCGCAGTATCTCCCTGGACTAAGAGAAGGTCGGGCTGAAAGTCCTGGACCACGCCTCGTAGCCCTTCGAGAGCCTGGTGTACCACGTCGTAAAGGTTCTGTCCCTCTTTCATGATATTTAGGTCATAATCAGGGCGTATATCGAAGACCTGAAGTACTTGCTCTACCAACGTCGTATGTTGACCCGTTAATACGAGGCGGGTTTCCACAAGCTCATCACGGCACTCCAGTGCTGTGATGACTGGTGCCATCTTGATCGCTTCGGGCCGAGTACCCACGACGATCAGGACCCGGAGCTGCGTCACTGTTTACGGAGGTTATCTAGCTCGTCACGGAGTTGGGCAACCTGCTCTGAGACCAAGCCGAAGCCTACAAGTAAAAAGCCCAGCATCTCGAGCAGCATGACGAGGTAGAGTAGAGGCCGGTAGCCAAACGGTGGTATATAGGCTTCGAAGCCTAGCATTGGATGCAAGAAGCGCAAATAAAATGCAGCTACCGCAACTATGGCACCGAAGCCGGTAAGTACTAACCCTGTTAGTCCGAAGAACAGAAGTGGCTTTCTTGAAAACATCAGAAGAAAGCCAACAGAAACCAGATCTAGCAGCCCCACCAGAATTCTGAATCTGCTCGTGTACTTAGAAATCCCAGCTCGACGTGGATATAGATCGATATCGATCTCCGTTACTGTGGCGCCACGAGCGTATGCAAGGACTACGAAGAACCGATGCCAGTCATGCCGGAGCGTTAGGGAGTCCAGGAGCTCCTTCCGAAACGCCTTCATCGAATTGAGATCTGAGACTGGAACACTAAAGATCTTTCGAGATAAGCGGTTGTAGATTGAGGAAACTGTTCGTTTACTGTAGGCTCCGAGCTTTCGTCCAGTAACGATGTCCCATCCTTCTGCCAGTTTCTCTAGGAACCGCGGGATCTCGTTTGGGGAATGTTGTAGGTCCGCGTCAAATAGCACTAAATACTTCTTTGAAGTTGAGTTTGCTCCAGTAACTATGGATTCGGTTTTCCCAAGATTCTTCTGATGACGAATGATCTTGAGGGCGCTCCACCCTTCAGCTACTTGCTCTGCGATTTCCGCGGTGTTGTCGGTTGACCCATCATCCACAAGAATCACTTCGCCCTCGAGGTGGTGACGGCTAAATGCTTCTCGTAATTCAC
>DUBS01000037.1:8783-17354 GCA_012960225.1 Gemmatimonadota bacterium | reverse complement strand
CAGGATTACTGCAGGAGACTCTCCAAGTTGTTCGAGAATCTCTAAGGCGATCGTCCCCTGCCCTGCTATCACCCAAGGGTCATCGTAGGCCGAGATATATGTTCGTCCAGTTCGTTCAGAGAGTTCAAGTGCGTGACTTTCGGCTTCATCAAATGTGGAGCCAACCAGAACTGCTTCTGCCCCACCCCTCTTTATCCCTTCAAGCTTCACCGGATCAACCCACTCTGGTACACAAATCGAGGCAGGAATCCCCAACTTTTGCGCTACGTAGGCAACAGCCCGTCCATGATTTCCGCTTGAGCATGAAACCACTCCACGCGTCCGCTCTTGATCACTTAATGCCGATAGCCGAGCTGCAGCCCCTCGGACCTTGAATGATCCGGTTACCTGAAGGCATTCCGCCTTTAACCACACTGGCCGGCCAATCCGCCTGGAAAGCTCAGGATCTTGAAGGAGAGGTGTGCGACGAGCGATCCTCTCCACCGCATTAGTTACACCCTCAGAATTAAGCGAGATGCTCAATGCTGCTCTGAGCTCAGGCTAACTATAAGCATAGCTTTCCAACTCTATTCTATACGGAGTTAAGTCAGTGGAGCTAAGAGACTATTCGGGAACGCTCCTTGAGCTCAGTGATCCAAAGACCTGAATTAAGGTCGGAAGAATAGATGCGGCCCTTGAAAACCTGAGCCCCCCAAGTCATTCCCCAATTGGGTGTAGTCGTATTCTCGTCCGTTGTCTCGATCACAGCTATCTCGCGTCCCTGCTTATACAGGTCACCTCGCAATTCGCCCGAGATATCTAGAACTCGGAGACCTGCCTGGTAATAGCCCACGTAAAGCCGGTCACCTTCAGTCCAAACATTATGAGCCCCTGCTTCGGGAACTTCGTACTTAGCAACTTCAACCGGATTCTCCATATCACTCATATCAAGCACATGAATGTACCCGCGCGCGTCAATCGGACGATCTGCATCCCAAGCAGGCGGGAAAATCTCATCTCCGACGAAGAGGTACTGTCCGTGGCGCCATGCTACGTGGGTGTTTCCAACGGGATACTTAAACTGACTCACCAGGACTGGGGCACGTGGCGTACCTCCATGGGATCCGGCACCGACATCTAGGATCACGACACCATCATCCCAGTATGAAGCGTATGCATACCCTTCCTGAATAATGACGTCGTGTAGGGAACGTTGCTGGTTATCGATCTGCCAGCGGCCAACTTCACTCGGAGCTTCAGGATTAGAGATATCGATGATGTGAATCGCTCGAGTACCATTGTGGACTGCGTAAACCAGTTCGTTGTCACCATCAATCCAGACGTTGTGGACCCCCCCAGTGAGTGTCTCCGTGTACTCACCCAGAACAGTCGGATGTGCCGGCATAGTCAAATCCAGGAACACCATCCCATTACGGCGGCTTGACGCTCCCTCACGCGTGACGATCCCCAATCTGCTGTTCGGGTGAATTTTCACATCATTGATTCTCCTCGCATCAAGCTGGATTGAGTCAGTAAGCATTGGGTTTGACGGATTAGTCACATCCCACACCTTCATCCAGTCATGCATGAAGGTGCCTATGTATGCGTAATCACGTCCGTCTACACCTTCGAATACCCACACGTCACCCGAGTGATGATTTGAGATCGGGCCTCGCCCAACCTGAATTAACTCTGCATCCGCACCTCTCGATTCAACGCGCACCACTGCACTTAATACCGAATTCTCTCCGAGTCGGGCTGATACACGGTATGTCCCAGGTTCCTCAGCAACAAAAACCCCTTCCCCATCGTCATCTTCTACTTGGGCGCCTGTTCCGGTCACGGACCATTCAGGGAACCCCTGAACTTCACCATCCGGAGATCGGATCGAGGCCTGCAACCGTATCACATCTCCTGTCCGGACCTGGGCTTCCGTAGGACTGAGAGAATAGGAGAGTCCCGGGTTTGCCCTCACATTGATCACCGTCCCACCCCTCACTGCTCCAGTCGAGGCGCTGATCCGAGCAGTTCCTTGCACGCGAGCGAAGACTAGACCTGCAGGGTCAACTACCGCGACAGATTCGTCCGAACTCGCGTAGGTAAGATCCGGATCATCTACGATTTCTCCAAGTCGATTCCGTGCCGTCACTTGAAGCGGGAGCGCTTGTGTTGCATATGGTCGATCATTCGCTAGTTCCACTGAGAGCTCAACAGCGGGCAACGCCCGGATTACGATCGTTACTGAACCACTTGGTCTTCCCCCGATGACCGCAGTGACACGTGCCATTCCAGGATTCAAAGCAAGAACTCGACCCGTCTGATCAATTGTCGCGAGTTCGGGTGTCGATGAAATCCAACGCACCGGCATTCCATTAATGGCTCGGCCTGATCCGTCGAATGCGCGAGCAGTTAGCTGCGCCGTAACCTGAACTTCAATCTCCGAACGCTCCGGGGTCACCTCTACTCTAGCTGGAGTCGCCTGGAACAGAGTTAGGATTCCCGCCACTGCAACCGCGTTAATCATGACCCACTCCCGTTACATGCTTTGGACAAACCCTTACTCCAATCAAGATGGAACTCGGGCATGTCACCAATTAAGTAAGTTTGGCACTCACCTCTCACTCCGAACACTTGCTCTACCTGTGATTCTGCTCTGGCAGTGTGCTATCACTGAGTGTGAAGAACAAGACGGTGCCCCACGAAAATCGAAGTTGATTACCTAGAGAATCTCTTGGTGACATTGTTGGATTATCATCCAGGCTCAATCGAAACTCAGTCTCATGGGACTCTCAAAGAACCTCCACGTAGACTTCATGACTTGACCAGAACCCAGCATCGCGGGTTCTTGCAGTTAGATCAACGACGATTAGATAGGTGCCGAAGGGCTTCGCGCACTGAATCACAACACGGAGATGGTATCTCATGAAGAGGATATACCTAGCCTCGATGGTAGCCTTGCTGGCTTCAGTGCCTAGTGCCCCAGTTGCTTCGCAAGCGTTCGGCAATGCTGTCGCCGTGGACGGGGATCAGGTTTTTGTAGGAGAAGCCAGCTACGAAATGCGCTCTGGTGTCGTCTACGTGTTCGGGCGGGATCCATCCGGGAACTGGATTCAGACCCAGCGAATCGAGCCAAGCAGTGACGAACCAGGTGATCGTTTCGGAATTGGATTGGCTAAACACGAGAACACGTTACTTATCTCAGCCACACGTGCCGACGAAGGGGCTGGTGCAGTTTACGTATACCAAAACCAAAACGGTACCTGGATTGAATCAGGGCGACTTGAAACCACAGACCGGAGTCCCGCTGACAGCCTCGGTACCGGACTGGCAATCAATAATGACTGGATCATGGTCGGGACAGTCGCTCAAAACGGTCGAACAGGAGCGGCCTACGCCTTCCGTCGTGAAGGTGAGTCCTGGGTCCAACATTCCAAGATCAGACCTGATGATATTGATGAAGAAGACACTTTCGGAGCTCGTATAGCCCTTCAAGGAAACCAGATGTTGATCTCAGCTCCTTTCGGCTCAGATGGTGAAGGCAGAGTCTACAGCTTCGCTTACAGCGAAGACTCGGATACCTGGGAGGAGAGGGGGCAGTTACAGGCACCCGGCCTTAGTGACGAAACAATGTTTGGAACTGACATCGCGATCGAGAACAATGTGTCGCTCGTCGGAGCTCCAGGATATTTCGGAGGCACGGGTGCGGGAACAGGTGCTGTATTCGTCTACGGACTCGCCGGAGACACTTGGGAGCTTGCCTCCCTCTTATCCCCATATGAGTCAACAGGCGCGATACAATTTGGTGGCTCCATAGCCTTCGATGGGAATGCTGCGCTAATTGGGGCCTTTAGCGCAGCCCAGGGACAGGGGCGTATTTTCTCTTACACGTTCAATCGAGAGACCTTCGAATGGACTGCGGCCTCTAAGATATCCTCGGCTGAGACTGGACGAGCCTACTTCGGAAGAACTGTAGATTTTTCAGGCGATATCGCTGTAGGTGTAGCAAATGGTGCCGATCGAGGTGCCGGAGCTGCTTGGGTATTTGAACGCGCGGATGACAACTGGACCTCCGCTGGTCGAATTACGGGTGACGTCCTGGGCATGGATGCAGTTACAGGTGACGAGGTGTCCTGCTCGACAGAAGGTGAGGCTTCAGGTTTCGATTGTGAATCAGTTGATCTTGTTTCGTTTCTGCCTCTAGCTCACATGGGTGCAGAGCGTGGAATTGTAACAAACGATGTCTGGGGCTGGACTGATCCTGAAACCGGTCAAGAAATCGTACTCGTAGGCATGTCTAACCAAACAGCCTTTGTAGATATAACTGATCCGGGTATGCCAACCTACCTCGGCCGACTTCCAATGCCGGAAACAGCTACTGCCTCAACTTGGAGAGACATGAAGGTCTATCAGGATCATATGTATGTAGTTTCTGATGGAGCGGGAGAACATGGGATGCAGGTCTTTGATCTCACTCGACTCAGGGGGCTGGACGGGTCGGATCCGCAGACCTTCGCTAGTGACGCGCATTATGATCAAATTGCAAGCGCGCACAACATTGTTATCAATGAAGAGACCGGGTTTGCGTATTCAGTGGGTAGTAGTGGTGGAGGGCAGACATGTGGTGGAGGGCTCCACATGATCAATATTCAAACCCCCTTAGCTCCTGTGTTCGCTGGTTGTTTTCAAGATATGTCGACAGGTCGGCAACGAACCGGATACTCTCACGATGCACAGTGTGTAGTATATCGCGGACCCGACACCGACTATCAGGGACGTGAAATTTGTCTTGGTTCGAATGAAACCGCGCTTTCCATAGCTGACGTGACCGACAAGTCAAATCCACTCACCATCGCAATGGCATCCTATCCTAATGTCGGATATTCACATCAGGGCTGGCTCTCAGAAGATCACTCCTACTTTTTCATGGGAGATGAACTGGATGAAAGCGGCGGGAACGTCACCAACACTCGGACGCTCATATGGGACCTCGCCGACCTGGATGATCCAATCCTAGCTAGAGAGTACATGGCTGAAACGAAGGCAACAGATCACAATCTCTACATTCTAGGGAACACGATGTACCAATCCAACTACAAGAGTGGATTGAGAGTGCTGGATATTTCTGACCCCGAAAACCCCCAATTAGTAGGTAATTTTGATACCGTACCATACGGTGGTGATGACGCGTCCATGACTGGTTCCTGGTCGAACTATCCGTACTTCAAGAGCGGGGTTGTAGTAGTGACAAGCAGCCGTGAGGGGCTTTTTGTGGTTAGATACCGTCCACGGACAATTTCGGAGTAAGCTTCATGTTACGAGTAACAGAGTCACAGGAGCACTATTTTCGGGTGATGCCCCGACTCCTGCTCCTTGGTGTCATCTTCTTTCAGACGCCGGCATTGTTAGGTGCCCAGGACCTCCTCTACGTAGCCAGCCAGGAAGAGGTCACAGTCTCTATAATTGATACCAAGAGTAACAAGCTAGTCGAAACAGTTGATCTAAAAGCACTTGGTTTCCCTGAGTCGGCTAAGGCACATCACACGGCCGTGGAACCGGATGGCTCTTTTTGGTACGTGTCACTGATCTCTGCAGGAAAAATTCTGAAGTTCGATCGACAAAATAGACTCGTAGCCCAGTCAAACTTTGAAGCACCAGGTATGTTGAGCTTGGATCCGACATCTGATCACCTTTATGTGGGCCGTTCGATGGCAGCGGTAAACCCACCTCAACGCATCGGTGTGATACAGCGCAGTTCGATGGAAATAGAGGAAGTGGATGTCTTTTTTCCACGACCACATGCATTGGCTGTAGACCCACACGGGAAAAGATTCTTTACCGCCAGCTTAGGTCAAAACACCGTTGCTTATGCACCCCTCGGTGTTGAGGAAGTCGACCTATACAACATCGATGGCACAACTCATACGTTGGTGCAATTTGCTTTGTCCCCAGATGGGGAGTGGATGGTCGCCGGAGGTCAGATGAGTGGAGAATTGTTGATTTTTGACTTAAGCGATCCTCAACCCACTCTCGTCAAATCAATCCCCGTCGGTGGACAACCTTGGCATCCTTCATTTAGCAATGATGGAACAACTGTCTGGGTGCCCAACCAATCAGAGAATACCGTGACTGTTGTCGACACAGAGACCTGGACAGTCATTGACGTAATTCGACATCCGGCGCTCGCAGAACCACATGGCTCAGCGGTATCACCGGACGGAAATACGGTCTATGTATCCGGGCGTAACGTGGCTGGTACATACCAATCAATCAGTGGTGATCAGGCTCGCCCAGGTACCGTCGTCGCAATCGATATCGATACACGTTCCGTAATCGCGGTCATTGAGGTTGGTCGCTACGCAGCTGGTATGTCGGTCTCGTCAACCATAACTCGAGACCGATGACCTCTCGCTCATCTTCTTATGAAGAGCGTAGTGCTTCCCTGGTTATCTGTATGCTTAGTACTTGCCTCGTTCTGATCGGCTGTGGGGTTCGAATGGAGGAGGGTCCTTCATCACAAGTACAGCCAGGCAGATATGACCAAGGGACGGCCGAGAACAACAGCCTTGCTATGCCTGAGTATATACGCCGTATCACCCCTTTCCCTACCGTGGACCAATCTGGCCAAGTGTACGAGCATCCGTTTCTCGGCGGGTTCAATATGCCACGACCCCAACTCCTGGATATCGATGGTGATGAAGACTACGACCTCTTTGTCCAGGACGTTTCAGGTAGCGTGATATTCTTTGAGAATCGCCCAGGAGAAAAGCCGCAATTTCTCTGGCGAACTGATCGATACCAGGATCTAGAAGTCGGCGAATGGTACCGATTCGTCGATCTGGACCTAGATGGCGACCATGATCTGCTCGCTGAGCAACCGTTCAGCTATGTGAGATACTACCGTAACGAAGGTACACCCCAAGAGCCTCGATTTGTTGAGGTAGCTGACAGTCTAAAAGACGTTGACGGCAAGCCATTATTTTCTGACCGGCAAAATATTCCGAATGCAGCAGACATAGATTGCGACTCACAGGTCGACCTCCTTATCGGGCGTCTCTCGGGAAGAGTGACGCGATATGAGCGTATCAACTCCGGTACCCTTGGGCCCCCGCAGTTCCAACACGTGACGGATTTTTTTGAGGACATTGAGATCATTGCGCAAATGGGGAGCCTGCACGGAGCAAACACAATGGCTCTTGGTGATGTAGACAATGATGGAGATGAAGACCTCTTCTGGGGAGATTACTTCGAACCCGGAATACTGTTTATTGAGAACACAGGAACCTGTCAGTCACCTTCGCTCGGTGGAGAACCCATCTCATTTCCTTCATCCGAGCCCCTAAACACCAGTGGCTACAACGCACCTACCCTGGGGGACGTGGACGGTGATGGCGACCAGGATTTACTCGTGGGAGCACTCGGTGGTGCATTCAATCCAAATACCACGACCGCAGACAACTTGTACTACCTAGAGCAATCTAGCCCGGGTCTCTTTACGGCTCAGACGTCCCGCTTCGTGTCCATGATCGATGTGGGAAGTGAGAGTATTCCTGTCATCATCGATCTCGACGGAGATCGTGACTTAGATATCCTGATTGGTAACAAAATCGAGCAAGGTGATCCACAGAACGGGAAAATCTACCGACTAATTAACGAAGGGACCCCAGGATCCCCCAGATTTCAAATGTCGGGTGAATTTGATGTCGGTAGTGGCTACCATCTCCTCCCCGCTTTCGCCGATCTAGATGGTGACGGTGATTTAGACGCCGTACTCGGGACCTGGGAAGACGAGCTTCGTTTCTATGAAAACCGGGCAAATGACGGATCGATCCAATTAACTCTCGTCGACTCAGCAATCACTACCCTGACCCGAGGTCGTAACGCAACACCAACACTCGGTGATTTAGACTCTGATGGTGATGCTGACATGGTCGTCGGAGAGAGCTCAGGAACACTCAATTTCTACGAGAATACCGGAACTTCCAGCCAACCAGAGTTCACCCTAATAAGTGACGAATACTTAGGTCTTGATGTGGGACGCCGGAGCCTCCCCGTCCTTCATGACTTCGACGGTGATGGAGATCTAGATCTTATTGTTGGCTCAGAATCAGAAGGCATTCGCCTCCTCCTGAACGAAGGGACTCGAAGCGTCCCTAAATTCACGGACTTGGGTCCGCTTCCTCTAGAACACTTCGGCTTCGCCGCTCCAGCTTTTGGAGACATCGACGGTGATGGAGATGACGACCTCCTCCTCGGTGGTTCAGGAGGGGGGCTGTGGTTTTACGAAAACCAGAGACGCTAGAAACTCAAAAGCATTTTAGGTCTCGGGAATAGAAACAACAGTGTTTTCAGGAGTCATCGGTATGGGATCATTAGATCCGAATGAGTTTTATTTCTGGAAACGAATTCAAAACAATTCGTATGCCATATGGCTGATTGGTCTTATCGTGATCGTTTATTGGTGGACCGGCTAATTCTCATAAGAGTTAGTTAGTTAAACTCATCACTTCGGCCCATACCCTCCTGAATCCGTACTACCCGACTACATAATTCGGGATACGGCCTTGGTGGACATCGAGGACGGCATCGATAGCG
>DUBS01000037.1:0-8725 GCA_012960225.1 Gemmatimonadota bacterium | reverse complement strand
GCTTCAGTCGTAGCACTGCCCAGGTGTGGAGTAAGAGTCACATTTGTACGTTCCTTCAATTGCTCGGCGACACTCGGGGGTGTCTCGAATACATCGAGAGCAACGCCCGCTATGAGATTCGTTTCAAGAGCAGAGATAAGATCGACTTCTTTGATGACCGGGCCTCGACCGATGTTGATCAAGATTGCGCTCACCTTCATTCGCTCAAAGGTCTTGAGATCGAATAAGTGATGGCTTTCTTTGTTCAAGGGAGCCGTAATAACCAGAAAATCAGATTTCTCCAATAATCCGTCGAAGTCTACCGCTGAGAGGTGGAGTCTAGCTTCAACCTCGGTCGGGAGTCGACTGCGATTGCAGTAAAGGACCTGCATCTCAAAGCCACCTGCCATGCGGGCTATGGATTGGCCAATGCGCCCGCAACCCAAGATGCCAAGCGTCTTCCCATTCAACTCCGATCCCAACAAGAGATCAACCTTCCAACCAGAGAAATCCCCCGCCTTGACCATGCGATCGCCTTCGATAATCCGGCGGGACGTGGCGAGCAAAAGACCCATTCCCATCTCTGCCGTGGATTCGCTCAGGACATCTGGCGTGTTCGTGACGATAATTCCCTTACTCTGCGCATACGACACGTCGATGTTGTCGCAACCAACCCCTAGATTGGAGATAACTTTCAGCCGTGGAGAGGAATCTATAATGTGTCGGTCTACGCTCAGGCTCGTCATCGTTACGATACCCCAAGCATCTGTTACGGCCTGTGAGAATGTTGCCTGATTCATCACTTTATTTCTGGAGTACTCGACCCTGAAATGGTCAGCCAGCCTGCTAACAGAATCCCCGATCAAGGGGCCTGTGATGAGCATTTTATTCATACGCTGAACTATCCTAATTATGTCCCATAAGGTTAGTCGGCACCTACGGATCGAAGTCGCAACCTACGACCGTAAAATCCGACAATTCGTTCCAGGTTATGAAACCATGCTAGGAATTACTTCGGCATTAACCGCTGAAGTCAAACCCGGTCATGTCTTGGATCTAGGGTCTGGTTCAGGCGGACTCTCCGAAGCCCTCCTCAGCTATCCTGAAATAGGAATCGTCGAATTGTGGGATATTGACCCAGAAATGCTAGAGCACGCTCAGATACGACTCTCTGACTACGGTGAGCGTGCTCGCTTTGAATTGAGGTCCTTTAATGACCCGTTTCCGGCGTGCGATGCCATCACCGCATGTATCTCTCTACACCATGTGCCTAGCCTAGAAAAAAAACAGGCTCTCTACCAAAGAGCATACAATGCCCTCCGACCAGGAGGGATCTTCGTAAACGCAGATGCGGCAGTTCCAACTCATGGCAAAGAGAAGGAACGTCTTTATCGATATTGGGCTCACCACCTCGTTGCTAGCGGAATCCCAGAGGGACGCGCTTGGCAACACTTCGAAGAGTGGGCTGAAGAAGACTCATATTTCTCCCTCACCGAAGAACTCGCGGCTCTCAGCGCAGTCGGATTCGACGCCCATTGTGTATGGCGAGAGGGTCCCAGTGCTGTGCTGCTAGGTCGGCGCTTATAGTCCCGAACCTCGATAGCCCACATCTACATAGGAGTAGGGCACCCTTGAAATCTGACCATTCAGTCCGCAGGGGCAGGGCTGTGAATCTTTATTGGCTTGGCGAGATCGCCCGGTCGATGATTGATGCTATCGTGGATAGGATGAGTCCGTAACTGACCAATAAGATCGCAGTGCTCCATAGATGGTTGCTACTAGCCGTGAGATCGAGGCGCGAGACACTTATCAGGACCAGAGGGACGAAATAGAGAATACCATTCCAACGCCCCAGTGTGCTCATTCGTAACTCCTTCTTACGGTGCATCCAGAACGAATCCAAGACGTATTGTGTAAAGGCACACCCAATAAGGATTGGGAGTGCAATCGATACGTCTCCAGCTAGAGCAGCTCCCCCTAGCCCACATGTCACAAACAGGAAATCTGTACTGTGATCAAAGAGTCTCCCCTTCGGTGATGCAGTCTCAGTCAGTCGGGCTATGATACCATCGAAATAATCTGTGGTGATGCCCACTGTGATGCAGATCAGCAACCACACCTCGGGAAGTGCATCTGGTCGCGCGAGACCCAATGAGACGGGCACCACCAGAAGTAATCGGAAACTCGTGAGAAGGTGGGCGATCACTGATCGAACATTTCACGCTGTGCCCGCCTCAAGAACAGTAGTCCAATGGTGGCATTGAAAAATATGAAGAAGTTGTGCTGTACGAACCCGAATGCAGCTACTTGGCCCTCGTTACCAGGAAATAATATGACCCACGAGGTTATAGCAGCCGCGCGCATGGGAGTCGGTAGCGTGGCTGCAAAGAAGATCACCGGTAGATACCCAAGCATTGAGACCAACGACGTCTCGACACCGAAGAAATTAAGAGCAACGGTATAAACCACTACAGCTGAAAGGAGAGCCGGAGAACGTAGCAAAAAGAAGCCCCCATAGTGTCGTATGCGGGCCAACTTGAAGGCATGAAGAAGTTGCTTATCACGTAGCTGGCTTTTGGGCAAAAGCTTGCCACGGAAAAAAGCAATCCAAAGGGTGATAAATACAACGGCACCCAATGCTATTGGGGGTATCAGGCCGAAGCTTTCCGGGAGTGCCTCCCGGCTGACAAAAAATCCAATCGTGGCCCACGTCAGCAGATAAAACATTTCGCAAAACATGATGAACAGCATGACCGAGCCAACTTCCCATCCAGGGACTCCGTCTCGCTTATTGAGGTAATAAGCCATAGCACCCTTGCCGATCTGCTCATTGAAAATCGAGATGATGTAGGCACTGGCACGGATTGGCAGGATATCCCGATAGGGTATCTCCCTCACGAACCACTTCAGCGAACGTGTTACGACCAAAGTATCAATGGCCAGATAGACACAGGAGTAAGTCATCATCAACAGCAGCCATGGCACCCAGTTTACATTAGCAAATACCTGGGACATGTAGTCAACAAGAGAAAGGCCCTCCCGTGCTGCAGCACCAGCCAAGCGGTAATAGAGATAGGCAAAGCATAATGTCGTAATAAAGAAGACGATTGCACGTCTCCAGAAGCTCGGCTTCGGAACTGATCCGGATCCATCAAATATCGGTGGCTTCATTAAGCTTCATCGAACTCAGAAAGGATCTTCTCTAAGGTTGTAAACAATGGAGTCAACTCAATACCTAACTCGGCATCCGCATTAATCTCCACTGTTTCATCAGCAATTATGACATCAATGACCGTCGGAGACACACCTCCTCCCTTGGCTCTACTTCGTATAGCTGCACCCGCCTTAGCTAGGCAGACAGGCATCGTGCTTATGGACGGATTTTTTCCCACCATATTGGCAATACGGGTAACCAACTCGCGATACCGAATAATTTCCGGACCGACTAACTCGTAGGTTGATACACCTTCTCGTCGAGCCTTGATTGCAGCGAAGATCGCCCGACTCAAATCATCAAGATCAAGTGGACGCATCTTATAGCGCCCTCCGTCCAATAACCTGACCTTCTCCTGAGTAGCTGCCCGCATAAGCCCGGCCGCGCCTGCTGTGTTTCGGCCGAGAAGAATCGGAGTGCGGATAATCGTTGATGGAACTCCCGATCCAGTTACTAACCTCTCGGCATCTCCTTTTGACCGGAGGTATCGGTTTCGGGAATCAGGATCCGCACCAATCACGCTCACAAGTACAATGCGTTCCATCCCTGAACGTCGAGCTGCTTCTACTACAGCAGCGGTAGTGTCCACATTGGCTTTCTTGTAGGTCGACGTCTTGCTTTCGATCAAAATCCCCGCGAGGTGCACGACACATGATGCACCTTCGATACCTCGGGTTAGCTGCTCGACATCTTCATAGGGAATAATCTGAGGCGTTACAGCCGGAGAACTTGGGAGTGAGTCGGCTGCATGATCTGATCGTACTACCGCGATAACGTCTACATTTTCGCTATTCGTGAGATGCGATAACAGGTTGAGACCAACGCTGCTATTTGCTCCCGTTACTGCGATGGTCATCAGTAGCTGTTGAGTTCTACCGAGGCGTCCAGAGGAAAACCTCCCAGTCACGGAGGGGGTCGGGCCCACCCACCGCTATGTCCATCGGAAGGCGGGTCTTGCCCGAGTACAGTTCTAGCATCGGCAGGCGTGCGTCACCCAGGATCTCTGTGGCCTGCATCGCATATCTCGCGTCACCGATTCGTAACCATCCATCGTTGCCTCCGTCTCTCACGCGCTGAGCCCAGTATCCACCGTCCGGGCGGGTGGCGGTGATCACACCCTCGGGAGTCCCCACATATGAAAGATAGACCACGAACGGAGGGAAGCCGCTAAACTTCATCAATAGAGTGCCGCCCACGTCATTGATGGTGCTAAAGTCGTTCGGAGCGGGAGTCTCCATACCTCCGATTCTCACACCCGGCGTACGCGAAAGCCCTTGGTTGCCTGCATAGGGAGCTGTGTATACATAGGTGGTGACGCCAATCAGGAGTAGCACTCCCACGGCGATCCTTGCGATCCTCAGCTTACCATTCATCGAACCTCCCCGTGTTCGTTTCGGTGGTGATTACTTACCGGGTCGTATAGTTAGCCATCCAAACCTCAGCTAGTCTGAGATTCAACGGCCACTTCCTTCAGTGAGTCCAAGGAGCTCTAGAACCGGTGCCTCGAGGCGTGTCATACCAGCTGCCCGTCCGAGTTCAGCAGCTTCTTCGGCCGGAACTCCATCCATCCAATACGCTCGGAGTGCCAGAAGGGCACCAACCCGATTACTACTTGCACAGTAGAGCACTGCTGGATCATCCCCTGCCTCGTCCAGCAATTCATCCAGTGCTGCGACATTCTCTCGAGTAAGATCCCCTGCTCCTGCAATCGGAATCCGATTGAATGTACCAGGTTGAGCATAGGCTTCCTCCCATCCCGCACCATCCTCGCTTTCAGGACGGAGAGAGATGAAGTGGCGGTAACCTCCTTCGGCTAGTGCATCATACTGCTCTTCAGTCACCTGACCACTCGTGAGCAACCCCTCGATGGGCATACGTGCGTTACGCACACCGAGCTCGGTTGCGGTCTCTAGAGTCGCCACGGATGAGATCTCTGCCTCCCCACATCCGGATAATGAACCACCCAGAGTGAAAACAATTAGGCTACGTACGATAAAGAGTGAAGATTTCATATTGATATCCCGAGAATAGCGATTGCTTAAACCAATGATTCCATTTTGCTCCTAAAAAGAACAGGTCCGCAACTTAATGGAACCAGGAGATATAGTGGCGAGTGTCCCACTTGGTGCAAATATTACCACTGAATACCTCTTCACCTAGCTAGGGGTGGTAATGAACAAGAATGGATTCCGAGTTTCGATTGCTATCGTAGCGGCCTTTTGCCTGCCATCTTTGATCTCAGCTCAAGCACCGTCATTGCAGGATATCCAAGCTACTGATATTGCGAAGTGTCACTACGTAAGGACTCAGCCCTGAGTCTTCAACCTAGAGTTAAGCTCTCCACGAGTTTGACTATCTGATCTAGCTGATCTGGGTTCGGAATCCGCCCACGCCCTGCACTAAGGTTGTCGGCCATGTGCTCAGGATTGCTCGTCCCCGGACAAACCACAGTCACCGCTGGGTGGGCTATCACAAACTTGAGCATAAGCTGTGCCCAGGTGTGCGCGTCAAACTCAGTTGCCCATTCTGGAAGTGGCCGGTCGCCGATACGCGCCCACATCCTATCTCTACCGAAGGGCATGTAGACCAACACCCCAATCTGGCGCTCGAGCGCCAGGGGAAGGATGACCTCTTCGGGCGTGCGATTGTCGACCGCGTAGTCAATGCCGATGAAATCTATCGGTTCATTTCGCATTACTTCGACAAGCGCTGAGTATTGGCTCTCAGAGGTAGTCGTGATGCCTATGTAGCGAATGTACTGCTGTGCTTTCAGTTCTTTCAGGATGGCAAGCTGATTTGGTGGGTCGCCCATATTGTGGACCTGAAAGAGGTCGATCTGCTCGCTACGTAGTCGAAGGAAGGAGCGTTGGATCTGGTAGCGCGTACCCGCAAGGTCAGCCAAGCCGGTGCCACCACCACTCACTTCCGCGGCGTTCACCTTGGTTGCCCACCAGAGCCGGCCTGCGATCCGAAGATCCTGTGCCACCTGTCCCGAAACCTGCTCGCTGGCACCGTAGCTGTAGGCCGTATCAAACACGGTCCCGCCCCCACCGACGAGCGCCTGAAGAACAGCGCCGATCATGTCGTACTGCTCAGTGCGGGCTTCAGTGCGGGCCATTTCTGAAAAAGTGTTGGCACTCCCGAGCCCGATGACGGGCAGCAATTCACCCGTCTTGGGAATTGCGCGCTGCAGAAGCGGCTGCCTCTGGAGCTCCTGAAGAGCCTCCAGGATCCGTGGATTCATGCCGAGAACAGCACCGCTGGCTGCGGCCATTCCGAGCCAAGCACGTCTGGATACCATGGTCCAGCCTCTAAGAGGGTTTGGGTCGGTGTACGCTCTTGAGATAACCGCTGACAGGAGCTAACAAGCGCGGCGTACCCACCATTCGTTCGGCATTTACAGCAAGTGCTTGTTAGGCGGTGCCGAGGGTCACCCCATACTCAACGGTGGACAGTGGAACGCGACTGTCTCTCCAGGAACGCTGCCATGTCGTGCTCGATCCACAGCTGGGCACCTCGGTCGATCACCAGTTGTTCGATGCGGCCCATGGTCGTAATAGTGAGCGCAGAATCTACGTTTATGTTTGGGACCCGTCTGTCTGACCGACTCTCGCGGAAGTGGTAGAGGTCGCCAGCCAGAACAACAGGCCCCTCTTCAGCCAGATCCACGAAGAGCACCTGATGCCCGGGCGTATGGCCTGGTGCAGGAATAATTCTCACCCTGCCATCTCCGAACACATCGTGCTCTCCGTCGAGTAGTTCCCGCGGCGCATTTCGGAGGCTCTCGTATAAAGCCGGATCGAAGAATGGTACGGTTACGCTGTCCGCGAAGGCCGCGTCGAACTCGGCTTGCTGGATCAGGAGCGTGGCGCCTTGTACCTCACTTGCGACTCCGACATGGTCGAAATGCATGTGAGAGAACGCCACGTAGTCAAAAGCGTCGAGAGCGTGGCCAATGCTGGGGAGCTGGTCAGCGAGCGTCTGATCCAGTCGCAACAACACGGGCGGCGATTCCACCCAGTCCCCGGCTTCGGCAATGTCTGATGACAAGCCCCCCTCCCACAGCAGACTGCCTGCAGGATGTTCCACTACGTAACAGGGAACGATCATGTCACGGACATCGGTCTCGTCGTCGCCGACGCCGAACATCGTAATGCTTTCGAAGCGAATGACACCACAGTCGAACTCATACAGCGTGAGCGGTGACTCTGCTGGCGCGCAAGCCACCACAAGAGCCGACGACACGACCGTAAAAAGAAGAGGCGACCTTCGCAATTTCGTTTTCATTGTTCCCCCATCGCTCAAGTTCGAATTTCCACAAAGCCGCATTCTACGCATTCCGTCAGTGCCATACCAGAAAATGCCCCTGACCCCAGAAAATCCGCAACTTAAACGGGGGCTACCTCCATCTACTCATCCACAACTACTCAGGGGAATGCTCTTAAAGTGTTGAGCAAGATTCAGGGGCTACCCTAAATCACGTTCCCCACGATCAAAGATCCAGACGATCAACTTTAGGAAAATGTAAATTGTGAAAACGAGGGCGAAACATTTTACCAATAGAGGGAAGGGTCCAGACGAGTTGATCCAGATCCAGAACGAGTTCATAGACCTACCTTGACCAGAGCAACCACAGGATAAACAAGTTCAGACAGAAGATCCAAAAGATGTACCGATTACAGAGTTCCACAAACTTCTTCCACATACCCTAACCTTTTTGAAAGAGAGGTCTTCGGACGACCCCCTAACGCTAGTTACCAGACAGGAGGAAATCTGGTGTTGGTCAATCATTTTCCATAAACGACCGCGATACGACCCCAGACCAAGATCACGAAGAGTCCTCCCCAGAACCAAGGATCGGTCCAGACCTCAGATCTGGATTCCCTGATCGAATCAAGGACGATCCAAATCCCGACGAACACCCAGAAATACCCAAATTTCTTCGAACCAAATGTTCTCTCAATGATGTCCCTCTTAGATTTTTTCATACGATCTAATCGTGAGTGAGGGGGGGGGAATTCAAGAGGTGGTTCAAACGATATTCTGCTCCCTCACCCCGCAGGACCGCAACTTAGACGGGGGCACGACACCGTCAGGCTTGAAATTCTTGCAGAAAATCTTGATCTAGTCTTCTTTGTCAGGTCTGCAATCTTTTTGGGGTCTGGTAAATCCAAGTCCCGCTCCTAACGCAACACCTACTGCTATCCACACTGGGTCCTTAGTCGCCACACTTATTGCAACACCTATTGCAACACCAATAGGTATCCATGCTCCTCTATTTGTCATCTTAATTTTCTGTCTAGAGTGAGTTGAAAATGTAATGGATTTTTTTTTGAGTGCTGGGACTCCAAGGCAATTTGAAATTAAAAAACCTCCTGAGCAAAACAGTGTTTATTGGTGGAGCGAATGGGGCCTACAAAGGGGGGGTGCACGGTACTGGGGTCTTGCATATCACCCAAGGAACCACGAGCAATCCCAAAGTTGATTGAGCCTCGGAACCCTCGTAGTGTTGAGCGTGGTGGTCGGTGGGCA
>DUBS01000036.1 GCA_012960225.1 Gemmatimonadota bacterium | reverse complement strand
CGAACGCTCAATTGCTCAGGATCCGAGCTACGCGCCTGGTTATGCTGGACTCGCGATGACCTATGGGTTGTTTCTCATCTACGGTCATCCAGAACTCAATGGGTACGAGCTCTATGGGCGTGCTATAGGGATGGCAAACAGTGCGATTGAACTAGATCAGGAGTCAAGGGAAGCTTACGCTGCACGTGGATATGTGGAGCATAAGGTCCGCGGTCCTGCCGGGCCGATCGAAGCAGATTTTCAGCGAGCATTGGAACTCTCACCAAATTCAACTGATGCGCACGGTTGGTATGCTGCCTTCCTTGTGCGTGAGGGGCGGTACGATGAAGGTTTTGCAGAATCTACGAAGGCGATTGAGATTGATCCTCTGGCGCCTGCAAGGCGTGTAGGTACAGCAACCGATGGTATCACCGCTGGCCGCTATGATATTGCTATCCAGGAAGCACAGCGGGCGCTAGTGCTTGCACCCACATTGCCACTGGCCCGATTCATTCAAGCCATCTCTTATCTTCTTGCTGGCAGACTCGACGATTGTATAGACGTTTTAGGAGAAAGTTTCCTAGGGGTGCGGGCGATGTGTCAGTATTCTCGAGGAGACGCGGATGGAGCCATCCAGATCATAGAGTCATTGAAGACTACTGTCGCCCAAGCCAATGAGCCTCAAAGTCATACTGAGATGCTCTCTTATCGTGAAATCGCGATGTTCTATGCCTGGATTGGCGATGTCGATAAGGCTTTGGACTGGTTGGAGCGCGGTTTTGTATGGTCCCCTAACGCAGTCCAGATTGAGTATATGAACTCGGAAATTTTTGATAAAGTACGCCAAGACCAGAGTTTTCAGGCTGGCTTGGACCGTATTCGCACCCGGATGAGGGAGCGACTTCTTCAGGCAGCCGGATAGGGTATGCCTGGTCTAGGAGATTTGATCCGCGAGGTCCACCGCCGTTCGATCTGGTGGGCGTTAGGAGCCTATATCGCGGTGTCTTGGTTGGTGTTCGAGGTCATCCAACAGATCTCTGAGTCGGCAGACCAGCCGTGGCTTCCGAATGTTGCTCTGGTCCTTCTCTTGATTGGGCTCCCCATTGTCATCGGCACGGCACTTGTGCGGGACCGTCCTGTTGAGGACGCGAATGAAACGCGGGGCCAGGTTTCGAGCGCGCCGACTAGTGCGGAGCCGGCTCCGGCCCGTGTAGCGCTGTTCAACATCCGCAACACCATTACGGCAGTGCTCTTGCTAGCTGTGGGTGTTTTACTAGCGATGAACGCGGGTATCTGGCCAATGGGTGGAGACGCTGACACCGAAGTTGCTACAACTCCAGGTGATGCTTCAGTGGTTGTACTGCCGATGGATAACATCGGTGGGCGAGAGGATGTCGCGTATCTCAGCGAAGGGATCACAGAGCAGATTACCGCCCAGCTAGCGAAGGTTCCTGAACTCAAAGTGATCTCCCGTACCTCTGCTGAGACCGTTACTGGCTATAACCTGACGATTCCTGAGATTGCCGACAGGCTGGGTGTGGAACACGTAGTAGAGGGCTCGGTTCAACTTTTTGGAGACCAGATTAGGGTCACGGCCCAGCTGATCCACGCCGCGACAGACGAACATCTTTGGGCTGATTCCTACGATGGTCAGCTCCAGGATCTTTTCGCGCTCCAGGAAGACATCGCGATTCAGGTGGCATCGGCCCTCACTTCTGCAGTTGGTGGCGTCCGTGAGATCAAAGAGGCTTCTAGAACCGAGGATCCTGAGGCGTACGAAGCCTACCTGATCGGAAAATCACATCTGCATACCCGATCAACAGATGGAATGTTGTCTGCGATCGAGTCATTTGAACGGTCGATTGCCCAGGATCCGAGCTACGCACCCGCATACGCAGGCCTCGCAATGACATACGGCTTGTTCACCGGTTATGGCCATCCCGGACTAGATGGGTACGAACTCTATGGCCGTGGTATGGAGATGGCGAACCGCGCGATTGAGCTAGATGAGGATGCTGCTGAAGGATATGCGGCTAGGGGATATCTAGAGAACAGAGCTCTTGCGGCTGCTGAACCGGTGGAAACTGATTTTCAGCGGGCGTTGGAGCTGTCCCCGAACTCAGCGGATGTGCACGGTTGGTATGGCCATCTTCTCACGCGGGAAAGACGGTATGATGAGGGTTTGGCAGAATCAGAGATAGGGATTCAGCTCGATCCTTTGGCGCCTGGACGGTGGGTTGGCCAAGCGTTAGATGCGGTTGCATCTCGCCGCTATGACCTTGCCGCCAGAGGAGCGCAACAGGCGCTAGCACTCGAGCCGAGCTTAACCTCACCACGCTTCTACCAAGGGATATCACACCTTCTGGCCAGAAGAATAGACGATTGTTTGAATGTCTTAGAAGGCACTTTCCCTGGTGTTCAGGCCATGTGCCAGCACTCTCGAGGGGATGAGGCCGGGGCCATGCAAACTATTGATTCGTTGAAGACCACTCTCAACTCGGCGACAGATCCACAGAGTCATACCGAGATGATGGTATATCGTGACATCGCGATGTTCTATGCGTGGATCGGCAATGCTGATGAGTCGCTGACTTGGTTGGAGCGCGCCTTTTCATGGTCACACGACGCGGTGGGGTCGGAATTGATTGACTCTGGTATCTTCGATAGAGTGAGTGAGGATCCCAATTTTCAGTCTGGTCTACAGCGCATGCAGGCGCGGATAAGGGAACGGCTTCGTCAGGTACTAGCTAGGTAAGGAGCGTGCTGGTAGTCGGGCTAAGGTTCTACTGACTCGAGGGTAAGGGGAGACGAGATGCCAAGGGACCAAGGACCTACCCGCCGAGATTTCATAAAAGGTCTTGGTCTAGCGGCTGGTGCGGCAGCGCTCGGTTCTCGGCCTGAGGAACTGCACGCTGCACCGTGGTCCTTTAGTGGGCTCCGGCCGCCATCACCGTTCCCTGAATTGAACGACCGTGCACTTGGTTGGCTGCAATTTCTTTGGGAAAAGTCCACAACAAGGGACAACTGGAGTCGGTGGGGTGTCCCCCATCCGTGGTGGGACCAGTACAGCGTCCCCGGTGTCACGAGTTACCCTAGATTCGACCTGCAGTATTCGACCTATGCGATCCTCATGATGGCGGATCAAACGCCTGCTTGGCGTGAAGCGTATACAAGGATTGTCGACGAATTAGCCAGCCGCTATACGACCTACTGGGGCGCGGTTGATTGGTTAACACAAATCGGTCCAGATCCTGCTCGAGCGAACTACCCGCCTCAGTTTATGGGAGGCATCCCTAGGGATCTTCGAGGCAATTATGACCGGATTGGTTGGACAGCTAACGGTGTTGAGCCTTGGGGTCTACAGGAGGATCCAATAGGCTCGGATGGAAATATGTTTTTTAGAGGTTGGCTTGGCCTCATGCTCTCGATTTACGGGTATGTGTCAGGCGATGACAAATGGGAGCGCCCGTTCACTACGACGGGTTACGCGGACCAAGACTTCGAGTGGGATCACCACCGGATGGTTGAACTCATGGAAGCGCAGTGGAGAGCGCATCCTGAAGGGCCTCATTGTGAGAACACTAAGATTTGGCCGTTCTGTAACAGTGCTGCGGGATTGGGTGTGTATCTCTACGACAAGCTTCACGGAACAGATAGGCATCTCGCCGTAGAGAACTGGCTTGAGTATGTGAAGAACAATTACATGGGTGTCTCAGACGCCGGTGAACTTGAGTGGTTCACGACTTGGTATGATCCGATCGTGAACCATAAGGCAAACGGTGGCCCGAGTTCGGGACTACAAGCGGCGTTCCTTATTCTCCCTCAGGAACCAGAACTCGCTTCATTCATTTATGAGGCCTCAGCAAATGCGGCGGGATGGAATAATCCAAGGGTTCCCGCGAGGCCTTCATCAGCAGGCCTACTGATGGCACGAGAACTCGGCGACGAAACTGCGATTGTCCGACTCAGCGCCGCGGCCGAGAGAGCCTATGAGCCCCGTTTTTTTGGTGACCATGATGAAAAATTTGGCTGGTGGTTCGGACTCAATGAGCCGTACCCGAGGGGCCAACGCAGCGCGATGATGATGGTCTCTGAGATTGGCCAAGGAGGAGACTGGACTCGTGCGTTCGAGACTCCACACATGAACAAGTTTGAAGCTCCTACTGTGGAAGGGATCGAGTATCCCTCAATGGGCGTGTTGCAGGCTTGGAACGACCCTGAGAGCGGGACGCTCTATGTGGGCACCTATGCTGCCACTTCAGATAGACAGGGCCAAGATACGAGCTGGCGTGTTACCAATCTGCCCGATTCCGGAGAAGTTTTTGTGATTTGTGATGGGCAACCCTTTGATCGTTTTGATGCTGAAGGGTCGGCGGTGATTCGGATCGATAGTGATATCGGCGACCATCGATACCAGATTTTTACTGGTTATCGAGGACAAGGAGCATCAACTCGGGAAGCGCGCCGGAAACGCTCATCGAGTGCTGCTAGCCAATCGATTAGAACTGTTCCGGACTCTGCTCGTGAAGTTAGTACTTCATTCGTTCCTGATGGTGGACCAATCTGTGGGTGCTGCTAGTCGCGAACACGTATTGCTCTAGAGATTTGATGAGCGGACCTGATCGATTACTCGATATGAGTTAAGCAGAGTGACACCGTCTCGTCGTGAGTTCCTGCATCGGTCTGGCACGGCCACCCTAGCGCTTGCCGCGTCTCGATGGGCTGGCGCGTGCACGCCTGCTTCCCGTCCAACCAACGTCGTCCTGATCTTCACCGATGATCAGGGCTACGAGGATGTTGGGATCTACGGTGCCAAGGGATTTACGACCCCCCACCTAGATCGGCTGGCATCGGAGGGTATGCACTTCACGGACTTCTATGCGTCAGAGGGTGTCTGCTCAGCCTCGCGCGCGTCTTTACTCACCGGTTGCTATGCGTCCCGGGTGTCAATCCTGGGTGCCTTGAACCCTGACGCCCAGGTTGGACTACACCCAGGAGAGGTCACGATCGCTGAGATCCTGAGGCCTCTTGGCTACGCCACCGCGGCTGTGGGAAAATGGCACCTTGGACACGGTTCTGAGTTTCTGCCTCTTCGTCACGGTTTTGACGAGTACTTTGGCCTACCGTACTCCAATGATATGTGGCCTGTAGACTATGACGGTATCCCGATCAGTGGCACGAGCCAGTATCCGCCTTTACCGCTGATCGAGGGGGATGAAGTTGTCGAGACCGTAGATGAACTCGCAGACCAGGACCGACTCACCACGCGCTACACAGAGCGGGCGGTCCAGTTCATCGATCGAAGCGCTAACGGTCCGTTCTTTCTTTACCTAGCACACTCGATGCCACATGTACCTCTCGGTGTTTCACCTAGATTCAAGGGGTCGAGTGAGCAAGGCTTGTACGGCGATGTGATCCAAGAAATCGACTGGTCAGTAGGGCAAGTCCTCGAGGCGCTGGATCGGAATGGCGTTGCTGAGAATACACTCGTCATCTTCACGAGTGACAACGGGCCTTGGCTTAACTACGGCAACCATGCTGGGTCGACAGGGCCTCTGCGTGAAGGTAAGGGTACCGCGCTCGAGGGTGGTCCCCGCGTGCCGGCCATCATGCGTTGGCCTGATAGAATCGAACCGGGATCCATCTGCGATCGTCTGGCCTCGACGATCGATATCTTGCCAACGGTAGCGGCCATCACAGGGGCAACACTTCCTGAGAACCCAATCGATGGCGTGAATATCCTGTCGCTTCTGGAACTACAATTGGATGCGGAGCCTCGCACCCAGTTTTGGTTCTACTACACGGGTGAATTGAGAGCTGTCCGAGAGGGGCGTTGGAAAAGGGTCTTTGAGCATCGCACCAGGTCCTATGTCGGTGTGGAACCAGGGGCGAATGGCCATCCCGGGCCCTATGCATTCCTTACCGTGCCCAAAGCGTTGTATGACCTTGATCTTGACATTGGAGAGACCGTCGACGTTACCGAGCAGTACCCCGATATAGTGAACAGGCTCGACGAGATCGGGGAGGTAGCGCGGTCCACTTTGGGAGATCGATTGACCGGGAGAATAGGCTCAGAAGTTCGGCCTCCAGGACGGCGGAGCCTCGGGCGGCCTGATTCCGTGGACCACCTCGCGGCTAGAGCGGTAGTTGTGACCAGCACGCCCTCCCACCCCAGTTATCCAGTTGACGCCAGTGTGTTGGTTGACAGGTTACTTGGGAGTGCTGATTTCCGTGACGGACGCTGGGTTGCTGTCCAGGGTACAGACTTCCAGGCCACTCTAGATCTGGAGGCTTCGGTCAAGGTGACCCGGATTAGTCTCGACTGTCTACAGGTGCAAAGTGCATGGATCATGCTTCCACGCTTGGTAGAGTTCAGTGTGTCGGATAATGGATCGAGCTGGATGGATCTGGAGTCGGTTCCGACCTCAGTAGAGCCTGATCCAAGCGTTATTGCCCATCGCCTGTCATCTTCGATCGAAGACGTAACTGCTCGCTATGTCCGCGTCACAGCACGGAATCACTCCGAACTCCCTGATTGGCATGCCGGCGCTGGAGGAGAAGCGTGGATCTTCATCGACGAGATCATCGTTGAGGGGATGCCCTTGACCGCCTGAGCGGTGTCGCGGCCGGAGGCCGCGACACCAACTCCTTTACTTGTGCGGATCGTTGGTCTCTGATCTACGATTCGGGTGTAGTCGATCTATTCATTTCCTTCAGCGTGTTTTTGGTTGTTCGACCTGGAGTTGTAGGAGGTTGGCGTTCCATTCGTCGTCACCGAGCAGGTGTTTGACGAAGTACTCGGCACGTAGCCAGAACCAGTAGTCTCCCATATCACCGTAGCCGTGACGCTGGCCGGGGAACATGAAGAAGTCAAAGCGCTTATTGGCACGGATCAGTGCGTCAGCCATACGGAACGTACCGGCGTGGTGCACGTTGTTGTCGACGTCACCGGTCGTCAGGAGTAGATGTCCTTTTAGGTTCGCCGCGAGATCAGAGTTCTTCTCGATATCAAACTCGAAGCTGACGTCGCCTTCGTCGTCGACAACTTCCTGGACACCGTGGTGTGTTTCCGACCAGTTGCGGTTGTAAACATCATTGTTGTG
Source organism: Gemmatimonadota bacterium (assembly GCA_012960225.1). Classification (GTDB taxonomy): domain Bacteria; phylum Gemmatimonadota; class Gemmatimonadetes; order Longimicrobiales; family Gaopeijiaceae; genus UBA1142. Next base: position 79,355 of record DUBS01000036.1, on the reverse strand, counting down.
GTTGCCAGACGACGACACGGCAGCCTTGAAGAAGTCAGGGTAGACGAGCATCGCAGCCGTAGACATGAAGCCACCACCTGAGTGACCGTAAATACCGACCCTGTCGAGGTCGATGAAGTCATGGCGATCGCCGAGTTGTTCGAGTACGGCCTTCTTATCAGCCAGTCCGTAGTCACGCAGGTCTCCATACCCGTAGTTGTGGTACCACTTGGAACGGTCTGGGTTACCACCACGGTTGCCGAGCGTAACGACGATAAAGCCGAACTGAGCTAAAGCCTGCTCAGAGGCATTTGTCGAGAAGAACTTCGAGACTGACTCGGTCTGAGGACCTGGATACACATAGGCTACGATCGGATACTTCTTGCTCGGATCGAAGTCGTACGGCTTATACATCACGCCATACATGTCGGTCACTCCGTCATCGGCTTCGGCCTTGAACGGTTCGGGGAACTGATAGCCGGCTTCGGTGAGTGCACTGAAGTCTGCGGTCTCAAGATCGAGGATCTTCTCTCCCGAAGCACTGAACAATCCCGAAGCGGGAGTGGTGTTAACCCGAGAATAGCTTTCTACGAAGAACCTGCTCGACTCACCCATGTTCACGCGGTGGTCGAAGTCGCCAGGGTTGAGCAGCGTCAGCCCTGATCCGTCGAGGTTCACGCGGTAGAGGTGCTGGTAATAAGGGTCTTCGCCGGACTCATGTCCCTGGCCGAGCACGAATACGTAGCCACGCTCGTTGTCGACACCAGCGATCCCGTCAACATGCCACGGTCCCTCGGTGACACGGTTCTTTAGCGTACCGTCCGCACCATACCGATAGATGTGCGCCCAACCATCCTGCTCCGACCACCACAGAAGGTCACCGTTGTCGAGTCTCTCGACGTTGCGCGTCTCCATGTAGGTGTTGAGCCGATCCTCGATGATGGTTTGTACTTCTCCAGTCGCGGCGTTCGCGATCATCACGTCCGTTCTCTTCCGGTCGCGTGAGGTTCTGGTGAACCAGAGTTCGTCGGAGTTATCGGAGAGCCAGACTTGTTGCCTCGGTTCATCGGAGTCGGGATAGACGAACTGACGGTCGCTAGCGACTGACATCATCTGATCTTTCCACGGATCGTCGTTGACCTGGACCATGTTGCGTGCAGCGATGTCGTAGATCAGGAGTTCGCTCTGGGTGACATTTTCCTCACCCGGCATATCATACTTATAGGACTCGAGTTCGGGACGCTTGTTACCCACTGCGTGCACGACCCAAAGATCACCAACCTCACGCTGGTCTCGACGTACGAGCGCGAACTTCTGTGAGTTCTTCGACCATACTACTCCGGCTCGTTTGCGGTCGTCCTTGTTCTCTTCAGAGGTCACATTGGTCTCACCCCGACCTCCTGAGCCGCCGTAGGAGTAGAACTCCTCTCCGTCCGTTGTCAGTTGGATCTCTTCAACCTCGACATCTTCTTCAGCCTCAGTGGCTTCATCGCCACTCTCGCCGCGACGTGCGTCGAGGATCGACTCATAATCGGATCCGCTGATCATCCAGAGGTTGTAGTTACGCGCGAACACGACTGTCTCACCGTCCGGTGACACGTTCGCCCAACCCGGATGGTTGTTCGGTGACTCGTAGTCCTCCAGCTCACGCAGCGTCTGTGTCCCCACATCATACTCGAAGTGGTACATCTTCTTATCGCTGCGTCCCTCCTGGTCGCTATCCTCTTCTTCTTCCTCGGTATCGACGTCCTCCTCTTCGTCGACGTCTTCATCCTGAGAAGACTCTACGTCGAACTGCAGTGTGTTCGCGTCGATGAAGCGGATGTTACGGATCGGTAGGTGTTGTCCGTCCCAGGGATCGAGGGTAATGCGTGTGAGCTCAGCTGCGATGCGGTCGTTGTCGAAAAGCTGGCTTTTCGTTCCACCTACTGGATCCACGATGTTGTAGAACGTTCCGTCAGAGTTCTCCCACTCGTACCAGAACTGCTCGCTTCCCTCGATCCAGTTCGGAGAGACCGTCGTGCTGTGTACCATCTCCTGGATCTTGTAGGGCGCAAAGCGTGCCGCGAGATCGTAGTTCGCCGATCCCGGACCACCGACGACGTTCGAGCCACCGAGTCCTCCGAGTCGTATCTTGCGTATCTCAATGTTTTCCTGCTGAGCCGATAGCTGGGTGACACCACCTAGGATGGCGAGTACAGCAAGAGATGTGATGTAGGAGCGGAAGTGGTTGAGCATCGTGTTCATCAGGTCGTTCTCCAAATCGTTAATTAGCCAGACAAATCAAGAGGCACCGTCAAAGGACTGAGGTCAATGCCAAGCCATACCTCTCCATCAGATATCGGCTGACGTTACATCCAGCCTTGACACGTGCTACGAATCGGGGCGACGGTGCGACTGTCATTTACCTCCTCCGGAGCAATGCTGTGAAGCGAAGTGCACATCTGCTGTCCTCCTTAGTGTTCACAGGTTTATTGATGTCCCCACCCGTAGAGACACAGGAGATCGCGAACGCATATAGACAAGCGGCTGACCGCCTTATTGATGCTTTGACTGAGAATCATGATGCCTACGAGAGACTGACCGAACTAGTTGATCGCTTTGGGCATCGGGTTTCTGGGTCAGTGGCACTCGAGCAGGCAATCGACTGGATCATAGAGGAGATGCAGGATGATGGGCTCGAGAACGTCCGTGGGGAGACCGTCATGGTACCGCATTGGGTTCGCGGAGAGGAGTCGCTACAAATGGTGCTCCCACGACCGAGGAACCTGCCGATGCTCGGTCTCGGAGGGAGTATCGCAACGCCCCCCGGCGGAATCCGTGCAGAACTAATGGTGGTGAGCAGCTTTGAAGAGCTAGAGCGGCGGGCGGAAGAGGCGAGGGGTCGCATCGTTTTGTTCGATGTTCCGTTCACCAACTACGGCCAGACTGTCGCGTATCGAACAGGTGGTGCTTCAGCTGCGGCGCGTGCAGGTGCAGTAGCCAGCTTAATCCGATCTGTCACACCGTATTCTCAACAGACGCCACACACGGGCCAGATGAGCTATGAGGAGGGCACCCCACGCATCGCACACGCAGCGATCACAGTTGAGGATGCGGAGCTTTTACACCGGATGGTTGATCGCGGAGAACGTGTTGAGTTGTTACTTGAAATGAATGCACAGACGTTGCCGGACGCTCCATCCCGAAATGTTATGGGCGAGCTTGTTGGAAGCGAATACCCAGATGAAGTGGTGGTCCTCGGTGGGCATATCGATTCATGGGACGTAGGACAGGGTGCCATGGATGATGCTGGAGGAGTGGTTGCTGCTTGGGAAGCAGTCCGGATGATGAAGGACCTCGGGCTAAGGCCTCGACGAACAGTTCGCGTTGTCGGTTGGACCAGTGAGGAGAACGGTGGACCAGGTGGCAGAGTATATGCCGCAGCTCATGCTGATGAATACCATGTACTAGCAATGGAATCCGATGGAGGTGTTTTCGAGCCGCAGGGATTTGGATTCACCGGTTCGGAAGAGGCATTTGGGATGATCACAGAGATTGGGACGCTACTCACTCGCATCCATTCAGGGGTCATAAGCCGGGGCGGTGGCGGTGCAGACATTACTCCGCTCATGGAAACGGGTGTGCCCGGTATGGGTTTGCAGGTCGATGGAACACGTTATTTCTGGTACCACCACTCTGATGCAGACACGATTGACAAGCTTGACCCGGACGAGGTGGCACGCAGCGCAGCGACGATGGCTGTGATGGCGTATGTGGTTGCGGACATGCCGGTGCGGCTGCCGCGATGACACCACGCTAAGTAAATTCTTAGGATTAGGAAAAACAATTGGAGAGATCCGGAATGCCCGAAACGAGGCACTCGCTTGTGGAGCGTATGATTGGCGCGATGTCCCTTAACATCGATGTGTTTGAGGAGGTAGAACACGACAGAAATGCTACCGGTCAGGCCGCGGCAGTCGTGCTCATGGTTGCGGTCGCAAGTGGTATAGGCGCATCAGGGCTTGGGTTATATGGGACCATGGTGAGTTCGGTAGGAGCGCTGATCGATTGGGTTATCTGGGCTGGAATCTGTTATGTAGTCGGGGATCAACTCTTCGGCGGCAGGGCCACATGGGGTGAACTCTTACGCACGCTTGGATTTGCTCAGACACCTGGATTGCTGTTGCTCCTAGTTCTTATTCCAATACTACACGATCCCATCATCGTGCTTGTCCTGCTATGGAATGCTGTCGCAGGCTTCATCGCGGTGCGTCAGGGGCTCGATATCGGGAATATCAAGACACTGTTCACGATTATATTGGCGACAGGTATGGTTGGCTTCGTGGAATGGATCCAACAAGTGCGAATACTCAGCGATCTTCCTTGACTCCCTTCTAGAGTAGATCTCCGATGGAATTTGGCTGGAATCCATCGATGTGGGCCTCACCAGTTCCATTTGGATTGGGGCATGAGAAGCCGGGACACTTCCGAGACATGGCGCGCACATGGTGGAAGAACCGGGATCAACTCGAATACGCCACACGAATCCTGAAGGATGGCGTGTGCGACGGATGCGCACTGGGCACGACTGGAATCCATGATTTCACGCTCGACGGAGTGCATCTGTGTTCGATCCGGCTAGAACTTCTGCGTCTGAACACGATGGGAACACTTGAGCCCAAGCATCTTAATGAGGTGGATTCTCTCGTTGAACTTTCGGGAAAAGACCTTCGAGAACTCGGTCGCATCCCGTTCCCCATGGTGCGGCGCAGGGGAGATCAGGGCTTTACTCGGCTCGGCTGGGATGACGCGCTTGAGCTGATTGCAGATCGGGTCCGGAAGGTTGAGCCAAAGCGACTCGCCTTCTATCTAACGTCTCGCGGAATAACCAACGAAGTGTACTACGGCGCTCAAAAAGTCGCTCGGTTTTTGGGCACCAACAACATCGATAATTCCGCTCGTATCTGTCATGCACCAAGTACCACCGCACTAAAGCGTTCAATCGGATACGCTGCTTCGACGTGCTCATACAGTGACTGGATTGGGACTGATCTGCTTGTCTTCTTCGGGTCACATGTAGCGAACAACCAGCCTGTGGCCACGAAGTACATGTATCGGGCTAAGGAAAAAGGCACTCGCATAGTCGTTGTAAACTCGTTCCGTGAGCCTGGTATGGAGCGCTACTGGATCCCATCAATCTTCGATAGCGCGCTCTTCGGCTCTAAGCTCACAGACGAATTCTTCCAGGTGCACCAGGGTGGGGACATCGCATTTCTTAACGGCGTACTGAAGCACCTGATTGCACTCGGAACAGTTGATAGTGAGTTCATTGAAAATCAGACCTCGGGGTTTGATGAACTGCGGGCGTCAATTGAAAATCAGCCCTGGAAAGACTTAGAGAGATTTAGCGGTGTCGACCGGAGCGAGATGCTGGCTTTTGCAGAACTTATTGCGTCTGCGCGCAGTGCTGTTTTTATCTGGAGCATGGGCATTACCCAGCACCGCTTCGGAGTCGACAACGTCCAGGCAATTGTAAATCTTGCCCTATCTCGTGGGTTCCTCGGTCGAGAAAAGTGCGGACTCATGCCGATTCGCGGGCATAGTGGTGTCCAAGGTGGCGCAGAGGTAGGAGCCGTACCTTGGTCGTTTCCCGGGGATCGTGCGGTAGGCGAGGATGGTGCCTCTGAGATGTCGAAGTTATGGGGTTTTGATGTACCTGATTGGCGTGGACTCTCAGCGGTAGAAACGGTGCATGCTGCTCATCGAGGCGAGATCGACGTGCTGTGGGCGATTGGTGGAGATTATCTAAGTACGCTTCCTGATCCAGAGTACTGTAGAGAAGCTCTCGCCCGTGTACCACTCAGGGTGCATCAGGATATCGTTCTTGCCCATCAGATGTTTGTTGATCCTTCCGATACGGTCGTCCTCTTGCCTGCAACGACTAGGTATGAACAACCCGGTGGGGGCACAGAGACCGCGACGGAGCGCCGAATCTATTTCTCTCCTGAGATCCCGGGTCCTCGTATTGAGGAGGCACGCTCTGAATGGGAGGTACTCGTTGATCTTGCAAGCAGAGTTGATCCAGAACGCGCTCAGCTCTTAGAACTCACTGATGGTCCAGCAGTCCGACGAGACATTGCTCGTGCCGTGCCATTTTACGCTGGTATCGAAGATCTTCGTGGTGCTGGGGATCAAGTGCAGTGGGGTGGTCCTCGGCTGTGTGAGGGTGGGCGAACTGCCTTACCTGATGGCCGGTCCCACTTTCATTCTGTCCAGCCTCCCGAATTTAATATCCCTGATGGCTATTTCCATCTAAGTACCCGGAGGGGCAAGCAGTTCAACTCCATGGTCCAAGCCAAGGTGGATCCTCTGACGGGTGGTCACCGCGATGATGTATTCATGGCGGTGACTGATGCTGAGCGGTTGGGCCTGTCCAATGGGGACCCAGTGATACTGCGTTCTGATATTGGAATGGTTAACGGGCGGTGTCGCATAGCACCGATGAAGGAGCGGAACCTCCAGATGTTTTGGCCTGAGGCGAATCCGCTGATTCCCAGAGACGTTGTGGAGCCTCAGTGCGGTATTCCTGATTTTACAGCGGTTGTTGAGGTGGTCGCTCGCCCGTTAAGTGAGGAGATCGAACAGTGATCGGTAACGCTAGCCCTACCCGTGTGGTTCAGGTTTCTCGCCACCGTGGTGGTCAGGTTCAACGGGATAAAGACAGCCTCTCTGTCGAGGAGCCACTTGAAATTCGTGTCGCCTGGGGGAACCTAGAAGCTAGGGCAGTGGAAGCACTTGCAGTCACAATGAGGACACCCGGGGACGATTTTGACCTGGTTGCCGGTTTTCTACTGGGAGAGGGGATCCTTGATTCTATAGATGGACTCCAAGAGCTCACGTACTGCAGAGGACAAGAGACTCAAGAATACAACGTTGTAGAAGCAAGACTCCGTCCTGGTATCAGCTTTGACCTTGATCGGTTACGGAGAAACGTATTCACATCCTCCAGCTGCGGTGTTTGTGGAAAGACTTCATTGGAAGCCGTGGCATTTTCTGGTTGCACTAACCTTGAGGATGAACTTCGTGTCGAGGGGGCGCTTTTGCCGGGCCTGCCAGACAGACTCCTCGAGGGGCAGGGCGTCTTTGCTCAGACAGGCGGACTGCACGCTGCTGGTCTTTTTGGAGCCGATGGCGAACTCTATGCACTGCGTGAGGATGTCGGTCGCCACAATGCAGTCGACAAGGTTCTTGGAAAAACGTTCTTAGACCGAAAATTTCCTGCGGATGATCGCATCCTAGTCGTAAGCGGTCGCGCGTCGTTTGAGATTGTGCAAAAGGCGTTAATGGCGCGGGTGCCAGTCCTGGTTGCCGTGGGTGCCCCATCGAGCTTGGCGGTAGATCTATCCGAGGAATTCGGTCAGACACTCGTGGGATTCGCACGAGGTGATGGCTTCAACGTCTACTGCGGGAATGAGAGACTCATCTGATGGCCACAGCCCGACTTCTCGGGGCGGTCTTGGCAGGTGGTCGAAGTCGCCGGTACGGAGGTGACAAGTCAAATGCAGTAGTAGGCGGGCGACTTCTGGTTGAGAGGTCGATCTCAGCCCTTGAGCAGGTGGTCGAGGAGGTGGTTGTAGTAACTTCCCGTCAGCTTCCCGAGGGTGTCGTCACTCCTTGTATCCCAGATCGGTTTGCTGACGCGGGCCCTCTTGGTGGCCTTCATGCGGCACTCCACGCTGCATTGGAGTACGGGAACTCCGGAGTGCTTCTACTTGCTTGTGACATGCCGTTGATTACTCCGGAAGTTCTGCGTGCTGTCGCAGTCGCGATGGATCAGGGACCCGCAGTTGCCCCTCTGAGAGATGAAGGGATTGAACCGCTTTGTGCTGCGTATCACATAGATACATTGCGAACGGCAGAGGAGTTGCTGTTAGGAAACGATTTTTCACTACACCGGTTCTTCAGTGAGATCGGTGGTATACCGATCGATCTAGAGGGCTTAGGCGTGCGGTGCGAAGATGTCTTCTTCAACGTCAACGAACAGTCAGACTGCCTCCGAGCTAATGCACTTCTCGCAGGGAGTCCCTGAGGGCGAGTGGTAGAGTGGCTCCATTCAAGAAATTTTACCTTCGAGGTGCTTCTAGATGCTTGCCGATGCAGAGACCTTAGGCGAATCTTGACTCAACTTTCCTTTCCATACAGCCACACCATAATGAGAAAGAACTCCAAGTGTTTGAATTTATTCCTGATCCTAGGACTTGCGGCTTGTGCATCGTCTGGGACCCCGGCAGCGCCTGAACCTGCCGCTCCAGCTGAGGTCGCTCCAGAGCCGGCAGCAGCTCCCTCGTCCGCGCTTGGTTTCACATCTGTGCAGGCGGATCGCGGACGCGATGTCTTCCGGTCTACCTGTACGACATGCCACTATTCAGAGGAATTCAGTGACCAAACGTTCAAGCGTAGTTGGCGTCGTAGTTCAGCCGGAGACCTTTACGATTTTATCTCCACAGCTATGCCTGAGGATGCTCCGGGCAGTTTGCCTCCAGCGCAGTACGCGGAAATTGTTGCTTATTTCCTTCAGATGAATGGTTTTGAGGCGGGCTCGATGGAACTGCCCGCAGATGCAGACGCTCTCAGCGAACTTAGCTTGGCCCCATTGGGCGGCTGAGAGGAGATATATAAGCTCCCGCTTTCACTAGACCTAAGATAGCCTGAAAGAAAGATCCCACCCATCTGCAGTCGGGCGGGATCTTTCTTATTTGAGGGTGGACCCCATAATAGTCACCCAAAAGAAATACAGATGGATCCTCAAGGAGGAATTATGTCATCGTCATGCGCGTCAGCTATCACACTCTTCACCGTGACCGCCGTAGTCTTCGTGGGATGCGCCGATAGCTCCGGTATCGCAAACATGGCTGTGGCTGGAGGCAACTACTATCCCAACGCAATCACGGGTGAGGGAATTCCGAACCCCAATCCCAATCGGATTGGAAGTTGGGCAAGCCTCCCCGAGGGTCGCGAATGGGGGTCAACTGCAGGGATGGATACTGATCCGACAAATGGCCATGTCTGGGGATATGAGCGTTGTGGCGCGGGCTCGGCTGGAGGACCCGGCGTCAACTGCGACAACAATCCCGTTGACCCGATTTTCAAGTTCGACCGTAATACGGGAGAGGTCTTAGCGAACTTTGGGGTCGGTGTGTTCGTGACACCACATGGTATTTATGTGGATGACGACGGCACCGTGTGGGCTACAGACTTCGCGGGTAACGCGGAAGGCACAAAGGGCCACCAGGTCCACAAGTTCAGCCCGGACGGTGAGCTGCTCATGAGTCTCGGTACGGCTGGTCAGCCCGGTAACGACCCTGCGCATCTCAATCAGCCAAACGACGTGATCGTTGCACCTGATGGAAGCATCTTCGTGGCTGACGGACACAGCGGCCAGAACATGACGACCGCCCAACAGATGGCTGAGGGCCGTGCTGAGGGCCTAACCGGCCGAATCGTCAAGTATTCGGTCGATGGTGAGTATCTCATGGAATGGGGTGAGATCGGAACAGAGCACGGTCAATTCCGGACACCCCATGCGCTCGAATTTGACTCACAGGGTCGCCTCTGGGTTGCGGATCGAGGTAACCATCGGATCGAGATCTATGACCAGCAGGGCAACTACCTAGAGTCGCGTTACCTCTATGGGCGGATCAGCGACATATTCATCACGGACGATGACATGGTGTATGCCATCGACTCGGAGTCCAGTGAGGCCCGGCATATTAACTGGCGGAATGGTGTCCGTATTGGGCCGGTCGATCAGGACTGGCTCGTGGGATTCATTCCTCCTTGGGAGTCTGAGAGCCGCCCGCAGAATGGCGTGACGGGTGAAGGCATCGCGGTGGATGCGGATGGTAACGTCTATGTGGCAGAGGGGCCGGCCTCTCTTTCCGACGCAGGTTCGGCGTTTACAAAATATGAGATCGGCGGGATGTAGAGAGTCTCTGCTTTCAGATGTATCCTGCTAAGGCAAGGTCCTGCAGCGCCGTGTGGATGTTCCGGTAGCAGTATGTGATGTATCTACATTGCTGCTTCACACAATGAGACTTCGATGACTCCATCTGATAGAGTAACCCGACCTGATCTCCCTAGGCGTACTAGGACTCGTGCGCCTAGGGCACTTGCTCTTGTCTCGCTTGCTCTCGTCGCACTCGCAGCAGTTCCCATCTATGTAGGTGAGCGGGTAGCCTCACTCCAGGACCAGATCACAGAGACATTGCAGCCCGCTCTTGAATCAGCTGCCCGGCTATCACTCTACCAATCAAGGCAAATGGCCCGGCTACAATCCTTCCTGCTCACAGGGGATCGGACAATCCGGCTTCGCTACAACGCTGCCATTGCAGAGGAGGATAGCCTGTACAACGACCTTGGTGATTTGGTCAGGGTCATGGATCTCGATGTGAGGGAGCGCCTCGCCCGATTGTCCTCGGAGTCGACACGCTGGCGCTTTGGGCATCTCTCCGTCTTTGACGAAGTAACAGGGCCTGAAGCAGGAGACGCGCTCTGGGCGCAAATCCAGGGAGAATACGAGGAGTTACAAAGGGCTACTCGTGAACTCGAGAGGGTCATCAAGGTCGAAGTAGACCAAGGTCGTCGCGATACTCAGTGGTGGCGAACGATACAGACATGGATCATGATCGGACTCGCGATCCTCGCTTTAGGATCTTTATTGGTCATAGCACGGGTTAGTTGGCGTGTGAGGCGACTTGTCACTGAAGCCGAAAAAAGAGAAGACGCCCTCCGTCGAACAGTCGAACAGCGTGATGAAGTGGTCTCGATCGTCTCTCACGACTTGCGTAACCCTCTTGGTGTTGTCCTTGGTGCTGCAGATACCCTGATTGAGCTTCCTCTGGACCGAGAAGAGCGAGAAAAACAAGCCACGATCATTGCACGCTCAGCGAGCCGGATGAGCCGCCTCATTGAAGACCTTCTTGACGTTGCACGGATTGAAGCAGGAGCATTTGTGGTGCGTCCTTCAGCTGAGGAGCCGACCTCAGTGCTTGAGGAGGTTCGCGACATGTTTGAAGTGCAAGCTGATGAAGCGCAGGTTTCGCTCACAGTTGGGCCAGTTTCTGACGTCCTTGTCCGCATGGATCACGACCGGATTGTCCAAGCGCTAGAAAACTTGGTGGACAATGCTCTCCGTTTCACTCCGGAAGGTGGAATGATCACGTTGAGTGGGGAGGCTCTAGATGAGGGAACGGTGTCCTTATCAGTTTCTGATACTGGAGCTGGACTTGCTCAGGACGCGCTGGACAACCTGTTCAGTCGCTTCTGGCAAGCCGAGGGAGATAGGAAGGGGCGAGCAGGACTTGGATTGACCATCGTGAAAGGTGTGATCGAGGCGCATGGTGGGGAAGTTCGAGTTGAGTCACATCCAGGCATAGGATCAACCTTCCATCTGGTACTTCATCGAGCTTGAATAGACAGTAGAGTATTGGTCTTAAGTGTAGCGATAGCGAAAACTCAGATTACTCTAGGACTCAATCATTGGCTCCATATTCTTCTGGCTTTCACCTAAGAGAACATATATATGTGCCTAGTCAGAGGTCGCTCTTTCACAGTTGGGAATGAGAGTGCCATGTAGGTTATCTTTCCATCATCGGTTGACCCTCAATCCTTTTGTTGCATAGAATACCAAGTTGGGTGTGTTATGATCGCTTTTTTAGGATCTCGACATTCTTTAATGCGGTACGAATTTTAATGAAGTTTGGTACTAGTCCTAACGGGTCCTTTCTTATAGGACAGGAACATACAGGGGAGATCCAAGCCCATGCTCGGACGGATACGTCTAATATTAAGCCTCGTTCTGGCCATTCTTTTGGTTGGCCCAGTGACGTTGATAGCCCAAAACCAGGGCCGCTTCAATGTCCTCATTCCTTACTTCGAACCGCTCGGTGATGCCGATGAAGACTTTGGTGAGGATGCATCTGAAGAGCTTCGTGACCTCATCAACACGCTGGCTACTCATCAACCTGTAGAAGAACGTGATATTAAGGATGAGGCAAAGCGCTTCGATCTGAAGATGGAGGATTTGAACTGCATTCGGACTCGACAGCTCTCATCGCAAATGAATGCTGAGGTAGCGCTTTGCGCTTCTTACACGGAGAACCCAGACAAGTCTTGGACAGTGAACGCTGAGTTCTGGGATATTCAATCTAACGAGTCGTTTACGATCTCTGAGATTACGGTTGGCGAAAAAGAAGAAGCAGCAGCAGCCAACCACATCTTCAACGAATTTGACCTCTACGTTCAACAAGTGAGAGCAGCTGCTATCTGCGGCGACTACTTCGCTAGTCAGCAATGGGAGAACGCCCTCCGCAACTGTGACCAGGCACTTGAGCTGAATCCCGATGCAAATGAGACCAGGTATCTACGAGGCCGCATCCTCTATGAGATGGAACGTTATCCTGATGCGCTTGAAGAGTTAGATAGGGTTCTTGGTTTGAACGGGTTTCATGAGGAAGCATTACAGCTTGCTGGCTACATCGCGACAGTCGAAAATCAGCAAGATAAGGGTCGAGAGTATTACGGTCGTTACCTTGAGCTAAATCCTGGAAACGCCGCAATTCGTATGCGGATTGCGTACGATCTTGCTCAGGCCGGTGACCCCGTAGGTGCGATGGACTTCATTCAGGTGGGCATCGACGTTGATGCTGAAAACGTAGATCTCTGGGAGCAGTATGGGGGTTTTGCCTTCCGGGCGGCAGGTGACGCGCAGCAGATGGCGGCATTGGGCGCAAGCGACGATGCCGGTATCTCACCAGAGGCGCAGGAGTATTATCGTCGGGCTATCAACGCTTACGAGAAGGTTTTCGAAGGTAAGGGTGCAGAGACGCCGATCGGGCACATGAGAAGTATCCTGGCCGCTTATATTCAGCTTGAAGAGTTGGATGCCGCTATCGAATTTGGTGGGCAAGCTCTTGAGACTCATGGGGAAGAAGACGTACTGTGGTCATTCTACGCTGATGCTCTTCAGAGAGCTGGGAGGCTTGATGAAGCGATTGATGCGCTTCACCGGGTGAGGGAACTCAACCCATCGCATCCCAGTGCTAGTCTTCGTCAGGGTAACTGGCTAATTGAAGCAGGTCGCCCAGATGAGGCAGCGACAGTGCTTAAGGATGCCGTGGCTAGTAATCCAGCACAGGCTGAACAGGCGGGACGGATGATTTTCAATGATGCTTATCAGAAGGGTTATCAGCAGAAAGAGTACGCTTATGCTATAGCTGGAATCACTATGGCCAAGGAATTTCCTAGTCTAAGTGAAGGGCTAATGAGCCAACTCAACTTCTGGCATGGCTTCAGTGTCTACCAGGCTGCGGTTGTGGAACAGGAGCCCCAGACACTTGGTAGCGCAAATTCAACTCTGCCGAAGTTTAAAGAGGCAATGGAGCTACTGGGGCAGAGTGGGGATTACCCGGGTACCGTCAATGTGAATCTTACCCAAGTGCTAGAAAATCTGAGTACATATGTGGAGATCCAAGAGGCGATCATCAAGCGGGGAGAGTAAGATTGGTTTGATTGCTTGACCGATTATTCACTGGATTGAGGCGCCCCAGGGCTATTAGCCCTGGGGCGCTTTCTTTTGTCCCTTACCCACTTTCATCCACCAGGCTCAACCAGTATCTTCGGTTTTTGTTCGTATTCTTCAAGAATTGGTCTTATGGGTGAATACGAGATCATCTTTCTTATAAAAGGGCTTTCGACAGGTCGGCGCCCCCTTTTCAAAACCAAAAATTAGCAAAAAAAGACCCTTGACGCCGCGATCCAGCAATGCGTATGTTGCTCCATAGTATCCCACTTCATCCCACTCCATACCACGATAGGCTGGGATTTGACTGGTTTTGTCGGGCAATACGAGCATCAGATGGACGAGAAGGGGAGGGTCAGTCTCCCTTCGGCATTCCGCCGTGAGGCTGGCACCGACCGCTTCGTTCTGCTTCAATGGGAGAAACCGTACCTCACGCTTTTTCCGGGACCCAAATGGGTAGAGGTGCAGGAGCGGCTTCTTGAGTACCGCCGGAACGATCCTAGTGCCTGGAATCACGTGAGGCTGATCGTTGCGAATGCGGTGGAGGTTTCACCAGATAAGCAGGGGAGAGTGCTAGTGCCAGCCAGCCTCCAGGAGGCTGCTGGGCTTTCGGGTACAGTGCTCGTCAGCGGAAATCTTGATCGGGTCGAACTCTGGAACCCAGCCACGTATTCAGAGGATGTCCGTGAGCTTGTAGATGACCTCGGTAACTTTGTTCACAGGCTTTTCGGATGAGCAAGAATAACTGGCGATCGCCTGCAGCCGGGGTGCCGCAAGAGAACCGTCAAGACTTAGTGAGTTTCCACGAACCTGTATTGTGTGCTGAATTATTGGACTTTCTCCAGCCTGGCCCAAGACAGCTCTACTTGGATGGGACTGTGGGTGGAGGAGGCCATGCACGGCAGATTCTCGAAGCCTGCGAGGATTGTTTGCTCTTGGCAGTGGATCGAGATCTAGAAGCCCTCTCAGTTGCAAAAACAGCCCTGTATGATCTCAGGGATAGAGTACGTTTTCTCCATGGGCGATTCGAGATGGCCTCGGAAGACTCTGACGTACGTGACCGAGGTCTTGACGGTGCCTTTCTAGACCTCGGTGTGAGTTCCCATCAACTCGATTCCGATAGCCGTGGGTTCACGTTCCGCCGTGGCGTGGCACTAGATATGCGTATGGACACGTCGCAGGGACATGATGCGAGAAGATTCCTTGCAGACGCGAGTGAAACACAACTCACAAGCGTCTTCCGTGATTTTGGTGAAGAACCTAAGGCGAGGCGGCTCGCAAGGGAGATTGTGAAGCGCCGTATGACGAGTCCTCTTGAGACAAGTGATGATCTCGTGGCGGCCCTGCGAGTAGCCCTCGGGCGTTCACCATCACCGCAGGATAAAGCCAGAATCTTTCAGGCTATCCGCATTGCCGTGAATGAGGAGGTTGAGTCGTTGCAATTGGCTTTACCGGCGATCCGTGAAGTGTTGAACGAAGGTGCCGTGCTGGTTGTGATCGCGTACCACTCAATTGAAGACCGTGTTGTTAAGAATGCGTTTCGGGATTGGAGTAAGAACTGCATATGTCCGCCGAAGTTTCCGATCTGTGCTTGTCGCGGACGTGCATTGGGAAAGACGCTAACAAAGCGGCCGATCAGGCCTCATCCCGGAGAAATTGAGACTAACGTTCGGGCGCGAAGTGCCCGAATGCGTGCCTGGCGGAGGGCAGCTTAATGAAGTCGCATACCCTGGGCCGCACTGTATTTGCCTTTGCAGTTGTTCTTGTCTTCGGTGCCTTGAGCATGGGAGCGACCTGGAGACAGAGCCGAGCCCTTGAGACGCAGAAAGCGCTTGATAACCTGAGACAGGAGGTCTCAGTCTCCGAGGCTGAGCGCGTGAGGGTAGAGCAACGCATCCAGGTACTTGAAAGTCGGCAAATAGTTGTCCCGAAAGCTCGGGAAATCCTCGGTATGCATACACCATCTGGTAACGAATTGGTGCTTCTGCTAGCCCAGGAGAGAGCACGATGAAGCGTCGCCCTAATCAATCTGATCCTAGCCCCTGGCGTCGCAGAACACTGCTTGGTTTCTGGCTCGCTATCTCATCACTTATTTGTGCTCGCGCGATTCAAATCCAAGGAGTGCAGGCGTCCCATTGGCGTGAGGTAGCTGAAGGTCAGCATCAACGTGAAGGAGAAGTCCCAGCTGAGAGGGGATGGGTAATGGATAGTGGTGGACTTCCGCTTGCTCTCTCACAAGAGCGTTTCATCGTCAGTGTTGTTCCCCGCGAGCTAAGAGACCCGGCCAAAGCTGCAGTTCTTCTCACCTCGAGCTTGGGGATTTCTTCGTCTAAGGCTGTGGAAGTGGCTTCGAACGGAAAACCTTGGAACGTTATCCCTGGTCGTTATCCACCCACGGTCCGAGAAGCTCTAGGTGAGGTTCGGGGGATCCACCTCAAGCGTGAGTTCCAGCGGTATCACCCGTACGGAGACCTCGCGCGTGGCGTTCTTGGCGTTGTACTCGACAATGAGGGAACAGGGGGGATTGAGCAGGCCTTCGAAGAAATCCTCAGGGGCATCCCGGGTCGGGAAGTCGTTGCAAGAAATAATATGGGGCAGACGATCCCTGGCAACCGTTATGTCTTGGAGCCACCGAAGTCGGGTGGAAACATAATTCTCACGCTTGATATGGATCTCCAGGAGATCGCACGACAAGCACTTGAAGAGTCGATTCTGGAAACCGAGGCTAGAGGTGGTGACGTCCTTGTAACTATTCCAAATACCGGGGAGATCCTCGCCCTTGTCTCCATCCGGGATGGCAAGACCGCCTCGCTTTCCGCAATCAATACACCCTTTGAGCCGGGATCGACGTTCAAGCCGTTTACCGTCTCTGGTCTTCTTGAAAATGATCTCGCGTCTCTGGAAGACACCGTGGACGTAGAGAATGGCACGTGGACGGTTGCTGGCAGGACACTTCACGATGTCCATAGTGAGGGCCGCATGTCGATTGCTGATGCACTCCGCGTGTCATCGAACGTAGGAATAGCAAAAGCAGCTAGTCGAATGTCCCCACGCATACAGTACGAGACTCTCAGGGATTTCGGCTTTGGAACGCCAACCGGAATTCAGATTCCCGGTGAGGTCGGTGGCACGCTTCGCAAGCCCGAACGCTGGTCTTCTCAATCTCCAGCTTCGCTAGCTATAGGATACGAGGTATCTGTGACTCCGCTCCAGATGGCGATGGCTTACGGTGCCCTCGCTAACGGTGGCCGATTAATGCAGCCTCTCCTCGTTAAGGAGATCCGGGGAAGCGACGGTAGCCTTAAGGAGCAATTCGAGCCACACATGGTTCGCCAAGTCATCCCAGAGGAGATTGCTCGAAGAATAGGGGGAGTGCTAGTAGACGTTGTTGAAGATGGAACCGGCAAGTCAGCGCAACTCGGTACATTTCAGGTGGCAGGTAAAAGCGGCACGACGCGGCTTTATTCTCCTGAGGGTGGATACGAGAGCGGAGCCTACTGGTCGTCATTTGTAGGATTTTTCCCCGCAGAAGACCCTCAACTTGTGGTTTTCGTGAAGCTGGAGCGCCCTCAAGGAGCCTATTATGGGGGTGCCGTGGCTGCTCCTGTGACCCGAGCTACAATGCAAGCGGCTCTGGCTGCAAGTGGGAAGCATATCGACCGGACGCGTCTAGTCCAGTCTGGTAAATTCGCTGAACCGCTTGCTACATCAGCCCCAAGTGCCGCATTCGTAAATCAGGAATTGGATTTTCCCACGGAAGGACTAGATGAACCAGAGATGCCCGTGGGTATGGGACTTGCTAGTGGTGGAACTGCGAGTGAAAGGATTTCAGTTCCACCGTTAGCTGGAGTGCCCTTGAGGACTGCTGTACGCCGACTCCACGGGATGGGCTTACGTGTCTCCAACACGCACGGTGGAGTAATCCTCGGAACAGAGCCTGGGCCTGGGATGCAGGTCGTCGCAGGGGATACGGTAGCACTGATCGTACGCCCGAGGACCAACCGTGATTGAGACTACTTCCACTCTAGCTAAGGTGGGCGAAATCCTCCGGGTGGCTGGACTCCTTAGGGAGTTCCACGGTCCGGAGGATCTTTCCGTTATAGGGGTATGCCAAGACTCACGAGAGACACGTCCGGGAGATCTTTTCCTTGCCTGGCAGGGAGATTCTCTCGATGCACATGACTTCGTAGCTGGTGCTGTCTTTAATGGAGCAGTTGCAGCCGTTGTTGAGCGCAAGGTCGATATTGAGGTGCCTCAGATCATCGTTACAAATGGACGTCGTTCAGCAGCATTAGTTGCCCGTGAGGTTATCGGTACCGGAAGTAGATGCATGTTCACGGTTGGTGTTACGGGTACCAACGGAAAGACCACGACAGCGCTTCTTGCTCGGTACTTGATGGGGCAGAAAGGGCCTACAGCCGCGATTGGTACTCTCGGGGTTTTCGATGAACAAGGTGTTCGTCCAGGCACAGAAGGGCTAACGACTCCCGGCCCTGTCCAGGTCGCGATCTTTCTTCGACAGCTCGTTGATGGAGGGATGGAAGCTGTCGTGATGGAGGCGTCCTCCCACGCGCTAGATCAGCATCGTATAGATGGAGTCATTTTCGATGTTGGAGTATTCACGAATCTTTCCCATGATCACTTAGACTACCATGGGGATATTGATGAGTACTTCGGAGCTAAGGCCCGCCTAGTAGAACTAGTCGCTTCTCAGGGAACTCTAGTCATAAACGCCGATGACGAAGCCTGGAGTAATTTGGATGCGAATGGGCGCTCGATTCGCACATTTGCTCTCAACAGTCCGGCTGATGTCTATGCAGAGTCAGTTCAGATGGGCCCAAATGGTTCTGATTTTACGTTAGTGATTGACGGCGAGCGAAGCGAAGTGAGCCTTCCACTACTTGCCCGCTTTAATATTGAGAATGCATTGGGTGCAGCTGCTGTGGGAGCAGTTTACGGCCTTTCGATTGACGAGATTGCTTCAGGGCTCTCCACCGCACCTCAGGTAGCGGGACGGTTGGAGACAGTGGCAACCGAGCCGTTCACTGTTCTTATCGATTTCGCACATACTCCTGCGGCCCTCGAGAGTGTTCTTGAAGCGTTAGAACCCTTAACAACCCAGGGTCGACTCATCGTGGTATTTGGTGCTGGCGGTGATCGGGACAGGATGAAGCGTGGTCCAATGGCAGCAGCTGTGGCGCGGAGTGCTGATGTTGTGGTACTCACCTCTGATAATCCTCGTACAGAAGATCCTGAGCAGATTCTTGATGACCTCGTTGAAGGACTCAAAGGAAAAAATCACGAGCGTGTTGTTGACCGAAACGACGCTATTCGGCTTGCATTATCGACAGCCCAGGAAGGCGATACTCTGCTCTTGGCCGGGAAGGGTCATGAAACCTATCAAGTAGTTGGTGATGAGCAGCGACCTTTCGACGAGCGAGCGATTGTCCAGGACTGCTTAACGGAGTTAGGGGTTTCATGAGTCAGTTCACATGGACTGACCGTTCGGTTCGTCAGGCGCTCGGGTTAAGTGTCGATCTGGCTGATCCTTCACTAGAGTATGCTAGCGTCTCTACAGACTCGCGTTCGGTTGGGGAAGGGACACTCTTTGTCGCACTCGTGGGTGAGTCCTTTGATGGTCACGATTTTGTGGTGGATGCCTTGGCGAAGGGGGCATCTGGCGCGGTGGTTTCGAGGCCAGTAGAGACTAATCCGAGCGCCCCTCTTTACCCTGTGGATGATACTCTGGTAGCGCTCGGATCGCTTGCAACTTTTCGACGTAACGCTCTAGACGTTCCGGTTGTCGCAATCACAGGATCATCAGGAAAGACTACGACGAAAGACCTTACCCGTGCCGCACTTGGGATGACGCGAGTAGTGCATGCGACTTCTGGCAATCTCAACAACCGCATCGGGGTGCCACTGACACTGCTCTCAACACCTACAGAGGCTGAGGTCGTTTTGGTCGAGATGGGTTCGAATGAGCCGGGGGAGATTTCTATGCTCTCTGCTATAGCCCGCCCAGATATAGCTGTCGTGACCACCGTGGGAGAGAGCCATCTTGACAGGCTCGGTTCCTTGGCGGGCGTATTGGACGAAAAACTAGACCTGTTTAGGAGCATGACAGAAGGCGGTCGCTGTGTTGTTGGCGACAAGCCTCCGGCACTGGTAGACGCCGCACGAGCAATTTGCTCGGATCTTCGCATTGCGGGTTGGAGCGAACGCGCTGATCCTAATCTCAGGCCAGAGCAATTCGAACTAGATGTCTTCGGGGCACCTCGTTTCAAATGGCGAGGGCATCCGGTGACCCTCTCACTGCCCGGCCGTCATTCTGTGGTAAATGCTCTGATTTCTCTGGCTATCTCCGAACTTGTGGGTGTTAGCCCCCGAGATGCTGTCCGTGGTCTGGCCTCAGCCGAAGTCTCTCCTCTCCGTTGTGAGATGCGCCAGATTGGAAATGTGAGAGTGGTGGCTGATTGTTACAATGCGAACCCGCAAAGCCTGAGAGCAGCACTTGAGGTACTCATTGACCAGCCTGGCAATTCACGGACTGTTGCCGTCTTGGGTACCATGCTGGAACTGGGCAATGAGGCTGCCCGGCTTCACGAAGAAACTCTCGAATACGCGCTCGGCCTGAATATCGACTTGGTGGTGGCGACCGGAGGATTCGCTGAAGCTGCCGAGGCGCTAGAAGTGGATGAGCCCGAGGTTCTTCGATCTCAGGATTGGAGGAAGGCCTACCCAGCGCTCCGTGACTGGCTCGAGGGAGACGAGGTTCTTCTACTCAAAGCTTCGAGAGGAATCGCTCTGGAGGCCATGCTTCCTCTTCTGGACTCAGATTTTGGTAGCAAAGGTACCAGTATCGTGGTGGGTGAAGCCTGATGCTCTACCACCTTATGCCCAGTCTCTCGGACGTGAACTTCGTTTTCAATGTATTCCGCTATATAACGTTCCGGGCAGCAGGTGCAGTCGTGACTGCACTCATGATTGCATTCGTGCTCGGTCCGATTGTTATCCGGCGTCTTCGGCGTGCCAAGGTTGGCCAAATTGTTCGAGAAGTAGGCCCTGAATCACATTGGTCAAAGGCAGGGACTCCAACGATGGGTGGTGTGATCATCATCATGTCTACAGTTCTTTCCACTCTTCTTTGGGCTGAACTGACGAACTGGTACACAGTGATTGCACTTGTCTCCCTCATCTGGATGGGGATGATCGGTTTCCTTGATGACTATCTCAAGGTAGTGCAGGGGAAGACACGTGGTTTGGTTGCCAGATACAAAATGATTGGCCAGTGGAGCTTTGGGCTTGCTCTAGGAGCGTTCCTAGTGTTCAACCAGATCTCGCCGCATGCATCTACCGCGACTGCCGTACCCTTCTTCTCAGACGTTCAAGCAAGGTTTGCAGTCTGGTCATTTATCCTGTTCACAGGGGTTGTTGTATCTGGTTCTTCAAATGCGGTAAACCTGACTGATGGACTAGACGGGCTCGCCGCAGGATTGGGCGCAATAGCAGCTGTGACATTGGGTATTTTCGCGTACATCGCTGGTCGTTTCGACATGTCCGAGTACCTAGGGTTTTTCTACCTACCGGGAGCAGGAGAGTTGATGATCTTTGCGGTCGCACTTGCAGGTGCGGCGATCGGTTTCCTCTGGTACAACGCCTATCCAGCTCAAGTCTTTATGGGCGATACAGGCTCATTGGCTCTCGGAGGTGCTTTGGGAGTGATGGCAATCTTGCTCAAGGCCGAATTTCTGCTGGTTATCGTAGGTGGGGTCTTCGTTATGGAAACCCTCTCGGTAATCATCCAAAGGGGTTTCTTCATGTATACGCGCCTCCGTTTCGGGGAAGGGCGCCGGGTCTTCAGGATGGCACCCATCCATCACCACTTCGAAGCACTTGGTTGGCCTGAGACAAAAGTGGTGACACGCTTTTGGATCATTGGGATTCTATTTGCGATGCTGGCCATTAGTACACTGAAAATAAGGTGATAGAACATGCCGTATTGGACCGAAAAAGCCGCTCGGAGTAAGTGGAATGAGCGGACTGAGTGGATCACATATAGCTGTCATTGGCCTCGGAGCAAGCGGTTTTGCCGCAGCTCGATTGGCCCTCGATAAGGGAGGAGATGTCTATGTCTCGGATCTGCGCATTGAACCCGAGGTTGCAACTCGTCGAGCCCATCTGCGAGAAAGAGGTGCTCAAGTTGAACTCGGAAGGCACGATATCGAGCGATTGGAGGAAGCTGACGTGGTTGTCGTCAGTCCAGGAATCCCTCCCCATGCTCCGATACTCAGAGTACTCCAGGATCGGGGTATCCGGTGGATCTCCGAGCCTGAATTTGCTGTTCAGTTCTTCTCTGGTTCATTAATTGCCGTCACAGGGACTAATGGAAAGACAACGACAACCTTGCTTTTGGGACACCTTCTTGAAACGGCAGGGGTGCGTGTTCGGGTGGGTGGAAACGTGGGAGGTGGTCTCGCCCCAGCTGCTTCAGAACTCGCTCTCATGGTGCCTGCTCCGGACTGGTATGTGCTCGAAATGAGTTCCTTCCAACTGTCCACGATTCAGTCATTCAGGCCTGATGTTGGCGTACTGACAAACTTGTCTCCGGATCATCTGGACCGGTATCCATCCCTTGAGGCTTATTACGCGGATAAGGCGAGGATCTTTGACAACGCGGATCACCAGAGTATGTGGGTTTTACCCGAAGGTGACGGTGTTGTGGAGTCACTCATCGGTAACGCCCCAGGGATCCGTTTCTATTATGGAGAAGACGAGCAATCGGAAACTCACGCTTTCATGACCGACGGCGTTCTAACTTTGCGTTTCGAAGATGATCGGTATCCACTACTGGAGATGGACGATCTCTCACTCATTGGACGGCACAATATCCGGAATGCGTTGGCGGCATCATTAGCCGCACGCCTGGTGGGCGTTCCAGCTGAATCGATTGCTGCTGGTCTGCACACTGCCCGCCCGTTGCCGCATAGGCTAGAACTCGTAGCTGCCCGCAACGGAGTTGTTTGGCTTAACGACTCCAAGGCTACAAATGTCGCAGCTACGCGTAGCGCTCTAGAGAGCCTAACTCAACCGGTTGTTCTCCTGTTGGGTGGGGTCGACAAGGGTGAGAATTTTAGGTCACTCATACCGTCCGCAGCCCATCTACGTGCTGTACTCGCGTATGGCGCGGCAGCTCCGCGCATTGTCAGCGAAGTTGAAGAGGCAGTACTAGTGGATGGTGATCTGGGATTGGTTGTTCAGCGTGCGAAGAAACTAGCCGAGGAGGGTGATGTGATCCTCTTATCACCCGCTTGTTCGAGTTTTGACATGTTTGATAACTATGAAGAGCGAGGCCAAGTGTTTGCCGCACTCGCGCGCGAGTCACTATGACGGCTCGCCCAGTAGATGTGGCTCCGACGGGTCCCGTTCGATTTCCTGACTCGGGTCTAGGGAGTGGTTGGGAGGCCTCAGCTGTGATCGTGCTTACCGCGCTTCTGCTGATCTGCGGTCTTGTTAGCCTCTACAACGCTTCTTCCATCTTAGCAATGGGACAAGAGCGAGCAGACACCTACTACGTACTGCGCCAAGGAATCGGTGTCGCAATTGGTGTGGTGGTTATGGCTATCTGCGCATTCATACCCTATTCGGTCTGGTCGCGGCTGTCCTGGCCACTGCTATTGATTAGCATTGGATCGCTTGTGCTTCTAGTCGTTCCTTGGACTGAATCAATTGCTCCGTCAATCAACGGTTCGAGGCGCTGGCTTCGAATTGGTATCTCCGTGCAGCCTTCAGAATTCGCCAAGATAGCAATTGTGGTCTGGACTGCTGGAATGGCGGTGAAGAAAGCATCTCAATTCAGATCACTTCGCCAGGGTTTGGCACCATTCCTTGTGGCTTGGGCGCTGTTGGTCCTTCCTATTGCACTGGAACCTGACTTTTCAACTGCGTTACTCATCGGTCTACTTGGTCTAATAATCATATTCTCTGCTGGTGCACGTATTAGCCATTTTGTTTTCTTGGGACTTGTTCTGGCTCCGATCGTGTACTGGCAACTCGTGGGGGAAGGCTTCAGGGTGAAGCGATTGCTGGCCTGGATCGATCCCTCATCTGATCCCGCAGGGGCAGGCTTTCAAGCGTACCAATCTCTTCTAGCATTGGGTTCTGGGGGGCTTACCGGTGTCGGGATCGGTCAAGGACGTCAAAGGTTCGGCTTTTTGCCAGAAGCCCACAACGATTTCATCTTCTCAATGATCGGTGAGCAGTGGGGACTGATTGGAGTTCTGGTTCTCTTGATGATGTATGTGGCCCTTGTGTTGGTTGGGTTCCGGATCGCTAGCCGAGCTCCTGATCTCTTTGGGGAATTACTTGCGCTGGGTTTTACAAGTCTCATTGCTCTCCAAGCGTTACTCCATATGGCGGTTGGGCTCAGTCTACTTCCAACGACTGGGCTTGCGCTCCCACTCGTTTCTTACGGCCGCTCTAATCTGATAGTGACGCTCGCGTCGCTTGGGATCTTAGTGTCGGTGGCCCGCATGGCTCCGGGTATAAAGGCAGCCCGTGCATGAGGGCCGAGTGGTTGTCTTCGCCGGTGGCGGGACAGGTGGACATCTTTACCCAGCTCTTGCCATTGCAGATGCGCTACGTTGCCGTCGCCCTGATGTCCGAGTCGTATTCATGGGAGCTACCCGGGGTATTGAGGCACGTCTTCTACCTAAATTGGGTGAAGAACACTTTCTCTTACCCGTTCGTGGTCTGGACCGAGGATTACGCGGCGCATTCTGGAGCACTATCCCTGCTTTGGCTTCCTCCCTTTTGGAAGCAGCTAGGGTGATGCGTCGTTTGCAGCCTAGTGCCGTGGTTATAACGGGTGGCTATGCCTGTGCACCTGCTGGTGTTATCGCAGCTTTGACTGGAGTCCCACTGCTTATCCAGGAGCAAAATGCTGTACCAGGTATGGTTACTAAGGCTCTCAGTCGCTTTGCCAAGAAGATTCATACCGCGTTTGAAGGAACTGCTGAGGGGCTGCCCCTTGGGGTTAGGAATAGGGTTTGTGTTACTGGAAACCCGGTGCGACCAAAGGGGTTGGGTCGGCGTTCACAGGCGAGGGATTTATTCCAACTACCGGACGAGTCTTTTGTCGTACTAATTGTAGGAGGGAGCCAGGGGTCAGAGGCTTTGAATAAGCTGCTTCTCACCGCTCTGGATGCTGTCACAACTCGTTCTCTGGATCGACCAGATCACTTGCATATTTTGTGGTCGACAGGCCCAAAACACCACAGAGCAGTGCAAGCCGCCTTGGATAAATTCGGAAATCCAGACTGGGTACATCCAAGCCCGTATTTCGACAATATGCCCGATATATTAGCTGCCGCCGACCTTACTGTGGGCAGGGCGGGGGCGATGTTTACGGCTGAACTCTTAAACCAGGGCCTACCCGGGATTCTAGTTCCTCTTCCTAGTGCCGCTGCCGACCACCAGACCCACAATGCACGGGCGCTGGCTGAAGCTGGTGCAGCTGTGTTTACTCCAGAATCGGGGCTTACTGGAGAGATTCTTTGGGCACAGCTTACCCGCCTCGCAGGTGATCGAGTAGCTCTGGAACGCATGGCTGTGGCTGCAACTTCACTTGCTCGGCCGGAGGCTGCAGACCAGATAGCCGCCTCCGTAGAGAGGTTTGTCGCCTCATGAAAGTGCGAAACACTAATTGCCCTGTTCCGGACCTCAGGACGCTAGCTGGAGAGGGTTCAGTCCACTTTATGGGAGTGGGTGGTGCAGGGATGTGTGCATTGGCTGAACTCTTCCTGAGTCGCGGTGGATCTGTCACTGGCTGTGATTTGAAGGACTCCCAGTCAATTCAAGATCTGAGTGCGATTGGAGTACAGTTGTCGGTAGGTCATGACCCCAGGCACATCACTAACGCTTCTGCATTAGTGGTAACTTCGGCAGTACCCTCCGATCACCCGGAACTAGTTGCCGCGCGCGATCGGGGTATTCCAGTGCTAAAGCGTGCAGAAGCTCTTGGAGCTTGGGTAAATCAGGGAAAGGTTATTGCCATTTCTGGCACTCATGGTAAGACGACGACGACTGCAATGGCCACAGAGATCCTCGCTCAAGGAGGACTGGACCCTACAGGCATTGTGGGTGGTCGCGTTCGTGGTTGGGCTGGGAATCTGCGGCGTGGATCAGATCATCTTTTTGTCGTCGAAGCAGATGAATATGACCGCTCATTCCATATGCTGACACCTGATATCGCCATTGTAACTAACGTCGAGGCTGACCACTTGGATGTCTATGGTGATTACCAAGGTGTCCGGGCTGGATTCGAAGAGTTTCTGGATAACTTGAAGGCCTCAGGTAAAGTCATTGCCTGCGCCGACGACCACGGATCTGCTTCCCTTCTCACGAGATGTGGGGGTCTGGGTTACTCGTATGGCACCACGGCAGGGTCTATGCTGCGTGCAATAAATGTGAGTGTCACCGAGGCTTCTACAAAGTGTTCAGTTATCGAAGAGGGTGCACTAGTTGGAGAACTCTCCCTATCAATGGGTGGCGTACATAATCTCCGAAATGCGCTTGGTGCGGCTGCGGTGGCTCGCAAGCTTGATGTTCCATGGCCGATAATCTTTACCGCCTTATCTGAGTTTGAGGGTGTAGGTCGACGTCTAGAGCGCTTAGGAGAAAAGTGCGAGGTCATCGTGCTCGATGATTATGCCCACCATCCCTCTGAGATTCGGGCTGCTCTAGATACAGCTAGGAAGATGTATACGTCTGCCCGACTTATAGCAGTCTTCCAACCCCATCTCTTTTCTCGCACTCGAGATTTTGCAGAAGACTTTGGAGCAGCACTGGCTGAGGCGGACTCAGTTTGGGTCACGGACATCTTTCCAGCCCGAGAGAATCCCATTCCTGGAGTTACCGGAGGGACCGTAGCCGAAGCTGTCCGAAGAGCCGGTGGTGGGCACGTCTGCTACGTTCCATCGCTTGGAGATCTTCCAAACTTACTCGCTGAAGAACTCCGTGCAGGTGACGTCCTTGTGACATTAGGAGCAGGATCAATTGATAGCCTCGGAGGTCAGGTCCTCGACCGCCTAGGGGAGCGAGTTCATGCGTAGAGAGCTCCGCATTCTCTTGATTACTAGTCTGCTTGGGGCAACCTGGGCTTGGGGTGGAGAACTCTTAGTAGCTGGTAGTGAGATGGAGATGTTCAGGATTAATGAAGGGGATATCAATATCCATGGGCTACGCTACCTCACTCGCGAAACTGTGCTCCAAGCTATGGAACTTACCCCAGAGACCTCAGTGTGGAGTAACACTGACCGATGGGTCACAGATCTTGGCGCGCTTCCCTTAGTTCGTTCTGCTAATGTAGTTCGTCAGCTTCCTCACACGATTGTCGTATCCCTGTTGGAGCGACAACCGGTTGCGTTGGTGCCGACTCCGACACTGGAGCCGGTGGATGGCGACGGAATCCTGCTCCCCCTGGATCCAGCTTCGCACCGACTTGATCTACCAATCTTGGAAACAGAATATCCGTTTGTGGAAGGCAGGCGAATCATGCCCTCCCGTACTCGGGTGCTGGCTGGCGAGGTTAATAGGCTGATGCAAGCTGACACGGCCTTTCTCCAGATGTTATCGGAAGTGCGTTGGGGGGAGGACAACAGTTTGGTTGCGCGATGGTCCAAGCCCGATGTGGATTTTCTACTGCCTTTTGGCTTATCTGCAAAGCGTCTTCGGGAAGGTCTGATCGTGCTCGCCCATGCGATAAATCGAACTCCACACGATCTACCCAAATCAGTCGACTTAAGATTCGCGGACTTAGTTGTGGTCCGCCGTGCAAACGAGAACTAAAGATGCGATCAAACCTCATAGCGGGCCTGGACATCGGAACATCTAAAACGTGCGCTGTGATAGGTGAGATTATCGGTGACCCTAGGCGTCCCGGCTTGACGATTCTCGGAGTTGGCCAAGCGAGAACCGCTGGGGTTCGCGGTGATATAGTCACAAATATTGAAGAGATAACAGAATCAGTTCGATCCTCACTCAAGGAAGCAGAACTGATGGCGGGTGTCTCGGTTGATCGAGTCTATGCTGGCATGGGTGGTGACCATGTTAGGGCCACGAGTTCTATGGGGGTCGTCGCGGTATCAGAAGACGAAGTTGCGATGGATGATGTAGAGCGGGTGCATGTTGTCGCCCGAGCCGTTGCACTTCCACCTGACAGAGAGATGCTGCATGCAGTTCCTCAGGAATACCGGGTCGACAATCAGGGTGGCATAAGTGATCCCATAGGCATGGCTGGTATCCGACTGGAGGCTGAGGTCTTCCTGGTTACCTGTGCCATCAGTGCGTCAGCGAATATACGCAAAGCTGTGAATTGGGCTGGATATCGTGTCCAGGAATTGGTCCTTGAGCCGCTTGCGGGGGCGAGGGCTGTTTTGACTGAAGATGAGAAGGAGGTGGGTGTCGCTCTAGTAGAGGTTGGCGCATCAACAACGGATGTGGCTGCTTACTTTGAAGGCAAGATACAGCACGTTGCGATTCTGCCATTCGGAGGTCGCACATTAACAGCTGACTTAGTCCGGGGACTGTCTATCCCTTACGCGGAAGCACAGAAGGCCAAGGAACACTATGGGACAGCCTTCGCCCAGCTCGTCGATCCCCGGGAGACAGTCGAGGTACCCGGACCCTCACCAGGCCAGAAGCGAGCAGTTGCACGAGAATTAATTGCGCACATCATAGAGCAGCGACTCGACGAAATGTTTGGACTTGTCCAGGGTGAGTTACAGGATAGGGACCTAATCGACAATCTAGGGGCAGGTGTCGTTCTGACCGGTGGCACCGTTGCGATTCCCGGGATAGTAGAACTCGCTCAACAGATCTTTGCATCACCAGTCCGGCTAGGAGTCCCGAATGAGGGTCTCAGTGGTTTGGCTGAATCCGTGCAGCGGCCACAGTTCGCGATTGCAACCGGTCTCGCTCTTTGGGGAGCGGACCGGTTTATGGAAACGGGTCGTGGCTCATCTACCATTACATCCGGGATGTTTACTAAGCTCGGTACATGGCTCAAGGAGTTCTTCTAATGGACCTCCTAACCTGCGTTAGACAAATCATTTATTTGAATTCAAATCACTCCGCCGAGGAAGAGAAATGATGATCTTCGAGTTTGAGGAAACTCCGCTCCAGAACGCCAAGATGAAGGTAGTTGGGATCGGTGGTGCTGGCGGAAATGCAGTCAATCGAATGATCGATGAGGAGTTGGAAGGGGTCGAGTTCATTTCTATCAACACTGACTCCCAGGCCCTCAAGAGTTCGCGTGCCCAGGTAACACTACAGGTAGGTAAGAAACTAACACGAGGACTGGGTGCCGGAGCTCGACCGGAAGTTGGTCGTCAGGCACTTGCAGAGAGTGAGGAAGATGTTCGCCGAGCCCTAGAAGGAGCTGACTTAGTATTCATCACGGCCGGCATGGGTGGTGGCACAGGGACGGGTGCGGCACCAATGGTGGCTGAAATTGCGCGAGATATGGGGGCCCTGACAATCGGGATAATCACTAGGCCATTTTCCTTCGAGGGAAAGAAACGTGAGCGTCAGGCTGACCAAGGACTTATAGAGCTTAGAAGATGCGTTGACACGATGATTGTGGTCCCTAATGATCGTCTCCTTGCTGTCGTACCAAAGGGCACCTCTTTCGGGGATGCGCTTAAGAAAGCAGATGAAATTCTCCTGCACGCGACCCAAGGCATCAGCGATCTGATCAGTGTAACAGGTGAGATTAATGTCGACTTCGCTGATGTTCGGACGGTCATGGCTTCTAGAGGACCTGCACTTATGGGTTCAGGGTTCGGTGAAGGTGAAAATCGTGCCCAAGAGGCAGCGCAGGAAGCAATCTCTTCACCACTTCTTGATGAGGTATCTATAGCCGGTGCACGTGGTGTCCTAATCAATATCACCGGAGGGATGGACCTTGCGATTGACGAGGTCACAGAGATCTCATCAATCATTCAGGAAGGTGCAGGAGATGAGGCGGAAATTATTTTCGGTGCTGTCCATGATCCAGATCTTGAAGGCAAGATCCGTGTTACAGTGATTGCGACTGGATTTGATTCGGTAAAGAATGAAAAGGTCATTTCCAGTGATTTCCAAAACTCAAAACCTAGGTCGAACACCATACCGAATCCGGAGCCGATGTTTGCAGACCTGCAGATTCAGATTGAGGAGGAAGATGAAGCGCTAGTGGGAACAGCTGTCGCCAGTGATGAAGAAGTTCTCCCACTGAACAGGTTTCCCGAGCGGATGGTGTCAAGCAATCAGCTCTTGGAGTTGGATATACCAACCTTTATTCGTCGCCAAATGGACTAAGCAGTGTTTCGGGTCGACTATAGGTTCGTATTGATTCGTTAGGTTGTTTAGATAACTAGTGCTACACGACTCTGCCATCTCCACCGGCAGGCGGTCAATTCATCGGCTGAGGGGCAATTCGGTGGCTAGAGAGCGACTAATAACTAAACTCTGTACGACAGTGGCACTCTGTGCTGTTTTGACCACGTCTTGCGTTACTGATACTACGCCAGATGCGGGTTCTCTCGATGCTGTATATGCAAACCCTTCTGAACAGATGGAATTGCTCTCTCTCGGACAGGACCAGACGCTAGGCTTGCTTCTCGATGGTATCCTATCCGCAAATGATCAGGCAGCTCTTCTGGTTGCCTTTAGAGAATACGCGAGTCCTAGAAGGATGCCGGCTGGTACAGAATTAGTGTTCCATTATCTCAGGGATGATCAGTGGCTACGAAGTCTCGACATAGTAGTCAATGCTGATGAGACAGTTCGCTTGACACGGAACGATCTTGGGTGGCACTCCGAGCTGGTCCGTATACCGATCTACGTGGATACACTTCTGGCTTCTGGTAAGATAGAAACGGTTCTCTGGAGTGCGGTTGTTAACAATGAGTACCTAGGTGGCGTTCCTTTTGAAGACCGAAATTCCCTGATTGACGAACTTGACCAAGTGTTCCAATGGCAAGTTGATTTCTCCCGCCAGATCCGAGTAGGTGACACGTATCGATTCGCATTTGAAAGAGAGGTGCGCCCTGACGGTTCAATGCGTTCCGGTCACTTGCTTTCAGCTGAATTGGTGAATTCGGGGACACCCTACCATGCAATCTGGTTCGATCCAAATAAGGATGGGGAAGGATCGTACTTTGATCTGGAAGGCAACTCAGTCCGTCGAGCTTTCCTACTTAAACCGTTGGCATATCGCCGGATCTCCTCTCGCTACTCTCCCTCCCGTTTACATCCGATCTTAAGGACATGGCGTGCCCACCGCGGAGTTGACTATGCGGCCGACGCAGGAGCGGAGATTATGGCGACTTCTGATGGGGTGGTCACTCACCGGGCGTGGAAAGGGAGCTTCGGTAATACTGTAGAGATCCAGCATCCCAACGGTTTTTTAACACGCTACGCCCATTTGAGCAGCTTTAGGTCAGAGGTACAACTTGGAAGCCGTGTTAGACAGAGCGAGATCATTGGTTATGTCGGCATGACTGGCCAGGCTACCGGGAATCACTTGCACTATGAAATGATGAAGCGTAACGGTGAGCATATGGATCCGCTGGCGGTCGATCTACCAGCGGGAGATCCCGTACCATCTGATGACCAAGTTCAGTGGAGTGAAGAGCTGATTACACGGGTTGATCTACTCGAGTCGATACCAGGTGCTGGCCCTGTGATAGGATTAGGTTCATTGAAGTCACAGGGTGATGAGCAGGGAGGGGCGCAGTAGCCGCCTTGCACATGAGGTGATTCGAGCACTCTTGTTTATTGCGCTTTCCAGCGCATTGCTCATGTATCCCTATTGGGTATACCGCCGTGTCGAACTTCCCGTCACTAGTTCGCGCTGGCTGGCTCTTGTCCGCGCCAGCGTTTTCGTGATGCTCCTTGTGCTTTTATTCGACTTCAAGATCCCGGTTGGGGATTCCAGCAATCCAACGGGTGAAGGTTGGGTCCTCTTGGATGCTTCGATCAGCATGTTAGCGGGTGAGGACGGACTGACCGCTTGGGATAGAGCGATTGAACGCTCAAAGGAGTTGATAGAGGAGGGATGGAGAGTCTTCACCTTCGGCGAAGTAGTGAATCCATTTACTCTCAATGAGACGGA
Organism: Gemmatimonadota bacterium; assembly: GCA_012960225.1. Taxonomy (GTDB): domain Bacteria; phylum Gemmatimonadota; class Gemmatimonadetes; order Longimicrobiales; family Gaopeijiaceae; genus UBA1142. The sequence goes on along the minus strand of DUBS01000036.1, from coordinate 47,658 downwards.
TTTAGGATTGCGCCCTCAAGATGTGAATACTTTGTTGGCTCCGGCTCTCAAGTATGCAGCCGAAGGAGGGGTGAGGTCTGTGCGCGTTCTTTCTGACCTTAGACTTGAGGATCGAGTGGCTTTGTATGCGACTCTTGAACAATTGCCCCTCGACGTCACGTATGAAGGCTTTGGGGACAATGTTCGGAACGGTGGCATCTCCGCATTTGAGGTAGAGGACGCACTTCTTCCAGGGAATACAATCCTTGGCCAAATTGAGATGCATGGGTTGGGGGCTGACAGTGCAGAACTAACGATTCGGGCCGAAGGTGCTGAGGTTGTATCACTCAAGGTAGACCTCCCTGAGACGGGCCTAACCAACCTCCTAGAAGTACCGATCGTGGCTCCGAATGTTGAAGGCCGTATCCGTTACACAGCGCACCTGCAAGTAGATGGTGATGCATTCATCTCTGATGATGAAGCGGTGGCATATGGGATTGTAGGTAATGAAGAGAACGCAATAGTGCTTGTTTCTCTTAAGCCCGATTGGGAACCGCGTCATCTATTGTCCGTCCTTGGCGATGTTACTGGACTTCCAGTGATCGGCTATCTTCGGGCAGGTCCTGACAAGTTTGTTTCTCTCGGAAAGGCTTTAGCTCGATCCATACCGGTGGATACGAGTAGAGTACGGCGCGCAATAGATGGAGCGACTCTGGTGGTGCTCCATGGGTTGGATGGAAACTCAGATTCTTGGACGCTAGGCCTTCTAGAGAAAAGCATGCGCGCTATTCTCCTGCCCGCTGACAGTAGCGGTGCCGCTATTGCAGGCTTTGACACTGAGGTTGGCAGAGGTGGTGAATGGTATGTATCAGGGGACCTGCCACCTTCTCCTCTTTCAGGGGAGTTAGCAGGCACAACGTTTCTCGGACTGCCCCCGCTCACTGATCTCCTTATTCCTCTGAATAAGGAAGAGACCCGATCTCCCGTCCACGTACAGTTGAGAGGGACAGGTGCCTCTGAAGCTGTCTTATATCTCGACGACGGTGGTCCGAATAGACGAGTATTTGGACTTGCCTCAGGGTTCTGGAGATGGGCGGCGCGAGAGGGAGAGGGTGAGGAGACTTATCGAAGGCTCTGGTCTGGGGTCACAGGGTGGTTATTTGCAGATAAAAGGTCAGTAGCCCGTGAGCCTCGACCGACCAAATGGGTGTTCCGGAGAAAGGAGCCCGTTACCTGGATAGTTCCCGGAGATTCTACAATAATGAATCTACGACTTTTGAAGAACGACTCATTGCTGATTGACACAGTTATGGTTGGAGGTACGAATCCCTCATCGGGCATGCTCCCCCCGGGATTGTATCACTACAGGTTCGGAACACCATCTGGCGAACTCATCGGAGAAGGCCGTTTCGATGTGGAGATGATTTCCGGAGAGATGATTCCTCCCTCTGAAGAACCGGAAGCGCCAGAGTCGGCCGCTGTTACGATCGCTAGTGATGAAAGGTCAGAGCGGCCAATACGCACCTATCCGTGGCCATATCTTCTGGTGATCACACTCCTGTGTACTGAGTGGGTTATTCGAAGACGGATTGGCCTCCGATAGATCCCCAGGTCACTCGAACAAGGATGAATGTTAAGGCTTCATAAGAATGGCGTTCTCTAACCTTGATCAACCTGTGCAGTTCTTGAAAGGTGTGGGTCCTAAGAGGGCTGATGCTTTAGCCCGCATGGGTATCGGATCTGCACGAGACCTCTTATACCACATCCCTCGCCGCTATGACGATGCATCAACGATCACTCCAATCGCTAACTTAGCAGTTGGGGTGGAGGTGACGGTTATTGGTCGAGTACGGAGTAAGGGTGTGATCCCCACACGTACCGGCTTACGGATTTTCCAGGCAGTTCTAGAGGATGATTCAGGGATCATTACCGCATCTTGGCCCGGTCAACCTTGGCTTGATCGTAAGTTGACCAAGGGAGATGTCCTACTTGCTAGCGGTCCAGTCAAGTTTTTTCACGGTCGCCAGATTCAACCACGAGAATTCATCACCCTTTCGAAGGATGAGGATAGTGAAATGGGTGGCAGGGTCTTTGTAAGCTATCCGGCGAGCGAGGAAGTACCTCAGTGGATCCTCAGGAGGATCTTCGAATCCAACCTCAACAAATTATTGAAATGGGTGCCTGATGATGAGTACATGTCAGAGCGTGAGAGGCAAGAACTTGGACTACCTAACCTAGATGAGGCTTTATCACTGATACACCGTCCCGGAAACCTGGCTGATGCAGAGCGTGGTCGTCGTAGGCTCGCATTCGACGAACTCTTTCATTTGCAGATCGTTCAAGCACAAGCCAGGAGGAAGGCAACCGAATTGGGGCCTGGGATCTCTCACCAACGCTCAAATGAATTCATTCGTCCGCTTCATGAGGCTCTCCCATTTGAACTAACTAAGGCTCAAGCCCAAGTATTGAGTGAGATTTATGCCGACATGCAGCTGGACCGGAGAATGAATCGACTGCTCCAGGGCGATGTTGGAGCAGGTAAGACCATCGTGGCGCTCTTCGCGATGCTCTTGGCAGCGGAAGGGGGTTATCAGTCAGCGCTTATGGCACCAACTGAGATCCTCGCTGAACAACACCTTCGTCAGATTCATTCCCTGCTCCAACCTCTAGGAGTTAACGTCGTCCTTCTCACAGGGAGTTTGAAGGGTCAGAAACGTGATCAAGCACTAAAAGCGATTGAATCTGGATCGGGGCAGGTCATAATTGGTACACATGCGCTGATTCAGGATTCAGTTTCCTTCCAGAATCTTGGCCTCTTGATTGTCGACGAACAGCATCGATTTGGAGTCCGCCAGCGTATGGCACTCCTTAAGCGGCAAAGTAATCGCCCCGACCTGCTGGTGATGTCGGCAACTCCGATTCCCCGTTCACTGGCCATGGCTTTTTATGGGGATCTTGACTTGAGCATCCTAGATGAACTTCCGCCTGGAAGGAAGCCGGTTAAGACTGAATTGAGAGTGCCTGAGCAGAGAGAGTCTGTATACAAGTTTGTACGCACTCAGATCAAAGAGGGTCGTCAGGCATATCTGGTGTATCCGCTTGTCAGCGAGTCTGACAAGCTTGATTTGCTTGCTGCGACAGAGGAATTTGAGCGATTGAAGCTTGAGGTATTTCCCGGCTCTAGGCTCGGATTACTGCACGGACAGCTTCCTGCATCCGAGAAAGACCTTACAATGAGTGCGTTCGCGAGAGGGGATCTTGACCTCCTGGTGGCTACTACAGTTGTAGAAGTAGGTATAGATGTACCCAATGCTTCTGTGATGCTCATAGAAAACGCTGAACGCTTTGGACTTTCCCAGTTACACCAGTTAAGGGGGCGAGTGGGAAGGGGTCCCGCAAAGAGTCACTGTATCTTAATTGTGGAACCCGAAGGGCGTGCGAGCGAGCGGTTGAATATTTTTCGAGATAGCACGGATGGTTTTGAGATAGCGCGAGCAGATCTGCGTATGAGGGGCCAGGGAGATTTCTTTGGGAGTCAGCAACATGGGCGTGATCCTATTCTCCGGTTCTCTGATCTTATAGCAGATGAAGATCTACTTGTTTTGGCTCAAAAGACCGCAAGGAAGATCATTTCAGTTGATCCAAATCTTGAACATATTGACCATAAGCGCCTCTCCGAACTCATAGAATCACGGTATCAAGATCGACTTGCCATGTTTGGGGTTGGCTAGATGTCTAGGATGCGCTAGTCGTTCTCACAGGTTTCGCATCTAAAGTGGAGGTTCCGAGCGACTTGCTAGTTGATATCAACAAGTTGGGTGACTATGTGGGTGAAGTGGTGACCCTACAGGGCTGGGTCGAAACGACTCGTGGGCACGGAAAAGTCGCGTTCGTAGTGGCTCGGGATGGGACGGGCACAGTGCAATGCGTGCTTGTCCGAGATAGTGTGGATGGAGCTACATGGGAGCTATATGAATCCCTGAACCAAGAGGCGCTTGTCTCCATCAAGGGTAAGGTGAAGGAGGATGTTCGTGCACCGGGGGGCTATGAGATTGAAATCCATGGCGTAGAGCTGCTTGCTCCTGCAGATGACTACCCTATTCAGCCCAAGGAACACGGGGTGGAGTTTCTGCTTGACCACCGCCATCTCTGGTTACGCTCAGCTCAGCAGAGGGCGGTTCTTCGGGTTAGAGCTGAGGTTTCCCAAGCAATCAACGACTTCTTCTATACCAGGGAATTTGTCCGGATTGATACACCTATCCTCACCGGGGCAATTGGTGAGCATGCTGGCACCCTCTTTAAGACGGACTATTTCAATGAAACAGCATACCTCGCACAGACCGGGCAACTCTATGTTGAGGCTGCCTGTCCTGCATTCCAGAAGGTCTATTGCTTTGGCCCAACATTCCGTGCAGAAAAATCCAAAACCCGTCGGCATTTGACCGAATTCTGGATGGTTGAACCCGAAGTCGCTTTCGCCGATTCAGATGACAATATGCGCCTCCAGGAAGAGTTTGTCTCGTATTTAGTAGAAAGAGCTCTTGAGAGGTGTTTTGATGAATTACAGGTACTTGAGAGAGAGACCGGGAAGCTTGAGGATATCTGCCCACCATTCCCCCGTATCAGCTACACGGAAGCGCTGGAAATTCTAAAAGAAAAAGGTTCTAACACTGAGTGGGGTATGGACCTAGGTGCAACGGATGAAGCTGCTTTGATGGAAGATCATGACCTTCCTCTTTTCGTATACAACTACCCGAAAGGAGCGAAGGCATTCTATATGAAGGAAAACCCTGATGACGTGGACACAGTGCTGTGCAACGATCTGCTTGCTCCAGAAGGGTATGGAGAGATTATTGGTGGGAGCCAACGAGAGGATGACCTCAACCGTTTGATAGCCAGAATCCGTGAGGAGGGTCTGCCTGAGCAGGCGTACGCATGGTATCTAGACCTTAGACGCTATGGGAGCTTCCCTCACTCTGGGTTTGGTCTGGGTCTTGAACGGACTGTGGCCTGGATCACTGGGCGGCATCATATCAGAGAAATGATTCCCTTCCCACGACTGATGAACCGGCTTTATCCGTAGAGTTTAGCTCATAGCGTGTGTTGTTGATAAGGTAGATTAAAGATGCCTAGAGCGGTCCTAGACATGATGGATCGGCGGCCTATATGGGCGATGCCCTTATGGGTGCCTGAGGAGATTCGATCCAGCCTACCAGAAGAATGGGAACTCGTTGTTATCGACGAGGCAACAGATGGATCAGGCGACGGGGCGGCCCGTGTATCACCTGCCGTGCTTAAAGCAACCGTAAAGGCAGATCTTTACTTTGGTTATGGAATCCCAGCAGAGCTTTTGGAAGCGTCACCCCATCTGAGATGGGTCCATTCTGGAGCTGCGGGGGTCGGAAGCTCTCTAACCCGAGCTATGCGTGAGAGCGATGTCATTTTTACTAACTCGGCTCGTGTTCATGCTAAACCAATGGCCGAGACAGTTCTGGCAATGATCCTGTATTTCGGGAGGGGCCTAGACCTAGCAGTGGCCAACCAGAAGAAATCCACCTGGGATACCGAACCGTATTACATGGAAGGTGCGCCGCTCAATGAACTCTCTGAGTTGACGGTTGGTGTCTTGGGTTTCGGTGGAGTGGGTTATGAGGTCTCGCTACGAATAGCTGGTCTCGGGGCTAGGGTAGTGGCCCTAAAGCGCACGCCATTGCTAGAAGATCCGGTGCCTACTGCTGAGGGTATGCTTGCAGGAAAAATAGAGCTTCTAAGTGGCAATGAGGGGTTTAAAACCTGCCTCGCCCAGAGTGACGTTGTTGTCTTAGCAATTCCTGATACGCCAGAGACCCGCGGTATGATGGACAGAGAAGCGTTTAGCCACATGAAACAGGGAGCGGTGCTTATCAATGTTGCTCGAGGTAAGCTAATTGACGAAGAAGCTCTGATTGACGCGCTTAATACTGGAAAACTGCGTGGTGCGGCACTGGATGTTTTCCAGAAAGAACCCCTTAGAGGGGACCACGAGCTTTGGGGTCACTCGAAAGTATTGATCACACCTCATGTTTCAGCAGTGTCTCGAGGTTTTTGGAGGCGCGAAACAGACCTGATTCTACACAACCTGCAGTGCTATTTAGGAGGTTCTCCTATCAAGGAGTGGCATAACGTCGTTAACAAGGTGGCCGGATACTAGGAAGCTTTCATGTTTTCTTTGTTTCTTCCCACAGTGTCTCGAGGACTTCTAGGCTAGATTCCTCAATAATAATGCCATTGTCTCGAGCGAGTTTTTCCAGTAGCTCGAAGCGGTTGCGGAACTTCATGTTCGCTCGGGCAAGCACTGTGGTGGGATGTGAACCTGCAAGCCGAGTGAGGTTGACGGTGGCAAAAAGCAAGTCTCCTAGTTCCTCTTCTAGTTCAGTTGAGTCTCCAGCTTCAGCTGCCTGTGTAACCTCCTCGAGTTCTTCGACTACTTTCTCCCGAGCTCCTCGGTAGTCCTCCCAATCGAAACCGACACCAGCAACTCGTTCTTGAATTCGGTATGACGCCGTGAGCGGATCCAGCCCACTCGCCATGCCTGCCAACACTCCCTCTGTTTCTGCCCTTTCTGACTTCTTCAGTTTCTCCCAGTCTTGGTGCTCATTATTGCCGAATAGTTGTGGGTGCCGCCGGACCATTTTCTCTTCGAGGTGCCTGTAGACACTTTCAGTGTCGAGACTATCGGATTCCTCAGCGACCACGATTTGAAAGGCCAAGTTTAAGAGTAGATCACCCAATTCTCCTTCAAGGTCCTCATCAGAACCTTTACGGATTGCATCAACAACCTCATGTGCCTCTTCCAGTAGGTGCGGTATAAGACTCTCAGCAGTTTGTTCTCTATCCCAGGGGCAGTTTTTTCGTAAGAACCGCACGAGTTGGGCAGCTCTTTCGAGCATACCAGGGCCTGGGAAACGAAGAGGGTCAGTTTCGATATCCTTGTTGGATTGTATCATTGAGCAAGTATCCAGTTGGATGGCTCATGTTCGGAAGCCCAGTTTCTAGGCATCTTTGAGAGCCTATGTTAACTAATCCTTGTGGCCGTGCTTGGGTTGAAGTCCAAGCAGATGCCTTGCTTCGAAACGTCTCTACCCTCCAACAGGTTGTAGGGCCGGGTTCCCGATTAATCCCAATGGTTAAGGCTGACGCTTATGGAATCGGCCTATCTCAGGCCGTACAAACTTTGGAGACTACTAATCCATGGGGGTTTGGTGTAGCTACTCTGGACGAGGGGCTAGAGCTTCAAAGACTTGGTGTCATATACCCAATTTTGGTTGTCAGTCCTCTCCCACCTGCGTCCACTGAAGCCGCTGTGGAGGCGGGACTGCAGCTTGGTATCTCCAATCCCGAAACCCTTAGCCTAGTGACTGATGCTGCTGAGCGAGTTGGCCGAATTGCGGAGATTCATATTGAAATTGACACGGGTATTGGCCGAGCTGGCTTCAATTGGAAGGATGCTAGCAGTTGGAAGCGTGACCTGGATCATGCGATCGAGCTTGGTGCCAGATGGGTGGGCTCTTACACTCATCTCCATTCAGCCGATGAAGATCATGACACAGTCCTAGGGCAATGGACGCGTTTTCAGGAGGCACTCAGGCAGCTAGATGTTCCGGATAGTGTGCTAATTCATATAGTAAATAGTGCTGGTGCGCTGCGACTTCCAGAACTCGCAGCCTCTGCGATACGCACCGGGATCTTTCTTTACGGTGGCAGGGCGGGTGTGGGTCTCCCGGATCCTGAGCCGGTCGTATCTGTCTACGCCCGGGTCGTTCACCTCCGGCAAGCTCATGCAGGAGACACTGTCGGATATGGTGCTACCTACCGGGCTGAAACCAACGAGCGTTGGGCGAGTCTCGGGATCGGGTATGGGGATGGGATCCCAAGGCTATTGGGAAATCGAGGATCGATCGTGATTCACGGCTGTCGCGCGCCGATCATCGGACGGATCTCAATGGATGTAACAGTGGTAAACATTTCTGAGATCCCGAATGTATCTTTGGGTGACGTAGCCACGTTGATCGGCTCAGATCAAGATGAGCAGATTACAGTTGATGATGTTGCAGAACAGGCGGATACGATTTCCTATGAGATTCTCACAGGACTCTCACCTCGTCTCCCAAGGATTTGGAAAAAATTAGATGAACAGTCATCATAAATCATACTCCTCTCTTCCAGCATGCTTACCAGGGCTGGATGAGACGAATTCCTCAGAAGAAATAACGTGCATAGATCACTAACTTTTAGCTTGATTGGCCTGGTTTCTATAGGTATAGCGGCGTGCCAAGAGGAGAATCCCACGACCTTGGATTCAGACCTCTTACCCAAGGAGCCAATAACCCTTGAGATCGAAATCCCCTGGGAGGACTTTGCTTCAGACCTGGAGGTGTTTGGCGGATATGGAGCCCCATGGGAACTTGGAACCGGAGTCGTAGCCAAGGGGTTTGCAGAAATTCTTAACGCACGCACCCTAGTCCGGTTCGCAGCCTACCCCAAGGTGCATCAGGTTCGGGATACCACAGGAACTACTCGTGCTGACTCGAGTTTGACATTTATTGGCGGCAGAGTCGTTGCTTTTTTTGACACGATTGCCAGCATTAGTAATGGCCCAGTAGAGCTAGGCTTGGGCGCGACCCAAACACCTTGGGATAAGAGGACAGTGACGTGGGTGACCGCGGTGGATACCCTGAATGATCTAAGACCATGGCCTCAGCCTGGGGCTGGTCCAGTGACTTCAATTGGCACAACTGTATGGGATCCGGCTGAAGGTGACTCGGCTTGGTTCGAGCTGGACTCATTAGAAGTGGAGGCTTGGGCAGATACCGCGGATGTTAGTCGAGGTGCCCGCATCGAATCACTCACGGACAACGCTCGTTTACAGGTCTCTAAGGTAGTCCTAAGGCTCGACACCCGTCCGAGCTCTAATCCAGATACGATTATCGTGCTGAGTGCTCAGCGTGATGAGATAAGCTTTGTGTACGATCCAATCCCCGAGGCACCTGAGAATGGTATCCGGATTGGTGGGGCTCCTGCATGGCGAACAGTGCTCAACGTGAAGATCCCTACTCATCTGGATGGACCTGCTGAGCTATGTATAGCTGCGGGTGGATGTCCACTAGAACTTAAACCACTAGAGTTGAACTATGCTGCGATCACCCTGAAAAGCGAACGAGGTGAACAAGCTTTTCAGCCGACGGATTCTATCGGATTGGACGTTCGCCAGGTTCTGAGCCGGGATGCTCTACCGAAGGCACCGTTGGGTGAATCCCTCACCGGTTTGTTAGGACAACGGGTTGGACCTGATGCTTTTGGCTCGAAATCCGGGACAGACATTGAAATTCCAATTACGGAGTTTGTCAGAGACCTCTTAGGTAGCCAAGATGGGATGAGGCTTACCAAGACATTGGCTCTGTTATCGGTGTTTGAGCCGATCTCGATTGCATATGCGTCTTTTCACGGACCGGGAGATGAGAATGGTCCCGTTCTCAGATTGGTAATCACTGTGGGTCGAGCAATGGAATTGCCATGAAGCAGTTCATACGGACTTTGGTTCTTGCACTCGTTATCTCTCTGGTCGCTACCCCCTCAGGTGCCCAATCTCTGTACAATGCGGCGGGTATGGGCCTCCCGGTCGAGGCAATCGATGGTCGTGCTCGAGCACTTGGGAACTTAGGGATCGGGCTTTGGGGAAGTGGTTTACTACCTGGTGATCCTGCAGCATCGGGAATGTTCATTGTGCCAACAGCGGTAATTGTGGGTCAACCATCGTGGGTGGACTATGACCATGAATCAGGAAACTCAGGAAGTATCCAAGGAAGCCGTTTTCCGTTGATGGGGATCGGTTATCCAGGCTTCTCTGGCATATTCACAGTGAGTCTCAGTTCATTCCTGGATCAGCACTACAAGAGTCAGAGGTCTTTAGAGTTGGATCTCAGAGGGGAGAAGAGTGAAGTCACAGATCTGTTCGAACAGGATGGATCGATCGGGAGCCTGAATTTTGGGTACTCAAGACCTATAGGCACCAACGCTGCGCTCGGATTTAGTTTTGGTCGCTATACGGGTTCAATACTTCGCCAACTTGAGCGGGACTTTAGCACGTTATCGTTTCCTGGAGCCCTGGAGTCATACCAGACGAGTAGTCGTTGGACGTATTCAGGAACTTCTCTAACCGGTGGAATGGCTGCAAATCTCGGTACGGTCGCCCGAGTGGCAGCCAGTGTTACTTGGTCCGGTGATTTAAATGCAACTGCGTCCGATGATACCCGAAGTATGGACCGGAATTTTTCCCTGCCGATGCAGTATCGTCTCGGCACCAGCATCGTGCTTGCACCTGGGTTCATGATCACTGCTAGTGCGATACGGGCGGATTGGGCGGACATTGAGAGGGACCTTGATACTCCAACCACGGTAGGGAGCACAAGCAATATTGGGGTTGGAGTCGAGCTCTCACGGGCGAATATTTTCGGCCTGGCACTCCCTCTTCGATTTGGATACCGGACTGGCAAGCTACCCTTCTCTCTTGGAAGTGATGTCGCGACAGAACGGATCTTCTCTGCTGGGCTGGGACTTTCTTTGAGTCAGGCTGACGATATCGTACTAGGGGGTGTAGATGCTGCTATTGAACGTGGCCGAAGATCTGGTTCTGTTCTCTCCGAAGCGTTCTGGCGAGCGACGATATCACTCCGGGTTTCCGGATACTAGCTCAATAGCGGTCTAAGGCACTTTAACGAGACCATACTCACCTTGCGCGTTCTTTTCCACACATTTGGTTGCAAAGCGAACCAATATGACACGGAACGCATGCGTCAGGAGCTTGAGGCTTGGGGAGCTAAGACGACTACCGAACGTCCAGAGGCTGATGTTTTTGTTGTGAATACGTGTACAGTGACGAATCAAGCCGATGCGGATGCGCGCCGCTTAATTAGACGACTGCAGCGTGAAGTGCCGTCTGCACAGATAGTTGTGTCCGGTTGCTCCGCTGCTCTCAACCCTGACGACTATCATTCCATGGATGGCGTATCAGGAGTAGTGGAGGGGCATGATCCGGTAGCGGTTGCATCGCTAGTAGCATCGAATGTTCCTGTACAAATTGAACTCCGATCCTCGCTAGACCGCGTTGACACTGAACCGATAGGAGGGGAGCTCCTTCGGGTGCGCAGAGGCGCAGCTCGTGGTTGGCTTAAGGTTCAGGACGGGTGTGACCGCAAGTGTGCCTTCTGCGCTACGAGGCTGGCCCGAGGATACTCGCGTTCGCGCCACCCCAGTCAAGTACTCGCAGAAGCAAAACTTTTAGCTGAAGTACATGCGGAACTCGTCATTACTGGGATCCATATCGGACACTATGGAAAGGACCTTGCACCAGAGTGGACATTATCCAGGCTTGTAGCCGAGCTAATGGAGAAACTCCCAGATGTTCGTTTTCGGTTGGGTAGCATTGAGGCGACCGAGATTGATGATCTCACCATCGAATTATTGGCGACCTCGGGGGGACAACTTGCGCCCCACCTACATATGCCACTCCAGAGTGGAGCTGATCCAGTTCTTAAGCGAATGCGGCGTTGGCATAGCAGGGAACAGTACCGGTGTCGCGTACTTGAGATCGCTGATCGAATCTGGCCACTTGGACTCGGAGCTGATGTGATCACGGGATTCCCAGGTGAGACACCGACAGACCATGCAGCAACGTGTAGTCTTATTAGGGAGCTACCGTTCACATACTTGCACGTGTTTCCTTTCTCTCCGAGAGATGGAACGGTGGCTACGGGCCTTCCCAACCCCGTCCCGCAGCGGATTGCGGGAGAGCGGAGCCGGGAACTTCGAGAGATGGCTAACGATAAAGGACTGGCATATAAGGTGTCTCGTGTTGGCGGGCCTGCGGAGGTTATTGTCGAGGGCGAAAGTGGGACGGCCCTTACCGGAGATTACCTGAGGGTAGGCATCGTCGGCTTAGACCGAGACAGTAATGGTTTGTCGAGGCCTCGGTATAGTGGCACTCTGCAGAGTGACAAGGAGCATTTATACATTGAATTATCTCAATAACCTTGCTGCCATTTTAGGATGACCAAGAGTACTCGCTTAAAACGGGCGTATGTCGAAACGTATGGGTGCCAGATGAACATTAGCGACGGTGAGCTTATGGAAGGCATCCTCGCGAATGATGGATTTGAGATTGTCGAAGCACCTGAGGATGCGGATGTAGTTTTGGTGAACACATGTGCAATCCGCGAGCATGCAGAGAACCGTGTGCTCGGCCGTGTAGCTCAACTTAACGGCCTCAAACGTGAGCGGCCTGACCTAGTGATTGGTGTCACAGGATGCATGGCTCAAAGGATGGGAGAGACTCTTTTTGAGCGGGCACCGTATGTAGATTTGGTGATGGGCCCAGACGGTTATCGTGGCCTGCCGGATGCACTTGAGAACCTTGAGGGATACCGCAGTGATAGGGGGAGCAATTCAAGGATTCGTGGTCCTCAACTTGCTATCCTAGACCTCAGCTTAGGCGAGAATTATCAAGGTTTAGAGCAAAGACGTACGGAGGGACCCACAGCGTGGATTCCTATCCAGCGTGGCTGTAACCACCGATGCACGTTCTGTATCGTTCCATATGTTCGGGGTCCAGAGAAGAATCGAAATCCGCTAGAGATCCTGAATGAAGTTCGCGATTTAACATCAAGGGGAGTTACAGAGGTCACGCTGTTAGGGCAGACCGTAAATTCTTACACATCGATGGACCTTAGCTTCCCCAATCTGCTATCGGAGGTCGCCCGAGTAGAGGGAATTCGGCGTGTGCGATTCACTTCACCCCATCCAAATGACGTCACGCCAGAACTTGTAGAGGTGATGGCGACTGAACCAGCCGTTTGTGAGCACCTACATCTTCCTGCACAATCGGGTAACAATCGCACTCTGAAGCGCATGCTTCGAAGGTACTCAGTGGAGGTCCTTCTAGAGAAAGTCGAGCTGGTGAGGGCGGAGATTCCTGAAATAGCACTCTCTACTGATATCATTGTGGCTTTCCCGGGTGAGACTGATGAAGAGTTTCGGGATACGCTGGAGTTGATGAGGACAGTTCGATTTGACGAGGCGTTCACCTATAAATACTCGGCCAGAGAGGGGACTCCTGCGACGCGCTTACCTGCTGATGAATTCATTCCTATGCCCGAAGCTCAAGTAAGGCTGGAGGAACTCATCGAAGTGAGTCGCGGTATCCAAGCTGAAATTAATGCTAGGGAGATAGGACGGATTGATGAAGTTCTCATAGAGCGTGTGGGACGGTACCCCGGCCAAATCCTAGGTCGGACGCGTAGAAATAAGGTCGTCGCCTTCGATGGTGATTCAGAGCGGATTGGATGTTATACCCACGTAGGGTTGGAAAGGACGACAGGGGCGACGTTTGCTGGAAAGGAGACTAGCCAACCCGAACTGGTGGGACAGAGTTGAGTAGAATCATCCGTGCAATAGGTATCCTATTGGTTGTGGGCTTGGCAGTGGTACTGCAGTCGCTTAATGGCTCGGAGACGGTGACCTTGAAGCTGGGTGTAATAACCCTGTACGATGTTCCTATCACAGCGGTAGCCTTTTTTGGCCTGTTGGCGGGGATGGTTATCATGCTTGTCGCTAGCATCCATAATGACTTAAGGGTTAGACGAATCCTCCGAGACCGACTCACAGAAGAGGATAGCGAGGAGAAGGCCCGCGTCATCGACCACAGACAGCACGATTTATTCGGAAAAAATGAGGAAGAAGGCTAAGGATTAGTGGGACAAGATTTCGGAGGGTGTTAGGTCGATTTTGACGATCGCTGGTGGACAAGATCAGCGCATGTTTGTTGGATTCTCCTATACCTTTGGAGCTCATTTCTTACGAACCACAAATAGTACTGAGAATGAGAAGTTATGGCTCAAGAAGAAACCGATTCTTGAGCCTGATGATTGGGTTAGTTGAGCATATACTACCCATAAATCTTTGTGAATCTTGACCTGTCCAGACTCCTTTTCTATCCTCCGCTCCTTCCATCCACGATATCTCTGGTTCCCGGTTTATGCTTGAAAAACAAGGCCTTACGATTTCCCGTTTTCTAGTCGAGCAGGAGCATAAGATGCCTGGGGCAACCGGTGTGTTCTCGGGTTTGCTCAACGACATTGCTTTAGCAGCTAAGGTTATCTCTCGTGAGGTCAATCATGCGGGATTAACCGAGATACTAGGGGAGACAGGAAAAGAAAACTCCCATGGGGAGCGAGTTCAGAAGCTCGATATTTTAGCGGATGATGTGATGCGCCAGGCCCTACATCACACGGGCTTAATCACATGCATGGCTTCTGAGGAGAAAGAGTCTTTTTGGCCGGTGCCGGATAGCTTCCCATCTGGAGAATACGTCGTCATTTATGATCCACTGGACGGCTCGTCGAACATCGACGTGAACGTATCGATCGGAACAATCTTCAGCATTCATTCCAAGATCTCTGGTTCAGATCGGGGAGAACTGAGGGACTGCTTGCAAGCTGGTAAACATCAGCTTGCAGCAGGCTATGTCCTCTATGGATCATCCACCATGTTTGTATATACCACAGGCAGGGGAGTACATGGCTTCACGCTTGACCCTTCTCTCGGAGAATTTGTTTTAAGTCACGAAGGCATGTGTTTCCCTGACTCCCCCCGCCGCGTCTACTCAATAAACGAGGCTCACTACAATAGTTGGAAAACTGGACAACAACTCCTCATTGATCACTTGAAGGATAGGGGTGACTTCAGTTCACGCTATATCGGATCATTGGTGGCGGATTTCCACAGGACGTTACTGCAGGGAGGACTCTTCATGTATCCGGCAGGGAAGGGTGCTCCAGAGGGTAAATTACGCCTCCTCTACGAGTGCTCACCGATTGCTATGCTTGCAAAACAGGCAGGTGGTCGTGCAAGCACCGGAGCTCGGGATGTGTTGGAAGTTATCCCTGACTCACTGCATCAACGGATACCTCTCTACGTGGGGAACAGCGAGTTAGTTGATCTAGCAGAAGAGTTCTTGGCAAAAGAAGATTAGACGACCTGACTTTATCATCATCTATTTTTCAGAAGAGTGTTAGAGCCAAGTTTATGGAAAGACTCAGCGGTTAGTTGGCCCTTGCTCGGAGACAAACCCTTTGTCCACATCTACTAATGGGGCTGGGTAATCGCCGGAGAAGCACGCGGTACAGTACGGTCCTCTTTCTGCGACTGCTTCTAACATACCCTCCAATGATAAATAGCCTAACGAGTCCACACCGAGCTTTTCCTCGATCTCCTTTACGGATAGAGCAGAGCCAATCAGCTCTCCCTTAGTGGGCATGTCGATACCATAGAAACACGGCCACCTTACTGGGGGACTCCCGATCCGGAAGTGCACTTTAGCTGCACCAGATTTGCGGAGCATGCGCACGAGGCTGCGGCTGGTGGTACCACGCACCAGGGAATCATCCACTACCACAACCCTTTTTCCTTCGACTACTTCGCGGACAGGATTGTACTTCATCCGTGCCCCAAAATCCCGATCCTTCTGGGATGGGTTGATGAATGTCCTGCCTATGTAATGGTTCCGGAGCATCCCCAACTCAAAAGGAATTCCACTGCATTCGGAAAAGCCTAACGCTGCCGAGTTTGCACTATCTGGTACAGCGATTACCGCGTCAGCTTCAACAGGGTGTTCACTCGCGAGGCGGCGCCCGAATGCACGTCGAGCACGATCGACGCTGATGCCTGATATTCGAGAGTCCGGCCTAGCAAAATAGACTAGCTCGAAAACACAAGGAGCGGGTTGGTCAGCCGAGGGTAGGGACCGAAGCTTTTCAACTGTCCCATCCACGATCTTAATGACTTCACCGGGTTCGACATCGCGCACAAAGTCAGCCCCTAAAATATCCAGGGCGCAGGTCTCGCTTGCGACAATGTGGCCCTCTCCTTTTTGTCCCAGTACAAGAGGGCGAAAACCACGTGGATCACGTGCCGCATAGATCACGTTGTCGATTGCCAGGACTATTGAGTATGCACCCTCAAGGTGAGTCAGAGCATCATCAACTTGAGCATCAATCGAATCATGTCTGGACTTAGCAATCAAATGGATGAGAGTCTCTGAGTCCGACGTGGTTCTGAAGATCGCGCCCTCGTCGACGAGGCGTTTCCGTAAGTCAAAGTGATTTGTAAGGTTACCGTTGTGGGCTAGGGCGATATTCCCACGTGAATATCTAGCGATAATTGGCTGGATGTTGTCGAGATCGTTTCCACCTGCTGTTGAGTACCGAACATGTCCGACAGCTGTGCGACCGAGGAGTTTGCGAAGTGACCACTTATCGAATACGTCGCCAACGAGCCCGGGACCCTTAAGGATGTGCGGGCCATCTTCGTCAAAAGTAAAGATGCCTGCTGCTTCCTGCCCTCTGTGCTGAAGTGCATACAGACTCAGGAACGCGCTTTCGGAAGCAGAGTCTAGCCCGCTCACACCAACAACTCCACACTCTTCTCGTGGTCGGTCGTCGATGTGTAGAGACGCGTGGTCCATCGAGAAGGTGGATGTGGATTCCGGAAGCTTAGAGGGTTGTTCCACTTTACTCCTCCGAAGATACCGGAGTGTTCATTATTGCAGGAAGTGCTCCAAAATATGCCTGGTGCAGGCTCGTAAGATCAGTTTTGATTTGTCCGGATACTGCGGTCACATGAAACGGCCCTTCCCTGCCTCCGACAGTCCCAATTTTTCTTGCTGGTACTCCGTAGTCCATAGCAAGTCGAATCACGTTTTCGGTCCTATTTGGAGCACATGAAACTACTACTCTACCTTGGGATTCAGCGAAGAGGGTCGCTACTGGAGGAAGCGCGTCATCAAGCACTATATTAACTCCAAAAGGTGCTTCGCCATCACCTAATGCGCACTCGGCAAGTGCGCATGCAAGCCCACCATCCGAACAGTCGTGCGCCGATCGTAATTCCTTCTCCTGGATCATTGTCAGAACTGCTCTTTGGAGCTGCCGTTCACGTGTGAGGTCGACCCTCGGAGGGAATCCTGCTACGAGCCCAGCTGTCACATAGAGATATTCTGCTCCTCCTATTTCAGCTGTGTTCTCCCCAAGAAGGACAATATCGTCACCCTCAGACTGGAATGCTTGGGGTGAAATGTGAGATACATTTTCAATTATCCCCACCATGCCGATCACGGGTGTAGGATAGATTGCTAGTCCGTCGGTTTCATTGTAAAAGGACACGTTCCCGCCCGTGACTGGGGTCTCGAAGGCCTTACACGCATCAGCCATTCCCAGGACTGCCTCTCGGAATTGATAGTAGATGTGTTGCTTAAGAGGATTACCAAAATTGAGGTTGTTAGTAATCGCGGTAGGGAGGGCTCCCGAGCAAACTAAATTCCGAGCTGCTTCTGCTACAGCAATCATCGCACCTTGCCTGGGATCAAGATATACGAAGCGTCCATTACAATCAGTTGTTGCTGCGATGGCTTTCTCCGTCCCACGGATGCGTATTACCCCCGAATCTCCCCCAGGACGAACGGCAGTCGATGTCCTGACAGTTGTATCATATTGGTGATATATCCAACGTTTCGAAGCAACATTCGGAGATGCGAGGAGAAGTAGAAATGTTTTTGTGAGGTCACCTTCTGGAATAAGATGCTCGGCCAGATCCATCTCTCGGAGTTCCCGTACCTCATCGGCCTCGATACCCTCACGTTCGTATGTGGGGCATCCGTCTGTGAGGGGTAGGGCCGGCATATCCGCGACGACCGCCCCGTCTTCTAAGACCCGAAATCTACCGTCCGCAGTCACTTCTCCAATCTCTTCAGCCTCTAGTTCCCACTTCTCTAGGATCCGGTGGACTTCATCTTCATAACCCTTGGTGGCAACTACCAGCATCCGCTCCTGTGATTCTGATAACAGGATCTCGTATGGTGTCATATCTGGCTCCCGCACTGGAACTCGAGCCACATCGATCTCGACTCCGTTTCCAGCTCGCCCCGCCATCTCAGCTGCGCAAGATGTAATACCCGCAGCGCCCATATCTTGGATACCCGTGATCGAGCCGCTGGAGATCAACTCTAAACTGGCCTCAAGGAGTAGTTTTTCAGTAAACGGGTCACCCACTTGAACCTGTGGTCGTGACGCTTCCTCTGATTCTTCACTGAGCTCTTCACTAGCGAAGGTTGCTCCGTGGATGCCGTCTCGGCCAGTACGGGCACCAACCGCCATTAATGTATTGCCCACACCCGAAGCCGATGCCGTAATCAAATCCTCTTTCTTCATCAGACCCAAGCACATCGCGTTCACGATTGGGTTTCCCTCGTAGCCTCGGTCGAACGCTACCTCTCCGCCAATATTTGGAACGCCGATGCAGTTGCCATAGTCACCGACCCCGCTAACAACTCCACCGAATAAGTACCGGACTCTTGCACTATCCAGATCCCCAAAACGAAGTGAGTCCAAGATAGCGATGGGACGGGCTCCCATCGTGAAAACGTCACGTAGGATGCCTCCCACACCAGTAGCCGCACCCTGATAGGGTTCAATTGCCGATGGGTGGTTGTGGGACTCTATCTTGAACGCCAGTGCGTAGCCGTCTCCTATGTCAATCACTCCGGCGTTCTCTCCTGGACCTTGAATAACCCAAGGTGCCTCGGTGGGAAGCAACTGGAGGAGCCGTTTAGAGTTCTTGTAGCCGCAGTGCTCCGACCACATTGCACTAAAGACACCTAATTCAGTGAACGTTGGGATACGGCCCATAATTCTACAAATACGCTCGTACTCATCGTCGGAAAGACCGTGGTCAGCTACGAGCTCTGAAGTGATTTCGGGGTCACCCGTGCGCGGAGGCACTAAAGGTATTGTTACGGACGCACTTTCGCCGGCACTCATGGGATTAAGGCCTCTCGTCTCAGCATTTGGATTTCGTTGTTATAGCACAATGGTGGATAGGTTTGTAGCCAGTGATAGAAAAACACCCATTCCGTCGATAGATCCAAGAATTTCTTCCATCGCACGCTCGGGATGAGGCATCATACCCAAGACATTTCCTGACTTATTAGTCAACCCAGCGATACTATTCTTGGAGCCATTGGGGTTCGCCTCATCACTTAACTCACCATCCGAACTCACGTACCTGAAAACGACTCTCCCCTCAACTTCCAGTTCCTCTAGAAGTTGGTCGTCTGCTTCGTAGTTTCCTTCACCGTGTGCTATTGGCATACGGAGGATCTGCCCTTTCTCGTACTCGCTCGTAAACGGAGTGTCAGTTTGTTCGACGCGCAGATGGATGTCTTTGCTCTCAAAACGGAGTGAGGCATTCCGAACTAGGGCTCCCGGTAGGAGTCCAGCTTCACAAAGAATCTGAAAACCGTTGCAGATACCCAGAACGGGTCCGCCATTCTCAGCGAATCCAATGATGTCCTCCATAACAGGACTGATCCGGGCGATTGCACCTGCTCGCAGGTAGTCACCGTACGAAAACCCTCCTGGAAGCATAAGTGCATCGTATGCATCGAGGTTCTTCTGACGGTGCCAGATGAATTCTACTTTCGCACCGATTTGCTGAGCGGCTTTATAAAGATCGTAATCACAGTTTGAACCAGGAAATGTGACGACACCGACCCTCATGCTGTGATTCTCTCAGCATTTTCCACGATTGACACCTCGAAATCTTCCGTCACAGGGTTGGCCAGAATTTTCCGGCACATTGCTTGAGCAGTCTCAAGTGCGGTGTCACTGTCTTCGGCTTCTAGATCGATATAGATCGCCTTACCAACGCGGACGTCTTGGGTATCACTCCACCCAAGTGATCGAAGCGCGTGATGGATAGCTTTGCCTTGTGGATCCAGGATTCCCGGACGGGGCTTCACAAGGATCTCCATACGAAAATGGTTCAAGCGGGGTCCTCCCGAGCAGAGTCTGCATTTGATAGTTGAGGGTCAGTGGGTCCGCGTGGTCCGAGATGTCTATAGTCGACCACCCTGATTTCCCCATGCCCATTTACTTCCTCTTCATCTTCATCAAGAAGTATATCACCTGTAGGGGTTCCCTCTAGTCGCCCACTTAGAATAGACCTTAGGAGTCCCCAAATGATGTAAAGCAATAAAGCAGTGAAGAAACAGTATCTCGGCTGCAGTACTGCTGCTAAAAGACATGTGCTGACGAATATCGAATTAACAATCCCCCGGGGAGTGTTAAAGCCGATCTTGGGCAGCTTGTCATAGGGCACGGAGCTGACCATAAGGATGCTGAGAATAACTGTTCCTACCGGAGCGATCTGTTCCCACGGGTACGCACTCAAGTACTCGGCGAAGATAGGTGTTTGACTGAACGGGTAATATGCCGCGAGGGTCATGCCTGCAGCTGGTGCTGGGAGCCCGTGAAAGTACTTCTTGGCCTCACCACCTTCCTCGAGATTAAACCGAGCAAGTCGAACTACCGTCGCGGCTACAAAGACGAAAGATAAAGTCCAGCTCCACTGAGCATCAGCAAAGAAGAGCTCAAACATTATGAAGGAGGGCGCTACGCCGAATGAAATTGCGTCCACCAAAGAGTCCAACTCTGCTCCAAACCTCGTTCCGGTGCGTGTGAACCGAGCAATTTTTCCGTCGAGGGTATCGAGTATTCCCGCATAGATGACAAACCACCCAGCGGAAATGAGGTCTCCCCGAGCAACAGAAACCATCGAGTAGAGCCCGAAGAAGAGGTTACCTAGGGTGAAGGCCGAGGGAAGAATTATGATCCCCTTTCGTAGCCTTTCTCGTCTAGGCATCAAACTTTGTTTCATCCGATAGCCTTTACTGGATGCCGAGCTAGAACTGAAGATCCCACTCGAGTCCTGTCCCCCACGGAGCAAATTATCTCCCAATCAAGTGGGAGAAATAGGTCAACGCGGGAGCCAAATCGGATAAGTCCGATTCTTTGGCCACGCTCCAAGCGATCTCCTTCTGATGGATATGTTATGATGCGCCTGGCCACTAGACCCGCTATCTGACGGACTAGAACATTACCCATCTCTGTAGTGATCCCAACTGAGGCTTGTTCATTCTCCTCCGAAGCCTTGTCTGCCCAGGCCACCTTATATGCCCCCGGACGATATTCTCGGTGGCTCACTACTCCCTCCACAGGAGCTCGCTGAACATGCACGTCAAATATGCTGAGGAAGATGGAAATCTTCCTTGCTTGCCCCACAAATGACGGCTCTCCAACCTCAGAGATGTCAATCACCCGGCCCTCAGCGGGGGCCAGTACCAAGCCAGCTCCAGTAGGATGGAGGCGTTTTGGATCTCTGAAAAACCAGAGATTAAAAATGGTCAGGGTCGTGAAGAGCGCTGCGATAACTAGGGTCACTCCTCCACCAAAGCCTGCGATAGCGGCAATCCAATTAGCCATCGCTATCAACGCCAGACCAGCTACGAAAGGGTAACCCTCAGGTGCTAGGCTCACCGGGATTGATTGAAATCAGGTGGCTGAAAATCGGCTAGTGAGATGCCGGTGAGTCTTTGGAAAATTTCTTCATAGCGAGTAGCAGCCGCCTGAACTACCTCATCAGGAAGATTGGGTGGTGGTGGTGATTTGTCCCATCCTGAAAGTGCATCGAGCCAGTCCCGAATTGGTTGCTTATCGAGGGAGGGTTGGCCACGACCAATTTCATAGCTCTCCTTAGGCCAAAATCTTGAGGAATCTGGTGTAAGTACCTCGTCGATCAAAAGTAGTTTACCAGAATGATCGAGTCCGAATTCAAATTTAGTGTCTGCCAAGATGATGTCAGCGCCTTCGGCTACTTGTCTTCCGAACTGATAAGTCTCTAGCGAAAGCTCACGCAGCCGACCAGCCAGATTAGGACCTAGAAGGTCAACTACCTGACCATAGGTGATGTTTTCGTCATGTTCGCCGTGTTCTGCTTTCGTTGATGGCGAGAAAATAGCGGGCTCGAGTTGCTCACTTTCTCTTAGCCCATCAGGTAGAGGCTCATTAGCCAAGGTTCCATTGTCCCGGTACTCCTTCCATGCTGAACCGGTGATATACCCTCTGATAATGCACTCGACGAGGACTGGTTTTGTGCGGGTAACCAGCATCGACCGTTTCTCCCACATGGGACGAGTCGCAGAGAGTTCGGGATGGCGTGTGACAATTGCATCAGGGTCAACCGCAATCAAGTGATGCTCTAAATGGTTTTCAAGTTGCTTGAGCCACCATGCTGTAATCTGAGTTAATACCTCGCCTTTGTTAGGAATCGGCTGGGGTAGGACTACATCGAAGGCACTCACGCGGTCGCTGGCTACCATCAATAAGGTTTTATCGTCCACTTCATAGACATCACGGACTTTTCCACGATGAATTAATGGTAGATCTAGTTGCGATTCTAGGATGGGTGTGTCTTTAGACATGTAATTCGGTTGATTGCAGTTCTTCGGCGTTCTTACCAAGTCGCTCGAGCATGGGTGTCACCTGTTCGCAGAGAAACTGTGTTACCTGTTCAGGGGCTCGACCAACGAAGCGGTTCGGATTCACTAGGTCTTCCAACTCTTTAGCATTGATATCAAAGGCTTTGTCCTCTGCGATACGCTGGATAAGATCGGATTCACTACTACCTTCCTTTAACCTTGTGGCTGCAGCAATCGAGTGTTTGCGAATGCGCTCGTGCAGGTCTTGCCGATCCCCACCACGTGCTGTTGCGTGCATCAAGATCGTTTCTGTTGCCATGAACGGAAGGTGTTCTGCAAGATTTTTTTCGACCACTGCGGGATTGACGATCAATCCTTTTGCCACGTTCTCAGCAAGGACTAAGCACCCATCGAGCGCTAGGAAGGCGTCCGGTATTGAGACACGTCGGTTGGCTGAATCATCGAGAGTGCGCTCAAGCCACTGGGTAGCAGCGGTGAAGGCGGGATCCTGCGCTAGTACGATCACATGACGGGCAAGTGCACAGATTCTCTCTGCCCTCATCGGATTTCGCTTATAAGGCATCGCAGATGAGCCAATTTGTTCGGATTCAAATGGTTCTTCGACTTCTCGTAGGTGAGCCAGAATCCTCCAGTCGTGCGCAATCTTCGACAATGAAGTGGCGACTCCAGCCAAGGTACTTTGGACAGCGAAGTCCACCTTCCGAGGGTAAGTCTGACCACTCAGTGAGTAGCTGTCTTCGAAGCCCATACGTAGTCCAACTGCCGAGTCTAATGCATCAACTTTTCTATGATCCCCATCAAACAGTTCTAGAAAGGAAGCTTGTGTACCCGTCGTTCCGCGAACACCCCTGAAGCGGAGCGATGAGATTCGGTATTCAAGTTCTTCGAGATCTAGAAGTAAATCCTGAGCCCAGAGAGCTGCTCGTTTGCCAACCGTTGTAGGTTGAGCGGGCTGGAAGTGTGTGTAGGCCAGGGTGGGAAGGGAGGCATGGGCTTCAGCGAAAATCGCGAGTGCCGATATGCATCGTACTACCCGCTTCAAGGTCAGTGCCAGTGCTTCCCGGTGGAGGATTAGATCTGTATTGTCGCCGATGAAAGCACTTGTAGCTCCTAGGTGAATCACAGCTCTGGCAGCGGGTGCAGCATCCCCAAAGAGGTGCACATGTGCCATGACGTCGTGACGGAACCGGCGCTCATACTCAGCTGCTGATTCTAGGTCAATCTTATCCAGTACCGCGCGCATCTGGCTCAGTGCCTCTTCAGAAATCTCCAAACCCAGCTCAGCTTGGGATTCCGCGAGCGCTAACCAAAGTCGACGCCAAGTACCGAATTTCCTCATCGGCGAGAAAATTTCTTGCATCTGCGTGGAAGCGTATCGATCCGCGAGGGGGTGTATATAACGGTTCATACTATTCAAGCTCATCGTCTCCAGTAGAACTGACGCATGTTGTAGCCCCGATTACGCTCAAAATGCAAAGTGATTCTCCCACTCCCCCCCAAAGAATCAAATATAGAGGCAACCTGATCCGCACTCGCGACGACAATCTGATCAATACCGATGATTACGTCGCCGACCGTAATGCCAAGTTGACGTGATAGTTGGTCGGAGACTCCCGTGACCAAGGCCCCCTGTTCACTACTAATGTCCTGCTCCCCTCTGATCTCGGGGGTGACCGTCACGAGTTCCAGATCCCGCAACACTGTAACACGTTCAGCGGTAATCGATGGAAACTGCTCAGCTTCCAACAAGATCGACTGAGATCGTCCTTCTACTAGAATTTCTAGGCGATCCCCAGAACGGAGATCTAACAGAGCCCCTTCGAAATCTAGTGGACCTGTAAGTGCGCGACCATTAACTCTAAGAAGTCGATCCCCGGGCTCGAGTGGCGCTCCATCACCGGGGGATCCTGGGGCAATCCTCGAAATGCGCACTCCTCGTGTGCGACCCCAGGCATCCGCTTCCACCGGTTCTACCTCGAGTCCCACCCAGGCTCGTTGAACCTCTCCTAGGCTCAGTAAGTCGTCAGTGATCTTCAGTGCTCGATCAATCGGAATTGCAAAACCCAAACCCTCGCTTCCACCGCTACGAGATATGATTGAGGTATTGATCCCGATGACCTCACCGACTGCATTAACCAGTGGTCCACCTGAGTTACCGGGATTAATAGAGGCGTCTGTCTGAATCATGCCGAGGTAGAATCCTGCACTATTTTGTGATTCTCCGTATGCAGACGGCACGATATTGCGGTTTACTGCGGAGATCACCCCAGCTGTGACTGTTGGTTCAGTGTCTGCAGCTTGCATCCCGAGTGGATTTCCAATCGCGAGAACCCATTCCCCAATCATGAGTCCCTCAACGGTCCCTATTGGAGCAACCGGCAGATCTTTTCCTTCTATAACTAGCACTGCGATATCAGCGAGTGGGTCAGTACCGATCAATTCAGCGTCAAAATCGCCTCCGCCCGGAAGAGTCACCCGAATCTGTTCAGCATCCGCGATCACATGGTCATTGGTTATTACAATACCATCACTGCGCACGATCACACCCGACCCAAAGCCTGCGCTTCTCCTTTGAGGTGGCATGAAGAAACTCTCCCACATCGATGTGGCTCTTATCCTTCCGGAGCGAAGCACGCTAATGCTCACGACAGCTGGGGCGACGCGCTTCGCGGCTTGAACGATCGCTGTATTCCGACTCTGGGAGAGTTGGTCTGTACTGAGCTCAGTGCGCTTCTGGCTTGGTTCAGTGACAACTTCTAATGGGGTAGACACTGAGGTCAGTTCAGCAAGTATCGGCAAAGTGTCCAGGCCAGCATAAGGCACTTCGTTACCGTCATTCTTGGGAGCACACGCCATCAGGAGTAGCACGGGTACCCACTTGATACTGAATCCTCTTACTAACCAACTCCTTACGATTTTCACTCTTCCGCACCCTCCTTATACCTAGCCCAATCCGGGGTTAGCCTCAGCACTTAGAGCTCAACTTCCAATGTGTCCCAGTCTGCCAGAAAAGCTTCTAATCCGCTGTCTGTCAGAGGATGCTTGGCCAACTGCCATAAGACTTTTGGCGGAATTGTGCAGCAATCAGCGCCAAGCATCATCGACTCAACAACATGCAGAGGGTGCCTGAGGGAAGCTGCGAGAATCTCCGTAGCATAACCGTAGCCATCATAGATCTGACGAATTTGATGGATGAGCTGCATGCCTTCCCCAGAGATATCATCAATTCGACCGACAAATGGAGATATATAGGTCGCACCTGCCTTGGCGGCTAATAACGCCTGTGAGACAGAGAAACATAGGGTAACATTCACCGGAATCCCGCTGTTGATGAGTTCACGGCAAGCTTTCAGACCGTCCTCGGTAAGTGGGACTTTCACCACAACATTCTCATGAATTCCGGCAAGTTTTCTGCCTTCTTCAACCATTTGCGTACGTTCAATCGCAACGACCTCTAGGCTGATGGGTCCATCCACGATCTCGCAGATCTCAAGATAAATCTCTTTCGGATCCCGGCTTCCAGCGACCTTAGAGATAAGGGAAGGATTTGTTGTGATTCCATCGATAAGCCCGGCATCCGCCGCCCGACGGATTTCTCCGATATCAGCGGTGTCCAAGAAAAGTTTCATACGGCAGCTATGCTCTTTGAGGAGGTTGGGGGAGGGACTTGGGGAAATTCAAAGTGCTCGGGGTACTGCACATGTACCAAGAACAGACCTTGCGGTGGTGCGGGTGGTGATGTGGTAAGGTTTGGCTCAGCAGAGAGAAGTCTTCGGAGGTCATCCTTTTGCCGTTTTCCTCGAGCGATATCAACCATGGTTCCGACCAAGTACCTTACCATGTGATGAAGATAGCGGTTGGCGGTTATGTCAAAGCAGAAACCAAGATCCGAGTGACTCCAATGAGCTTGAGATATGCTGCAGAGATACCCTCGCTCAGGTTGCCCTGACTTCGCGAATGCTTCGAAAGAGTGTTCTCCCACCAGTTCGCTCGCTCCGAGTTCTAGGAGCTCATAGTCAAGCTGACCTTCAAGTGTCCAACAGGTTCCTGCATGAAACGGAGAACGTGCTTTGGGTTCAATCCCGACCTGGTACTGATAGGTTCGGGCTATGGCATCGTACCTAGGATGGAAGTCCGGATGAGTGATGCTTGAAGACTGGATCCAGATCTCTGGTGGCAGGATAGCATTAAGGGATCTCCGAAGACTTTCAGGGGTCCATGAACTGGGCATGTCTGCAGATGCAACTTGTCCGGTTGCATGCACACCAGCGTCAGTGCGGCCCGCTCCGATAAGGGAAATCGGTCTGTCAGCAAGGTTGCTCAAGGCTGAGATGAGTTCCCCTTGTACAGTTCTGTGGTCAGGTTGAGACTGCCAGCCGTGGAACGCGGATCCGTCGTAATGGACAGTGAGCCGTAGTCGTACATCTTGCGGGGATTCCACCGCAGAAAGGTAGATCCGAAGGGGTTGATGTCAAGCTTATCCCAAGCCGAGGGAATTAGCTCAAAGACGCTATGATGCTTAGGATTTTAAGCAACATTGATAGTATGTGAACTCAGGAGAACTAGCGTGTCCAAAAAGGATGTGGATCTCCAATTGGTAGATCTCATAGGCAAGGTTGTTGAGGGGGTACGCCTAACCACGACAGAGTCTGAAGCCGCATTTGATCGATTTATGGATGGGTCCGCTTCGGAAATTGAGATGGCAGGTCTCCTGGCGGCATTACGGACGAGAGGCGCTAAGCACACAGAGATTGCGGGGGGTGTACGCGCGCTCCGTAAAGCCATGGTGCCTGTATTTTCATCGGAACCTCAAAGATTAGTTGATACGGCAGGTACGGGTGGGGGGACGGTAACCACGTTTAATATCTCTACGGCGGCTGCGTTAGTTGCGGCAGGGGCAGGTGTCCCAATTGCAAAGCATGGCAATCGGTCGTTTACCTCTCGGAGTGGAAGCGCTGACGTACTTGAGGCACTCGGAGTGGACATCAATCTCACACCTGAGAGGATGGGAGAAATCCTCGAAGAGGTGGGGATCGTCTTTATGTTTGCCCCTCTCTTGCACCCTGCGATGCGTCATGTCGCACCGGTCCGTCGAGCGCTAGGAATCACCACAATCATGAATGTCCTCGGACCTCTCACCAATCCAGCGGGAGCTCTGCGGCAGGTCATGGGCGTTGCTGACCCACGCATACGTGGTCTCGTGGCGAGAGCACTACAAGAAATTGGACATTTACGAGCCTTCGTCGTACATGGTGATCCAGGCATGGACGAAATCAGTCCATCAGGGGTTACTTACATCTCGGAGTTATCAGATTCTGGAATTCTTGAATACCATGTGACACCGGAGCAACTCGGGCTCGAGCCGGCTGCTCTTGAATCTCTTGTAGGGGATGACCCAGAGTATAATGCTGCGGTTATCCTTAAGGTTCTAAGGGGACAAGAGGGTGGAGCGCGAACCGCTGTTGTAATTAATGCAGCAGCAGCGATCGCGGTGGCAGATCAGTCAACTTCACTGCAAGAAGGGGTCAGGCTTGCTGAATCCAGTATCGATTCTGGTGCCGCTTCTGATGCACTGGAACGCCTAAGGATGGCAAGCAATCAGTGACGAAGGTTGGAAGTCAGCTCAAGAGAGCATTTTCAATACTTACGGATGACGCCTACTACCACTCCTTGAACCTGAACTTCATTCGCGTCCACCATGATTGATCCCATCGTTTGATTCGCTGGCTGCAGCCGGATCTGATTCCCATCCTCCCGGTATAGCTTCTTTACGGTAGCAGATTCACCCGACACGAGAGCTACCACCATTTGTCCATCCTCAGCGCTCTGCTGAGCTTGCACGACTATATAGTCTCCATCCCGAATTTGTTCGTCAATCATCGAGTTACCCTCAACCCGGAGCACATAGTTGTCTTTTCTTTTCCGGACCATATCCGGTGGCACGGTAAGTGTTTCATTGTCAGCTACCGCTTCGATCGGGAGTCCTGCCGCGACTGCACCGAGGAGTGGGAGCTCAACCGAGGGTTGTCCGTGATGTTGGCTTACGAGTTCGACTGAACGACTCTCGTTATAGGACTTCCTTATGTAGCCTTTGCGCTCCAGATTGCTAAGATGCTCATGAACCGTTGCGAGTGAGGAATACCCGAAGAATTGTGCGATCTCTTCAAAGCTCGGTGCATACCCTTTGTCGCCAATGAAGTCTCCGATGTAGTCGAGGATTTCTTTCTGACGCTTAGTCAGGGGCATGGTTCGCACCCTCCGTACGGTTAATAAACCGAATAAGTACCGAAGTAAGGATACCCGAACGTTGCCCGAAACGCAATGTACTGACTCGCTTCCCGGCATCCTAGCGGAGATCGTGGAAAAGAAGCGTGGAGAAGTTGCCACACTTAGACCTCAGGCCAATCGGCTTGAGGCAGCGGTGGGTAATTCTCCGGTTGTCCGAGACTTTCTGGGCGGAATCACATCCTATGAACACGTGTCTCTTATTGCTGAATGCAAACGGCGCTCTCCTGGTGCTGGGCTGATTCGGCCCGACCTCGAAATGGAGACTTTCTCGCGATTGTATGAGGAGGGAGGCGCAGCCGCATTGAGTGTTCTTACCGATGCTCCTTACTTCGGTGGCTCTCTTGAAGATTTACGAATTGCGCGAGAAACAACCAGCCTGCCAATCCTGCGGAAAGATTTTACACTGGATCCTTTGCAAATCTTGGAAGCTCGTGTCGCTGGAGCAGATGCTGTTTTACTCATAGTTCGTATTTTGGACGATGAAGTTCTTCAGAGATTGATAGCAGAAACTGAAGCACTCGGTATGGCAGCTCTCGTTGAAGTTCATGATGAGCGTGAACTGAAGCGGGCTTTGGAGGTAGGGGCGGGGATCATTGGTATAAATAATCGAGACCTTGCGACCTTTACAACTGACTTGGATACGACAATTCGGCTACTGGAGCGAGTACCAGAGGATATCATCGTCGTATCGGAAAGCGGGATCCGCGTTCCGGAAGACGTGGATAGACTTGGTGGTGTAGGGGTCGATGCAGTGCTGGTCGGAGAATCGCTACTTAGATCTTCTGATCCTGGAGTTGCTGCACAGGAGTTAGCACGGATTCCAAGGGTCGAGCGATCCTGTGGCTGATCAACCGCTCGTCAAGATCTGCGGTTTGCAGCGGAGAGAAGATGTCTTACTTGCTGACAAACTTGGAGCAGACTTTCTCGGGTTCATTCTCTCCTCAGGATTCTCCCGTACGTTGCGGCTGCACGAAGCCAGATCTCTCATCGAAAATGTACATTCCCCAAAAGTTGCCGTTCTCGTAGATGAAAATCCAGCGGATTCGGTAACCGCTGCTGAGGAGATTGGGGCAGCCATTTTACAGCTTCATGGTGACGAGCCCCCCACAGTAATTGAGGAACTACGTAACCGAGGAGATTGGCTTATTTGGAAGGGAATTCGCGCGAAGTCTATGGATGATATCCGCCGTATGGTGGATGCTTGTGGTAACTTGGTGGATGGATTCCTGCTTGAGGGTTGGGGAAAGGGGGTTATTGGTGGAGGAGGTGTTAAGCTGGACCTTGATCCGGGGGGTATCCATGAGCTTCTGCCCGCTGAAACCCAGTTCATTCTTGCAGGAGGGCTTACGCACGAGAACGTGGTAGAGGCGGCAGCTAGTTTTCAGCCGGACATATTGGATGTTTCATCCGGTGTTGAGTCACTGCAGGGTTGCAAGGACCCCGAGCTGCTGCACCACTTTATCAAGGTGGTTAGAGTGAGCCAGAAACAGGAATCACGAGTGACTTCTCTCACACCCCGTGGAGACATTCTAGGTGAGCACTGAAACACCTACTCCAATGAATCGATTCGGCCCCTTTGGGGGCCGATACGTGCCGGAAACCCTAATCGGAGCACTGGATGAACTTAGCAGCGCTTATGATGAGGCTGCCTCGGACCAAAAGTTTTCCTCTGAAGTGGGTTCTCTGCTCAGGGATTTCGGAGGTCGTCCAACTGCCCTCTACCATGCTAAGCGCCTGGGGGAGGCCGCAGGACACCCGTCAATCTATTTGAAACGGGAAGACCTCAACCACACGGGTGCTCACAAGATAAACAACACGATTGGTCAGGCATTGCTAGCTATTAGGATGGGTAAGCGACGTATCATCGCCGAGACCGGTGCTGGACAGCATGGAGTTGCAACCGCGACTGCGTGTGCCCTATTCGATTTGGAATGTATCGTGTACATGGGTGAGGAGGATGTTGAACGGCAGGCCCTAAACGTTTATCGCATGAAGCTTCTGGGAGCTGAAGTCAGAGCTGTGGGTTCGGGTACACGCACGCTCAAGGATGCGACCAATGAAGCGATCCGTGATTGGGTAACAAGCGTAGAAACGACCCACTACATCATCGGATCAGTTGTGGGGCCAGATCCGTTTCCTCGAATGGTAAGAGATTTCCAAGCAGTTATTGGACGAGAGACACGAGAACAGATTCTCGAAATTACCGGTAGACTTCCGTCTGCTGTTTTTGCATGCGTGGGAGGAGGTTCGAACGCCATAGGGATATTTGACTCATTCCTCTCTGATAAAGAGGTCCGGTTGATTGGTGTAGAAGCTGCCGGGACTGGTATAGAAACAGGTCAACATGCAGCATCTCTTGCGGTAGGTAAGCCGGGTGTTCTCCATGGCTCATTCAGCTATCTGCTTCAAGATGAAGATGGGCAGGTGTCACCAGCACACTCGGTTTCTGCAGGGCTCGACTACCCAGGGGTTGGTCCAGAACACTCCTACCTAAAGGATATAGGTCGCGCAGAGTATACCGCGGTTACAGATCAAGATGCGCTAGATGCATTTCACCGACTTGCTGAACTAGAAGGAATTATTCCAGCATTGGAATCTGCTCATGCCATTGCTTATGTCCTTAAGGTTGCTGCCAAATACCGGAACGATGGTCCTGTCGTAGTTTGTCTCTCTGGAAGGGGAGATAAGGATGTGTCACATGTAGCCCAGATCGAGGGCAATGAGCCTCTTGTCTGATGAGCTATTTGGTCACGGGTACATAACAAACGAATGACGGACACCTTAGTTGAGCTATAACAGAGCCTCCCAACTATGGATGACGATGTTTTGATCTCGAAGAGTTTCAAGTTGTTGGGATCAGAGGGAAGAACTGCACTAATACCATATGTGACTGCTGGTTATCCTACTCGTGATGCGACAGTTCCGTTGCTCGAACGGCTTAAGGATGTTGGTGCAGACATTGTCGAATTAGGTATCCCTTTTTCTGACCCATTAGCAGATGGTCCTACGATCCAGCGCTCATCGTTCGCGGCACTAGAAAACGGGACTACGGTTGCCTCAGTTCTGGATGACCTCCGGACATTTCGGGATGGGAATGACCTCCCGATCGTGCTCTTCAGCTACCTGAATCCGATTTTGGCTTATGGGTTGGAAGCGTTTCTTTCTGACGCGGTTACCGCTGGTGCGGATGGTATTCTTCTGACGGACTTGCCGACTGGGGCTGATCCCGAAGTGGAGGCGAGAATTTCCGAATCTCCGCTTGCACTGATTCGGCTCATCGCTCCTACTACCCCATCTGAACGAGTCCCTAAAGTGACTCGTGGGGGATCTGGCTTTGTGTACTACATTTCCCGAACAGGGGTAACAGGAGCACGTGTGAAGCTACGCGAGTCACTCGCAGAAGAATTAGGCCAGATTCGCTCTGTTGTCTCGTTGCCAGTGGCGGTTGGATTCGGGATTTCAACACCCGAGCAAGCAGCCTCAGTTGCTGGAGTGGCAGATGGTGTCGTTATAGGTAGTGCCCTGATCGAAGCGCTGGACAAGGGTGGGATTGATGGAGGTGCTGATTTTCTCCATAGCATCCGGATAGGAATGGACAGAGGCTGACTTCCCAAAAGAATGTTGGTAGCAGTAGAGATCCGAAGTTGGCTACCGAATAATAGTTCTTTTAGCCTACTCAGATTTCCATAGTATACTGACTCTCCCCATGTTTATGTGTGAGAAAAACACTTCACCCGATCGTAGAGGCTGCCGTTGAAGGGCGGTTGCCACATTGGAGCACGGTGAGTTCGGCACGTTATGAGCACATGATGCGTGTCTCGTCACTACTAGGTAATTGGGCGGAATCTCTTCATCTCTCAGAGGTTGAGACGGCTCGCTGGCGAGCCAGTGGATACCTCCACGATGCGCTACGTGAAGACGACCCCGAAACCCTTCAATCCAAGATTCCTTCCAGGTTCGGAAATTGGCTGCCTGAGATGCTTCACGGCCCTGCGGTCACAGAGAAACTGCGCTCAGAAGGGATTCTAGATGATGAATTACTTTCAGCCATCGCCTATCACAGCGTGGGCCATAAGTCCCTGAATAGACTTGGCCGGGCATTGTATTGTGCAGATTTCTTGGAACCTGGGCGGATGTTTAGGGTCGAGTGGTGTGAGAGCATGCGTGTACGCATGCCTGGGGAACTCAATAACGTCACTACAGAAATTGTCGCAGCCAAAATCTCTTATACTATTAAGCATGGTTTGGAGCTTTATTCTGAGAGCGTCGGTTTCTGGAATGCCCTGGTGAACGGTCGTTGAAGCTACTTATTCGGCTGGTGTTGGTGGGCATCTCACTTTTGATAGTACTAATAGCAGTGACGATACTGCTCCGTCCGCCAGAGGAGTCGGCTTCACTAACTCAGGCGACTGCCGTTAACCAACCCGTAGTGGATGGGAGAGTAACGGTGGAGGTTCTTAATGCTGGTGGTGTTTCAGGGGTGGCCCGAAAGGCTACAGCTATCCTTCGGTCAGCCGGTTTTGACGTGGTCTCCTTTGGGAATGCAAGCTCTTTTGACCAAGTGGAATCTGCAGTTGTAGATAGGATCGGTGATCCTAACCCTGCGCTTTCAGTTGCATCGGTACTTGGAATTCGTAATGTCCGCAGCGAGCCAGATTCCAATCTGTATCTCGATATCTCAGTGCTACTTGGTAGCCAATGGCTACCGCCAGCGGATAGCACCCAATCTGAGGAAACCACCACGGCGTGGTGGGACCTCTGGAGTTGGCTGCCGCGCTAGAACACTATTAGGGCTTTATAGGTAGGTGAAATCGATGTCTGTGTTATGTCTAAGAACAAGAAAGAGAGGACTAGTGTTAGAGTCTGAACCGCGATTGCTGGTGATGCGTTGACCTCGGCTGAGAAGCAGCCTAATGCGGTGATCGAATGGGTCAAATCCATTCTTATTGCGTTAGTACTTTTCTTTTTCCTCAGGTCCTTTCTGTTGCAAACTTTCGTCATCACATCCGGATCGATGGAAGAGACTTTGCTTGTGGGGGACATGTTGGTTGCCAACAGAGCCGCGATCGGCTCCCGGATACCATTCACTGACATCCGCATCCCAGGGTACTCGTCGCCGAAGCGGGGTGACGTAATCGTGTTCGATCCACCGCACGAAACGGAAATTAAACTGGTGAAGCGTCTAATAGGCATGGCTGGTGACACATTAGAGATGCAGGATCAGGTGCTATTTCTGAACGGAGAACGTTTAGATGAGCCCTATGTGAAGCACACAAACCGCCAGGATGAAGTAGGGATGTCTCCCTGGATGGAGTGGCAGCCAGACTACCTATTAGCTGGAGTAGATAGGTCGAGCTATTCCCCCACCAGGGATAACTGGGGACCCATCGTAATTCCTGAGGACCGCTACTTCATGTTGGGTGATAACCGTGAAACGAGCCTCGATTCACGGTATTGGGGGTTGTTAGAGGGTTGGCGGCTAGAGGGGAGGGTGGTTTTCACATATTTCTCTTACAACAGGGATTCGTTCAGACCATTTCCTTGGGTACGAGAAATCAGGTGGGACCGCATTGCTCGTGCAATCGACTAAGGAAGAAAGGTTTTGTTGTCTGTTTCTATTACACTCAATCTTCCGGTTCTCTAGGCCTTTCTAGCTGGACCAACGCACGGGCTTTCAATTGCCCACACGCAGCATCAATGTCACGCCCCCGAGTCTCACGGATAGCTGCAGGAACGCCCTGTTTATTGAGAATTTCAGCAAAGTTCTTGATTCGGTGATGCTCTGATGGCTCCCAGTTCTGGTATGGAATTGGATTAAAGGGTATCAGGTTAACATAGGCTTCAACGCTTCGAGCTAGTTCCACCAGTGGGGCTATGAGCTCTAAGGCATCATTCACCCCGCGGATCATTGTGTATTCGAAAGTGATCCGTTTCCCCCCTGATTGATTAAAGCGTTTCAAAGCGGAAAGGACTTCGGGAAGAGGATGCCGTTTCTCCAAGGGAATAAGACTTAAACGTAGCTCGCTTATTGGCGCATGAAGGGACAGGGCTAGTCGAAATTGTTCGGGTCGTTCTGCAAGTTCTAGGATGCCGGGGACAACTCCGACTGTCGAGACAGTAATCCTACGGGCACCGACAGCGTATCCTTGGTTCAAGATGGAGAGAGAGTCATGGACCGCCTTCCGGTTTGAGAGAGGTTCTCCCATACCCATGTATACTATGTTCGAGATCGTGGTCCCCAGATGATGCTCAGCCCATCGCCTTGAAGCCGAATACTGAGATACGATTTCCCCAGTCGTGAGTTGTCGCTGGAAGCCACCCCATCCAGTAGCACAAAACGTGCATCCCATAGCGCATCCGGCTTGTGAAGAGATACAGAGGGTGAGGCGCTTTCTGGTGGGGATGAGAACTGACTCGATAAACTCTCCGTCAGAGAGGCACCAAAGGTGCTTAACTGTCCCATCCTGGCTGACCTCAACACGAGCTTTTTCAAGCTCAGTGAGAATGAAAGAGTCCTTTAATGCATTTCTCTCATTCAGAGGAAGGTCTGTCATCTCATCGATTGAACCTGAGAGGCCTTCATATAGCCATCGTCGAACTTGGTCGATTCGGTAGGTGGGTTGATCTCGTTGTCGAAAATGTTTTTCGAGGGCCTGTGCTAAGTCTTCAGGCGGAAGGGACAGGAGATCAGTGTTCGAGCGTTTAGACATGATTGAGTGGTGGGCGGAGAAGCCCATATGTTTCTTGAATCGCTCTACAGGCAAGCTTAACTTAGTCGCCCACGATAACATGCTGAAGACGAGACAGATTCCAACCCGAGTGACCCGTCAGTTGATCGCCTGGGCCCCCGCTATAGGGTGGGCGATGGTCCTGTTTCTGTTGAGTTCATTGTCAGATTCGGATTTGTCCTCGTTTGCCTTCTCTTTCTCCTTCCCCTTCGATGATAAGGTCATGCATCTGGCGCTATATTCTGTGCTAGGAGGAACTCTACAGTTTGGTCGGTTGAGTAGTAGTAGTGGTTTAGGACACTGGACTGTGATCGGCATCGGAATCATTTATGGAGTGAGTGATGAGTGGCACCAGTTTTTCGTACCAGGGAGAAACCCGTCTGCTGCTGACCTGTTGGCTGATGCGACGGGAGTAGTTCTGGGGTACGCTTTTACGTACTGGTTGCTCCCAAAGCTTGATCTAGAGGTATTAGGGTACCGTAAATACTGACTAAAAGCGGCTGATTATGTCCGAAACATCGATTGAGCGAACCCAAATACGTTCCCGAATGGTAGGTCGTATTAGAGCTAGCCATGAGGGCTCTGAAGTAACCTTAGCAGGTTGGGTTCACCGACGAAGAGACTTGGGTGGCTTGCTCTTCGTTGATCTTAGAGACAGAAGTGGGCTGGTACAGATCTCATTCGGGACTGACTGGACTGAAGAAGCTTCTCTAGAGTGTGCACGTGGATTGAGTCATGAGGATGTAATCCAGGTTAAAGGAATTGTCGTTTTAAGACCTCAGGGGGCACAGAACCCAGACATGGGAACTGGAGAGATAGAGGTCCATGCCAGGTCCGTGGAATTGTTTTCGAATGCACAGACTCCCGTGATACCGGTTTATAGAGGGCCGGAAGATGAACTTCCCACAGAGGAACTCCGGCTGAAGCATCGAGTGCTCGATCTACGACGTTCTGAACTGCAGGACGTCCTGATATTGAGGCATAAACTAGTTCTGGCTACTCGGAATTACTTAGATGGGTGCGGTTTTATTGAGGTTGAGACTCCAATTCTTACTAAGGCGACCCCGGAAGGAGCTCGCGACTATTTAGTGCCTAGTCGGGTGCACCACGGAGAATTCTATGCACTACCTCAGAGCCCTCAGATTTATAAACAAATACTGATGGTTTCTGGTTTTGACCGTTACTTCCAGATCGCACGCTGTTTCCGTGACGAGGATTTGCGTTCAGATCGCCAACCAGAGTTCACACAAATAGATGTCGAGGCTTCATTCATTGAACCTGAAGATATTTTTTCTTGGATTGAGGGACTAATGGTATGCTTGGCTAATACCGCTGGGATGAATATCTCACAGCCTTTTCCTAGACTCACTTGGGCAGAAGCGATGGAGCGGTATGGTTCAGACCGTCCGGACCTTAGATACCGACTGGAGATTATTGATTGGACCCAAGCTACATCCAATTTAGGGTTCAATATGATTGACTCTGCAGTAGAGGCCGGTGCTAGAGTTCGTGGACTGCGTCTCTCGGGGGGAGCCAAACTATCTAGACGGCAGATCGCTACTATAGAGTCTAAGGCAAAGGAGGTTGGTGCGCCGGGATTATTGTGGGCCAAGCAAGCAGAAGGTGGAGCATCAGGACCACTTGGGAAGTTCTTGGCTCCTGAAGACTCATTAGCTATGGGGTTATTGCCTGGAGATCTCGCGTTCGTAGCGTTTGGACCTGACTCACTAACTTCCCCGGTTCTTGCCGTAGTTCGTTCTGAGGCCGCAGAAGCACTCGAGTTTACTCCGGAACAAGAACATTCTTGGCTTTGGGTAACGGATTTCCCCTTATTCGATCTGAGAGATGGTGAGATCACACCGAGCCATCATCCGTTCGTCATGCCTCACCCTGATGATATTGACCTACTTGAGTCAGATCCGTCTTCGGTCCGAGGTACTGCCTATGATCTTGTCTATAATGGCAATGAACTGGGCTCGGGAAGTGTCAGGGTTCATCAACCCGAAATTCAGCGGAGAATTCTTCGATCCTTAGGCCTAAGCGATCATGAAATAGAAGAGAAATTTGGCTTTCTCCTTAATGCCCTGTCGGCTGGGGCTCCGCCTCACGGAGGGATCGCGCTTGGTATGGACCGAATCGTACAAAGATTCTCAGGGTCTGAGAGTCTCAGGGACGTCATAGCTTTTCCCAAGACCACAGCAGCCCGAGCTTTATATGAAGAAGCACCTGCTTCGGTGGGCAACGAAGAGCTTTCAGAACTCGGTCTAACGACCCTCAAGAGTTCGAAAGAGTAGTATTAGGACGAGCGACCTCGGCCTTCCACCTTCAGGAGAAACATTGGCGAACGGCGAAACAATCGCGGAACACAGATTAGACGCTCAGGGCGCTGATCCTCTGATGTTGACTGGCGTTAATGATCAAAATGTTCAAGAGCTAAAAAGCTTATTCGGCATCCGTATTGTAATGCGTGGAGACGAATTGATTCTTTCGGGTTCCCAGTCCGCTGTTGAACGCGCTGTACCCGTGGTGCAGCACATAATCGAGCTATCCAAACTCCGTGTACCCTTTGGTGTAACGGACATTGCACGTTTTGCTGATGGAGTCACCATCCAGGGAGAGGGTGGCATCGTGTCTGCTGAAGATATGATAAGACTTGCGCTGCCAGGGTCCCGACGGGTTATCTCTCCGAAATCTTCAGGACAGCAGGTGTACATTGAAGCAATTACCAGCAATGACATTGTTATTGGCATAGGACCTGCCGGTACTGGTAAGACTTATCTGGCAGTTGCCTGCGCTGTAGATGCTCTTTACAAGAAACGTGTTCGTCGGATTATCCTGGCTCGTCCCGCTGTGGAAGCGGGAGAGAACCTTGGATTCCTACCAGGTGATCTGCAGGAGAAGGTCGATCCGTACCTCCGGCCACTCTATGATGCTCTTGAAGATATGATGCCTAGTGATCGCATGAGACGGGCCCTTGGCGACTCCACAATAGAAATCGCACCTTTGGCCTACATGCGCGGCCGAACACTTTCGGATGCATTCGTGATCTTGGATGAAGCTCAAAATGCTACGACTGCGCAAATGAAGATGTTCCTCACACGCTTGGGGCTAAACTCTCAAGTCGTCATCACTGGCGATAAGACCCAGATTGATCTGCCGAGGAGGGATCATTCTGGCCTGCTCGAAGTC
Organism: Gemmatimonadota bacterium; assembly: GCA_012960225.1. Lineage (GTDB taxonomy): Bacteria > Gemmatimonadota > Gemmatimonadetes > Longimicrobiales > Gaopeijiaceae > UBA1142. The sequence continues at coordinate 9,051 of DUBS01000036.1, read as the reverse complement.
GAGCGCATCCTCTCTGATATAGATGGAATCTCTTTCATCTACCTGGGTTCTAAGGATGTGATCCGTCATCGGTTGGTCAAGGACATTATCAAGGCTTATGCCGAAGCTCCTCAGGAGACAAAAGGACTCGACACATGAGCCAGCTAAACGAGACCGGAAGCATGTTTTTCGGCCTTTCAGGTGAACCGGGAACCTCGAAGGGGCAGAGAATTTTTCATCATGGTTCGAGGGTTCTTTTGCTGATTACGCTCTCAATTTTGGTGACTGCACTCTTCCCGCCGTCAACGGGAAATGACTCACGTCCTTTCGAAGATTGGAGCGTGGCTCCTGATGACGTGATCTCAGAAATTGCTTTTAGTGTGCCAAAATTCCCATCTGATCTTGAAGAAGAAAGACAGCTTGCTAGGGAAGTGGTGCCTCCCACATTCGATGTCGAGCCTAATGCTGGCGATACTATGGTGGCCCGGATCGACCGTTTCTTCAGCGAATTGGATTCTGCAGCGGCGATAAGCGATAGAGTCAGGTTTGAAGAAACCCTCCAGGCTAGCAGCATTATCGCGACGCCCGAACAAGTCGACTACATCATGAGTGATGCAGCACGGAACGCATTTCACCGTTCTGCAACTCGTGCGGTCCGAGAGATCATGGAAGATGGCGTTGTGGAAGCTGCTCGAGTAGCGGACCTGAGCACGACCCGAATTACAATTCGCGATAACGATTCAGTTGAGCGAACTGCTCAGATTTCAGAAGTGCTTACGACTCGTCACTTCTTGAACGAAGCGGCACTGCTACTGCCTCCAGGAACACCTCCATCTATATCTGATTTATTGAATCTAGTTCTGATCCGTCACATCGAATACAGCTACGTTCTCAATGTTGTGGCGACAGAGATGGACCGGGATGCCGCTGCTAGATCAGTTGAGACAATCAAGCAAGAATTTCTTGAAGGCCAGTCGATAGTTAGGCAGGGGGATCCGATTGGCTCCGAAGTGCTTGAACACCTCCGCGCTCACGAAGCTGAGCGTCGCAATCGAGGTCTCGTGCAGGCCCAAGGGATAGCCGTTGGGGCGTTCTTGGGTACGGGCTTAATCAACGTAATGCTGCTCGGTCTTTTTGGTCTTCTGATCTTCTTCAGTCGCCCTAAACTGTATGCCACATTCCACTGGCTTCTGCTGATTTCTCTGCTTGTTACTGCCTATTTTTCAGCTGCCGTGACCATCAGCCAAGCTGAGTTCTCCGTCGTGTTGCTTCCTATTGCGTTCGTAGCTTTACCTGTTGCGATTCTGTGGGATACCCGCATATCGCTTTTTCTTGTGCTTGTCCTTGCAGCAATAACTGGCAGGCTGCCACCCTTTTCTTCCTATGAGACGTTTCTTCTGATTGCGGCCGGGGGTTCGGCAGCAGCGTTGAGCGTCAGGGTACTGCGACGACGCTCGGACTGGTGGGTCTCAATTGCGATCATCACTTCGATGACCGGATTGATGCTTCTAAGCCTCGGATTAGCAACATCCCGGGCTATGCCTGAAGTGGCTCGAGATGCTGCTTTAGCGGGAAGTAACGCGGCAGTATCCGCCTTACTTGCAATGGGCTGTCTCTTCGTTTTTGAGTGGTTCACAGGGATCACTACGGATCAGACACTTCTCGAGTGGGCCGATCCCACTCGTCCTTTGCTTAGGAGGCTATCCTCGGAGGCACCAGGTACATATGCCCACACCGTCAACGTCGCAAATTTGTCAGAAGGCGCAGCAATTGCTATTGGAGCGAATGGGCTCCTTAGTCGAGTGGGTGCTTACTACCATGATGTGGGGAAGATGCTGAAACCCCACTACTTCGTAGAAAATCAACCAGAGGGACGTAATCCACACGATAAACTCAAAGCATCCACATCGGCGGAGATCTTACGCGAGCATGTTACCGAGGGCCTAGATCTTGCCCGTGAGGCTAAGGTTCCACAGGTGATCTCGCAGTTTATTCTTGAACACCACGGGACTCAACGGATCGGTTTCTTTTTTGAGAAGGCGCGTGAGGAGATGGGGGGGGAGGTTGATTCTGAGAGGTTTTCGTATCCTGGCCCAAAACCTCAATCAAAGGAAACGGCAATTGTAATGCTTGCAGATTCCTGCGAATCTGCAACACGGGCTATGCAAGAACCCACTGTACTCCGGTTGCAAGATTTGATCGATACGGTTGTGGATGGCAAGATCGCTGATGGCCAGCTTGAGGAAGCTCCACTTACCTTGCGTGAGGTAGCTGATGTGAAGGCTGAGTTCGTAAAGATCCTTTCAGGCGTTATGCATCGCCGGATCGAATACCCAGCCACCAGACACCTTACGGATACTATAGACTCTAAGGATGATTCATCCACTCTAGATGGGCCTGCTGAGAAAAAGGGTTTAGCAGAAGGGTCATCTGGCTGATCCTGGGCCCATCTCTCTTGGACATCCAAGTCAATCTCGGTCCTTACAAGGGCACCCCAGGCTTGCTGTTGAAGCAAGCGATACATCAGACTCTAATTGAAGACGGTCGGACCGGTGAGTTCTCGATAACCCTGCTTGGTGATCAGGAGATGGGAGAGTTGAATGCTTGCTATCTGGGCCGGAATGCTCCAACGGATGTGCTCGCGTTTTCCATGGGTACGACTGAGCTACCGCTCGGCGATGTGTACGTGTGTGTGGACCAGGCAATCCGTCAGGCTAAGGAGCATGAAATACCGCTCGACGAAGAGCTTGTCAGATTAGTGGTCCACGGTGCACTGCATGTGCTGGGACACGATCATCCAGAAGATTCAGACCGTTTTACAAGTCCTATGTTTAAGCTCCAGGAACGACTCGTTCGTCAAGTATTCAACCACCCAGAGTAGCTTTCCGATTTGTGCCTTGCGAGGGCTGGCTGTCTCGGGGATCTTCCAGCGCCTTGGATGGACTGTAGAGCGCCACAGTAGCCCGCGCTAAGATTGTGAACCAAGCCCCACAAATTCCAAGATCCACTGATGAAGAGGCCAGCGCACCAGACCGAGAAGTTGCGGGAACAAATCGACGAACTAGCAGCGTCGGGTAAACTAAAATCTATCTCAGATCAGGCTGTAGAATTGCATCCGTCGGATCTTGCTGACCTCATAGAATCACTGAATGAAAAGTATCGGGTGGAGATCTTGTGCATGCTCCCGACGACGCTGGCGTCTGAGACCCTCGCAGAAATGGATGATGGTGAGGCACGTGCTGAACTTTTGGTGGCGCTTCCAGCTGAGAAGGTCGCTGAATTCCTTAAAGAACTAGCGGATGACGATGCAACGGATCTTATAGGCGAGCTAGGACCTGAGGACCAGAGGAGCATCTTAGCTGCACTCCCGGTCGACGAAGCTGGAGATATCAAGCGCCTATTAAGCTACGGTGAAGAAACAGCTGGTGGACTCATGACAACCGAGCTCGTTGAGGTAGAGGGTTCCTTAAAGGCAGATGAGGCGATTAGGCAGGTTCGCATCCAGGGTAGGGATGTAGAGGATTTTTACACAGTTTTTGTGATTGATCAGAAGCGTCGGCTTCTGGGCACGATGAGGTTAGATGACCTCGTGGTTGCGGACCCGGCAGATAGCATTGAAGGACTAGTAGAAGAGCCCAGTGTGACAGTATCGCCGGATGTAGACCAAGAAGAAGTTGGGAGACTTCTTAGCCGCTACAATTTAGCAGCAATACCGGTGGTGACAGATGAAGGTGTGCTTCTGGGCCGGATCACGTTTGACGATGTTATCGATGTGATCGAATCAGAACAGACTGAGGACATTTTGATGCTTGCGGGTGTCCCAGACGAGGATGAACTGAGACACAACTGGATAGAATCTGTGACTACTCGTCTTCCTTGGTTGATGTTGAACCTTGCTACAGCAGCGATAGCGGCATCCGTCATCCTTGTGTTCAAGGACTTGATAGAAAAAGAACTGACTCTCGCTTTCATAGCACCGATCATAGCGGCACTGGGTGGCAGTTCTGGTACCCAATCACTTGCTGTGACTATCCGCCGTATTACAGTTCAGGGATCCGGATCGGCCAGGGGGTTTGTCGCTAAGGAGATCTTGATAGGCTTGGTTAACGGAGCAGTTCTCGGGAGTGGAGTGGCTCTGCTTGCGTTCCTGATCGATGGGAACGTGATGCTTGGGGTGGTTGTTCTACTTGCGACGTGGGGGAATCAAATAGTCGCCGGTTTCGCAGGAGCGTTTATCCCCACTACGCTAGATCGTGCTGGAATCGATCCATCTATCGCCTCTTCAGTGTTCGTGCATACACTTACCGATCTCTTGGGATTCTTTCTATTACTTTGGCTAGCCTCCCATCTTCTGCTGTAATTTTTCTTGGCCAGTCCAGACAGAGGGGACGGCGTGAAGCATCTGTTGCGGATGACCGCCAGTGTTCTAGATCTAGACCTGAAGGATAGTAGTGTCCTTTTTGTTTAAGGCTGAGTGCTGTTAGATCCAAATTGACGCCAAGAGGAGTATCCCCGAACTAATGAAAATAGGTTACATCCGTATTCTTTAATTCGGCTTACTTCCTCAGCTTTCTCCTTCTAGAAAGCCAACAACCAAGCCATATTCTCTGGACTACTGGTATCACTGTGGGTGTCCTGTAGACCACTGTATGCCCGATGTACTGGGTAGTATTCTGGGTAGTATTGTAGGAGGACATTCCTGACCAATCTGGGTGCCTATTCAGGAGCGTGTCATGGACTTGGCTGAATCGCCCTACGCCACCTCGTCTATAAAGCTGAGTGCCCTAGAATTTCTGGGAAAAAATTTGGGGATGTTCTGACTAGATGTCATCGGTCTCCCTCTTTGGGTGCTGGGCTGGCTGCCTCTTCTTGGTTCCGGCGTTCAGCCTTCTCCTGTTTCTTCTTTTGCTTCCTTAGCTCTCGCTGCTTCTTCTCAAAACCGTAATTCTTCTGTCTCGCCATGGTCTCTCCATATGTGTTGATTCGTGCAACCCGCAAGGGAATATACCTCGCTGCCAATGCGGAAGTAGACGGTTACATCACCCTAACCTTTCGGTTCGTCTGCTTTTCGGACGAGCCTCCACGCTAGTTAGCAGACTAGATATACAACTCGCCTCTTCCGATACCAGACCCTGCTATCTGCTACCCTGATCCGTAGGCACTGAGAACATCCCTGCTTGAGGTGCTGAGAGTGTTAGGAGACTGGGTGGACCCTAACGTCTCATCCAAGGAAAGAACCCCTTTCTCCCCGTCAGTGTATACTTGATCCCCCAGCCACTCAGGAGGAAAAGCACGATGTTGAACACCCTCTGGAGGTTCTGCTCTGGGTCAAACGAGTCCCGCACAGCCGCTCGTACAATCGCCAATGCTAAGAGGAAGCAAATCCAGTGAATTACGTTAGCTAGTCTCATTTGGGGAAAAATCTGGGGATGTTCTAGAGAGGGAGCTTGGAGCGAAACTACTTGAGATTTTGGGGAGGATTTCAGACTTCTAGAAATTCCCTTTCACAAGCGTGTAGATGATAATGAAAACGAGACCGAGACCGAGTGCTGTCATTCTCACTTTTCTTTCTCCTCTATATCTCGACAACTGGTGAGAAGCTTCCCCCCCCGTTCTTCCCAATCCTCCAAGGATATCGGTTCTCTCTTGGGTTTCTTCTTACTTGGTTGAGCATCAGCCTTGGGAGCACCGCAATGAGGACAAGCAGGTGCCTTGTCGCTGATCTCCTTCGAGCATTCGTAACACTGGATTAGAGCCATAAGGTGATCGCCAAAATCAGAAGAAGAGCGAAAACGATATACGCAAACATGATCTTTCGTTTAAGAGCTATTTTTTTCTGTCTTTCCTCTTCAACGAGTCTCTCTGCGAGTCTCATTCGGTCGCCGTACTCTGTTAGCTCCCCACAGCCTCCACAGAACTCAGAGTCTGGGGGACTCTTAAATCCGCACTTGTCGCACTCAATCTTTGTCTTCGCTCCACACTTAGTGCAGAAGTCAGCCGCTGCTGGGTTCTTATGTTCGCAATTCAGGCACTGTGTCATCCCTAGACCCCATCAACGGGCACCCAGAGCATGACTAGGGCTAGGGCTACTGCGGTTAAGAATCTCATCAGCTAGTTCTCGCCTTCTAGGTCGGGAGGACAGGGTGGACGTTCAAGCATTCCCATCAGGCACCCTATCAACTGGCTTAATCGTTGTCAGATATGCCGTGGGAATCAATCCAAGAAAAGACCCGATGAAAAATCCCACCACACCTGAAGACAGTCCAATTAGAACAAATCCAAGACTCTTCAAGTGTCCTTTCCTAAATAGAATTAAAGCAGATAAAACTAAACAAAACAGAGGATTTAAATAGCGTCCTACAGCTTGGCCAAGCTCGATGGCTTCAGCAACGCTAGATGCTCCACCGAGGACTAATTCGATAATTATTACAGACAATACACTTCTAAAAAGAGAATAGGCTAAGAAAAATCCAAAAGCCTCTTTCCTCGTCCTTTGCTTTTCAAACACAAAAAGACCTTTGAACATCTTACCCCAACCTTTTTGAAGAAGAGGTCTTCGAGCGACCCCCTAACGCTAGTTACCAGACCCGATATACATCTCGACCTTTGAGATACCAATCCTGCCCTCTGATATCCCGATGTATAGCAACTGTAGATACCCCTGCTTGTAGGGTAGAAAGTGTTAGAAAGTATGGGTCACCCTAACTAAAATTTTTGCAGAAAATTTGGGAGGGGGGGGTTGGGACTCCTGCCGCTCAGTTTTACAACCAGACCAAACATCCCAACGAATGAAAACGCCAGAAGGAAAAACAGGAATAGCTGAAAGAAATAATCTCTATTCAAATCACCTGATAAATATTTTCCAACACCAATACCAAGCATTACAACTGTACAAATTGGGAGAAAGAAAACGTAAAACTTCAACCACGAATTCATATCTTTCCAGTCTTGAACTTTATACATCTGGCACCCCCAGAAAGTGTTGATTCAGTATAAGGCACTCATCACGCTCTCACTTCCTTCTAGCGGAAGTAGAATGAAGCCAATAGGAATGCTCCCATAGTAACTATCCAGATAGCAACACCTTGCACCGCAGTCTTTCCTAGCTTGGCCAGATAGTAAGAAACAGCAATACCTACGATTAAGATTACTCCCTCTATAGAGCTACCCTCCTGAACCGTGACGGTCTCGCGTACACTCTCCAGAGCTTCTTCCGTGTCTTGCACGGGCATACATCTCCAGAAGGATCAGGACCTGAATTCCACATAGCACTACGAGCAGGATGTTTGTCTGCCATACTTGGTTTAAGAATTCCATTCAACCTCCTATGAGTGAGTTAAATTTTTTCAGAATTTTTTTTTAGGTCTGGGACCCCAAGCTCATTAGATGAAAAAGCACAGGGCATACCCAAGAACCAGCCCCTTAGCGAAAGCAATCCAAGCAAGGCCGTAATCTGAGATGCCCAGTTTTTTCTTCCACCACTCCAACTGCCTAACGTGCCAATCTATGACTGTCCTACATCCCTCCTCAGAGTCATCTAAAATCGCCTGATCGGACGAGCAGAACAGTGTTGTATAGGTGGAGAGCAAGGCCCGCCTAGGGGGGGGCGGGGGTACTGGGGTCTTGCATACCACCCAAGGGACCCTATACACCTTCCCGCGTACGCGGGATAGGTTCACTTTTGGTGCGTGTTGAGTGGGACTAGTACCACCCCCTTCGCCGCTGATAGGGGGTGGGGGGGGGGTAGCAAGGTCGAGTTTGACCTGAAATTAGGCTGATTTTCTAGTCAGAGTGTGTGGTATTATGTGTAGTATATATATCGTACTTCTTCTAAGAACGCTGTAAATTATTGTGATACAATCACTTAACAAAACGGCCCCGAACTAATGAAAACGAGACGGATTCGGTGACGGGTCTCCTGGAATCTGCACTCGCAGATTTGCTTGGGCGCTTCCATGCGGGACAGCCTGCTGCTTTGGGACAGGCGATTTCACTTGTAGAAAATGAGCGTCCAGGTTTTCAGGACTTTCTTCACGAAGTATTTGGAGGAGGCCCGAGGGCGGCTCGCATAGGCTTTACTGGACCGCCAGGTGCTGGAAAATCGAGCCTGCTCTCCATGGTGGCTCTGAACTGCAGAGCCCAAGATGAAGCACTTGGTGTTGTCGCCGTTGACCCGACCTCACCGTATTCCGGTGGTGCGCTTCTCGGCGATCGAATCCGAATGAGCGACCTAGCGACTGATCCGGGTGTCTTCATCCGATCTATGGCCACCAGAGGTTCGCTTGGTGGTCTCGCCACGACCACAAAAGAGGTTCTAGACCTTATGGATGCGTTTGGCTTCGATCGAGTACTAGTCGAGACTGTCGGAGTAGGCCAGACAGAGCTCGAGGTCACTGCCGCTACCGATACTGTGATCGTCGTGCTAGTTCCTGAATCAGGTGACGCCATTCAGGCGATGAAAGCCGGACTCATGGAGATCGCAGATATTTTCGTTGTTAACAAAGCGGATCGCCCTGGTGCTGACCGGTTTGTTAAAGATCTTCGACAGGGACTGCATCTAAGGGCGGCTACAGCACTTGAAACTTCATCTACTCACCACGATTTCAATCCAGCTCGGATCATTAATAAATCTGGTAAGGAGCCGAACAGTTTAGACTGGTCGCCGCCGGTACTCTCAACAGTAGCTCAACGTGGAGAGGGTGGTGAAGATCTAATGGACACCATTAAAGCACATCGTTTATGGCTTGAGGAATCGGGTGAACTCGAAGAGCGGAGGCGAGTTCGTCAGAGGGTCCGGATACAAGATGTTATGGATCGTGAACTACGCCGTACAGTATGGCATTCTGATGCAGTGCTTGCTGAATTGGACCAGGCTTTGGACCGTATTAAAAAGGGGAAAGACACAGCATATTCTGTTGCTGGGGATATCCTAGGCCGACTTTTGCGTTGACCCCTCATAAGTTCTGGAGGCATGTTTTTGTTTGTGGCTTGGCTGCGGACGCACGAGGTACCAAGGAGCCCGTCTTCTTTTGATGCAAAGTATAGATCAAAAAATCAGGATACTCGTTGCCA
>DUBS01000035.1:217272-253703 GCA_012960225.1 Gemmatimonadota bacterium | reverse complement strand
TGGTCCCAGTCCTTCGGCCGCCACGGTGTTCAGGATGCCGAACTCGGTGATGGCCTCCGAATCGTCGTCAGATAGTAATGGGAACGTGATACCACGACGTTGGCTGAAGTCAGCGAGCACTTCCTCGGAGTCGTAGCTGATCGCCGCCACACCGAGCCCCTGGGCTTCTAGCTCTTCCAGTCGGTCTTGCAACTCCACGAGTTGCGCTTTGCAGTAAGGTCACCAATCAGCCGATCGGTGAAAAAGCAGCATCGCCCCCTTTGGCCCCGCAATGGATTCAAGAGTGCGCATTTGCCCGTTTTGGTCAGGCAGACTGAACTCTGGTACCTGTTCACCCACCTGCGGACCAAGGGACGCGACGTCGATTGGGGTTCGAGACTGCATATCGATCGGGGCTCGAGACTGTAGCAAGAACGATCCAACACCAAATAATATGACCGCTAACGCGATTCCCAGGGCGGCTCGTCTACCTTGTTGGCTCATGATGACCGCATCCTATCATCACCCGCTACCCTGCACCAGACAGGAGATCCTGACCTGAAAAACCACCCAAAGACAAATGAGTTCACCCTACGGAATGTGAATATCTAGCGCCTCCAAACCCCGATCCCGTCCTCGTAGTCGATCCGGGTACCAAACGGAGCTGAAAGCTCAGCGAGGTGCTCAATGATTTCTTGACCCAAAGCTTCAGGGGAGATCCGTGGAGTCCCCCGCTGCGAGCGTGGTGCCTTCCACCCCAGTTCAATCGGATAAAGGCGAATCTCGATGACTTCGTCGCCTTCAAACTCCGCGACAGCAACCACGCTTTCGTACCACTCCGAGCCAGTTGGGAAACCAGTGGTCGGATTTCCGTCCTCATCCACCCGAAAGCGCCGATCATAGATCTCGGACGCAAGGTCGTTCAATGGCAGCCCATAACGAGTTCGCTGATCGGCAGGCATCGGATCGATCGTTTCATTCTGGAAGATGAAGTTCCCCAACGAATAGAAGATCGGTCGACCCTCATAGATCTCTATACCCCGAAGTTGGTGAGGCCCATGGATGACCATCGTGTTCGCGCCCGCATCAATGATCTGATGTGAGAACTCGACCATCCAGTCAGGAGGGAGCACCGAGCCATTACCGGGCTCGTGTGAGTGGCTGTTGACGACTACGTAGTCACCCTGATCTGTGGCGTTACGAACCTCGTGCAGGACCCGCTCCCGGTCGACGTCGTTCAAGCTCACCACCGACCGATCTTGATCACCAGGCGAGACGGTTGTCCCGAAGATTCGTACCGAAGCATTAGGGTCGTCCGAAACGTTCAATCCCTGGGCTCGGGCTACCGTTCGTAGGGCATTCATGGTTGCTGGCGAGCCTTCGTTACGGGTGCTAAGACGCAGCGCATTCAGCCCTGGTCGCCCCTGCACCGTCGGACCTACAGTTCCTGCTCGCGACATCGGGGTATGCGTGGACGCCATCCCGATAAGCGCCACCCGACCCTTTGGAGTCTCCAGATATCCCGGCCGACTGGCCCATCCCAGATTGTCGCCCGAACCGGAATGGATGAGACCCCACTCGTCCATCAGTCGATTCGTGAGCTGCATCCCCTCAACGCCGTAGTCGGTCGTATGGTTGTTGGCTCGGTTGAATAGGTTGAAGCCCATACTCACAAGATCCTTCAATGTCTCGGGTGAGCCCACCTCATAGTTGCCGCCATTCTCTGCAGCTGGCCAGCCGTCGAATTCGGCTAACCTGAACACTGACTGCTCAAGATTCATGAATGCTGCGTCAGTTCCCCGAATGATGTTCGCCATCTCATGGAACGCCGGGTCTCCCGGATGGTCGAACTGCTCAAGTCGGCGATTCATGATCACGTCCCCGACAGCGGACAAAGTCCAGTGTGTGTCAGGACCAACAGGTGAGCGACTTTGGGCGCTGACCACAGGTGACAGTAAGACTGTGGCAGCGAGACCAAGGACGAAGGTGCGGTGCATGAGACCCTCCAACCAAGGGGATGTGTCGCTCAGTAATACGCATGCCGACACCCATCCACCAGAGTCCCTCTCGGCCTGGTAGGCCGCTAGAACCGGTACGTGTAGTTGGCCTTGATCGCCCCACCCCGTGACAGCGTGATCAGATCTGGGTTATCCAGGATACCGACGCCCAGGTTCTGCCAGTTATGCGTGTACACGAAGTAGATATCATTCCCTGGTTTCACGATCCAGCGCACTCTCGCGAAGAGCCCGACAAGCTTACTCACGTCGTCGAACTGGACCTGACTCATCGCACTGACCCAAGGAGTGGGGTTCCATTGGCCTTCGACCTCATAGACGTCCGCAACGAAGTCACCCTGCGGCAGAGTAACCCGATTGTGCTGGATGTTCGTCGAGATGCTGACACCGGGGTTCGGCCGGAATGTGACACGCCCTCCGAAATTGAGCCGCTCGCCATTCCAAAAGTCACCCAACGAGGCGTTACCGTAGACGGAAACAGGTCTGCGGCCTGTCGTCCGAACAGTGAGGCGGTATCCGAGCGTGGTGTATTCCCCAGGCATGACCTTAACCCCTTCGCTCACAAAGAAGGCGCGATCAAGGTATTCGAATTTCCGTGTGGCGTTGATGTCGAAGCCGTCACCACTCTCCAAGTCCAACCCAAGTAGGCCAAACTCCCACTTGCGCTCGTCGGTGATGCCCGTACTGACCCCCTTTTGGTGCCGGAATTGTGCAGAAAAACGAAGTCTGCGTAGCCAGTCGATATTCGGGCGTGGTGACCAGCCGATCTGCTGGTTGAAAGCCCGGAAATCATTACGAGGGATGAAGCCTAGAGCAGGCCGGTAACCGCTGCCGAGCTCCCGGTACCCGACAGATCCAGACCAGGTATCGTTCGGAAATGTGAATTTAAGACCGTGGCCAGCGAGATCCTTAAACTCCAGATCTTTTGCCGGATCGGGATTCGAGTTCCAGACGACGGTCGCCTCTACGTCCATGTTGTAACGGCCAGCCAGGTTGCGCGTCCTGAAGAGCAAGTCGGCACCCGCAGTGTACGCATTGAGAGGGGATTCCCCGAGAGCATCAGGTGATTGAGCACGCCGGGTGTAGATGGCTCCGATTGTCGATTGTTCGAAGATCTGCCTTTTGATGCGTCCAACCGTGAACTGTTCGGAAGGGATGAACTTGTCCGCCCCTGCACCGTCCAAGTACGTATGGTCGCTGGTCCCTAGTTGATAGAAGCCCACCTCGTACTGACCGACCTGGCCAGTGACACGTCCACCGTAGTTGATCGGGATCTGTTGGCCACTCCTGAGTCCAATGTTGCGTGAGTAGAAGGGCGACATCGCTAGGCCGGGCGCGAACGAGAAGACGTTGGAGCCTTCAAGGAAGAAATTCCTGCGTTCGGGGAAGCGTATCGGGAAGCGTGTGAGGTTCACCCGCCGCTGATCACTCTCGACCTCGGCGAAGTCCGTGTTTACGGACACCGAAGCGCGCAGGCTCGACGTCACACTGTAATTGACGTCCAAACTGAGATCACGCGGCACAGTGGTCGGTTCTGCGTTCGCAGGGATGGTGCGCCAGCCTACGATCGTGGACGGTACCGCCTCGAGTCCCAGACCCTGGGATAGATTCTGAAGGCCAGTCATACGCCCGGCAAAGATCGGCCTGCGTAGACCCTCGGTCCGCTTCCAGCCCCGCCACAGGATCTCTTCGTTACGGCGGCGGATCGTGCGCTGGAAATTGATGCCCCATGTATCGTTATTGGGATCGAAGTTCAGTGTACGAAAAGGGATCCGGATCTCGGCGGACCAGCCGTCGGGACGCATCGCGGTACGTGCCTCCCAGATCCCGTCCCACGCCTTGTTCGCGCCACCACCGGAAAAACCTCCACCGAAACGTCCACCACCACCACCACCACCGCTGGAGCGTAAGATGCCGTCACCCATGAGGCCGGCTGCGTTGATCTCGAAGAAGTAGCCGGTCCGACCGTCCAGGAACGTGTCCAGGATCCACATGAACCGGTCGTCTGTGCCCAATGAAGCATCCCGCTCACGCTGATATGCTAAGACCTCTTCGGGGTCGTCGTAGATGATGACACCGATATAGAGATTGTCCTCATCAAAAAGGACTCGGATCTCGGTTTCCTCTGACGGCACCCCGCCTTCGACCGGCTCCTGCTGCGTAAAATCAGTGATCGGGACCGCGGAAAACCAGGATTCCTCCAAAATGCGACCATCAAGAACGAGATCAACTTCGAGAGGTAGCGCCTCTAGGGTGACTCCAGGCGATTCCTGTGCAGCAGATGGATGAGCCAGGGAGAATCCACAGAGATGGCTCACCAACAGTATGAGAACACGCGCATGTGCGGTCCTCTTCATCTAATCCTCCCTAGTTGTGTAATGCCGACTCTAACCGAAGAGTTCAAGGGGCCACTAACGAGACACCCAGATGGCGGTTGTTGTTGTGGGTTTCTCACACCTGGTATCTAGTAACACCATACATTACCAACTATGACTGATATATCATCAACGAGGATGTCTCCGATTGGCAGGGTACCAGAAGAACTTGATGTGTTAGCCAGTGAACTGGAAATACACTTCTCACAGGATTTCACATCGTGTTGGAGTGATCTGAAATTCGAAGAATTGGCCTTGAGGGCCTTTAGTGTCCAGTTCCAATACAATCCTGTATACCGCCGCTTCTGTGAAAGCAAGAACGCCGTGCCTACTGCGGTTAAGAGTTGGTGGCATGTACCGATGGTCCCAACCACAGCGTTTAGACATCTCGATTTAGTAACGGGTGATCATTCCTCTGTAAGAATGGTCTTTCGAACAAGCGGAACTACCAGTACGACTCTTGCCCCCGGAAGACACTTAGTGTCACGGCCTTCGCTTTACCATGCTTCACTCCTATCAAACTTTCGCGAATATCTTCTTCCGGATGTTGAAAAGATCAAATTTGTATCCCTGATTCCGTCCCCGGAGGATCTGCCCCACTCGTCTCTTTCGCACATGGTCGGCGTAGCGGCTGACACGATGTCTTCAGAAACTCACTGGTTTGTTAACGGAGAGGGTGTGCTAAACAGTATAGGACTCAGAAATGTGTTAAATGACGCAGCGCTAGAGGGCGAGAAAATACTACTACTAGGCACCGCATTCGCCTTTCTGCACTGGCTAGACGAGTTGGCAGGTAAGGAGCTACGACGTCTCCCACCAGAGAGCCGGATTATGGAGACCGGAGGATTCAAGGCTCAGACCCGTGATATCACGAAAGAACAGCTATACAAGTCCCTGTCCACAACCGTAGGTCTCGAGCCTAGTCGAATCGTGAATGAGTACGGTATGACGGAATTACTCTCACAGCTTTATGAATCGAACCTGACACAACCGAATGAAACACAAGTAGGTCATACTCCGCCGCCATGGCTTAGGGAACGTGCACTCAACCCGACAACTCTTGAGCCGGTCGCAGAAAATGAAACGGGGTTACTAGCATTCTTTGACCTAGCAAACCTTGGTTCGGTTTGCCACGTGCTTACCGAGGATATTGGGCGAGTGATAGGTGGGAAAGTTCATCTTGAGGGTCGTTTTCCTAATGCGGAGCCACGAGGGTGCTCTAGGGCCATGGATGAGCTGATGGCCTCTAGCAGGGTCACTCGCCAGTGACCCAAGACATCTTCGATGCTTGGGCCATCCCAGGTTCCGTCGAGGTTCCGGGGGCAACCTCTGCTGCGCTAGGTCCAGGGTGCTCTATGCGCAGCCTCTCTATCGAGTCCGGGTGGCTAAATGGATTGGCCGATATCTTAATTGAGGGCAGCAGCAGATTGAGGAAGCGAAAGGCTGCCGATCTTGCTCAGATACTAGGAATCGCAGGGAGTCGATTCTTGAAGGAGGGTGACCCTCTCAGAACAAAGGCGTTGGAACTGCTTCCCAGGGCCTCTGGTCTGTCAGCTCCAATGGCTCGTGCTGTTTTGGATGGTATGGCTGCAGATTGGGTTGAGGATCGGCTTTGTGGGCTTCTGAGCAACGAATTTGGCACTTCAGATGCATTGGACGGTTTCGTTAAGCAGAACGGCTGTCAGACAATGGCAATTGGCGCTGACCTCTGTGTCCAGATTGTATCGGGTAGCGTACCTGGAGTCGGAGTGACGGCGTTGATTCGCAGCTTGTTAACCAAGGCGCCGACCTTACTAAAGCCAGGCCGAGGAGATGTGGTACTTCCCGTGCTCTTTATGCAGGCACTAGCAGTTATAGATCAGGATCTGGCTGAAAATGTTGCTGTCCTTTATTGGCCGGGTGGCAGTTCAAATTTAGAAAGGGGAGTTCTTGATCGAGCCAGTATTGTAACCACTTATGGTGGGGACGAGTCGGTGGAGAGTATTCGAGCATTGACTCCGGTGACCAAACGCTTTGTAGCCTATCATCACCGCATTAGCGTAGGGGTTGTCGGGAGCCAGGCACTTACCTCGGGGTTAGTCGAACAGACTGCTCGGGATATTGCTCGGGCCGTGGCGGTTTTCGACCAGCGGGGCTGCGTGTCCCCACGATCTATTTATGTCGACTCCCGTGGAGATATTACACCGGAGGCTTTTGCTGGATACCTGGCATCGGCCCTTGAAGCTATAGAAAATGATCTTCCAGGTGGTGATCTGGAACTAGAGGAAGCGGCAGCGCTGCATCAGGTTCGTGGTGCTGCGGAATTGCTTACTGCATCAGGTTCGCCAGGAGGTATTTATCATGGTGGCAAGGCTTTCTGGACAGTGATTTTCGATCCGGATTCGGAGCTAAGATACAATCACGTCGGCCGAGTGGTACGTGTGGAGCCAATTGAGAACCCAAGTGACTTGATCAAGAGGCTGAGCCCTGACAAGGGGCACCTTCAGAGCGTGGGTGTAGCGGGTGTGGGGAGGGATCTAGAGAAATTGGCTGAAGAACTGGGACGTATCGGAGTATCACGTATCGCAAAGTTCTCGGAATTATCTTTCCCTCCTCCGTCATGGCACCATGATGGAGGCAGTCCCCTCCGAGACTTAGTGCGCTGGGTGGATCTGGAAGAAGTAGGCGACTGACGACCCTACGTTTTCTTGGGCTCAGTCTTCTTCAATTTCCGGTTCCGCGCGCCACACGACCATCTGGCGTCCACCTCTGGGATTTTCTTCCATTCTCACAGTTAGTGACTCACCCTCTTCGATCCCCAAGTGTTCCCTCATGTCCTGGGGAATCGTAACCCGCCCTCCGACGCCTACTGTGACATCGGTATAGTAAAGGGTACGATAGATGGCCATGCAACTCCTCCTGTATGCACAAAACCCCGATAAGCTAAGTAAAGTATAAGGTATGTTGTATGTATCCTGGGAGGGTCTCTCTTATTGGTTGTCCAGCCTGCAAGGCGATCGCTGGCTACCTAACCAGGACTCTATCGAACTTGAATTCTAGCTCCATGTCAGTACTCAACTAGCTTAGGTCATCCCTAGATGGCGCAAATTTGTGATTGATACGAGATACGCAATCCGGCTCAGTGATGTTACGAAACGTTTTGGCAACCATACTGCGGTTTCCGAACTGAACTTCGATGTACCCCGGGGTGCCATATGCGGACTTATTGGGCCGAATGGATCAGGAAAGACCACCTGCCTACGCATGATCATGGGAATTCTGCATCCGGATGTGGGATCAGTCAGTTTGCTCGGGGCTACTCCTGATGACGTGCGTCGCAAGAGGGTAGGGTATTTACCAGAAGAGCGCGGCGTCTACAGAAAAATGACATGTACTGAGTTCTTAACTTTTCTGGCAGAAATCCGGGGGGTATCTCGCACCGAAGGCTGGAAACGCTCCAATGATTGGCTTGAACGATTGGGACTTGGCGGATGGGCTGATAGAAGGATCGAAGCTCTTTCGAAAGGGATGCAGCAAAAAGTCCAGTTTATCGGGACAGTTATTCATGAGCCCGAGCTATTAATTCTAGATGAACCCTTCAGCGGCCTCGATCCGCTCAATCAGGACGTGCTCGAAGAGATTATTCGAGATTTTCATTCCAAAGGAACCACGATCCTGTTGTCGACACATCTCATGGACCAAGCGGAGCGGATTTGTGAGCGAGTCTGTCTAATATCCAATGCACGAAAGGTACTTGATGCTGATCTAAAAGAATTGAAGGCGAAGGAGCGAACCGGCGTAGTAGTAGTGAGGTTTGAAGGCTCCAATCAATGGCTAGAGGGTCCGGAGATAGATTGCATCCATGAATCGAACGGTGAGTTACACCTCATTCTAAAGGATGGCGCTGATCACCAGAGTATTCTCAAGCGCGGCCTAGAATCCGGCGTAAAGATATACCGCTTCGATCTTGTAGAGCCGCGGTTACACGAGATTTTTGTTCGTCATGCCGGGACAGAGTCAGTTGGTGATGCGGGGATGCCCAAGAACGTTACGCTGGAACTTCAATAATGTCGGTTAATGTTTGGGCAGTCATCCGGCGTGAATACCTGCAGAGGGTGCGTTCGAAGTGGTTCGTCATTTCAACGCTAGGTGGCCCTTTGCTCATTCTTCTACTCATGGTTGTTCCAGCATACTTCCTGGTGCGTGGAGGACAGGCTGAACAGAAGCTTGCGATTGTTGATGGTAGTAATGTGTTATACGAACGGATTGCGCCCTATCTGGTAAACGAAGGGCTTGAGGTTGAGGAGGAGCGGTGGTATCCGGATGTGGTGACTAGTCTCCGGAAAGAAGCAACTGAAGGTGACCTCTGGGGGTTCATTGTGTTAGATGAACTCACACTTGATACTGGCGAAGCGATTGTGTACGTGACTACCCGTCCTTCACCCATCCGCCAACTAACCCTGCAAAGTGCTATTACCCGTGCGGTTATGGAGTACCAGCTTGAAAGGCTAGGGGTCGATGCAGAGGCGCTCTTAAGTGGGGGAGACCTTAGCCTGGAATTACTGTCGGAGGAACGGACTTCAACGGAGGAGCCACAATTCTGGGTGGCGTATCTAGGGGCCTTCTTTCTCTACATGGTAATTCTATTCTACGCAGACTCAGTGATGAGAGCGACGCTAGAGGAGAAGACCAGCCGCATCGTGGAAGTGATCATTTCCTCGATGGAACCATGGCACCTCATGTTAGGAAAAATCCTGGGTGTTGGTGCTGTTGGCCTTACACAGCTTCTTGTCTGGATTGTCTCAGGATTCCTGATTGTAGCTGGCGGGATCCCTCTTTTGGTCAGCCTAAGTCCTGGACTTATTCCAGTCGAAACTCTCCTCCCAGCACTTCCGGGGATCGGAATGGTGACCCTGTTTGTATGCTTGTTCATCTTCGGATTCTTCATGTATTCCGGCTTGCATG
The DNA here is from genome assembly GCA_012960225.1 of Gemmatimonadota bacterium. Taxonomy (GTDB): domain Bacteria; phylum Gemmatimonadota; class Gemmatimonadetes; order Longimicrobiales; family Gaopeijiaceae; genus UBA1142. The sequence goes on along the minus strand of DUBS01000035.1, from coordinate 244,390 downwards.
CAGCTGTGGGCGCAATGTGCAATACCGACCAGGAGGCTCAGCAGGTGCGGTTGCCCATGGTTATGCTTCTTGTGATCCCTATCGCGATGGTCTCGGTTGTAATTGTGCAACCGATGACTGCGATGTCGACATGGTTTTCTCTGTTCCCCCTTTTCTCACCATTCCTGATATGGGCACGTGTGGTGAGTGGTGGGATACCCGCCTGGCAGATTGGTCTCTCATTCCTACTCATGCTTTTCACGGTCCTTGCGATTGCTTGGATAGCTGGCAGGATTTACAAGGTGGGAATTCTCATGGCAGGCAAAAGGCCAACTCTTCCAGAATTATGGAGATGGGTGAAGGAAGCCTGAAGAAAAGGTCCTACTATCGGGCTTGAGTGTGGTCAGTTTAGCTAGTCAGGTAGCGCCGACCGTAACAAGGCTTCTAGTTGGCGGTCGTCGAAGTCGCGCGCTTTGGTGACAGCTTCCTGGTAGGACTCTTCGATGATGATCACTGTGGTGCGTGGAGCTTCTTCGAGGTTGGTAGGATTCGCCACATCAAATCGGAGGCGAGCGAGATACACATCTGGCCTCGTTGGGTCATCGTCAAACTCCAAGTACGTACCCCAGATGCGACCACCATGTGTGATTGTCGCGATGTGTAGGCCGGTGCCTGAGTCAGCTCTGGATCTGTGTGAGGATGTCATCTTCATCCCACGATACCGATTGAGTGCTACGGAGTCACGCCCTCTACCGCCCATCATGTAGATAAATTCTTGTGAGCGAGACTCCTGCTTCTCAGGGTTTTTGGGGAAGACTCAGACGATATGGGGTTAATGGATTCGCTTGCGTACCGGGCCTGTCGGGCAATGTGGATGTAACTGGTCTAGCCTCCAAGAGGCCCGCTGACCAAAGTGGTGTGCATACCAGTGGCGGAGGTCACCTAAGGCCGGGGAAGCATAACATAGGTGGGGGTGAAAAATCTTATTGGGCCACTATCCAGTATGCCTTCACTGCCTTACCTGGATCGCCATTAGTACCGCGGCGTGTTCAGGGGCTTGTTCCAATTCGTCACAAGCGTTTTCTTGCCTCGTCGACAGACCCCTTCAGACACCCAAGTTTGGACTGCGCGGCTTCGTTCAGGAGCAAGACTTCGGATGAGAAAGCACTGGCTGATAGGCGGACTTACCAGCCTCCTCGCACTCGCAGGGCTAGCATTCACATTCATCCAGGAAGGGCCTCAGGAGCCTCCTGGATCTGAAGACATGGTTGAGGCGGAATACCCGTCGCCGTCGGAATACCCGTCGGGCCAGCCGATCGCATTTCCCCATGATCAGCACGCTGGTAATCAGCCTGGCCAGAACAACATGGACTGCCAGTATTGTCACTATTCGGCAGAGCGATCCGTCGATGCAGGTATACCGTCGGTCTCGGCTTGCTGGGGCTGCCACCAGGCTATTCCCGGTAGTAACAATCCGGAAGAAGTGGCAAAAATTCAGCAGTTCATTCAGAGTGGAGACCCTATTCCTTGGGTTCGTATCTACAAGGTTGCGGACCATGTGCATTTCCCTCACATGCGTCACTTGAATGCTGGCCTTGAGTGCCAACAGTGTCACGGCGAGGTACAGGAGCTGCAGGTCCTCGACAGTCGTGACCCTGCTTGGGGCGGTGACAATATGGGCTGGTGTGTGGAGTGCCACCGCCAGCCGGATGATACTGGAAAAGCACAGGCCTCTACTGACTGCACGGTGTGCCACTACTGATGGCTGAGAATAAGAGTATGAAAGATGGGATCAAACGCCGGGACTTCTTAAGGGTACTCGGTGTGTCAGGCGCTGGAGCAACACTTACAGGGTGCTCGACCGAAAAAGTTGAGCGCCTGCTTCCGTATGTAGTAGCTCCTGACGACATCACACCCGGAGTGTCGACTTGGTACACGACGGTTTGTGGTGGTTGCTCAGCTCAATGCGGGATGTGGGTGCGCACCCGAGAAGGGAGAGCGATCAAAGTTGAGGGCAACCCAAACCATCCGGTCTCAGAGGGGGGTCTTTGCGCGAAGGGCCACGCCACATTGCAACATCTCTATCATCCAGATCGCTTTCCTGGGCCGATGATCCGCGACGGTAGTGAATTGCAGCAGGTGACATGGGAAGAGGCAGAATCACTGCTTGCTGCTCGTCTTGGTTCCGCTCAGAATCCGATGCTTATCAGTGGCCGGATGGGCCCCAGCCTTAACAAACTTGTGGATGAATTTATTGCAGGCATAGGTGGTGTCAGGGTTAGCTATGATGCGATTTCAGATGCTCCGCTAGCTGAAGCTGCTCGGATTGTTTATGGCACAACGGGGATCCCACAATATGACCTTGAGAACGCTCGCTTTCTGCTCTCATTTAGCAATGACTTTATCGAAACTGGGTCATCACCAGTAGCGCACAATAAGGGCTTTGCTCGCATGAGTTCAGTGGATGCTGCAGGGTCGAAGGGTCGTTTTGTTTACCTTGGCCCTCGCCTTTCATTGACCGGATTGAATGCGGATAAGTGGATTCCGATACGACCTGGTACTGAGGCTGCTGTAGCGCTCGCGATGGCAGCAGTCATTGCTGGAGATGACCCTCAGGCTGCAGGTCCTTACTCCAACGTCCTCCAAGCGTACAATCCTCGAGTTGCTGCACAGGTAGCAGGAGTGACTGAGGATGTGATATTTGAACTCGCAGAGGATTTTGCATCGGAAGCTCCTACCCTAGCCCTAGGGCCCGGCGTGGGTGCACATCACCGTGGAGCAACGGCGGCGAACATCGCCGTCATGATCCTGAACCATGTTGCAGGTAATGTCGGTCGGACAGTGCTCTATGACGCTCCGGTGAATGGAGCGGTGAGTACTTATGCTGACATCGAGGCCACCGTTGGTGCTATGGCCTCGGGTGAGTCAGAAGTCGTGATGGTTCACGGGGCAAACCCAGTTTATTCAATACCCCCCCAGGCGGGTTTCGCCGAAGCCTTCGCTCAAGTTCCATTCAAGGTCTCTTTTGCCTCAGCACTGGATGAGACATCGGAGATGGCGGACCTTATCCTCCCAGATCGGCACTTTCTCGAAGCTTGGGGAGACTCCAGCCCACTTGCAGGGGTTATCGCAGTACAGCAGCCGGTTATGCAGCCTGTGCCTCACTTTGAATCGAAGCAGACTGGGGACGTACTCCTCTCTGTGGCTAACGGACTCAGTGGTCAGGGTGATGCAGCAACATTCTATGACTATCTGCAAGAACACCATCGATCTGCATACGATGAAGCAGATGGAGATTTCGAGGATGCTTGGCAGGAACTTCTGCGGACAGGTATGGCAGATACCAGACGTGAGGAGGTTAGGGCCCTAGAGCTACAGTCCCCAGAGATCGCGCTTAGCTTCGAGGTCCCCACATTTGATGCACCGGGAGACTTGACTCTCCTCGTTCACCCGTCTCCACGATTCGGGGCTGGTGAATTTTCGAATAGTCCGTGGCTACAGGAGCTACCGGACCCCGTCTCCAAGATTGTTTGGCACTCTTGGCTGGAGATGAACCCACACACTGCTGAACTGCGCGGAATCCGTGAGGGTGACATTGTCACTGTCACTTCGCCGCATGGCTCACTTGAAGTACCGGTTTGGCTGTACCCAGGGATTAGAGAGGACGTAGTCGCCTTGGCTATGGGTGGTGGCCACACGGGCATGGGACGCTATGCAGATGATAAGGGAGTCAATGCGCTTAGATTGCTTCCATCGACCTCTGAGCAGCCATCAGGGGCCTTAGTGACTACAGTGACTTCGGTCACCGTAATACCCACTGGTGAAAACCGACGACTCGCCACAGTGGAAGGATCGAGTGACCAACACGATCGCTTGATCGCTCCAGCAGTTGCTTTGGCTGACCTGGGCCATGCTGGAGACGATGAGCATGAAGAGAGGGGTCACGAAGAGTTGAGAGAGCTTCAGGGGGTCGGTGGCTTTATCCCCGTTCCTGCTAACGAAGGAGCCCCGACCGCATTTCCTTTAGAGGGATCGCGCCACGGACTTTATGCTGACGCACAAGAGGGACCGCGTTGGGCGATGGCCATTGACCTGGACAAGTGCACGGGATGTAGCGCCTGCGTGACAGCATGTCAGGCCGAAAACAATGTCCCTTGGGTCGGAGAAGAACAGGTTCTTATGGGTCGGGATATGAACTGGGTTCGTATCGAGCGCTTCTACGAACAGGTTGACGCGACTCAGGCTGGGGATCTGGACGTGCGTTTCTTGCCCATGATTTGCCAGCACTGTGGGAATGCCCCTTGTGAGACAGTGTGTCCGGTGTTTGCGACTTACCATACACCCGAAGGCCTGAATGCTCAGGTCTACAACCGTTGTGTCGGTACCCGGTACTGTGCCAACAATTGCCCCTACAAAGTGAGGGTTTTCAACTGGTATAGGTACACTGATGAGGTACCAGAGCCCCTAAACTGGCAATGGAATCCTGATGTCACTGTTCGGGATAACGGGGTTATGGAGAAATGCAGCTTCTGTGTGCAGAGGATCCGCGAGGTGCAGAACCGTGCGGCACTCGAAGGCGGGAGAGAAGTCCGTGATCATGAGGTTGTCCCTGCGTGTGAACAGAGCTGTCCAGCCGAGGCGATTGTTTTTGGCAATATCCGAGATCCCAATGCCCGTATCACACAGGTTTCGTCCAGTGAGCGAACGTATCGTGTTTTAGAGGATCTAAATACCCAGCCTGCTGTGAACTACCTCAAGAAGGTCACCTTCCATGAGGTAGCATCTGTGGGACATGAGGAGTGAGTTCGGTGCTTGAGGGACGAACGGATCGGGGTGCGGTCCCGCACCCCGACGTTCACACGTATGATGAAGTCAATCGTGATGTTCTTCGGGCACTCGAAACCCCGGGTAAAGCCTGGTGGGCACTTCTCGCGGTGGCTGCTGCAGGTGTGGTGCTTTTCTTTGGCGCCTGGGGTTGGCAACTCTATAAGGGCATTGGTGTCAGCGGCCTCAACTCACCGGTCGGGTGGGGCGTCTATATCACAACATTTGTATTCTGGGTCGGTATTGCGCACTCAGGGACGCTGATTTCAGCGATTCTTTTTCTGTTTCGGGCCCCGTGGCGGCAATCAATTTATCGCGCTGCTGAGGCGATGACGGTGTTCGCCGTTATGACTGCAGGTCTGTTCCCACTAATTCACGTTGGGCGACTCTGGCACGCGTATTGGCTGATTCCATATCCAAACTCCCGCTTCCTATGGCCTAATTTTAAGTCACCACTGGTTTGGGATGTATTTGCGATTACTACCTACTTTACGGTATCGGCGACGTTTTTCTACTTAGGCGCAATTCCAGATATTGCAGCCGCTCGAGACCGAGCAACCGGCCTGAGGAAGAAGTTTTACCAAGTGATTTCACTAGGATGGCGAGGCACTGACTCTCAGTGGCACCACTTCGGGAAGGCGTACATCTTTTTAGCTGCACTAGCCGCACCCCTCGTGCTCTCTGTGCACTCGGTTGTGTCTTGGGACTTTGCTATGACAATCGTGCCAGGATGGCACGCTACAATTTTCGCTCCCTACTTTGTTGCCGGTGCGATTTTCTCAGGCGTTGCGATGGTCATCACGCTCGTCGTGCCCATCAGGAAGATTTTTGGTCTTGAGGCATACCTCACGACGAAGCATTTTGATGCGATGGCGAAGTTGTGTTTACTCACTTCGCTGATCGTACTTTACGCGTACCTGTCTGAGTTTTTCCTAGCTTGGTATAGCGGAGAAGAGATAGAGAGGACTGCATTCTGGAATCGTCTTGTTGGTGACTATTGGTGGGCAACATGGACGATGCTGACTTGTAATGGATTCGTTCCGATCATGCTTTGGTTTAGACGTATCAGGCACTCAATTCCAGCGCTCTTTGTGATCTCGATTTTCATTAATATTGGAATGTGGTTTGAGCGTTATGTGATCGTCGTTACTTCACTGCACCATGAGTATGAGCCGTTTGCATGGGGTATTTATCGCCCATCATTGACGGAAATGGCACTTCTTCTAGGCAGCTTCTGTTGGTTCGGATTCTGGTTTCTCCTGTTCACCAGACTCCTGCCACCCATCGCAATCGCTGAGCTCAAGGAAGTCCTTCCTGCGCCTACACGAAAGAAGACCGGGGAGGCCTATTGATGGGGAATACTACAGGCCTACTTGCCTCGTACGAATATCTTGACTCCACGGTTGATGCAATTAAGGCACTCAAGAAGGCTGGATTCGAGACGGTTAAGGCGTACTCCCCTTATCCGGAACACCATATTGAAGACGCACTCGGTTACGGACAGAGCCCGGTGCGTGTTTGGACACTTGTTGGCGGATTAACCGGCACGGCGACAGGGTTTGCACTAACCATCTGGACGTCGATCGATTGGCCATTAGTTGTCGGCGGCAAGCCGATCGTGTCTATCCCCGCCTACATAATCATCGCATTCGAAATGACGATCCTATTTGGTGCGCTTGCTACGATCATTGGGCTCTTCGTTCTCAGTCGTCTCCCGTCAATCAAGCCGACAGTTGTATACGATCCCGAATTCAGCTCAGGACGCTATGGGGTTTATGTCGAAGGCAATCACCAGAGCCTAGAAGAGGCACGGCAGATCATGAACGAACAGCAGCCCATTGAACTCAGAGAGGGCGAGCTTGATGACTAGCTCATGGCTGCCCCGAGCATTTCTTGCTGTAGTAGGAATTGTTGCGTTAAGCGGCTGTAAGCCGCTCGATGACGCTATGGTGCTGATCTTTGGCAGATCAATGCGTGATCAGCGTTCTTTCGACCCATATGAGAACACGCAGCCCTCACCCGAAAACTCTATCTCATTTTCCTCAGGAAACTATCCAACAGACTTCGGCGTTGTGAACATCGGACAGCCCGAGGGAGTGAGTGTCCCAAGGTTTACCCAGGCAGATCTCGGTCTTCCGGGTATTGGTGGCTTGGTTGTTCAAGGGCTTAGTAATCCGCTTGATCCAACTGATCCTCGATCGAGAGAGAGAGGTGCGGAACTGTATACAAGGTTCTGCGCAGTTTGCCATGGAGAGGATGGAGTTGGTGCAAACGCGTCTATTGCTGACAAACACCCTACGCTACCTGCGTACAATCTCTCGGGTGCTCAGGTAGCAGCATATAGTGACCAGTACCTTTATGCCATGATCCGTGTGGGGCGTGGACTGATGCCAGAGTATGGCAGTCGAATCACTCACTTCGATCGTTGGAGCATTGTGAACTACGTGAGGGAACTCCAACTGCAGGCGGGGAATGTGCCGGAGAATGGTGTGTCCGGTGATAATCCGCCGGCGGGAGAATAGGAATGGCCCATATTCACGTGCCGGATCAGATTTCAGTGCGCCATCTTCCTCACTCAAGGAAAGCCAATCTTTTGATTGGTGCATTCATCGTGGTGGGGATTGTATCGTTCGTGATGAGGTTGCTGCAGGACCCCCAAGCCGCCTGGATTAGCTACATCACGAACTGGCTGTACTTCACGAGCGTGTCCATAGGTGGCCTTTTGCTCGCGATTGCAACCTGGATTACAAAGGCAAAATGGAACTGGTCTATACGTCGGATTAGCCAGTCTTTTGTTGCATTTCTTCCGTTCTCTTTCTTGCTCATGCTACCCATGCTGAGCCTTGGCGAGAGCTACTTCCCATGGATTGAGATGATGGCGGACGACCCTGTCGTCCAGAACAAGGCAGCATACCTCAACATGCCATTCTTGATTACTAGGAACGTTCTTGGGCTTGCCCTCCTCTTCGGGGTGGCACTGTACTTCGTCTACCTCGCTCTACGCCCTGATATGGGCCTTAGTGCCCAGCAGCTTACTGAAGGCAAAAGGAGCGAAGCTTGGCAAGCTAGGCTGACACGGGGCTGGATGGGTCAAGAAAAGGAGGAAGTCCGTAGCTATAAGCGCATGACCGTGATTGCCCCAGCTTTTGTGATCATTTATGCGGTAGTCATGACAATGTTGAGCTACGACTGGGTCATGTCTCTGGAGCCACACTGGTTCAGCACGATGTTCGGTCCCTGGTTTTTCATGGGAGCGTTCTGGGTCGGTATAGCTGCGACGGCGCTCTGGAGTGTATACCTCAGGACACAGCATGAGGATTTTCACAGGAATATCGGCCTGCAGCAACGCCACGACATAGGGAAGTTGGCTTTCGCATTCTGTGTCTTTTGGACCTACCTATTCTTTAGCCAGTATATAGTCATCTGGTATGGTAAGCTTCCGTGGGAGCAAGCATGGATCATTAGGCGCTCTGATGAAGTTTGGGGCGGTCTGTCAGGACTGGTCATTCTCCTCTGTTTTGTAATTCCCTTTGCAGGGCTCATTGGGAGAAAACCTAAGACGAAGCCAGTGCTCTTGGCTTTTTTCACCTCAGTTATTCTTGTTGGAATGTGGCTTGAAAGGTACGTAATGCTTGCTCCGTCGCTCCACCATGGAGGAGATCCGGTCTTCACGATTTGGCAGCCTCTTATAGGGCTGATGTTCTTAGGTTTGTATCTAGGGTCGGTGAGATGGTTTCTTATAACGTTTCCGGCAATACAGGTATGGCAACCGATGGTCGACCCGGAGACTAGAGAAGCCGAAATGCCTGTGGGTCTTGCTGCTGAATAGCAGCTATCGAATTAGAGTTCCAGGGAGCAGCAAGGGGCTGGTGGTACACAATCATGATGGAAAAAGTTAATTCGTTGTCTTAACCCACTAATTCCCGAAGTATCTCTTCATGAAGGATCCCATTCGAGCTAACCCCTGAACCTCCATGGATCGTTGGCTGTCCCTGAAGTGTTGTGAAGCGACCACCCGCCTCAGTCAGGATCGTAAGAAAAGGTCCAGCATCCCAGGGTGCCATTATTGGATCTATTTGTGCCTCTATTCTTCCTGTCGCAACAAGTGCATGTCCGTAACAGTCTCCCCAGGTGCGAGAGAAAGCAGCACGCTGTTGTAGCCGTCTCCATCCGATCCCTTCGGGGCGAGCCAGGATCCTCTCGATATCAGTCGTACAAACAACGGCTTGCGGCAGTGAGCTGACGGATGATACACAGCATGACTCACCATTCCAGGTGCAACCGTGACCTACTCCTGCTGCCACCGTCTCTTCGAGAGCTGGAAAATGAGCAACCCCAACAACACTCTCACCATCTACCTCTACGGCGATGAGGACTCCGAACAAAGGCACTCCTCTAGTAAAAGACCGAGTGGCGTCTATTGGATCGAGAATCCATCGAACTCGGGCACCTTGATTGGACTCACCGAATTCCTCACCGAGAATTGAATCCCTCGGGAATCGCTCTTCGATTTTCTGTCGAATCAATTCTTCAGCCTTGTGGTCAGCAACGGTGACAGGAGAACCATCTCCTTTAGCATCTGCTTCGACGATACCACCGAAGTACCTTAGAGTGAGTGCCCCGGCCTCATGTGCTACCTCGACGGCAAAATCCAGCAACTCACGAATCTCGCTAATATCTAGTTGATCGTTCACTGGAATTGAGGGCTGGGGCATGGAATGTTTTTCTGGAAGTCAGATTTAAGGAGTTGTGTCTGGGCTATGTCCGGCTTGCTTGCTTCTTTGCATACATGTTCACATCGGCAGCTTGGATCAAATCTCCCATCGATCCTGACGATCTTTCATCAAATTCTGCTATGCCGATGCTTATGGTGATGCCGTATTCGATTAGGTCAGTGTTATCAGCCATTCTTTCCATCACACGTTTCACGTAAAGTTCTGCGCCGCTGATGTCGGACTCTGAGAGCACTGCAATAAATTCGTCCCCACCATACCGAGCTACCATGTTCATGGCTCGATTTTCGGCGCTGAGGATTTGCCCCACTGCTGTTAAGACTTCGTCCCCGACCACGTGGCCAAATGTGTCATTACAAGCTTTAAAGTTGTCCAGATCGATCATGATGAGCACAAGCTTCCGGCCTCGCCGAGCCGCCTCAACTTCTCTCTCCAAGTAAAGTTCCAGATGACGTCGGTTCGGCAAACCCGTTAGTGGATCAGTGAGCGTCAGGGCCTGAAGATCTGCGTGACGGAGTTTGTTGCGATTGATGTAGTGATCGATTTCGTAACCGATTGCCCCGAGAAGCCTAGCTTCTCTTAGGTCAGGTGTGGCACGTGATACAATTGTGCGGATCGTACGCATTACTGCTGAAGGCTCTCGGGCCTTGAAAAACTCGATCCGATGTAACCCTGTCTCTATGGCGGCGTAGGTCTCTTCAAGCTCGGCCTGAGTTGGAGGTCGGCTTGCTCGGCGGCCTTGTGGCAGGGAGTGTTCGCCACCACCTATAGCGAGGAACACCTCGTAAGCAGCTACAAGACAAGCCTGGGCTAGATTGAGACTCGGGTGTTCCGGGTCAGTCGGGATGACCATCACCGCATGGCAAAGATCCAGAGCTTCATTCGTGAGGCCTCGGTCCTCACGACCGAGGATGATCGTCACCTTGCCTGTTGCTGCTCGCTCTGCCAAGAGGGCTCCAGCCTCACGCGGCCTGATGTAATTCCGCCCGGCAGTTCTTGCCCGCCCGGTTGTGCCCAAGATGAAAGCAGCATCACCTACAGCATCCTGTAGTGTAGCGTGTAGCGTCGTCGCATTGATGAGGTCCGTACTGCGGTGAGCGATGCCTTCGATGCGATAAGCGTCAAACTCTTTAGGGTTTACCAGGCGGAGTGTCTTGAGTCCGAAGTTCTGCATGACTCGGGTGACCCCGGCGATATTCACTACGTTCTTGGGATGGTCAAGAACGATAGCGATACGAGAAAGCAGGTTGTAACTCACGGCAGCTGTCAGCTGATGTTCCTGTTCGTTACTCCTCCCCGTCCTTGGATTCTTCTGCAGGTGCCTTCAATTCGCCCTTGAAGTTACGAATTCCCGATCCGAGCCCCCTCGCCAATTGGGGCAGCTTCTTGGCACCGAAGAAGACCATGAGGAGCCCTAGCAGGAGAGCTACTTCCCAGAAACCGATTACAGCCATTTGATAGCTCATTTTATGAGCGCCTCGGCAATAAGTTGTAGTCGAACGTTCATAGTATCCTCATAGATCATATTGATCTTCAAATCTTAGCGGTAGTACTTCGGTTACTGTGTGACTGAGGACTCTCGCTCCTGAAACTGGGTCTGCCGGAAGCGGAGTGACAAGCGCGTTCCGGCGAGGATTAGGCTCTACGGTAGAGCGCGGGTAACTGGGGCTCCGAAAGGGTTCAGCAAAGTGGAAGGGAAGAGGGTTGACCTTGTGACAAAACCCCGTCATCGTGAGGGCTTCCAAGTTCAGATTCCACTGTCCGAGAGATCGTATGTCCGATATCCCTAGCGACCTGCTATACACTGAAGAGCATGAATATCTGAGGCCTTCTAGTGAGGAGGGAATCTTCTTCGTTGGGATTACCGATTACGCTCAAGGGGAACTCGGAGATGTTGTCTATATTGAGCTACCGGACACGGGAATTTCATTCTCAAAGATGGAGGTGTTCGGAACGATTGAGGCAGTAAAGGCCGTTAGCGATCTTTATAACCCTATATCTGGTGAGGTGATAGAGATCAACATAGCTCTTGACGACGATCCTTCTCTCGTGAATTCGGATCCATACGGTGAGGGTTGGATGATCAAGCTTCGGGTTGATGATGAAGGTGACTTGGATGCCCTTCTGGACGCAGATCGGTACGAGGACCATATAAGCTGACTAGGATTCAGTCAGAGTGTCAGGGGAGCCCATGACCTTTATTGACCCTCCTCCCGACTTCGAAGCTCGACACCTCGGCCCAACCCAGGCCGACATCTCAGGGATGCTTGAAGAAGTCGGTTATGATTCGCTCACAGACCTGGTAAGGGAAACGATCCCAGAATCCATCCGGATGGAGGGGGAACTTGATCTACCGGCGGCGCTGAGCGAAGCAGAGTTCATCAGTCACTTTCGTTCTGTTGCTTCTCAGAACCGCGTTTTCCGGTCATTTCTTGGTATGGGGTACAGCGACACTTTGGTCCCTGGTGTAATCCTGAGGAATATCATGGAGAACCCGGGCTGGTATACCCAGTATACACCCTATCAGGCTGAGATAGCCCAGGGGCGCCTGGAAGCACTTCTGAATTTTCAGACGATGATCATAGACTTAACCGGGCTGCCGATTGCGAACGCGTCACTGCTTGATGAAGCCACTGCGGCTGCCGAAGCTATGCACCTGGCCCGCGGAGAGAGCCCCGCCAGTTCGAATACCTTTTTTGTTTCAGAGCATTGCCATCCTCAGACCATTGAGGTTGTGAAAACCCGGGCGTGGCCCCTTGGCGTTGAAGTTGTGGTCGGAGACCACACGAGTTTTGAACCACACGATGGGGTATTTGGAGTATTACTCCAGTATCCAACTACGGATGGTGACGTTCTCGATTATAGGCCTTTTGTTTCTAGGGCAAAGGAAGCTGGATCACTCGTCGTTGTCGCAGCAGATCTGATGGCCCTGGCCCTTCTGACGCCTCCTGGGGAATGGGGTGCAGATGTGGTAATTGGAAACTCTCAGCGCTTTGGTGTCCCCCTTGGCTGTGGTGGTCCACACGCGGCATTTATAGCGGCGACAGAGTCTTTCAAGCGCAAGATGCCCGGACGCATCATCGGAGTTTCTGTAGACGTAGATGGCAACCCAGCACTCCGGATGGCACTCCAGACACGGGAGCAGCACATCCGGCGGGAGCGCGCCACGTCCAATATCTGTACCGCGCAAGTTTTACTTGCGATTATGGCGGGAGCGTATGCGGTTTACCACGGTCCGGAAGGGATTAAGCGTATCGCTGAACGTATCCGCGCCCTTTCCAGTGTATTGGCTTCTGGTCTTGAATCACTCGGGCACCAAATTCTTACGGGAGTATTTTTTGATACAATCAGGGTGTGTCCCCTGGATGGTTCGGAGGACATACTTGCCCGTGCGGTTTCACATGGGATCAATCTCAGAGATTTTGAAGACGGGACAGTCGGTATTGCACTAGATGAAGTCACGACACCTGCGGATGTCGACGAGCTTTTCTCGATTTTCTCGGTTGGCAACGAACACGACCTTGATGCTGGTGAGCTAGCGTCAAAGTCTGGACCATCTGAATTACCAGACTGGGCCTCCAGGACAACTCCTTATCTGGAACACGAAGTCTTCAATCGCTATCACTCAGAGACCGAGATGCTCCGGTACCTGCACAAGCTGGAGTCCCGCGACCTGTCGCTTAACGCGAGTATGATACCGCTTGGTTCTTGCACCATGAAACTCAATGCAACAAGCCAAATGGTGGGTGTTACTTGGCCCGACATAGGTCGCATTCATCCGTTTGCACCCTCTGATCAGATGGTGGGGTATCAGATAATCTTCTCAGATCTTGAGCATTGGTTGGCTCAGATCACTGGTTTTACGGCAACATCACTTCAACCGAACTCAGGAGCCCAGGGTGAATATGCGGGCCTTCTAGTGATTCGGGCCTACCATGAAGATCAAGGTGAAGGACACCGGGGAGTGTGCCTGATTCCTGCATCAGCTCACGGCACAAACCCAGCGAGCGCAGTAATGGCGGGCATGAAAGTCGTGGTTGTTAAGAACAGTGAAGACGGTACGATCGACCTTGTCGATCTTGAAGCTAAGGCCACGGAGTATGCCCCTGAACTTTCTGCGATTATGGTCACTTATCCCTCCACACACGGGGTCTTCGAAGAGCAAATCAAGGATGTTTGTCGGATCGTTCATGACAACGGTGGCCTTGTTTATCTAGATGGAGCAAACCTCAATGCACAGGTTGGCCTTGCACGTCCCGGTGATTACGGTGCGGATGTCTGCCATATCAACCTGCATAAAACCTTTGCAATCCCTCACGGTGGCGGTGGCCCGGGTATGGGGCCAATCTGTGTTAATGCGAAGCTAGCTCCATACCTCCCAGGTCATCCAATCCATCGAGTTGGGGGTGAAAAGGCGATCGGTCCAGTTTCATCAGCCGCCTGGGGCAGTGCGAGCATTCTGACGATATCCTGGGCATATATCTCGATGTTGGGCTCCAGAGGAGTACGACATGCTTCGGAGTTGGCGATACTTAGTGCTAACTACATGGCAAAGCGCATTGAGCCTCATTATGAAGTCCTATATAGGGGTGAATATGGTCTGGTGGCGCACGAGTTCATTATTGACCTAAGACCACTCAAACGAGAGACAGGTATAACTGCAGAAGATGTGGCAAAGAGATTGATTGATTACGGGTTCCATGCACCTACTGTGTCTTTCCCGGTGATTGGCACCATCATGATTGAACCCACTGAGAGCGAGCCAAAGCAGGAACTCGATCGGCTAGTGGATGCACTGATCTCGATTCGTGAGGAGATCCGAGAGGTGGAGAAGGGGGTCGCGGATCCGATTGATAACCCACTGAAGAACGCACCCCATACGGCTCTGATGGTCACCGCTGACGATTGGGGTCACGCCTATTCTCGCTCGAAGGCAGCATACCCGGCTGCCTGGACACGGGATTTCAAGTTCTGGCCGCATGTAAGACGAGTGGATAATGCATACGGAGATCGAAATCTTATATGTGCGTGCCCGCCGATTGATCATTATGAGGATGCTACTGCAGGCTAGGAGTACTGTATCAGTTAGTCGTCGTAAGATGTGCCCTATCGCTTATTTCCTCGAAAACGTGCTCTAATCTGATTAGCATGTGCCTCATGATACGTTTCTGAGTACGCACGTCCACTCGTTCAGAACTTTGATGCCACGAGGAGTTATATGGCGACACTAACCTTCATCGGTCACTCAACCTTCACTCTACAGACGGACCATGGCGCCAGGTTAGTGATCGACCCCTTCCTTACGGATAATCCAGTGACCGAAGTCGCCCCGGAAGATCTCGAAGCTGACTTCATTTTGGTCACACATGGTCATCATGACCATGTGGGGGATCTGATTCCATTAGCTAACCAGACGGGTGCAACCATTATCGCGTCCTACGAAATTGCCAGCTATATGGAGCAGAAGCATGGATGCCCTGTGAGTCCTCACCATATCGGTGGTGGGGTCAGTTATCCATTTGGCTATGTGAAGATGACCCCGGCCTTGCATGGCGGAAAGCTTGATCTTCCGGGAGCTGAAGGATTTACAACGGTACCCGGCGGGTTCTTGATCAATCTGAGTGAGGGTCAGCGCTTTTATTATGCTGGCGACACAGGTTTATCGACTGAGATGCAACTGCTCAAGGGGAAAGTAGATGTAGCGGCCCTGCCCATTGGGGATCGGTTCACAATGGGTCCAAGTGATGCAGTGACTGCGGTCGAATTCATAGAGCCTTCGGTTGTGATCCCGTTTCACTATGACACGTGGCCTCCGATCGAACAGGATGTTAATGCCTTTGTTGATGCGGTTGGTGGCCTAGCTGATGTTCAGGTGATGCAACCAGGAGCTGTTTTCGAGTTCTAGGGTGACAGACAAGCTTATGACTTCCGGTCTCCAGTGGCGTGTCATTCGGGATGGTCCATGCGCAGGGCCACATAACATGGCGCTTGATCACGCACTTGCTGTTTGCTCCCAACAGGGCCAGGGAGTGCTGCGCCTCTACTCTTGGATCGAAGCGACCGTGTCCTTTGGCAGAAACGAACCTGCCAGAGGCCTGTATGACCGAACCAACGCAGCTGATCAGGGCATTGAATTTGTAAGAAGACCGACTGGTGGCAGAGCCGTCTTACATTCTAATGAGATTACATACGCGATTGTTGTTCCGGTCCGCGCACTCGGTGGGCCCAGGGCCTCTTACATCGAGATCAATCGTGGTTTAGCTGAAGGACTTTCATCAATTGGAGCTGCCGTCACCGTTACTGATCATGGTGAGACGTTATCTCCAAATGCTGGTGCATGCTTTGGGGCTCCGGCCCCGGGAGAGATCATAGTGGGCGAAAAGAAGTTGGTGGGCAGTGCACAACTTCGGGTGGGAGACGCTCTCCTCCAACACGGTTCGATCATTATCGACGGAGACCAATCGCTACTCAACCAACTCACTGGGAAGCTTCACGACATCGTTCGCCCCGCGACACTTCGTTCAGTGCTGGGAGTAGTTCACCAGGATCAAGTGAAGTTCGGCGTCATTGACGGACTGAAGCATGTTTTGGGAGGTTCTTGGGAAGAAGGGGAATACCTGTCAGGGGAGCGCAATGAGGCAGGCCGGCTTGAGCGACAGCGCTATAGTCAAGCGGGGTGGACGTGGAGACGGTGATGTAACCGAAGGCACATCCCTCGGTAGTGGATTTAGGGCTTGACACTCCTGAGGGATTTAGGCCATAATCGGGGCCTCGCAGTCGCACGCCCTTCCGCTAGCTGCTTAGTGGAAGGGCGCTGTAACGCGAACTAGCAAGACTTTCCCAGGAGGTTGGTTTGGTGATTCAGTTGTACAGTGCGTTCCTTCAGATTCCAGGCCTAGAGGGCACAGATGCTACCATGAGTGAGCAGGTGGCTCAGCTATGGTCCGACACCGGATTCATGCGAGTGCCGCTAGCTGCTTGTCTGGCTGTCGGAGTCGTGGTCATCATTTGGAAGTTCATCAGGCTATGGATGATTGCCGCAAAAACACGACAAGTTCTCAAGGATGTGGATGAACTGCTCACACAGCAGCAGATCCGCGAAGCCCTTGAGTTGACCCGTGATACGGACGCTCCGGCAGCCAACATCCTGTATGCTGGCCTTGAGAGGAGCGAAGAAGGTACCGATCGTGTGATGAAGGCGATTGAAAATCAGGGTCTAATTGAGATGAGCAAGCTCGAAGGTGGGCTTGTGATACTCGCGACACTCTCGACGATTGCGCCACTACTAGGCTTCCTGGGCACGGTGATTGGCATGATTATCGCCTTCCAATCGATTGAGGCTGCGGGTGAGGTTGAAGCAACTTTGGTTGCTGGGGGTATCAAAGTAGCGTTATTGACGACAGCAGCCGGTCTCGCCATCGCTATCCCGGTATCGATCGGGCATAATTATTTCGTCTCCTTCATCGATGGTTTGGTGATCGATATGGAAGAATCAGCGCAAAAGATGGTTGATACCTTGCATGCAATGTCGAAATAGTATATTTGGCTGACGGTCATAAAGGACTGAGTGAAAAGAGGCCACCCCGTATGGGGGTGGCCTCTTTTTTATTGTTTTCTATGGTGAGAAGGCTCAACGGTCATTAACGATGTAATGGTTGTAACTCGGAGTTTTTGGATGCGTCGATGCTGAGAGTGTTCCCGGTCGTCATGATTGTGATTGCTGCAGTTGGAGCGATCACCCCCCCAAATAATTCCTATCGTTCCCTCCTATTATCACCAGCAGACTCCGCACTGATTGAGTTCGAAGCTGGCCGGTTTTGGCATGCTGCTCGAATGCTTCGAGAGGAGGGTGCTGCGACTGGGAGGCCTGAGGATATACTCCTTCTTGCACGGGCCGAAGCCGGTTGGGAGAATTGGTCAGCTGTAGCTGAACTCTTGGACGGGGCTGAATGGTTGCCTGGAGAGTCAGGTGCCATTGGGCTCTACCTACTTGGTAGAGCCCGGGAGGCTAGGGGACAGTGGGCACAGGCGGCTGAGTCATATGGTCGCTATGTGGATCTCAGTTCATCAGGGACGACGAGACACCATGCCTCGATTGTAAGGTGGACTCGAAGTCTGTGGAAATCTGGAGAAAGAGAGGCCTCGTTCATCGCCTTACATCAACTCCCGCCGCACCTGGGTGCGCAGAGTTGGACTGCGCTAGAACTAGCCTTGGGAGAGGCCCGGGACGGTAACGTATCGTCTGTGGAGGATCTCCTAAGCATCATTGAGCACCCATCGGCCCGACTCTCCAGTTGGCGTCTCTTGCCGGATGCATTGTTCGAAGCAGGGGATTTGGCTGGGACGGCTGAAGCTTTCCGTGAAGCATACCAACAGCTTACCGGTGACCGGCGGGCAACTGCAGGGATAGAGCTGGCGGGGCTCCTCCTTGCTGGTGGGGATACAGCTACGGCACGCGGACTATTATTGGAAGGCCTAGAGGAGGCTCCTGTTGCTTTTCGCGATCGAGCTGCAACGCAACTGTTTGACCTGGGAAACACCGATCGCGAGTTGACGCTTGAACTTGCGCGTATCCTTGATCGTGCGGGTGACGGACGTCGGGCTCTGATGGGGTATGATAGAGTGGTGGTCCTTTCTGCAAATTTGATAGACGGGATGTCAGCACCTCTGTCGATGCGTGTCGAGCGTGCACGACTTATGGGGACTGTACAAACCAGACAAGAAGAAGCGATCCAAGAATTTCGAGTAATTCGAGACGTAGTCACGGATGATCGTATCGGTGGGCGCAACCTTGAATTGTGGGCTCAGCTCCGAAGAAGGCAGGGGCTAGACGAACACGTCCGCACACTCAGGCGTTGGCTGCTTGAAGAGCATCCGAGTAGTTCGGAAGCCGCAGAAGTAGCTTGGTCACAAGCAAGCCAGGCTGATAGCCGGGGTGAACTAGACTCGGCATTGCGCCAATATGCCGCCTTAAGCGCTAACGCCCGAACCCATGCTCGTGCCGGAGAGGCTAGGATGCGTTCAGGCCAGATTTACCTAGGGCGTTCGGATAGAGAAGGAGCCGCAGGAGTCTTCGAGGGATATCTGGAAGATTTTCCGGAGGGACGGCGTTGGCAAGAAGCATCATACTGGGCTGGGCGGATGCGTCTGGAGTTGGGTGATAGTAATGGTGCAGAGGAGCACATTCGACGGATCAAGACCCGGGATCCTATTTCATACTATGCAGTGATAGGAGCCGATCTTCTCGGCGAGTCATACACGATCAATGTTTCAGATGCAGATAATCCTACTGTTCCGAGATGGTTGGATAGGGGGTTCAGCGATATCGACTTGTTCGCTGAAGCAGGGCTCGAAGAGGCTGCCGCTGCGGAAGTCAACAGACTCATAGAAGTAGCAAGAATGTCCAAGAACGATATGCTTGGGTTAGCCGAAGGCCTGATTGTCCGAGGCCGTACGATCGATGGAATCAACTTGGGCTGGGCGTTGCGTGATGAAGGATACGAGTGGGACTCCCGCCTGATCCGCGTTGCCTTCCCTCTCCCCTACCTCGATTTGATTCGAAGAGAGGCCATGGAATGGGGTGTGGATCCGATCATTCTTGCGGCAATCATCAGGCAAGAATCTGCATTCAAGGCTGACATAGTCAGTCGAGCTGGAGCAATTGGACTAATGCAGGTCATGCCGCCGACAGGTGCTCAACTGGCACGAGTACACGGGCCTTCAGGCTTCCAGGAGGGACACTTAGCATCACCTGAAGTTAGCCTGCATCTAGGGGCTGCGTACTTTGTGGAAATGAGTGCGCGTTACGATGGCGTTCTTCCGCTCATTCTTTCGGCATACAACGCTGGTCCAACTAGAGCGACTCGTTGGAAACAGTACCCGGAAGTCTCTGATTTACTCCGTTTTACCGAGCGTATTCCGTTTGTCGAGACCAGGGGTTACGTGAAGAATGTCAGGAGAAACCTTGGGATTTATCGGGTTCTCTACGGACGGAACTGACCTCGCTAGTTGCCGGAGCAGGAATGCTTACTGTGCCTTTCTGTAGCTAGGCTCAGATCAGCTTGCGGTCACCCCTAGTGCGTTCTAAGGTGAGATGCTTAGTAATTGTGCCGCTTGCGATCAATCCAATACGGAGGGAGCTGTGTGAAAGGCATGGTTAAATGGTTCAACGACTCAAAAGGGTACGGATTCATAGAGCAAACTGAGGGCAATGACGTATTTGTTCACTTTTCTGCGATCCTGAGTGAAGGATTTCGGACGCTACAGGAAGGGGAAGAGGTGGAATTCGAGCTTGGGGAATCGGATTTCAGCCTCCAGGCCTATAATGTTATTCGGATATGAACATTCTTGGACTATAGAACTCAAACCTCTCCTTTCGCGGCCGAGAGGAGACTTCTTTAAAGACGATCTTCTTTCTTGAGCATCCCCCCTAAGGCCGCCCCCCGGATCTTCCTGATTGACGCTTACGCGCTGATCTACCGCTCCTATTTCGCGTTTATCAAGAGGCCGCTTACGAATGCGGCAGGCGAGAATACTTCTGCGCCCTTTGGCTTCACCCGTTTCTTGCTAGACATACGTGAGAAGTTTGACCCTGATTACTTAGCTGTGGTTTTTGATGCAGGTATGTCGTTCCGTGATATCGAATATCCGGAATACAAGGCCACACGAGAGAAGATGCCCGATGATCTTCGGGCAAGCCTGGGACGCATAAGAGATATCCTAGATGGCTTTAATGATCCGGTCGTAGAACTTGAAGGATATGAGGCCGATGATGTCATTGGTACACTTGCCATGAAAGCTATAGGCCAGGGCCTCGAAGCAGTGATTGTTTCGGGTGACAAGGATTTTTATCAGCTCATTGGGCCGGGAATCCACCTTTTGAATCCGGGACGCGGCGGTGCGACAGGCGTAGCCTCTGAATGGGTGACAGAGGACAACGCAAGCGACAAGTTCGGGATCCCCCCTTCCCAGGTGGCAGATTACTTAGCTCTAGTTGGAGACTCTTCAGATAATGTTCCAGGTGCCCCGGGCATAGGTCAGAAGACTGCTGAATCTCTATTGCAACACTATGAGGACATAGAAGAGCTCATCGCTCACGCGGAAGAACTCAAGCCCCCAAGGGCCTCCAAGTCCCTTCAAGAAAATGCTGAGAAAGTTCGTTTGTCAAAGAGGCTGGTTACGATCATGACTGACCTCGATGTTCAGTTAGACCTCGACTCATTGAGGGTCCAAGAACCCAATAATGCCGCGCTCCGAGATGTCTTTGCTGAACTGGGGTTTCGTCGCCTCACCGAACAGTTTTCGGCCGCAGCTAGCTCGGATACGGCGAGTAGCGAGGAAGAGCCTGGGAACAATGATGTTTCCTATCAAGTTCTAGATCTACAATCTGACTTCACGGATCTTGTTGAAGATATCCGTGCATCCGGCCGGGTTGCCATTGCCTCAGAGTTTACGACTAAGGACCCACTTGTTGGGGATTTGGTGTCACTTGCTTTCTCGACCAAGAGCGGTGTTGCGAGTTACCTCCCATTTGGACATCAGAAAGCGTTCGAGCTGACCTTAGAAGGTGAAAATCAGGAGGTAGTGGAGAACCTATCCGGTCTGGATAGTAGGGAGATGTCTGAAATCAAGGAGATCTTAGAAGATCCTGAGATAGAGAAGGTTGGTCATGACCTGAAACGGACAGCCCTTTTGCTAGCACGGGCGGGGGTAAAGCTGCGTGGTTTCTCCTTTGATGTGATGATAGCGAGTTATTTATTCAACCCAGGGAGCCGGGATCACGGGGTTGCTTCGCTCGCCTTGAAAGAACTGTCCCGTACAATCTGTGACCGCAAAGATCTGGTTGGCAGTGGAAGGAGTCAGAGACCGTTCTCGGATGTACCTGTAGAACAGGCCGGACATTATCTGTGCGAGGTAGTGGATGTTCTACTTGGGTTAGCTATGCATTTTCAACAGCGCCTAGAAGAGCGCTCTCTAAGTGACCTCATGGCGGACTTGGAGGTGCCACTCATTCCCGTTCTGGTCAACATGGAATTAGCAGGAATAGCGATCGACTGCGACTTCTTCAAGGAGATGCATTCCAAGTTGGTACGGGAGCTTGACCTAATAGGAGAAGATATTTTCAAGCACGCTGGCGGTGAGTTCAATTTGAATTCAACTCATCAGCTTAGACAGGTTCTCTTTGAGAATCTGAATCTCCCAATTATCAAGAAAACCAAAACAGGACCTTCTACTGATGCTTCGGTCCTGGAGGAACTGGCGACTCAGGGTCATGCTCTGCCACGGTTAATGATTGACTACCGAGAACTCGAGAAACTCCGTTCCACGTATGTGGACGCTCTACCTCAACTTGTGCATGGAGAAACCGGCCGGATCCACACCAGCTTCAATCAAGCTGTAACCACAACAGGTAGGCTGTCTTCGAGTGACCCCAATCTTCAAAATATTCCAATTCGGACTGAGATAGGTCGGGAAATCCGCAAAGGCTTTATTGCAGGGCCTGGCAGTGTGTTCTTAGCGGTGGATTACTCTCAAATTGAACTACGCGTGCTAGCACACTTTTCGGGCGACTCCGCATTTGTAGGTGCGTTTAAAGAAGGTGTCGATGTGCATAGGCAGACCGCGGCGGTGATTTTTGGTATTCCTGTTGAGGAAGTAACACCGGAGATGAGAGGGCAGGCGAAGACCGTCAGCTTCGCTACGCTGTATGGGCAGGGAGCGTTCTCCTTAGCTAATCGCCTCGGCATTTCACGAGATGAAGCTCGCGAGTTTATTGAGATGTATTTCGAGCGGTTTAATAGTGTTCGGAAATTCTTTGATACCCAAATCGATATGGCGAGAGAGGTGGGTTATGTCGAAACACTTATGGGTCGCCGCCGCTACGTGCCGGAACTTCAAGCAAGTAATTGGAGCGTCAGGCAGTTTGGTGAACGTGTAGCCCAGAATACCCCGATACAGGGGACGGCCGCCGATTTGATGAAAAAGGCAATGCTTGATGTCCACCAAGCCTTGGGGTCAGCAAATAGTGAAGCAAAAATACTACTACAAGTTCATGATGAGCTTCTTCTTGAGGTGCCTCAGGATGAAATTGAGGAAATCCGCAATCTTGTAGTGAATCAAATGGAAGGAGCTGTGGAGTTGAACGTTCCGCTAGTAGCGGAATCGGGTGTTGGGAGCACCTGGTACGAATGTAAGGGTTGATACTATAGCAGCGGAAAATCCGTCGGCCCGAGTAAGATGATCGTAAGCGGCTGATTTCCCCCAATATCTGCCCTGTATATGATACTGGGTTGTTTCGTTGCCGCCGGTCGCAATGCTCAGAGACAAAGAAAAGGGCCTCGTCCTGTTGGACGAGGCCCTTTCTACAAAAGTCTCATTTAACCCTAAGTCAGTTGGGGGTTAGTTGGGGGTCCAGAATCCAGATAGAGAGTCACCCTGGGCACTATCCCGAAGTTTCTCGAAAGCTCGGTTACGAATCTGTCTAATCCGCTCACGCGTAACACCCAGGAGTGATCCGATTTCCTCAAGGGTTCTCTCTTCACCATCATCCAGCCCATAATACAAATACAAGATTTTTCGTTCTCGCTCGGTCAAATACTCATCGAACATCGTCTCAAGGAAGTCTCGACGAGCGATTGCTTCGACATCTTCTTCAATGTCAGCCGCCTCGGTTCCTGAGAAACGTTCGCCGAAGCTAGCACTGTCCCGGTCACCTCGGTCGATTGGTGCGTCAAGGCTTAATTCCGATGCTGCCACGCGCCGGAGGGCCCGGATAGTCTCAACCGGTTCCTCCATTGTCTTAGCGATTTCGACATCGGTTGGAGTGCGACCGAGTGATTGTGTTAGTTGAGTGTTTGTGCGTGCGAGTTTCGCAAGATTGGAGTTCTGATTCAGCGGAATACGGACAGAGCGAGTTTGCTCGGCCAGTGCCTGAAGTACTGTCTGCCGAATCCACCAGACAGCGTAGGAGATGAACTTCACGCCCTTGTCCGGGTCGAATTTCTTAACTGCCTTCAGCAGGCCCTCGTTACCAATGCAGACAAGTTCCGCGAGCCCAAGGCCACGGCCTTGATATTTCTTCACATAAGAGATGACGAAGCGAAGATTCGCTGTGACAAGCCTTTCGGCAGCTTCCTTGTCTCCCACCCGCGCCCTTCGGGCAAGCTCCCGTTCCTCTCGTGGGTCCTGGATTAACGGGTATTTCTCGACGTCCTGCAGATATTGATCAAATGAATCCAAACCACGTGAGGAAGTAAACATATGTTTGCGGTCATCCCACTCTGGAGGAACGCTGATGGCTAACAAAGCTAAGCTAACCCTGGCAACCCTTGCAGTGATTGGGCTATCGGGGTCGAAGCAGCCAGCCGGGAAATCCCTTTAGGGGGATCTGAACCTATAAAAATCTGTTTGCGAGGTCAAAGGTGTTTCTGTATACGCCATTTTAGGTCTCATAAGGCTCTGGTGAGATCCTAGCGCATTGGAGTAAGAAATAAGTCCGGTCCCACCGGGTTTCGGAGAGTTTTGTGAAGCTGGTGATCCGTGAACCCAGAACCAATTCCGAGTAGCTCAATTACGGTGACCCGGAACACTGGCCCCCTGCTCACGGGATCGTTGATCGGAAAGGCAAGGTCGATGCGTCCGACAGCGCGGGTGCTTGCTGGAAACCCCATTCGTAATCCGAAGCCGACTGAACCACGCCATCCACTATCAGTGCCATAGGGTACTTCTCCGGCCCACATCCGCCCCGTATCCGCAAAGAGCGTAAAACCAAAATCGACTACATCTGGAGAAGGCCATTCTAGGAAGATGCGGTCTTCAAGGGTAAAGAGGACACGTCGGCCGCCGGGAAGATCATCCTCATAAAAGCCCCGGACGGCTTCACGGCCGCCGAGTGTGAGCTGAAAAGGAGTTTTGACCGACCATCCGCCTGTAGCGGATGTGCGGAAGAAGAATGTATGTGCTGACGAAGCTCCGGTACGCAGATATGTGTAGAAATCAGCTGCAGCAAAGAGGTCTTGCCAT
Organism: Gemmatimonadota bacterium; assembly: GCA_012960225.1. Lineage (GTDB taxonomy): Bacteria > Gemmatimonadota > Gemmatimonadetes > Longimicrobiales > Gaopeijiaceae > UBA1142. The sequence continues at coordinate 219,833 of DUBS01000035.1, read as the reverse complement.
CCATCACCCCTGAACGAGTGCCGGCCTTGGCCTCCGATATTAAGGAACATGAATATCTGACTAGAATTATGTCCGGCGAATAAGCGAAAGCGGGTGAAAACATCGTCATGACTCTCGAGATCTCTGACCCGAAACGCTGGGATGCTTCGTGCAACGGTTAGTCCAAGATCTATGCCCAGCGGCACATCGATCACTTCTGCATGAGTATCGAGGCGCGCGGGGCGAATGTATCGAATCTGGCGCAAACCCAGCATAAGATTAATACGGGTAGTCGCTGAAGCATTGATCTGTGACCCTATTATTTCTTGAGTTTGATCCGAGCTGGGGAAAGTGTTGCTGAAGTCATTGTCTAGCACCACTTCGACATCATTAGGAAAGCCACCAAACTCGACTCGGTCGCGTGACAAGCCGAGACCTAGAAGCCCAAGACGTCCAGGCCGCCCAAACCTCGTGGCTAGAGATATCTCTAGCCACTCTTCCTGGAGAGGAAGCAATACCTGAGTAACGTCGACCGCATTCCCTGTCGCGTATGTATAGAGTTGGTCACGTTGGTGGTAAGCTTCTCGTCCCGCAAACCTGCCGACCTCTCCCACAAAGGGATACGCCAGTTCTTGCTCGAGGAAGTTGCCCACTCGGGTTCGACCGTATCCGAAAAGGGCATCTGTTCTGGTACCGAACAAGCGAGGCTGCTCAACTAAGAAGCCGGCGTCACGCTGTTCTCTTCTTCGAGCAAAGTATCCTTCAGCCAGGATGCCCTGACCGAAAAGGTTCTCTTCGGTCAGTTCAATCCGCTCTAATTGAATTCCCTGGTCGATTGAGAGTCCCAAGTCAAACTTGGTCGTCCACTCATCCTGGGTGTTGATCCGAACGTGATATGTTCCGTCTGATTGCTCCACTGGGACAACATCTGCATTTGCGATGAAAGGGTACTGCCTCAGAATTCTGCCGGATTCCTCAAGCAAGAATGGGTCGAGACAATCATTCTCGTCGAATAGGATCTCTCTCAGTATGAAGCTCTGGCGTGTGGTTATGTGGAGGGCGTTCGCAAGCCGGTATACCCAGCGCAGAGGACTGTCTTCTTCCAGTGTTTCCAACTGGAAAATAGGACGGTTGTCCACAACGATATTCGTCACGCGGCCTACTTCACATACACCGTCGGGTCCAATAGCTTGCGCTCCAAGCTCTGGTGACGAAATGAGCATGAGAAGGAGCACCCAGAGAGGGCACGGACGAGCATTTTCCATGTAAGGCTAGGCCGTTCCAGTTGTGAAGTCTCTTATTTGACACAATCCTTAGCGCTTCTCTACGCTTCACGGTCCATCAAGGTCCCCGTTGCAAGGTATCGGAGCTCCCAATATGCGTATCAGTAAGAAGGAAGCCCTCGAGTATCATATGAAAGGTCGGCCGGGCAAGATCGAGGTTGTACCGACCAAGACTGTAGCTACACAGCGAGACCTAGCGCTCGCATATTCACCTGGGGTTGCGGATCCGTGCCTTGAGATTCACTCAAATCCGGATGATGTATTCAAGTACACCGCTCGTGGAAACTTGGTCGCGGTGATTACAAATGGGAGCGCAGTTTTAGGGCTCGGGAACATAGGCCCACTTGCGGCTAAGCCTGTGATGGAGGGGAAGGGAGTTCTTTTTAAGAAGTTCGCCGGGATCGACGTTTTCGACATTGAAATCGCGACCGAAGACACAGATGAAGTGATCCGCTTCTGCGAGCTTATAGAGCCAACCGTCGGTGGTATTAACCTCGAAGATATCGCTGCTCCAGCATGCTTTGAGATCGAACGAGTTCTTTCAGAGAAACTGGATATTCCTGTGTTCCATGATGATCAGCACGGAACCGCGATAATTACGGCAGCTGCGCTTATCAACGCTGTTCAGGTTGTCGGGAAAAAGATCGAGACGGTAAGGGTCGTATTTAATGGGGCTGGCGCCTCCGCACTCGCCACGGCAGAACATTTGGGTCATATCGGCGTGAAGTTGGACAATATCCTCATGTGTGACTCAAAAGGTGTCATATATGAGGGTCGTGAAGATTTGACCAAATACAAGGCACCGTTTGCGGCCAATACAAGCAAGCGAACTCTCAAGGATGCGATGGTAGGTGCCGATGTGTTCATTGGCCTGTCTGTGAAGGGAGCGGTCAGCAAAGAAATGGTCGGGTCCATGACAACTGACCCCATCATCTTTGGCCTAGCCAATCCCGACCCCGAAATCTTACCTGAGGAAATTCTGGCGGTTCGAAACGATGCGGTTATCGCAACTGGGCGCTCTGATTACCCCAATCAGGTTAACAACGTACTGGGCTTCCCCTTCATCTTTCGAGGTGCTCTGGATGTGCGAGCTACAGGAATCAATAGGGATATGATGCTTGCTGCGACGCACGCACTTGCTGACTTGGCGCGAGAGCAGGTGCCAGACATGGTGCGTGGAGTATATGAAGATTCAAGTATCAGTTTTGGCAGAGAATATTTGATCCCGAAGCCGTTTGACCATCGGGTGCTACTCCATGTCGCTCCGGCCGTCGCTAAGGCGGCTATGGAGACTGGGGT
>DUBS01000035.1:0-217144 GCA_012960225.1 Gemmatimonadota bacterium | reverse complement strand
GCGTAAGAGCTCTGCCAAGATCATTTTTGCCGAGGGACACAACGACAGCGTTATTCAGGCAGCCTCCCAGATGGCAGAGGATGGTATTTGTGAACCCATACTCCTTGGTCGTCCACCTCGAGTTCGAGAAAAAGCGAAGCTCCTCGGAGTTGATCTCACGGGTATTAAGATCATCCACGCTGCGGCATGTACAGAGCAGAGATATGAGTTCGCAGAGACGTTGTTTGAGCGAAGGGCGCGGCGCGGCCTCACTTTAGCCGAAGCGCAATGGAATCTCTACAAGCCGGTTTACTTCGCAGCAAGCATGCTTGCTGCTAGGGAGGCTGATGCTATGGTCGCTGGGATCGAGGCAAATTACGCTGAAATCCTGCGCCCTGCTCTACAAGTGATAGGAAAGGCAGATGGTGTGAGTAAGGTTTCTGGACTCTACATGTTGGCATTTCCTGGCCGGGAGTTGCTCTTGTTCGCGGATACCACAGTGAACATTGATCCAAGCCCTGAGACGCTGCGGGATATCGCACTGCAGACTGCTACTTTCGCTAGATATATAGGGATTCAGCCACGAGTTGCGATGGTGAGTTTTTCTAATTTTTCATCTAGCAGCCACGAGGAGTCCCGTCAGATAGCTGAGGCTGTGGAGTTGGTCCGAGAGGCTGATCCAGAATTGGAAATTGATGGTGAAATGCAGGCTGACACTGCGATTGATGCGATCAAGTTGCGTGAAGTCTATCCATTCACACGCCTTACTGGTCCAGCCAACATACTAGTCTTTTCATGCCTCTCGGCGGCAAACGTGGCCTACAAGCTCTTAGACCGGCTAGGGGGTGCCGATGTGATCGGGCCAGTGCTCTTGGGGATGGCGAAGCCTGTTCACATACTTCAGCGTGGTTGTAGTGTTCAAGATATTATTAATCTGTCTACAGTTGCATCAGTAGACTGGCAGGCTAGAAATAATCAGATTTAATGGCTTCTCGGACGATGCCTGTCCGGGTTTTTGTTTTACTACCTGTTTCCCAAGAGCAGGGTCTCAGAGCACCACAAAGTCAACTTAATTTATGTCAGAAGTCTTAACACAATCGGATGGGCCTGACCTTAAAGACCACGGCTTGAATCCGAAGAGAGCTGTCTACTGGAATCTTTCCCCCGCTCGTCTATATGAGGAGTCGTTCGCTCGCGGAGATGGTCAGCTAGTTCACATGGGTGCCATTGCAACGGTTACTGCACCGCACACCGGACGTTCACCGAATGATCGCTTTGTCGTGCGTGATGAACTTACTGAGGAATCGGTAGACTGGGGGGCTGTGAATGTGCCGATTAGCTCGGATCATTACGGCGCGTTGCGGCAGGAGGCCATCGCTTATTTGAATGACCAGGATCTCTTTGTTCATGATGCACGTGCCGGTGCGGATGAAGAACACGGTATTAATGTGCGCGTTGTTAGCGAGAGCCCATGGCACGCCCTCTTTGCACACAACATGTTTCTCCGTCTGGGATCGCATCAGTTGGTTGAGTTTAGGCCAGAGTTCACCGTATTGCATGCTCCGCATCTTAAGGCTGATCCTGAACGCCACGGTACAGTGTCCAATACGGCTATCGTGGTGAATTTCTCAGCACGAGAGGTGCTCATAACGGGCAGTCGATATGCGGGTGAAATCAAGAAGTCGATTTTCTCTGTACTCAACCACATGCTTCCAGAGTCTAGGGTGCTCCCAATGCACTGCTCAGCAAATCTAGGCTCTGCGGGTGATGTAGCACTTTTCTTTGGTCTATCAGGTACTGGAAAGACAACCCTTTCAGCTGATGCTGCCCGAGGGCTAATCGGTGACGATGAGCACGGCTGGGGTGGTGATGGGGTCTTTAATTTCGAAGGTGGTTGTTACGCAAAGACGATTCGTCTTTCGCCCGAGGGTGAGCCTGAAATCTTTCAAGCCACTCAAATGTTCGGCACGATTTTAGAGAATGTGGTATTAGATGAGGCGACTCTAGAGATAGATTTTGATAACGGGTCCATAACAGAGAATACGAGGGCCTCATATCCTATCCACTATATTCCTAATGCTGTGATTCCAAGCCGGGCAGGGCACCCCAGTAATGTTGTATTCCTTACTGCGGATGCATTTGGGGTACTTCCTCCGATCTCCCAACTGACCCCCGAACAGGCAATGTACCATTTCCTTTCTGGGTACACCGCTAAGGTTGCAGGGACGGAACGTGGTGTGACAGAACCCAAGGCCACTTTCAGCGCCTGTTTTGGGGCCCCATTCCTGCCCAGACATCCGGGTGTCTATGCAGAGATGTTGGGGGAAAAGCTGAGGGAGCATAGAGCCACTGTGTGGTTGGTGAATACTGGCTGGTCTGGAGGTGGTTACGGCGTTGGTAGTCGAATGAAACTCTCCTACACACGGGCGATGGTGAATGCCGCCCTCAGTGGTGAACTGGACGAGGGGGACTTTGCTACAGATCCGGTCTTCGGACTTGCCGTGCCCACAGTAATCTTAGGGGTGCCTACTGAAGTTCTTAGCCCTAGGAAAACCTGGGATAATCCCAATGAGTATGACATTGCAGCGTCCAGGCTGGCTGGAATGTTTCGGGAGAACTTCGAGCAATTCTCAAATCAAGTGTCAGGCGAGGTTCGTACGGCCGGCCCAAGGTGAGTACGTGCTGGGCGCAAGAGTTTCTGGGACTTCCCGATCTCACCTAGGTACGATGCCCATCCACCCGGCTATGGGCGGGTAGCCAACCCCGTGGCGACGGTTAGTTCTGGTGGATAGCTTCTTCCGTCCATTAGACCATACCAGAAGCTGACCGGAGCACGATCAATGAATTCAAAGCTGTCCTCAGCTGCCCTCCTCGTATTGTGTTTAGCACCGAGTATGCTCCACGCCCAAGCGCCAGCTAAGGTTCCTGAAGAGGCTCCGGCTCGAATTCATCCTCTTCCATCTTTACGAGAACAAGCTCTTGAGCAGCAGGTATGGCTGGAGATGCGCATGGAGAGAATCCTTCCTCAGCTTATGGCCGAATATGATGTGAATATGTGGATTCTTTCGATGAGGGAGTATGCTGAAGATCCTGTGTTTTGGTCTATCACTGCTCCGACCACCTTTGCTGCTCGGCGACGCTCTATCTACGTGATTACTCGAGAAGAAGATGGAGCACTTGAGCGGATAGCACTTGGTGGCACAAGTCAAGGTGGGGTTTTTGAGGCATTTCGCTCCACCAGGCCCGCCCCGACCCAGCCAACTGCGGAGCTCGTTGGCGCGGAGCAATGGAATTTGCTCCGTGAGTTGGTGGAAGACCGAGACCCAGAGAATATCGTTCTCAACGTTGATCCTGTTTGGGCTTTTTCAGATGGGCTCCATGCGGGTGAACAGCAAGAGTTGCTTGAAGCCTTGGGTGATGAGTATGGCGAACGCGTTAAACACGAGCCCCGGTTGGCGATGAACTATATAGCCTTGCGTCTTCCTGAAATGATGCCTCAATACCGGAAAATCGAGGAAACTGTGCATGCGATCATCTCTGAGGCTTTTTCAAATGCGGTAATCACACCAGGAGTTACTACTACGGAGGACGTGGTCTGGTGGATGCGCCAGAAGATCCGTGACCTGGGCTACACTACTTGGTTCCATACTTCTGTAGATGTACAGCGAGCGGGTGGGGTGAACTCCGCCGGACCTGCGGTCATCGAGAGAGGGGACTTGCTTTGGACTGACTTTGGAGTTGTGGGTCTGAATCTACATACAGACACGCAACATCTGGGTTATGTCTTAAGAGAGAATGAGATGGAGGTGCCGGAAGGACTGAAGACATGCCTCAAAAACTCGAACCGCCTCCAAGACATTCTGCTTACTCATATGGAACCTGGGTTAACCGGCAATGAGATTCTCGCAAATACCCTGACGCAGATGAGGGCTGAAGGGATTGACGGCACGGTGTATACGCATCCGATCGGTGATCACGGTCACGGAGCCGGACCCTTGATTGGCCGGTGGGATGGTCAGGAAGGTGTCCCGGTCAGGGGGGATGCGGTTTTACTCCCTTCTACATGGCATTCGATTGAACTTCAGGCGACGACCCCTATACCAGAATGGGGGGAACAGCCGGCATCATGTCGACAGGAAGAAGAAGCCTATCTGGATACCACAGGGGAGCGTCATTGGGTGTTCCGTCGGCAGGGCAAGTTCCATCTGGTTTGGTAAAGTTCTGATTGCCAGCGAGCGGATGTTTCCGTGAGCGATCAGACTAAACACGTCGGCTTCGACCGATCAATTGTTGAAGGGCCAATCCGGGGGGCCGTATGGAAGCTCGCTTGGCCAACGATGCTACAGAACATCATCGGTGGGGTGCAGGGCATTATAGACCACACGATGGTCGGGAACTATGTCGGCTACGTTGGCAACGCAGCGATCGGGGTGTCCTGGCAAATCTTCTTAGTTGTCATTGTCTTCATCAGCTCACTATTCACCGGGATGGGCATTCTTGTGGCTCGGTTCGCGGGTGCGAATGAGCCTGAAAAGGTGAATCGAACGGTTTACCAGGCGTTTCTGACATCAGTCATGATCGTCTTGCTAGTCATGGCGCCAATAGGCTATGCGGCATCACCGTTCCTACTTGATCTGGTAAACGCAACGGCTGAGGTGCAGGCTGAAGCGCTACCCTATCTCCGTATCATGTTCGTTTTCTCATTCGGCATGCTGATGTTCTTCATGCTAGGCGGGGCCCTTAGATCAGCAGGCGATGCGAGAACACCCTTAAGACTCGGAATTGCACTAACGATCCTCAATATCGCACTCAGTGTCATCTTGATTCGCGGAATGGGTCCAATTCCTGCCTTCGGAACTACTGGGGCTGCAATGGGGACCGTCATCGCAGGCGCCTCTATAAGTGTATACGCGTTATTCAAGTTATTTGGTGGCGGATGGGTAGTGCAATTCCAACGGGGAATGAGTTGGCGTCCTGACTACGTGATTATCAGGCAACTCTTCAAGTTTGGACTCCCGACGGGCATCCAAGGCATAGCAATGAATGTGGGTGGCGTCATTCTGTTGAGTTTCGTCGGCTCACTCACAATGGGTGCTCAGGCACAGGCTGCGTACGTAGTGAGCTACACACAGCTTTTCTCATTCATCACATGGACGTCAGTAGGAATTATGGGCGCTACCGCAGCAGTAGCCGGTCAGAATCTCGGGGCTGGTAACCCTGACCGTACGAGTCGCGCGGTGCATATGGCCGCTGGTTTCGGACTACTGCTCGCAACCGCTATTGGATCCACATTCTTGTTGCTTCCGACCCGGCTATTGGGAGTATTCGGAATGGATGATCCTATTGTCCTGGACTTGGGTGTGGAGTTGTTGCGCTACCTAGCGTTATCGGGGCTCTTCATAACTGTCGCGTTAGCTTTTACAGGAGGATTACAGGGTACCGGTGACACCAAGAGTCCACTCTACATATCGATTATTTCGCAGCTGGTTATTCCGGTCGGGCTCTGTTTAGGTATTCAAACATTTTCAACTCTTGACCCTGCTGATATATGGCTGGCAATAGTGCTTGGCCATCTCACTAGAGCGATCCTTAGTGTGATCGTATTCAAGCGAGAAAAATGGAGGGATATCAAGGTCGAGATTGGCTCCGCTAGGGCATGAGATTGAGTCGGGTCGCCTTTGCCGGTTCTTGGCCCCATAATGTGCTCCCCTACTGACCTTCCTCCGGTCCAACAACTCCAGGAGCTAACGGTTCATGGCGAAGCAGTACTGGTTGATGAAATCTGAACCCTACGTCTATTCGATCGAAGATCTCGAGAAAGATGGCTCTACCTGCTGGGAAGGTGTGCGGAACTATAAGGCTCGAAACAATATGAGAAGTATGAAAACCGGTGATGAAGTTCTCTACTATCATTCTAATGCTAAACCCCCTGGGGTAGTCGGTATCGCCCGTGTGTGTACGGAAGCGTATCCAGATTATTATGCCTTTGATGAGGACAGTAACTACTTCGATTCCAAGTCCTCGCCGGATAATCCTCGCTGGTGGATGGTTGATGTTGAATTTGTCTCTAAGATCAAGAACGTGGACGAGCCACTCGGGTTATCCGAGATCAAGTCAGACCCGAAGTTGGCCGATATGGAGCTCGTCCGATACGGGCGTCTTTCGGTACAGTCAGTGAAGAAATCAGAGTTCGACTACGTGAAAAATTTGGCAGGGCTCTAGGGTTCCATGCACGTTTCCGGGCCCCGATCGATGCGTCCTATGCTTGTGCTACTCATCTCGGGCTTGACTTTGGGCACTCTGGGAATGCCAGACTGGATGGATGGCTACGGCTCGTTGGTGGGTGTCCTAGAGGTGAGCGCACAAAAAGTCCCCAATGCTAGAGCACTTGGCATTCGACTCCAGGGTGAACCTGGACCAAATAATGCCATCACTGATGTGGCCGGGGTCGAGGTCGGACACACAACAATTATAGAGGGTCAGGGTCGGCTTATTGTCGGACAGGGACCAATTCGGACAGGAGTCACTGCAATCCTACCGCGTGGTAGGGAGTCTGGTGACTCGACCTTTGCAGCTTGGTTTAGTCTGAACGGCAACGGTGAAATGACTGGTACGACCTGGATCGAGCACTCTGGACTACTTGAAGGTCCGATCTTGATTACGAACACGCACAGCGTGGGGGTGGTGCGTGATGCCGTGATCGCTTGGCAGCGTGATCGTGATCCGTCGTTTCTATGGGCACTTCCTGTGGTGGCTGAGACTTATGATGGGAGCTTGAATGATATTAATGGCTTCCATGTTACAGCCGAGCACACCTTCATGGCGCTCGATGGAGCTAGTAGTGGCCCGGTTGAGCAGGGTGCGGTTGGAGGAGGAACAGGCATGCGCTGCCACGGTTTCAAGGGGGGTATAGGATCCTCATCCCGCCGCGTAGGTGACTATACCATTGGTATACTAGTCCAATGTAATCAGGGGTCCCGAAGTGATCTTCGAATCTCAGGTGTGCCCGTTGGCGAGATGTTGCTTGAACCTTCTGCATGCTACGTGGATCGATCGATTCCGGCTGAACTACGGCGTTCAGGTGTGCGTTGGTGTGATGACGGAGAAGACGCAGCGGGAAAAATGGAAGCCATCCCGGAAGGTACTGGATCAATCATTATTGTTCTCGCAACCGACGCACCACTTTTGCCGACGCAGATCAAGCGACTAGTTACGCGCACGACCATGGGTCTCGCCCGTATTGGTGGAATGGGGTACAACGGGTCGGGAGATATCTTCATTGGCTTCACCACTGCAAACCGATCAGCCGCCGCGGAGCGCGCAACGGTAGTTGGGTTGGAGATGCTGCCGAATGACCGGTTGAATCCTCTTATTTCCGCTTCTGTCCATGCGACTGAGGAGGCGATCCTGAATGCAATGCTCGCTGCGGAAACGCTAACAGGCATTAATGGATACACGGTCCCAGCACTACCGCACGATCGCCTAACCGAGATCATGCAGCGAGTGTTTAGGGGTTTCAGGGATTTGCGGTGAGTAACGAGATACCAAGGAGAGATTTGATGGAGACGGTGATGAAGACACGTACGGTATATGCCGGACTCGTTGTGATGATCATGTGTGCGGTTTCGGCACCAAGACATCTGGAGGCACAACGCTTAGCTACAGAAGACCCAGTACTCCAGGGCATTTGGGATCAGGCGATCGACAACTCGCACTTCGAGAGCTTAGCGCAGTCACTGCTTGACTCAATAGGACCTCGTTTGACTGCGTCACCGGGGATGGAGATGGCCCAGGACTGGGCTGTTCAGGTGCTCAGGAGCTGGGGTATCGAAGCACGCACAGAGCGTTACGGGACATGGGAGGGTTGGAATCGAGGCCCGAGCCACGCGGACCTACTCTCTCCCCGTGTCCGCTCACTTGAGGGCCGAATTCTGGCTTGGAGCCCTGGTACGGGCGGACGTCCGATCAATGCTGGGGTTACGTATGTGCCCGACATTCGCTCTCCAGATGATTGGCAGTCATTTCTGGCCACAGTAAACGACAAGTGGGTCATGCTCTCGTTTCCAGAATCGACCTGTCGTGCGAATGAACAGTGGTCAGAGTTCGCTATGCCTGGATCCGCGGAGCGCATGGCTGAAGCTAGAGCCAACGGCCAGCAAGCATGGAACATGAATCTTCAGGCCACCGGATCTGTGGATGGGCGTCGCCGAGACTTGCATGCCCAACTCGAAGCGGCCGGAGCGGCCGGTATCATCACCTCCCAGTGGCCGGGTTCATATGGTACGACCAGGGTTTTTAATGCGTACAACAGAGAGACTCCAACATTTGAGTTGTCCTGCGAGGACTATGGTTTGGTGTATCGCCTCACCAAGAATGGACAAGACCCGGTGCTTCGTTTAACCGCTCAGGCAGAGAATCTAGGGGAGGTGCCAGTATATAATGTGATTGGTGAGATTCCGGGGACTGAGCTCCCGAATGAGTATGTCATGCTTTCAGCCCACTATGACTCGTGGGAAGGGGGATCTGGCGCGACAGATAATGGAAGCGGTTCGCTCCTTATGCTGGAGACAATGCGGATTCTCAAGGAGGTCTATCCGAGCCCGAAGAGAACGATCTTGATTGGCTTATGGAGTGGTGAAGAGCAAGGGCTCAATGGTTCTAGGGCCTTCACTGAGGATCATCCTGAAATTGTCGAAGGGCTGCAAGCTCTATTCAATCAAGACAATGGCACCGGGCGAATCATAAATCTTTCTGCTCAGGGTTTTATCGAAGCTGGAGCGTCTCTGGCAAAATGGTTGTCATACGTTCCTGCCGAAGTCGCAGGTAGCGTAAATCTCAACATACCTGGAAATCCAGGAGGAGGCGGATCAGACTACGCTTCATTTGTCTGCTACGGCGCTCCTGCGTTCAACCTAGGGGCACTTTCCTGGGACTACAGTTCCCATACTTGGCATACACACCGAGATACCTTCGATAAGCTGATATTCGATGATCTTAAGAACAATGCAGTTCTGGCAGCCTCACTTGTGTATCTGGCGTCTGAAGACGAAGAGAGGGTAAGTCGGGAGAGGCGGACGGTGATGGGTGGTCGTGGCGGAAGGATGGCCCAATGGCCGACGTGCACTCCGGCGACCCGAAGCTCACATGATAGCTCAAGGATGTGATTCTGATATGAGCACGATGGTCCAAAATTATGTTGGAGGTGAGTGGTGTATGGTATCTCACTCAGAGACTCTTACAGTAACTAACCCTGCTTCAGGTGGAGAAATTGGGCGTGTGCCACTGTCCACTGGCACGGATGTCGACAAAGCAGTTCAGGCGGCAAGAGCTGCTTATCCAGGATGGCGCTCCACTCCGTCACCTGAAAGGGCTAGGGTCCTCTTCCGCCTCAAATCATTGCTGGATGAGCATAAGGAAGATCTAGCTCAGTTGCTCACAAGAGAGCACGGGAAGGTCATCGCGGAAACACGCGGTGAGATCCAGAGAGGCATCGAAAATGTTGAGCACGCTTGCGGAATACCATCTCTCATGATGGGGGATACCGTTGAGCAAATTTCTGAGGGCATCGACAGCGCATCATGGCGCCAACCGATCGGTGTCTTCGGCGTCATTACCCCTTACAATTTTCCAGTCATGATCCCCCTCTGGTTTTGGCCATATGCTGTGGCAACTGGGAATACCGTAGTCCTCAAGCCCAGTGAGCAAGATCCACTAACACACCAAAAGATCATTGATTTAGTGGAAGAAGCTGGACTTCCTCCAGGTGTGTTGAATGTCGTACACGGTGGCCGAGAGAGTGTGGAAGCAATTTGTGACCATCCTGATATCGCGGGAGTATCCTTTGTTGGCTCGAGCAGAGTGGCAGAGATTGTATATAGACGAGCTTCTGCTGCTGGGAAGCGGGTCCAGTCGCTTGGTGGTGCCAAGAATTACATGATCGTGCTGCCAGACGCTGATATGGAAGTCGCACTAGATGCTTGTGCGGGTTCAATTTTTGGTTCTACGGGTCAGCGTTGCCTAGCAGGCAGCGTGATTGTGGGTGTCGGTGATGCTCATGCTGAAATTCGAGACAGGATGCTGGATACTGCGTCCTCAATCCGGCTCGGTGATGGCCTTGAGGAGGCTACAGATATGGGCCCAGTGATTTCTGCAGCACACCGTGATCGGGTTGTTTCTTTCATTGATCAGGGGGTAGCTGACGGAGCAAAACTTTCGCTCGACGGGCGAGACGCCACTGTGGAAGGGCTAGAAAATGGCTACTGGGTTGGACCTACAGTTTTTGAGGATGTCTCCCCGGATCTCTCAATAGCAACAGAGGAGATTTTTGGACCGGTTGCCGGTATCAATAGGGCGAGGGATATCGATGAGGCTGTTGGCATGATGCATGGCAGTTTGTATGGGAACGCATGCTCGATTTTTACAACGAGTGGTAAGGCTGCCAGAGAGTTCCGCTACCAAGCCGGTATTAGCATGATTGGCGTTAATATTGGAGTGGCTGCACCCATGGCTTTCTTCCCGTTCGGTGGCTCAAAGAATTCCTTCTTTGGGGACCTAAAGGCGCAGGGTAAGGATGCTATTTCCTTCTTCACTGATCAGCGAGTCGTGATATCGCGTTGGTAGATTGCGACCGCTGATCAAGACCTCAGTAAACGTACTATGAATCCAACCGCGACCTCAGCTGTTTTGGGCCAGGACATTATTGATGGACAGCGGGAGTACCTCCTTCCGTCCATGCTGCACCTCTACTCCGAACCGCTCTGCCTGACAGAAGGACAGGGTATTCGTGTTTGGGACGCCAATGGGAATGAGTACCTTGACCTTTTCAGTGGAATCTTGACCACCTCAGTAGGTCATTGCCATCCACGAGTTGCGGAAGCAATGACTGATCAGATGGGACGCCTCGGCCATGTTTCGACACTCTACGCGAACGGACCTCAAGTGGAGGCGGCGAAAAAGATAGCGAGGATCGCTCCAGGAGATCTCAAGCGAACATTCTTCACTAATTCAGGGACTGAGGCGATTGAAACAGCCTTAATGATGGCGTCCCTGGCAACTGGTCGAAGTGAAATCATAGGGCTACGTGTTGCATACCATGGTCGTTCTTATATGGCTACGAGCGTAACCGCTCACTCAGGGTGGAGACCGCTAGCAACTCCCGTGGCAGGTATCAAGCATGCCAAGTCTCCGAATACCTATCGCTGTCCGTTCAAACAGCCTTGTGACGACTCGTGTGTGAACAAGTTTGTGGAAGACCTTGAAGAGGTCATCGTCACAACAACAAATGGTCGTCCGGCAGCGTTCATTGCGGAAAGCATTATGGGTGTGGCAGGCTACGTTGTTCCACCTGCCGGCTATTTTCAGAGAGTCGCCGAGGTGATTCATCATTATGGTGGCCTCCTGATCATCGACGAAGTCCAGGCGGGCTTCGGTAGGACTGGAAGGCACTGGTTCGGTATAGAGCACTGGGGTGTCGAGCCGGATATCATGGTTATGGCAAAGGGCATTGCAAATGGAGCCCCTGTAGGTGCTACAATAACGACTGATGAAATCGCACACGCCTGGAAGGGCAAGACGCTTTCAACGTTCGGAGGAACACCCATATCCATGGCAGCTCTCTGTGCCACACAGGACGTGCTTCAAGAGGAATCAGCTCCAGCAAATGCCTTCGCCCGAGGTGAAGAGTTACGTGCGGGGATGATTGACATTCAACGTCGGCATCCATGGATTGGTGATGTTCGAGGTATGGGCTTGATGCAAGCCATGGAGATCGTGAAGGATCCGGAGACGAAAGAGCCGGATACGGAACGCACGGCAGCGCTGCTGACCGCAACTAGAGACGAAGGTCTGCTAGTCGGCCAGGGTGGGCTTAACGGTACGGTCATTAGGATCGGCCCATCACTACTGATCGCTGCTGACGAAATTGCCGAAGGTATCGAGAAATTGGGGAGGGCTTGCGATAAGGTGGGATCATGATATCGGGCTTACCTATTGATGCATGGGTCCTTCTTTTTTGTGCTGTGGGCTTGGGCCTCGGACTCGAACTTGCATTCTATAGAGCCCAGAAGCGCCGCATCACATCGAAGCACCGAGAACCGAGCCAAGATGAGATCGGTACTGGATGACCTCCATCACGGTTATCTCTGTCCTTGTTGGTTACGCTTTTGTCCTACTTGGGATCGCCTTCTGGGGTAGTAAGGGATCTCGGGACCTCAAAGGGTACTACCTTGCTGGTAAGCGCCTGCCCGCTTGGGTGATCGCCTTTAGTTCCAATGCCACCGGGGAAAGCGCTTGGCTCCTACTGGGCCTAACAGGTATGGGTTATGCGATTGGAGTCCACGCTTTTTGGGTTATTCTCGGGGAAGTGTTGGGTGTCGCATCGGCCTGGGTCTGGGTTGCTCGCCCATTCAAGGAATACACGGATCGCTTCGACTCAATCACCGTTCCCGATTACCTCACTGACCGGTTTCGGGACACGAAGCATGTTTTTCGTTGGATTTCGGCAATCATTATCCTGAGCATGGTAATGGCGTATACCGCCGCGCAACTAACCGGATCTGGTAAGGCTTTTGATTCCTTCCTTGGTACTGGCTACACAGAAGGTGTTTGGATTGGCCTGGTCATCGTCTTGTTCTACACGACGGTTGGTGGATTCAAGGCGGTAGCCTATTCCGACTGCTTACAGGGTGTCCTAATGCTTGGATGCCTGATTGCCCTTCCTATTGTTGGCATTGCAGCTGCTGGTGGTTGGAGTGAGATGATTACAGGGTTGGCAGCTGCAGATCCCGCATTACTTCGACCGATGGGCCAGTTTGGTCTCGGGGCAGCCGGTATAGCCAGCGCATTCGGATTTGTCGCGATTGGTTTCGCCTTCCTTGGCTCTCCACAGCTCCTGACGAGATTCATGGCAGCACGTGATCAGAAGCAGATTATTGATGGAGGCTTCTGGGCAGTGCTCTGCGTCATTGGCTTTGATGTTGGAGCGGTCCTTGGAGGAATGTCAGGCCGGACGCTATTTCCTGGCTTAGCTGATCCAGAGACAATTCTACCAGAGATGAGTGCAGCCCTCTTTCCGGATGTCTTCACAGGAATTTTTCTTGTAGTTGTACTTGCTGCGATCATGTCGACAGTCGACTCACTCCTCCTCCTCGCATCGTCTGTAATAGTTCGGGATATCGTTCAGAAAGCGATGGGGATTCAAGCTTCACAGCGGACATTATCAAATTTAGCGCGAGGGGTAACGGTCGTGATCGGACTGGTGGGGCTAGTGGTGGCACTGACTGAACCGGCATCCATCTTCTACTTCGTCCTATTCGCTTGGTCGGGCATCGCATGTGCCTTCACACCGGTAGTTCTTTGCTCACTTTTCTGGAAGAGAACGACGAAACTTGGAGCGATAGCAGGGATGATTGGCGGGTTCGTGGTGACCGTCGTATGGACGATCTGGTTTAAGGAAAGATTCTATGACCTCTATGAGATGATTCCAGGCTTTATAGCGGGATTTGTATGCACGATTTCGGTGAGCTTGGCAACCGACTGTGACAGGGATATAGCTGACGAAGTTGATTCAGTTCGAAGGGCTGTGGGACCAGTCTTTTGAGCCCTAAATGGAATGCTTCACGTCCGGATGAAACATCGCAGTTACTCCTATTGTGGCTTGAGCACAGACAGTGCGATACGATGTGATTGGATCAAGAAAAGTGGATAAGAATCACTTGCGGGAGGCACAAGATGGCTGATGTCAGTAGAAAGGACTTCCTGGGACTTAGCACTGCGGCAGCCGCGGGTCTGGCCAGTGGGTGTGTGCCGATAGCGGATGCGGGCAATGTGACAGCTGACCTTGTTGTTGTCGGGGGCAGAGTACGTACGCAGGAGGGTGATCAGGTAGTCACAGAAGCTTTTGCTGTGAAGGGTGGACGCTTCATGGCAGTTGGTTCAAACGAAGACATCCAAAACCTGACCTCTGTAAATACTGAGGTGATTGATGCTTCTGGCATGACGGTTTTGCCAGGATTTATTGACGCACATTCCCATCCTTCCAGCGCGGGCCTAAACGCACTCAAGAATGTGAACACGAACCTCGGAAGCGTTGCTCGTATTCAGGATGCTCTGAGTGAGCGGGTGGCCGGCACTCCATCTGGTGAGTGGATTGTCGGTTACATGTACGATGATACAAAGCAAGAAGAGGGGCGTCCCCTAAACCGTATTGACCTTGATGCCGTAAGCAGAGAGCACCCTATCGTAGTTGGACACCGCGGCGGCCACACAGGTGTATATAACTCGAAGGCGTTTGAGGTAGCGGGTATCACCGTCAACACTCCAGATCCATTTGGAGGTCACTTTTATCGTGAAGATGGTGAACTCACAGGGAAAGTCGCGGAGAGAGCCCGTGGCGCCTTCGATGTGCCGTCAGGATCGACGCGTGAAGAACGTGCAACTGGAGTCTCTGTGATCTGTAAAGAGATGAATTCTGCGGGACTCACGTCAGTTCATCAGGCGGGTACAGGATCCACTGGGTTCGTCGCCTACCAGGACGCCAGAGACGAGGGCACCCTCTCCTTACGCATGAATTTGATGGCTAGGGGTGGGACCTTTCCGGCGCTTCAATCGGCTGGGATTCGCACTGGAATCGGCGACGAGTGGATTCGTATTGGCCCGGTGAAATTTGCCGCTGACGGTTCGGCCTCGGAGCGCACTATGGCGATGAGTACTCCATATGCGGGTCGCCCAGACGATTTTGGTATCCTGACGATGACGCAAGAAGAGGTTCACGAGGTTGTCGAAGAAGCTCACCGGTCCGGATGGCAGATCGCTATCCATGCCAACGGTGATGTCACAATCGACATGGTGCTCAATGCCTATGAACGTATGCAACGAGAGTATCCTCGTCCGGATACGCGCCACCGACTTGAGCACTGCTCCTTAGTGAATCCGACACTTCTCCAGCGCATAGCCAACGGTGGCTATATCCCCGCACCATTCTACACTTATGCTCACTATCATGGCGAAAAATGGATTGAATACGGCGAAGAGAAAATGGAGTGGATGTTTGCTCACAAGTCTTTTATCGAGTCTGGAATTCCGGTTGCTCCGGCTTCCGACCATTCCCCGGGACCCTATGAGCCACTGATGGCGATACAGAGTATGGTTACCCGCAAGGATTATGCTGGCCGAGTCTGGGGCCCCAGCCAGAGGATCACTGTCAACGAAGCCTTGAGAGTCTGCACGGTGAATGGGGCGTACGCATCGTTTGAGGAGAACGAGAAAGGTACGATCACTGCTGGCAAGTTGGCTGACTTCGTGATTCTTGCCGAAGACCCTCATGATGTAGATCCGGATCTGATCAAGGAAATTCAGGTTATCCGGACTGTGGTTGGTGGCAGGACAGTGCACGAGGCTTGAAGATAGGCCTCTGCTTGCCGAACATCTTTGCCGAATGAGTGATAAGCTTTCCGGAAAAGTAATTAGGGATCCTCTGTGGAATACGATCAGACTTGACCCTATAGCGGTCCAGATCGTTGATACTGCGGAGTTCCAGCGCTTACGGTACATACGGCAATTAGGCTTCACTCATCTGGTATATCCTGGCGCGACACATACGCGATTTGACCACGCCCTAGGTGTTTACCACCTCGCGACTGTCGCACTAGGTCGGATTCGCCAGAATCGAAGAATACCACCGGAAGCATTGCAGGGTGAGCATCTCATTCCTTATGCGGCGCTACTCCACGACATTGGCCATTATCCGTTTTCACATGCACTAGAGGAGCTAGAAGCGGAGTATGTCCCGACTCATCACGAGGAAGTTAGTGAACGGTTCTTAGCATCCTCCTCGCTACGTGAGGCTCTCGTCCCCCTTGGATCCACTGCTCCAGAGTTGCTATTGGAATTGATCTCTGATCAGAGTGAAATTCCTTTGCGGGGCCTGGTAAGTGGAGCTCTTGATCTGGATAAGATGGAATATCTCCGCAGGGATGCTCATTTTTCTGGTGTGCCTTACGGTGAAGTCGACGTTTCGCGGTTGCTACAGGGGCTTGTCTTATTACGTGACCCGGATTCTGGTCAGTATGAGGTGGGAGTTCATGAGAAAGCAGTGGCCGCTCTAGAATCCCTTCTGTTCGCGAAGTACCAGATGTTTCGAAATGTCTACTGGCATCATGCTGTACGAGCCGCGACCGTTCTTTACAAGCGCATTGTTGAGGAAGCTGTAGATAGCGGGCTCCTTGTTTCTCACGAACTTGTTGGCCCAACTGACGAAGAACTCTTGCATGAGATTGGTCGTCGAGCACGTGAAGCTGACGGTGAGGCCGCAGAACGTATTGGTACTCGGTGGTTGCCCGCACTTCGCCAACGCCGGCTCCCCAAAAGAGCATTAGAATTGACTGCAGCCGACCTTACAGACAAACAAGTAGAAGATTGGGTAGTTAGTGGCTCATCACGTAAGCGTGACATTGAAGACGATCTAGCTCTCGATCTTGACTTGGAACCTGGAGAGGTAGTTATCGATTTTCCAGCTAAGAAGGCCATGTTCCAACTAAATGTGCTTGTTGAACGACGTGATGGACAAATCCAACGCCTAGGTGCAGGAGGATTGCCAGGACTCCTAGATTTGCCGCGATTGGCAGATAATCTGTATACGACAGCACGAGTCCTTCGAGTTTTTACTTTCGAACAACGCTCCATTAA
Organism: Gemmatimonadota bacterium; assembly: GCA_012960225.1. Taxonomy (GTDB): domain Bacteria; phylum Gemmatimonadota; class Gemmatimonadetes; order Longimicrobiales; family Gaopeijiaceae; genus UBA1142. Next base: position 200,482 of record DUBS01000035.1, on the reverse strand, counting down.
GGCAGATGATATTATCGCAAGAATTACTCGACCGGCTGGAACAGTCTAAGCTGGTATGGCGTTCCCGATGGCGACCTTCTTGAAACAGGAACATCCTTGACATCACCTGGGCATTGAAGCATCATAAACTGCTTTGCATTTCACGCCTTTCCGGGCCCCAACGATAACCGAGACGGCTTAGTCACCTGACCGGAACTCATCAAGAGATAATAAGACGATGGCCACTGCGACTCCGAGGAAACGGAGTAAGCGACGCGGGAAGGGCAATCTCCTTTCTGGATTCGATGCCAGTGTAGAGGAGCAGAGTGCCCTTGACCAATACCTTCGAGATGTCAGTCGTCATGAGCTAATCACTCCTGAGAAGGAAAAGGAGTTGGGTGCACTCGCTCAGAAAGGCGACCAGGATGCGATTCAGGAATTGGCGCGTGCGAACCTTCGCTTCGTGATTAGCGTTGCCAAGAAGTACCAGAATCGCGGCGTGTCACTCACGGACCTGATTCAGGAAGGAAATGTCGGATTAGTTACCGCTGCACGTAAGTTCGATCCTGAGCAGGGGGTGAAATTCATCAGCTATGCGGTTTGGTGGATTCGCCAGGCAATCTTGGCATCACTCGCGAACCATGGGCGTGCTGTGCGTGTCCCCTTGAACCGAGCAAGCGATCTTGCACGGATTTTCAGGGAAAAGGAACGGCTAAAGCAAGAGAAGGGTCGCGAACCTTCGACAGAAGAACTTGCTGAAGCTACGTATCTTACGCCGGAATTGGTGGAATCCTTGCAGACTCTGAATTCTGCAGAAATCCGACTCGATGCCCCGATTGGTGACTCAGAAGATTCACAACTCGTCGAGCGCTTCATAACTGAAGAAGCTGCAGAGCCAGAGATCGAAGTTGAGAAGCGTCTTTTAACGGAAACAATTGAGAATGCGCTTTCTCTTCTCGAGACACGTGATGCAAAAGTTCTGCGGCTCTATTTCGGCCTAGAGGGTGAGCGAGAGCATACGCTAGAGGAAATTGGCAATATGCTAGGCGTTACACGGGAACGGATTCGCCAACTTAGAGACCGAGCGCTGCGTCGTTTGCGTGAAGGTGGCAAGGGCGACGCACTGGAGTCTTTCGCGGCTTGATCTATAGGCCGGTGATACCCCGGTCGGATATGCTTTCTGTTGTTCCCCTAGAAAGATTCTCCTCTCCAACTTCTTACGTTCTAGAATTTCATCAATGATCGGGGTGGTAGATCAAACCGGTGGGGGTTCTTACCGAGTCCGACTCAAGGATGGTCTCGTGGTGGAAGCATCACTGCGTGGTAGACTGAAGTTAGGCGGAGCGAAGAAAGATAGGATTGTCATAGGTGACAGGGTTTCTCTGGAACAGTTGGATGACGGCTGGGCCATAGAGAGTGTCGAGCAGCGTACGACTGAACTTGTTAAGCGGAGCCGAGGCAAGCGGGCGCATAGGGTCTTAGCTGCGAACCTCGACCGAGCATTCATGGTAGTTGCGGCCAAGGATCCCCAGGCTAACCCAGAACTGGTAGATCGCCTGCTGCTACTAGGTGAGTCGAGCCAGATTAAGCCAGCTTTGGTGATTAACAAGATGGACTTGCCGGGTGCCGGAGAGATTGCGGAGCCGCTCAAGAATCTGTACCAAAGTATCGGGTATCTCGTTTTGCCTGTGAGTGCTATAGCTGGAGTGGGAGTGGGCCGGCTAGAGGAAGAACTGTGTTCAGGAATTTCAACGTTGATCGGTCCCTCGGGTGTGGGAAAATCGTCCCTGCTAAATGCTATCGATCCTAAACTGGAGTTGCGTACCGGGGAGCTGTCACGCAAGAGTGGGACCGGTCGGCACACGACCGTCAACGCGCGTATCATATCCCTTAGTTGTGGGGGGTTTGTAGCTGATACTCCTGGGTTTGGCGATATAGCATTTGCGGGAATACCGCCGTCCGAGCTTGGTCATTGCTTCCCTGAATTCAGAGAGCATCTTCCGTTATGCAGGTTTAGGGGGTGTTCACATGTTTCTGAGCCTGACTGTGGAGTACAAGCAGCTGTCGAAGAAGGAGTAATCTCCGCAACCCGATTCAACAGCTATCTCAAGGCGCACTCAGAGGCGGTAAACCTTAGCTCCTATGGGTGACTGACGAGGATACGTACACTCTTCCTTTCGCTGTCGAGATACTTGATCAAGAGAGGAGAGGTATCACCCTTGGAGAGCCGGTGGTCGGTTCCCATTCAACCTTAACTGGCCAACCGTATACTTCAGCCAGTGCTTCCTCATTCACAACTTCATCCGGTGTCCCTTCTACTGCGACCTGCCCCTCGGACAAGAGCAGCATCCTATCCGAAAAGCGGGCTGCCAAATCCAGCCCATGTGTTATAAGTATCACAGTAAGTCCAGAGCCTACAGATTGTTTCAGCAGCTCTAGAATCTCCATTTCATGCTTGATATCGAGACTGTTTGTCGGCTCGTCGAGTATAAGAGCCATAGGTTCTTGAGCTAGAGCACGAGCGATCCTGACGCGCTGTAGCTCTCCACCCGAAAGGGTTGATAGATCTCGATTAACGAGATGCGTCACGTCGCAAACCCCCAGTGCCTCATGGACAGCGGCTCGGTCCTTGCTGCCTTCTCCCTCAAGAGGTCCAAGGTGGGGATATCGACCCATGCCGACCATCTCTCGCACAGTTATCGGGAATGAAATGGTCTCTGATTGTGATACTACACCGATAACGCGAGCGAGCGCTTTGCGATCCCACTTGCTGATATTGCGCCCGGCGATCAAGGCTCTTCCTCGATCCGCTTTTGCAATTCCTAGAAGCCCCTTCATAAGAGTGGATTTCCCAGAGCCATTAGGTCCTAGGACTGCGTAAAAGCTTCCGGAAGGAGCAGACATGTTTACGCCATTAAGAGCAGGACGGCCTTGTCCCGGGTACTTGATCACAAGATCCGTGGTTTCAAACTTCATTTGCTTGCTACACTCTGCCTCAAGAGGACGAGGAAAAACGGGACCCCAATAAACGCTGTGATCACACCGATCGGGATTTCAATAGGTGAAAGAACCAACCGAGCAATAACATCCGCTCCTATTAGAAAAGTGGCACCTCCGAGGAAGGAAAGCGGTAGGAGCCCACGGTGGTCCGATCCCACCAAGATTCTCAAAGTGTGAGGCACAACCAGTCCAACAAATCCTATTACTCCGGCCACGGAGACACTCGCTGCTGTGATCAATGCTGCGACGACCAGAGAAATTCTTTTCACGCCCTCCACATTAGCACCCAGGTAGTACGCTGTTTCCTCTCCAATCGCCATCAAGTTCAGTGACCGAGCTAGAGATATGAGCATAAGTGTCGCGGGCATTGTATAAGCCCCTGCGATGACGACCCTATCCCAGTCAGCTCCTGCTAGGCTACCCATAGTCCATAGAATAGCACTCTGTACTGTACGAGCAGGAGAAATCGAGAGAATGAAAGCGATACAAGCCGAGAAAAAAGCAGCTATGACTACACCTGAAAGCAGAAGGACCCGGACATCCATCGCTCCACCAGATGAGATAGCTACGCGAAATACGAGAAAGATCGCTAGGAGTGCACCTGCAAATGCTGCGAGGGGAAGCGTCCATGAACTGGTTGCAGCAAGGCCCATGCTGAGCACCAGTACTGCACCGAATGATGCGCCTCCGGAGACGCCGAGTATATATGGTTCCGCCAGAGGATTACGTAACAGAGCCTGAAAAGTTGCGCCTGCTACACCCAGTCCTCCTCCGACAAATCCCGCTAAGAGGATACGGGGTAGTCGAAGGTTGACCACAATGTCCCGATGCGCTTCTTGTCCATTTCCAGTGAGAGCAGCCCAGACTTCAGAAATTAGAAGTGGAACGGAACCAAAAAGCACACCTAATAGCCCGATCCCAATGAGCGCTAGAACCAACAGAGACCCGAGTTTTGTTTTGCTCATCGCAGTAGATCATCATGCAAGATTCTGGCTACATGTCTTGCGGCCTCTGCTATGTTCGGCCCGGGGAACTCCAGGGTATTTCCGATCTCCTCTATACGAGCCCCAGGAGTTAACCTGGGATCGAACTGGGACCTGTCCGAAATTAGAACTACATCGATCTTTCGGACGCGAAGTTGCTCGGGGCTTACTGAGCCATACAAGAATCCCAAGTCAGAGAAGACATTTCTGCCACCAGCTAGCACTAGTATCTCATCGATATAGGTACCAGGACCTGCAACCCAAGGTGGCGAGCCTCCGAGAATGTACACCGTATGGATCTTTGGTTTCTCGGAAGTCCATCTCTGAAGCTCAGCGAGGTCATTCTTGATGTTCGAGATTATGGAATCAGCTGCAGGCTCGGTACCTGTCGCTTTTCCGAGAAGTATTATGCTTGAATATAAGTCACTTAGGCGATCCGGACGCACGGCTATTTGAGGGATCTCAAGCTCAGCCAACCGAGATTTGGTTTGAGGATCTTGGTCACCAGCAAAACGCACAACTAAGTCTGGTTCGAGAGCGATGATATCTTCGAAGTTTGGCTCCAGCCCTCCACCCACAGACGGGATATGGAGAACCCAGTTCTCTAGGTCGAAATCAGTGCGCCCAACAACCATATGAATGGCCCCGAGCGCTTTCAACGTCTGGGTCGCTGATGGTACGAGTGAAATGATTCTGCGCGCTGGTTCCTCAAGAGTAACTTCCAGTCCGGTTGCATCCACCAGAATAATATTACTAGGAGTGACTCTATTTTTTTCCACTGAAGTTGGCTGGCACGCTGTCGCCAGAACGATAATGCAGAAAATAAGTTCACGGATATGTTCCTGCACTGTTTTGATCCGTATCATTTTTCTTTAGTCACGGAGTTGCAAGAGTCTTCAAATGAGCGAACCCATCCGCCGTCCTGCCTAGCAAGGCCCGCGAACCAGCGATCCTCAGAACCAAACATTTCCAGCAGGATTTCTTCGGATCCGTCACCATTCCAGTCGATATGATCCAGGTAACGCGGCACCCCTTTTCCTTGAGACTCAGCAAGTCGGTACCACATATAGCTTATCTCATAAGTCCCAGAGGTGGCGTCTCCCATCACAAATAGAGAGTAGGCTCCAGGTTCGGGTGGTGATGTGATCATTCGATCCTGATGTAGGAAGGTCGCTGCAATCGCTTGTCTCGGCTCACCTGGAAGTTGGAAAGCATGAATGTCCGTTCGTGAATCCAGGATTGAGGGAGGCCATTCAGCGCCGACGCTTGGGATCACTTCAGATGCCAGGGCGAGCGAGGCTACACGTTGATTGTAGTTATGACGGTATGCCGTATATGGCTGAAAAGAGCGAGAACCTGCAACATCAATTGGCAAGGCAATTAACTGTTCTACATCACTCGCTTCTGATACGAGTTCCACAATACCCGAAATGGTAGGCCTTAGGGTACAGAAGCTGTCATCGATTGACACTTCTTGAGCTATCATCCTTCCGATCCTAACTCCCTCAGAGAACAGTATCCATTCTGAGCCTTGAGTTATAAGCTCTAAGCTGAAATCACTTGTGGTTTCAGATCTTAAGCCCTGGTTTGAGATTTCTGTGAGACTATTACCATTTACCTCTCCGACTGCGGTTAGCTTAGCTGTAGACCCGGTCCGTTTCCCACTAAGTAGAATTGGTCTCTTGGGGATTCCGAGGGATTGCTCTTCATCGGCCAAATCTGGGGTAATAACTGGCTGTCCCGAAGATATTGCGGTAGAAGAGGCAGGAGGTTTAAGGCGGAGTTCTAACCCTTCCCAGGCAACGTTGTCGCAGCCTGTTGCCAGGGTTAAGATCACCGCGATCGCTAGGTGTTCCCTTTGCATGCGGTCGATGGGGTCAGGTATGATTTGAGGCTCCAAAGCTATCAATGCCTCCTTTCGAGGCAACCTGATGCGTGGTGCCCTGTTCACTCGGGGTGATTGGTATAACCTCGTGCGGAGGTGCCTGAAGTATCATCCCTAAGGATGCCATGGACCTAAAATATGCAGGGCCCTTTAGGAAGGAGCTGTCCCGGTTTCCACCTGGAGACGTCTTCCGTTCTTGCTTGACGGACTTCGAGCTAGGCGAACCAATAGTCAAGTTTCGTACTCTATCCTATCTAGTTCCCTCGTGGATCCAGAAAAAAGGCCTGGCCTCCGAGTGATTCTTGCACATCTCTCGGATCTGCACCTGGGCTTCCGGGCATACGGGCGTATTGATCGCGGTGTGGATATACGCGAACGAGATGTCTCTGTGGCATTTGAGCGTGCACTTCAGGATATAATTCGACTAAATCCTGACATCGTGGTGGTTTCGGGTGATGTCTTTGATCGTCCGGATCCTCCTGCAAGTGCAGTGGTGGTGCTTGCGCGAGGTCTCGAACTGCTTCGCTCCTCACTTCCCGAGACACCAGTATTCATGGTTGCTGGTCCCAGGGACACTCCCAGGCAGCTTGGCGATCCCGGGGCCCTTGCTGTACTGGATAGTTTTCCGAACGTCGAGGCAGCTACCGATTTGACGCGCTCCATTATCATGGAGCGTCGTGAGCTTCATGCTTGCCTGGTTCCATACCGTGCTACCGTCCGCCACCCTTCGGCCTTCCCGGAGTCTGACCCTCGAATGCGCTGGAACCTTTTGGTACTGCATGGAACTCTTGAACAGTCCGAGCAGGCAGCGGTACCAGTTGTTCCCGAGGATTGGAGCTATATAGCCCTGGGAGGTCAACACCGGACAGAACAAGTATGCTCGAATGTTTTCTGGGCAGGATCCCTAGAGCGTGTGGCACTTGATCCCTGGGCAGACGCCGGAGGGGAAAAAGGATTCCTAATGGTGAATCTGGAGAGCGGAGAACATCAATTCCATGCTATTCCTTCGCGCCCAGTGGCTGCGCTGGCTCCCATTAAGGTTGTTGGTGGGGATCACGATCAACTGCGTCGCCGAGTCCGTGAGGTTGTTCAGGAGATCCCCGGAGGTATCGAGGGTAAGATTGCTCGCCTGAGGCTTGAGGGTGCTTTCCCTCAGGATCTCCTCGCCTTACAGGGCGGAGAGCTATCGAGTCTGCGGACCTCCGCACTACACCTTGCCATCGAGGCTGGAAAAGAGCCGCGTCCTTTCCTAGCAGATTGGTTATTGGAAGATGCACCTTCACTCCTTCGTGTTGCACTGGAAAAAGAACTTGAACGGGACGGTCTTCTAGACGATGCCACCCAGGCAGTCATTGAGGAGTTACTGGATTTTGATACCGCTGATGCTTCAGAGGTTCATGCGGTTGGATGCCTGGATGCACTTGATGGAGATATCCCTGGAGTTGGCCGAGTGAGCGCTTCCATACCAGCTGGTTTGACAGCGGTGATCGGTGGTGACGGGCGGTCACGTAAATCAGTCAAGGAACTCTTGGTCCAGATCGGAGGAGGCTCTAACAATAAGCCTCTGCGGCATTTTTGGGCTTGTACCGATGCAGGGACTTTAGAGGAGATGTTGTCAATTGCTTCGCTAGCGATAGCGTTTACCCGCGGGCTAGCCGTGGTCGATGCTGCTTTAGAGCGGCTAGAACCAGGTGACAAATCTGGAACAGGCTTGAGATTTGGTACGCCCGCACTAGAGAGTAATGTTCCAGGATCGACTTCCACAGATCTTGAGGCTATTGCTACAGAAGCCCAATCAGCGGAACAAGATCTCCGGTCACTTAGAGCAGAGGTGGTTGAGGCTGATGTGGCCCTGGAGGCTTCGTTGATGGATTGGCTCAGCGAGAGGCAGGATGCTGAGACAACCCTCAATGCCTACCGTGATCGAGCTCGGCAGCTTCGATCACGCTTACGCCAAATGGAAGCGACTGGGCCTGACGCGCCTTGTCCACTCTGCGGTCGTGTATTGGAGGGTCATTATAATGAGGTCTTGCGCGAGCTAAATAATGAGTGGGAAGCAGTCATCCAAGACGGGAGTTGGTGGCGGAGTAGGCGAGAACAATTGGAGCTCAAACCGCTGAACCTCCAAGAGCGTGAAGAAAAAACATTGAAGCTACATGTGGCGCTGGAGGCTCAAGCTGAACGTGTCGAACTCCTACGAGTTAGGGTTAGCGGCCTGCGAGCAGGAGGCTCTCTAAGAGAGAAGGAAGTCGCAGGAGATGACCATCGGGGTCAGGTCATGTTGGCCCTCTTACGCGTGCGGGCTGCTCGTGAGGCTCGAGCTAGGGATGTACTTCTGGATAGAGCTTCCCGTTTCGTCTGCAGGCTCACAGGTGGCCGAATTCTGGCGATCACTTTACGAGGGGGAGGGGTCCGTCTCGAAGGGGATTATGAGACCCTTCGTTCGATATCAGAGGAGGATCTTTCTGCTGCCAAGCTAGCGATACGGCTAGCTGCTGCATCTCTTGTAGCTGCGGGCGGGCAGGGCCTGGGTTCGCTCTTGCTAGAGGAGCCATTCGATCGACTAGACCCCGAGGCCGGTATCCGTAGCCTGGTGCTCATGAAAGAGCTCATAAGTGAGGTTCCTAGGATTATACTAGTCAGTCGAGGTGCAACGGTTGGGGCACGCCCTGAACTATTTGATTGCATCATGGAAATTCGAGAGGAAGGCTCGACTGCTGGTCCTGCGCTCCGTCCAACTCCAGCAGGTCCAGGTAGGTTCATGTTACAATCTTCGGCTATCCTGAAACATTGATTGATCGTGAGCCCAATAGGATGAGTAGGTCTATAGATCACACACTCTCTATTTGAGCTTTCCATCTCAGCTTCGCTGAGTCTGGATCTGTAGTGATGAACCAGCAGGGTTGATCAATGCTTGCATATGGATTCTAGATCCCGGTATCCTCGGGAACTTCCTGTGCAGCGATCGCTTGAATCTCCAGAATGCAACCGGGCCTTAGGTTACCTACAGGCACTACAGCACGCGCTGGCCGGTGTTCGCCCATGACCTCAGCATATGCTGCATTTACAGCTGGCCAGTGATCTATATCAGTGACATAGATCGTCATCTGAAGAGTCTTACTCAGACTACTGTTGGCGGCTTCGAGTATTGCACGAACGTTCTCGAGTACGTTGCGTGTTTGGTCCCCAGGATTCTCGGGCAGTGCCTCAGGATCCCTTGGGTCGAAAGGCAATTGACCGGCAACATATACGATGCCTTGATGAACTATCGCCTGAGAGTAGTGTCCCGCAGGAGCCGGGGCGTTGGGAGTAGAAATTGTTTGCATGCTGTAGGATGAGTTCAAGAGAGTATGGTCAGCGAGTTCTCGATTAGCGGGAGTCGTTATTGGCCTGTATAGCGAGCCTCTTCATTTCCAAAAGCCCTTGCTTCTCGCCAGGCGAACCGGGAGCCCCATTGATTATGCTGCTGCTCCACAGTGTCAGCCACGATCTCTCCAAGTACTGGCGCGAACTTGAAGGCGTGCCCACTACCTCCAGCTGCTACGACAAGACCCTCCCGATCTGGGTCGTGCCCGATCAAAAAGTTGCCATCGAAAGTGTCGCAATACATACAGGTTCTCCGGTATGCGATGGGGGCATCCGAGAGCGCTGGAATCGCACTGTTCAAGAATTTACGGGTACGGACTTCATGATTTGCATCCACTGTCTCCCGTGCTTCCGGGTGTATACGTATTCCTTGCCCGTGGTGTGCCACCTTGACACGTCCATCCGCTAGGGCAGGGAATCCATACCACCCGCTATTCGAGATATCAGCCGACCACGGAGGGAAGTGTTCAGCACGAAAGAGGTCGGGATTCTCGGGCAAGAAATGGAGCACTGGCTGACCGGTAGACCAGAGAACACCTGAAAGCCAGGGTAGTAATGTGGGAGTCCATGCTCCAGCTGCGACCACGACAATGTCGCCTGTGATTATATCTCCATTGTTAGTTAGGACACCTGAAATACGACTTCCCTTCGATCGTAATTGATCCATTTGGCCCGAATAAAATTGAACACCGCTGGCTTTACAGAGCTGAACCAAACGCTCCATGACTCTGCCGCTCTCCACCCATCCGCCGTGGGGGTTATAGTAGCCATCAGGATATTCCGAAAAATCCCAGGCTGGATAACGATTGGCAGTCAGGCGTTCGGTGTTGTAGCCACGTTGTTCTAATACTTTACGGTTCTCGTGCTCGTATCCGCCCAATTTCATTTGGCCACGCGAGAGTATGAGGAACCCGTCTTCGTGGTACAGGGGCTGTTGCCAGTCGCGGTTCCAAGATTTCCATCCTTCGATTGCGATCTCTCCAAGTTCGTGATAGAAGATGTCCGAACCATAATCCATGCGGACAACCTTGCTGACATCAGTCGAAGACGCGTCTTCGTGTGGAGGGGTGCCAGGATTGACTATGCTCACAGACCAACCACGTGACTGGAGTGTTAGGGCTGCAGTGCAGCCAAAAACTCCACCACCCACAATAACGACGCGGTGCCCTACTTGAGATCGAGTTTGAACTTTGGTCACAAGCGATCCAGTAGAAGGTTGGCTAGAATTAAAAGTGATGGGGTGGTTCAAGCCCTGTACTTTTGTATTCCCTGTTTCCCTAGGTAAGCCATGAGGGTTCGAATTTTATCGTCTGATACCGTGCGATCCACTATTAACATGCCAATGGCCATTGAGACGATGAGGGATGCATTTAGCGCTCTTGCAGCGGGTGAGGCAACTGTCCCTGTTCGTGTAGCGCTGGAGACATCTCAAGGGGTTAGTCTATTCATGCCTGCCCACTTGAAAGAGCAGGACTCCGCTGGCGTGAAGATTGTTTCAGTGCATGAGGGTAATGCACAGTCGGGCCTCCCAGTAATCCATGCGGTGGTGGTGGTTCTAGACACTCTGACTGGCTGTCCGATTGCCCTTATGGATGGGACGTGGCTGACCGCCCTTCGCACAGGCGCAGTTGGTGGCCTCGCCGCAGACCTTCTAGCCAGGAGAGATTCTACGACTGTAGCGCTTTTTGGCGCCGGTACGCAGGCAAGGACCCAACTTGAGGCTGTACGGTGTGTGAGAGACATCACTAAGGTTCGTGTTGTCTCCCGTAGTGCTACGTCTGCACAAGATCTGGTAGGTGAACTGAGCGGAGTGGAGGCTGTCAGTTTGGAGGACCCAGATGAGGCCGTAACTGGGGCGGATATCATCATTGCTGCAACCAGCAGTTCAACTCCAGTGTTTGATGGTGCGCTTGTAGAGCCTGGCACACACGTGACCGGTATCGGCTCGTTCACTACAGACATGAGAGAAGTCGATGCCACCCTGGTGGAGCGGGCACGAGTCATAGTGGACCAAAAGGAGGCTGCGCTTGAGGAGGCCGGAGATATCGTAGGTCCTATTAGAGATGGCTTGTTCGGAGAGGACGTGATTGCTGGAGAAATTGGCGACATCGTTCTTGGTCGGATTACTGGACGCACGGAAGCAGAGGAGATCACGTACTTCAAATCTGTAGGAAATGCAGTCCAGGACATCGCGGTGGCGGCAAAGGTGCTATCGGTTGCCGAGGCGGAAGAACTAGGAGAAATCTTCGATCTATGAATAAAGAAGCTTGACTTGGTGCTTCACCCCGTGCCTAGCCTCAACCAAGCTTCAGCACGCTCACTGTACTGCTCCATCAATGCTTCATCAGACGTCTGTAGTGCAGCTTGACTTAGAGCCAAGTATCCCCAGGCGTAATAGTTAGGGATGCCGATCGTCGCGAGATCCGGCCAGTGCGTCCATTCATCTGGAATTCCCGATCGGTGCACGAAGACTTCAGTTAACAAAGTGTGTGTCCTCGGCATATCTACCCATTGACCTATTACTGATTCGTACGGTGAAGGCAACATGCGGATAACACCCTCAGCGCTTTCAACCTCCTCTAGCGGACCATTATTCAGTCGGTAAGCAAGGCCCTGCCGCACGAGGTAGTCAGTCAAGCCGAGTGATACCGCAGCGTTGCCACTGGACGAGAAGTAGATCGGCCGTTCATCGATCACCTCTCCGATCAGCGCTAGCGCGTACTGTTCCCACGGCACCAGACTATCACCGTCCCTCAAGACAGTATTGATATTTCCGAGCCTGACAGATCGATTTCCTTCGACGCGCACATAATTCTGTGAAACCTGATCGATCTGTTCATCGGTAAGTGGGATGATCGACTTGGTGGGCTCCTTGATGCTAGTAGCCACAACCAGGGAGACCTTGTTGGGCATAGATGTGGGATCAGTCACGTATGCTGCGGACGTGTTTTCGGCAGTATAAGGACGCTGGCAAATAATTCTAGACCAGTCCTCGGATGGACCCATGTCGGGATCACATGGTGCGGTTATCCTCTTGAGTTGTTTCGTGTACCACTCAGTGTTTAGGTAGGAAGTCACAATGACTGTGACGTCTCTCCTGATGCCTTCTACTTCCTGTAGATACCAGAGCGGGAAGGTGTCATTGTCACCGTTTGTAAAAAGCACACCGTATGGTTCGACGCTCATTATAAGGTTATGGGCCCAGTCCCTAGCAGAGTAGTCATCTGCACGGCTTGCCCAAGTGAAATTCAGGACCAACGGAATCAGTGCCAACCCAAGGATTGGGCTGGCCTTCGCGAGGCCCGAGCGCACCTCACGGCTTGCCTCCCGCCAAAGAGTTGCAATGCCCATGCCTGCCCAAAGCCCCCATACCGAGAAGCTGACTATAAAGAAGTAGTCACGTTCACGAACTTCATGGAGTCCTCTGTCAGCGATTGGGTCCGGAAGTGAATATCCGTATCTGAAATTCAGGTAGTAGACTAGGCCGGCGGATAAGGTCACGAAGAGCGTGGCCAAGAAAATGAAGCTCGTCCGGTCTCTTCTTGCGTGCTCGATTGCACCCCATACGCCTAACCCTGTGAATAGCATCGTGAATGGTAGGCGCCAATTAGAGAAGAGCACGTTGCTACCATCGAGAGACCTGGCCCACTGCCAGTCGAAATACTGAAGGTAGTTCGCAACCTGTGAGACCAGTGGAGCCGACCTAGGAAGTAGAGGTGGTTTCTCGTATTGAGTGCGATTGAGTGCTTCGGCTAGCGCTGCACAGCCAGTTTTGCCATACGTAACCACAGCTGAGAGCGCAGAGCTGATATCTGGGCAAGCCGGTGCTGCCTCGTTGATTACCGGCTGAAGTCCAGCACGTAAGGGCAGAAATAGATGAATTGATAGTCCGACTATCGCTACGGCTGCACCAACCAAGTACAAGCGCCAGTTCAAGAGAGTTTGAGGATGAACCACGAGTATGAAGATTCCGATGGCGGGGGCGACGAGGAACGCCATCAGGTGATTTCCCACACTTAAGGCGAGAATGAACACCATCAGAATGAGTAGATTGTCGTCCTTGCCTTTCCCCAGGTTCTCTTGCCATCGGACCGCTAGCCACGATAGAAGGGCGATCGTGAAGAGTGAGACTGTGTAAACCTTCTCATTGACGTTTGACTGGCTCCAGACTGTAAAGGAAGTCGAACTCACAAGAACGGCTGCCGCAGCCCCGACAAGGCGGAAAAGCTTGTCGCTCGAGAAGTAGCGCAGGATGTGGTGTGTTACTAGGAACCACATAGCGTGAGCGGCGGCCGACATGAAAGCACTGAATAGATTAATACTGGTTGCTACCGATAGGCCGAAAAATGTGAAAACCACGGACCATGCTCTGGCGAGGACTACAAAGAGCGGATTCCCTGGAGGGTGTGGAATACCAAGCATGTGGCCTGTCGCGATATACTCGCTGGTATCCCAGAATGCTGTTGTCGGAGATAGCGTGAGCCAGTATAGAGCAAATACGAGTGCTCCTGCGATCCAGGCCTCCTTATAGGGCGGACGAAGGTTCTCAGTGCCACTCTTTGGGCTCTCGTGCAGTGCTTGCTTGCTTGCTCTACTCATCTCGTCCCAGCGCAGCAGTCTCTCGAACAGGGTTCATGTTTGATTAGCCATTACTGTATGAAAGCTCAAAGGTAATTGCCCCCAATAATCTGCTTATATCTTAGACAACGTGCCGTATTAGCCCAGCCCCCTTGTAAGGTGTAAGCATCCCCAGAGATCCGGCCTTACGGTCCAGCCAGGGGGCGCCCATGTCGTTCCACTGTATTCCTGAACGATCAGCGGACCCTCTAAGACGTGTTCTAAACGTAAGTCGCTTCGAGATACCAGTAGTGCCTCTATCTCTCTGTCCCTATAGACCACGTTAGTTGAGAGGGTCGGTGGTGGACCATCAGCAATCGGGAGTCTATGGACCGCAAGTAGTGGAGCTGGTGCGGTCACTACTGCGCGCAAAGTGACTGCCTCTACCGCTGTTCCATCTCGGCGATACCCGTAGCGTTCCTCGTGTAAGTTGTGGAAGCGTTCGACCCAATCTTCGGCGTGAACCCTTAGCTCAAAGCTCTGCCCTCGATATCGAGCGTCAATCCAGAGTGTAGTGGATAGTTCGTCCGGGTCTGACCCCTCCTCTACCATTTCCGTCCATGCCTGAAGAGCGAGCCCTGCCAGTGCGTCGTCAATGTAGTCATCAGCCCCTGAATCATCGGTGGCTTGCAGCACAGTGCGGGCAGTTTCTCGGGTCACGGGCGAAGCCAGCATTCCGTAGGCTGATAAGAGGCCGGGATCTGGGGGGATCAGGGCCTCTCGAGCCCCTAGTCGCTCAGTAACCTCAGTGACGTGCAGGCCACCGGCACCGCCGAATGCCACGATGGTAAAATCCTCTGGATCGTAGCCACGCTCTACCGAGATCACACGCAGGGCTCGCTCCATTGCTGTGTCCGCCACGGCCAAGATCCCTTCGGCGGTTTCTTCAAGAGACGCACCGAGTGCTGCTGCCAGCACTCCCAGCGGATCACGAATTGCGTCTCGGTCAAGAGTTTCGCTACCACCTAGGAAGGAAGAAGCCGGAAGACGCCCAAGCCAAACATGGGCATCAGTTACTGTGACCCTGGATCCGCCTCTGCCATAGCAGATCGGTCCGGGTTCTGCTCCGGCGCTCTGAGGTCCTACCCTGAGCGCACCGCCCGCGTCGACCCTGGCCAGAGATCCGCCACCAGCACCGACGGTATGGATGTCCAGGACCGGTATTGCCGTGGGTTGCCCTGCGATCTCAAACTCTCGAGTCCTGAGTGGGTGCCCAGGACACAAGGATACGTCAGTGGACGTTCCTCCCATATCAAATGAAATAATTTGCTTCCTACCTGAGCGTTCGGCCCAAGTTAGTGCTCCGATAACCCCTCCAGCAGGGCCAGAAAGGACTGTGTGCACTGGTTCTTTTCTTGCTCGCTCAACTGGTAGCACACCCCCATTCGATCCCATGATTCTCACTCGTGTTGCACCTGCTTCTTTCGAGATGCGCCCGAGGTAATTGCTCATGATTGGCGCCACATAGGCGTTTACTACGGTGGTGGATGTACGCTCATACTCTCGGAATTCTGGTACTAAGTCAGCGGAAACCGACAGCGGTAGCCCAATATCACCTACGGCTTCTGCAACGATTTGCTCATGTGCATCGTTGGCGTAACTGTGCAGAAGTGAGATGGCGATAGCTTCAGCATTATGTTCCTTAATCTGAAGAGCGAGGGTTGCGAGTTCCTCAAGGTCAAGCGGTTCAATTTCTTCACCTTGGGGCCCAATTCTCCCGCTAATCCCCACGCGATCATCACGCATCACCAACGGGGGAAGCCTATGTCCAACCAACGCGTACAGCTGAGGTCGGTTCTGCCTGCCGATTTCAATTACGTCCTCAAACCCTCTGTTGGTCACCAGTAACACCTTGGCCCCGCGTCGTTCAAGTAAAGTGTTCGTGGCAACTGTTGAGCCGTGAAGAAGGGTAAACGGATCGTCTTTGCTGCTAGCCACGTCAGTAATCCCAAAGATCTGTAAGATCCCGTCTAACACTGCTTGTGAGGGGTCTTCGGGTGTCGATGACACCTTAAGTGTTCGGATTTGTCCTTCTCTGAGAAGGACCAGATCTGTGAAGGTTCCACCTGTGTCAACAGCGAGGAGTGCCGTTGACGCTCCTTGACGCTCGGAGGACATTGTTTCGCTCATGCAGACTCGACCCTCCTTCAATGACTTTAAGGCCCTAGCCGACAAGTACGGCCTGGTGCCGGTATGGCAAGAGTTCCTCTTCGATGTAGATACAGCTGTAACCGCGTATTCTAAACTAGCCGAACCCCCGTTTGGGTTTCTTCTAGAATCAGTACTTGGCGGCGAACAATGGGCCCGATACTCGTTTCTGGGAACCCGTCCGGTGGGCGCTTGGAAACTTCAAGGTGGTGAAGTCTCGTGGTGGACGCCCGAACAAGGCTGGAAGAAGGTTGATACCGATGACCCACTCGAAGATCTAAATACAAGGTTGAGGGAACGTGTGCCAGCTGAGATAGAAGGTCTTCCTCGGTTTTGGGGAGGAGCAGTCGGCTATTTCGGTTACGACGTGGTGAGAGAAATTGAAACACTCCCAAACCCTGCGGCTGATGACCTAGAACTTCCGGACGGTCTGTTTCTGTTTACCAATGTTGTTCTGGCGATCGATAACCTGCTTGGTCGTGCGATGGCGATTGTTGCTGTTCCTGTGGATGGTTTGCACCAGGATGAGCTCCGGGCCGGGTATGATGATGCCGTTGCAGCCACCAATGATCTCATTCATAGGCTAAAGTCAGAGCCCTCGCCTCCTCCTCTTCAGTTGGCTGAGGAACCCAAGGCTGATCCGCCGTTCGATAGCTCAACAACGCAGCTTGAATTTGAAGAGGGTGTGGAAAAGATCCGGGATTACATTCGGGCAGGAGATGTTTTTCAGGTTGTACTTAGCCAGCGTCTTGGGATTGATCTTCAAGCCTCTCCGTTTGACCTATACCGAGGCCTAAGGACCTTAAATCCATCTCCGTACCTTTATTTCCTTGAGCTTGATGGGATTAGTCTGGTTGGCAGTTCTCCGGAAGTGCTTGTCCGGGTTGAAGACGATGTTGTGATTGTTCGACCAATTGCAGGAACGAGACCCCGTGGCGACTCGGCTGAAGAGGAACGCTTGCTTTCCGAAGAGCTTTGCCAAGACGAGAAGGAGCTAGCGGAACACCGGATGCTTGTAGATCTCGGTCGCAACGATATTGGACGGGTCGCCGAATTTGGCTCGGTCACGGTATCAGATCTAATGATTGTAGAGCGATACTCGCATGTCATACACCTCGTGAGCCAAGTCGAAGCCAAGCTCAGAGAAGGGCTTGGAGCTATCGATGTCTTTAGGGCGTGTTTTCCGGCAGGTACAGTATCAGGGGCCCCCAAGATTCGTGCGATGGAGATCATTGATGAATTAGAGCCGGTGCGTCGGGGCCCCTATGCCGGTGCAGTCGGTTATTTCAACTATGGAGGGGTTAGCATGGATACCGCGATCACGATCCGCACGCTTGTGGCGACTAGAGGGAAGGCCTATGTCCAGGCAGGTGCTGGTATCGTGGCAGATAGTGATCCTTCGCGGGAGTATGAAGAGACCATTAGCAAGGCGAGGGCATTACTCAAGGCCGCGGTTATGGTGCAAGGTTGAGTACCAGTAGGACTTAGTTCGCTAGTTTCTGGTATAAGAGAGCGAGTGCCCCGATGCCACGCTCGAAGTTCTCAACTGGTAACCACTCGTTGGGCGCGTGGAGATTACAGCCCGGCAGAGAAAAGCCCACCAGCATCACGGGAGCGCTAAGCCGTTCCTCAAACTCAACCACAATCGGGATAGAGCCCCCGCTACCCATCAGGACGGGTGCGGTACCGAACGCTTCCTGTAGCGCCTGTGTCGCGGCCTCGAAGTAACGACCTTCTACAGAAGCCTTCCAGGGTCGCCCTCCGTGGAGTTCATTAATCTGAATAGTGACACCTTCAGGAGTAACGTGCTGCACGTGTTTCTCGAACAGGTCCCTTACTTTTTCATCAGTTTGATTAGGCACGAGACGGAAACTGACTTTGGCCATCGCATGGTTAGGTAGAACCGTCTTGGCTCCCTCACCAGTGTATCCACACAGTAGGCCGTTCACATCGCATGTGGGTCGAATCCAGAGGCGTTCGAGGGTGCTGAAGCCGTGTTCACCGTTGAGTTTTCTTACTCCGAGTTCTTCTCGGTACTGCTCATCAGAATGAGGAAGGGACTCAATCTGTGCCCGTGTCTTACTATCCCATTCGACGACGTCATCATAAAACCCTTCGATCGCGACTCTGCCTTTCTTGTCATGTAAAGTCGCCAGGATGTGCGCCAGTGCGTTGCCTGGGTTTGTGATTGCACCCCCATACTCTCCTGAATGCAGATCACTCCGGGCCCCGGAGACATGAATCTCAAAGTATGCTAGTCCACGGAGTGAAAAACCTAGGGAGGGAAGCTCCTCTGAGAACATGCTTGTATCAGAAATGAGCACCACATCACAGGCAAGCCTATCGAGATGTGCTTCTACAAAAGGGACAAGGTTGGGGGATCCTATCTCTTCCTCACCTTCGGCGAGCACTACCACATTCACTGGCATAGAGCTATTTGTCGTGAGCAGTGCCTCCAAGGCTTTAATATGCATGTAGAGTTGCCCCTTATCATCTGCTGAGCCTCTAGCATAAATACGACCGTCTCGTTCGTTCGGCTCAAAGGGAGGTGATACCCACTCTTCCAGGGGTTCAGGGGGTTGCACGTCGTAGTGACCATAGACCAGGACCGTTGGGGCAGCTTCGCCAGCACCTCGCCACTCGCCCAACACCACAGGATGTCCAGGGGTTTCGATGATCTCGACCTCGAGGCCTGCATCCCGCATGCGATCTGCCAGCCACTGCGCCGAGCGCCGCGTGTCCTCAATATGCTCGGTTTTGGCACTTATCGAAGGTATCCTGAGGAACTCATAGAGTTCAGCTCGGAAGCGATCGAGATTCGACTCTATAAAAGTCAGTACTTCGGGCATATCCGCTATCGATCGTGGGAGAGAGTGAAGATGTAGGCTGTTCGCTAGATGAGTCCGCGGATTCCCCATCGGTAGACGAAAGTCATCATTGCCGAGAAGGTTGCTCCCCCCGCCATGCCACCTGGGCTGATAGCGAGTGGCTCATAGAGATGGAAGATGCCCACCCCCAGCATACCCCCGATAACGGCTGCGAACGATCCCAAGATCATCAAAACTATTGTGTGTCCGGGTGTCTCGTTCGGGCGCTTGATCAGGACTTTCATCACCAAACCGATCGTTGCCCCAAGGATAATCCAAATCCCTATACCAATCCAGTTTTGCATACGAAATATCGACCTCGGCAGTGGTGCTATGAAGCTAGTCTGAAAGCTACTCTTTAGGTCGGCCGAATCTACCGGAAGCCTAGGATAGGAGCCAGGCCCAACGACGTTGGGGAAACCACCGGTTATTGCTGAAAGTTCTGACAGTATTCCCTGTCGTTTTTCTATCTAAGTACTGATTTACTTGCTAGGTGAGATTGAGTTGTGCTTCCTCTAGGGAACAGAGTCAATGGAAAGCGATACCCCTGTGGCTTCTGCCTTTTCGATCTTCTCAACCATTTCTTCAACTTCCTCTTCTAGGAAGAGGATCTCAGCATTTAGCGCGTCGATCTTGTCGTTGAGGACACGGACATGTTCTTCGTGTTTTTCTGCGTACTGCGTTGCCACGGCAGTGGTCTCAGTATCCCCGATACGGTGAGCCATCTCCGCTTGCCGATAGCATGTTTCGGCCGTGTGTCCTACCTCAGCCATCAGATCTCTTGCTTTAGAGATCTGAAGTTCAAGAGCATTGATATGAGATGTCGCTTCAGTGACCTCATTCTTCATTGCATCAATAAGGTCATCAGCCTTCTCTGGGAATTCGTTGCGGTTCAATTCCTCATTAAAGTTTTCGACCGCTTTGCGGAAGTGGGCCCTGAGGTCATCGAACATGTTTGTATCCGTCAGCTCCGAAACTGTTAATCCGGTGGTTAAGCATTCGGGGGTTGGGATCTAAATCGGGCGCTTTTCTAGGCCGATAAGAACTCCGCCCTCTGAAAAGCCATCATAAAGTGCCTTCTCTGGGGCGGGAACGAGGTCTCGTGATTTGAGTGCATCTTCAATCGCCTGATCAATCTCTCTTATAACTTCTAATTCGACGGCCTCCAGGCCAGCGACGGTGATTCCTTCGCCTGTCATATAGCCTTCGAATAAACCTATCGGATCGCGCTGTCCCCATTCCTTGAACAATTCTGCCGGGAATGTCTCTCTCGCTTCCTGCTCGTCATGCGTCGCATGTCCTCCCATCCGGAAGGTATCTGCAACGATTGCTGCGGGCCCCTTACCTGCCCGGCATTTATCTACGGCGATACGAACCGCCGAAAACACATCTAAGACATTGTTACCATCACATACTTGTGGCTCAAGTCCATACATGGCTGGCCAGTCATGGAGGCTTCCGGCGCCATGCTGGTCTAATCGGGTTCCAAGTGCGATCTGATTATTTTGGATAATGAAGATTGCTGGAAGGTTCTGGACCGCTGCTAAGTTCATCCCTTCATGGCATGCAGCGGTCTTAGTGGCTCCATCGCCAACCCAAGTGAGGGCAACACGGGCTTCTCCTCGATTACGGAAAGCCATGGCGGCACCCGTGACAATGCACACGCTGGTTCCCATATGGCTAATTGGTTGGAGAATCCCGTTCTCCAGATTCCCTATATGTAGGTCTCTACCTCCGCTGGGAGAGTCCGATGTGGCTACATATCCTCGAAACATATCTGCCAAGGACATACCCATCATGTGGAGTGCTCCCGCATTGCGAATCATCGGGCTCACGACGTCAATCTCAGTGTCTAGGGCTCTGACTGCACCCACCGTAACGGCTTCTTCACCGGTTCCGAGCCAAGCCTTTGAAATAATGCCGGTTCTTACCCAACGCTTGAGTCCAATATCGTGGAGTCGTGTGCGCAGTAGGTCACGATAGATCAAGAGTAGATCGTTTTCCCTTAGATCTTTGATAATCTCACTCCGGCCAGGATGCTCGGAGAGCGATTGCTTTAGCGACTTTATAAGGTCGGGGTCCGGTGTCCAGTTCAGGTATTCCGGAGGGTCAAAAGCCTTGTAACGCTTCATGTATTCAATGTACAGCTAGCCAGGGACTGCGAAACGGTAGGGTACCGGAAGGTTTGGGGCACTAGCCGTATAGGGTAGTTGCAGATGCGTTGCAGTGAGAGGCAGCTCGAGTGAGATTGGTGGGTCATCCTACCTGTAAGCTTGTTAGTGAATTGATTCGCGACACAAACCCTAAAAATCATCGACGCGTCAAGGCTATTGTGGGGCTGCGCCTCCTAGAGGTTGTCCGCGATCGAGATTTACCGACCGAACTTTTAGAACAAGAGGACCCGGCGCGGACTATCCCCCGCCGACTTGGTCTGAGCGATGTAGTAGATCGTCAAATCCGTATGTATGGGGATGATGTCCGGAAAGGGGTTCATCTCACGGACCAAGGGATAACAGATCTTTTCACACTGGTGAACAGAAGATCCGATAGTGACGAGGTTTTCTTAAACACCGGACGTGAGTTGGTCGAGGTTCATTTTCCCTTTCGTTGGGGCCAGGTATTCCCTGAGTCTATTCAGTATATGTTTGCCCGCACTTACTTGAGTTGGTACCTGAAACACCTATTTGGGCGACGCATCCTTAGTTTCGCAGAGGGACCCTTGAATGTTGAGGTACAGGGTTTGTTCTTCGAGGGGGGCGATCCTGAGGGTAGCACTTGCTATCTTATTTCTGGCATATGCCAACGAATTCTTGAGCAGATTGGACACAAATCCGCCGAAGTGGATCATACTCTGTGCCGGGCTCGCGGTGATGATCGCTGCAGATGGGACGGCATCATCATATCCCTGACCGAAGAGTGAGCATGAGCGGTCGTGCTGTAATGACGTATGACTCAATAACCCAGTCACAGAGGACTTAGGGATGATCGAAAGTGGAACTATAGCACCAGATTTCACGCTCGAAGCTGATCAGGGGGAATCCGTGACGCTCTCAAAGCTTAGGGGGAAGAAAGTTATTCTATACTTCTACCCAAAGGATGACACTCCGGGCTGCACGATTCAGGCTTGTGATTTTCGCGATGCACTGCCCCGGTTTGAGGGAGTGAAGGCGGTAGTTCTGGGTGTAAGTCCAGATTCTGTGAAATCCCATGCCAAATTTCGAGCAAAATTCGGCCTAACCTTTCCACTTCTCGCGGATGAAGAACACTCAGTCTCTGAAGCGTATGGCGTATGGAAGGAGAAGAAGATGTATGGACGTACTTACATGGGGATTGAGCGAAGCACTTTCCTGATCAACGAGGAAGGTGTGGTATCACAAGTGTGGAGAAAGGTGAAGCCCAAGGGCCATACTGAAATCTTGTCAGAAATTCTTGCTGACTAGCTCTTTATTGAAGGGGGTTTTGCCTATGCTTCGTTTCCTTTGTTTAATGATTGATGCACGAGGTATGTACACATGTTTTGGACAGCGGTTACTCGTTGGGCTCGTACCTCTCTAATCTCTGACTTTGCCCATATGCCCTCTTGGAGCCAGATCGCTGGTCGCTCAGATCGTTTCGCGGACTCAATGACGAATTGTCCGGCTTCAGTCGAAGGCCGGAAAATGACTACAAGGTCAACCGATGCAGGGACATCACTTATGGTGTTATAAGTCTCATTGCCTAGAATCTTGTCTGCATAAGGATTAATCGGGATGACATCGTAGTTTCTTGAAGCAAGATAGGAAGGAACTCGGCGTGCAGCCTTATTGGGATCACGCGACAGGCCAATAACAGCGATGGTCTGGATCCGGTTGAAGAGTTCCGTGAGTTCCTCGGCGGTTGGGTTGTCAGGATCTCCTGCCAACTCAAGCAATTTCCAGATGGGTTCTAGTCTTAACACAACCCGAGGATACGATCGAGACTCGTGACCAGCAACGTTGTGTTGCCAGTGTGATCAGGGCGTGCGAAGATCTGTCCGCCCGCTCCGACATCTCGGAGTCAGAGTACCCCTAAACGAGAGTTGCATGGAAATTGCCATAGGAGTTGCTGCAGGGGCTATTCTAGCTATAGCTGGCTTTGTTTTTGGGCGCTCATCAGGCCGTTCACTTGGTCTTTCTGAAGGGGCTTCTGAAGCCGCTTCTCGGATCAAGGCTATCGCCGAATCGGTGGCTCGCGGGCAGAGCCCTGAAGATGCCCCCGCTGGATCTCCTGAAGCGGAGCTTCATTCTGCGTTGGAACGTGGATGGTCACCCCGTGAAGCCGAGAGGAACGTGGCTCTCGTTGAGGCGATTGGGCGGGTGAGCACATTTTTGGAGACAAATGTACGGAAGCCGTTGATGGACGCAGGGGAGGCCGCGGAGGCTGATGAACTAAGGGAGCGAATAGAGTACGCACTAGGAGCCATATCTGATATCGATTTCTTCCTAGAAAAGCCGTCGATGAGCAGGTCAGGGCAATCTTTGGTGTCCCTAGTCGAGCAGGTTGCGCACGAGTTTTCGGGAGACCAGGACATACGATTACGGCTACAACTTGATAGTAGCCCCGTGCGTGCAGTGGTTAGTGGTCCGGTGATTATGGACGTGCTTTATCTCATTCTCCACAATGCCGCTCGCTTCGGTGGTGATAACACAGTCGATATTGCTGTTCAGGCAATCGATGGTCGCTCTCTTATTCTAGTGAGAGATCACGGTCCAGGTTTCTCAGACGAGGCCCTTCGGCGAGCATTCGATCCTTTCTATTCGACCTCTCCTGAGGGGCTCGGACTCGGACTACCACATGCGCGTAGCCTTATAGCGCAGATGGGTGGCCAAATTGAGTTACGCAATGAGTCAGACGGTGGTGCGGAAGTAGAGGTCTCCTTCCCAAGCTCCTGAGCAGTCGTCTTTTGTGGACGCTTTAGTCCGGAATCAGGAATACCCGTAAACCTGATAGAGAAGCAGATACACGACGATTCCAGTCACCGAGACGTATGCCCAGATGGGGAAAGTCCAACGGGCGAGCTTGGAATGCGCACTGAAGCGTCTGCGTCGAACCAGGTAAAGAAGGCGGAGCACTAACGGGACAACAACAACTGCCAAGCCCATATGCGAAAAGAGTATGCTAAGGTATACCACCTTGGCGAAGCCCTCCCCAGCGAAATCGTGCGTTCCAGTCAATGCTACCCGTGTGAGGTAGAATACGAGGAAGATCGCCGAAGTAATGACTGCGACAACCATCGCTCGACGATGAGCATGGAGGGATCGTTGGCGGATGAAGCGATAACCCACGAAGAGCGCCAAGGCGCTTGTCGCGTTAAGCCCTGCATTCACCATCGCCATAAGGTCACCGGCACGCATTAGATCCATTGTTTGACTACCCTACCCTTATCCCTGAGGTCGAGGAGATTGGACTAGGTGATAGTTGGGCCAAGGTCGCAAGGCGCACGAGGGTCGCTAAGAGACCCGCAGCAATGAGTGTATGGAGTGAGACCGGGATAACCGCTAGAGATGTGACTACAGATACGAAGCCAAGGCCGACCTGTGTTACAACTAGAGCTGCTGCGAGAAGGCCCAATAGGCGAAGAGGCTTCGGAGCTGATACACGGATGATCCAAAGGGAGAGGCCAATAATCATTAATGCTGCGAGAATTCCGATCAGCCTGTGAGTGAAGTGTAGAGTAATCGTTGAGTTCACTAGCGGAGGTACGAGCTCACCAAGACAGAGAGGGACGTCGGGGCAAGCCATCCCGGCATCCATGTGCCGCACGAGTCCCCCAATTAAAGATTGAACGAAAATCAGAGCGGCACCGGCACTGGCGAGGATTGTGATACGGCCTGCAGCTTCACCAAGAGGGCTCTCAAATTTTGTGGGCGAGCCTGTTACCGATGCGAGCACAGTCACGAGTGCTAGAAAGAGAAACGCCAGCCCCAGATGCGTGGTTGAGATTAAATCTGGTAGGCGGTATATGACCGTGAGCCCTCCGAAAATTGATTGGATAACGAGGAGACCCAAGCCAGCTAGGCATGCCCTGAAAATCCATGGTTGATCAGGGGTCGCGGTCTTGGCCAGCCAGGTGCTGAGTCCGAACATGAGGACGAGTCCTCCTGCGACCAGCCGGTGAAGGTGCTCCCAAAATACCCCTCCTGTCATCTCTGGCATCATCGTACCAAAGCACGTCGGCCAATCAGGGCACGCTAGGCTAGACTCAGTTGCGTGGACCACGCTGCCCAGATATAGGAGGGCGAGCGTCCAGAAGGCGCTGATGGTGAAAGCCCGATGGTGGAGCACGCGTTCTTAGGTAGTCGGTACGGGTTCGAGTGGCTCTGCTTCCAGCGTTGAGCCCGCAAGTATAGCTGCTTCTGCCTGATGTCTGTACGCTTCTGCTGAGACAATGCCTTCTTCCAACCACAAGAAGTCATCGTCTAAGAAACGGCGGG
The DNA here is from genome assembly GCA_012960225.1 of Gemmatimonadota bacterium. GTDB lineage: Bacteria > Gemmatimonadota > Gemmatimonadetes > Longimicrobiales > Gaopeijiaceae > UBA1142. The sequence continues at coordinate 175,185 of DUBS01000035.1, read as the reverse complement.
CAACTCCGTAGGTTGTAGAGTCATCATTATTGAATAGGGCCGGGAACCTCGCAGTGATTCTTCTGCGCGCCATGCAACAGAATAGGTCAGCAAGAGCATCGGCACCCTTCTTCTCCGTAGTTTCTCCAAGTTCTCTTGCTCGAATGATCACAGCGGTCATCACCAATAGGTCAGAACCGATATCAACAATTCGTCCAAGTACAGCCTGGCGCTTCTCAAGCTTTGGCCCGAAACGAACCATCGCGTGGAATGTGGCTCTAGCCAGTCTACGTGATGCACGCTCAACGAATCTCAAATGGCTACCGAGCCCCCCAAATTTCATGTATCGAGGCCATATACTCCAACCCAAGAACCGGGTCGGGTACCACCAGACATAATGGAAACCTGCACGGACAAGCGCCCGGAGCTTGGCTCCTAAAGACGCTTTTGGGTTGACGAGATCTCCCGCAATAGCGAGGTGTGAATCCACTGCTTCTCGAGCTATAAAGAGTCTCATGATCTCGGAGGAGCCCTCAAATATCATATTGATGCGGGCGTCTCTAAGGTGACGTTCAACCGGGTAAGGGATATCACCACGAGCCAGTAGGGATCCATGATTTTCGTAACCGCGTCCCCCTCGGATCTGGAGCGCGTCATTCACAATATCCCAGCCGGTCTCGCTCGCCCATAACTTCGCGATTGCTGCTTCGAGACGGATATCAAAGTTACCAGAGTCTGACATACGAGCTGTGAGATCAACGAGGGAATCCATCGCGAACGCGTTGGCGGTCATCTCGCCCAGCATTTGAGCAATTGCGTCGTGTTTTCCTATGGAGCGACCCCATTGAACTCTTGAATTTGCCCAATCTCGGCACATCTCGAGCGCCCCTTTTGCTCCTGCAGCACAGAACGCTGGCATCGCTAAACGCCCAGTGTTGAGTGTTATGAGGGCGAGCTTGAGCCCCTGGCCCTCATCCCATAGGAGGTTCTCACGGGGAATCTTCACGTTCGTGAATCTCAGAACCCCATTTGAGAGTCCTTTCAAGCCCATGAAAGAACATTCATGAGCGACTTCCACACCCGCCCATTCAGTTTCCACGATGAAGGCACTGATTGGTTTGCGACCCGAGCCTTCCGGCGCGGGAGTTCGGGCCATCACGATAATGAGCTCAGCGCGTGGGCCATTGGTCGTCCAAAGCTTCTCTCCGTTCAGGATCCAGTGTAAACCGTCATCCGAGAGCTTTGCAGTCGTTGACATGTTGGCTGGATCAGAGCCGGCGTCATCTTCCGTAAGTGCGAAAGCGGATAGCGCTCCTTTCGCGAGTCTAGGCAAGTATCTCTCTTTCTGTTCTTCGGTCCCAAATTTCATGAGTGGGCCCGGAACACCGATGCTCTGATGTGCTGAGAGAAATGCGCCGGTCGCACCGCACCGGGATCCAACGATCGCGAGGGCACGATTGTACGAATGCTGTGACAATCCGAGCCCGCCGTATTTCACGGGGATCTTGATGCCGAAAGCACCTAAGGCGGCCAGGCCCGTAAGCACCTCTTCTGGTACCCATCCGTCTCTGTCTACCTGATCTCCGTCAATATGCTCTCGAGCAAAAACCTCAAGATTCTCCAAGAGTTCGCTGACCTGGCTCTCTTCGTCAGGATTAGGCTCAGGCAGGGGGTGGACTAGGTTGATGTTTAGTCTTCCATCGAAGATAGCACGCGCGAAACTGCGTTTACCCCAATCCTGTTCACGCGCCTGTTCAGCTACCTCTCGGGCCTCGAATTCAGTGGCGAGCTTCTTGTTTTCAGCCATCAGATACCTGTGACTTCCAGAGTTGTATTCTCAGTACCCACCAATCATGGGTACTGGTACTAATAGAATGTAATACCAAGAAAGAGTGTTTCCGTGCCGGTGACCACCTTATTAGGTGTTCTCGTTCAGAAATTGTAAAATGTTGTTTGATTGAGCCATTGCGTCTGCCTCACCGACTTCGATCAATGTCTTTAGATAATCTGGCTGAAACAGAATAAGGCTGAGAAAGTCGGGAGAGCGGGTTTGCGTCGTCCCGAGTCCACGGGTCAGGAATCGAAACGCTTTGGGCAGCTGAGCTTCATGCTCACGTGCTAGGTCTCCGAGGTCACACGACGGCCGTAACGTCAGGAGTCGCACGGGCTCTAGGTCCCTTCTTTTGTCTCTTGGGAGGTCTGCGAGTAAGCGATTCAACTGTTCGAGCCGCAGGGCATCATGGTCGAGAAGGTCCAGAAAGATCGAGTTTAACAGAACTCCAGCGACCTGAGCCGGAGGTGGGTAGCCTTGACCACTATGCTCTTCAGCTTCTTCGGCACTTCTGTCATAGCGTGTTGAGATTGCAATGATTCGGCGTGCACCAAGGTGCAGTGCCGGCGAGAGTGGTGCCGCGAGCCGTATGCCTCCGTCACCGTACCAAGCATCACCTAATTGTATAGCGGGGAACAATAACGGAAGAGCAGCAGAGGCCATTACGTGGTCCACAGTGAGTATAGCTCGGTGGGCTTTGCGTTGCGGGCGCTCCCATTCCGATATGTGCGCACCCTGTACCCATGTCACTGATCGCCCCGTTGAATAATTAGTCGTCGTCAAGGCTACGGCCTTAAGTCGGTCACGCTCGAGATTGTATTGTATGCCGGTTAATTCACCGTCCGCAGCGTGCAGTACTTCTGTCAGGTATTCGTGTAATGGGCGGGTATCGACTAGGCCTCTCACTCGAGGCGCTCCCCTGATTCCACCAGAAACAAGCTGCATGAGCCAACGCATCCCGTTTGCAGTCAGCGATCGGGTATCTACTCGAAACACATCTTCAACAGTAAGGTTGGCCCAGAGTTGGCTTAGCTCGTCGACTGCCTGACGGAAGGTCCCGTGGTGTGATGCGAGTAGTGCCGCATTGATGGCACCAGCCGATACTCCCGTAATGTAAGGTATCTGGAGTTCGGGAAAATGTTTGGCGAGAAAGCGCAGGAAGCCAATCTGATACGCCGCGCGGGCACCACCACCACCCATTACGATACCCAAGTCTCTTGGCCCGTGTGCGTGAATCGCCTGGGATCGCTCTTCTGCATGACCCGGAGGATCACGTTTCATGGAGTCATGTTCCGGGGCATCGGAACCGATAGGGAGCTTAGCTGCCGACGAGTGGTCTTCCTATTGCCATAATTCCCACTGCAATAAGGCCTAGGACCACGAGTGTTCCCACTAGATGTGGGGCGTAAGTCCGTTCTTCCTCCGGTCGTCTCTTAATAACTACTGAGACGACATGCGCCACGACTACAGCGAGCACCATCATTGTGATGTGCCCGATTAAGGCAGGATAGAAGGTGCCTGACAATAAAGTGACTATACCCAGAAGGGCTGTCAGATCTACCAGGCCAGTGAAAACTGCCGATGTAATCCGCATCGTTTTGTCATACGACCGACCTGTAGCCATACCATAGACCGCATAGCCGATCACGATGAGCCCAGAAATCATGACCAAATAACGGAAACCGGAGTGGGCATTCAGCATAATCGTTCTCGCTCACTGATAGTGTGTTTGTTCCTTATGCTATCAATATATACCGCGTTCGGACCACGATCACGTTGTGGCCTCAAGAAGATAGATCGAAATGCCGACTCTTTCCGTTTGGTTCCAGGTTGCTCAATCTAAGCACTCAATCTGGACCATCTGCAGGAGCAGATAAAATGCACAGGGCACCAGGGCTGCCCGGAGTATCACGGATCGTATTTAGCCCATTTGTTTTTTGTGCGCTTGTTGTGTTAGTAGCGCGCCCGGAATTAGTCGCTCAAGTGGAGTTGTCTGCAACACTTGAAGGTCAAGTCTTGGACAGTGTTACCGGCAGGCCCTTGGAAGGTGTTCTTGTCCGTATCGATACTGGCCCAGAGGTATTCTCGGATGCAGATGGACGTTATCGCCTTATGGGATTGCGTCCTGGACGTCATATGCTTGCCCTGTTGACGGTGGACTGCCGGGTCAACTGGGGTTCAGTCGTGTTGATTTCCAGCGTTACTACTGAAGCCTCCTTTGAACTTGCTCCGCCAATTGGTACAGAACAGGATATTCAACGGGAGGCAACTGAGCGGCGTCGCTCCTTCGGAAGATTGATCACAAGAGAAGACATCGAGCGCTTTAACCCGAGAACACTTGTGGATGTGATTCGTCGCTACGCTCCTAGGATGGTCAGCGGAACCTCCGGACAGGTGGGATCAACCGCAGGCATCACACAGAGAGCGCCAAATTCGTTGACAGGTGTATTAGAGCCGGTGGTTGTCCTTGATGGTACGCGGATGGCTGATGCGGCAGAGACGATTAATATGATTCACCCAGGAGAGGTCGAGACACTTGAACTGCTGCCAAGTTCATCTGGCGGCTGGGAATTTGGCTCATCGGGATCAGCGGGTGTCATAAGGATCACGACCCAGAAAGGCGCTGCAGATCTTGGGCGCAGCGAGGTCACAGCCTGCAGAGTTCCTAACTTCTCGGGCTTGATTGGTCCCTAGGCTTTCCTAATCCAGATCTAGGGTCTAGTAAGAAAGGAAGACAAAAGTGTTGACAATTAGTCTGCCTCCCTGTAACAATGCCCTTCATAACCGGTTATTGCAGGGCATGGCCTCTATGGTCGAAAACATGAGCAGTTACTTCACGGCCTTCGCCGAAGCGAGGGGGCTGCAGGGCAGCCCCCCTCTCGTGTTACCTGCTAGTTTTACCCCTTATCAGGGTTTCTACCCGGCGCCTACAGCGCTTGGGACAATTGTCTCAGCATTCCGCGATTCGGCGTGCTACGAGGAGGATTGATGGTTAATCGGATGTTCGACTTCAAATGGAAGTCGGCTTGGCGAAATACGACTGGAATCGCCGTCGTACTAGCTTTAGCTGTCTTTGGCGCCGCAGAGATTGCAGCGCAAAACACCGGGACGGTGACTGGACTTGTTCGTGATAACACCGTCCAGATTCCGCTTTCCGGTGCACAAATGACCGTCGATGGCACACCGATTGGTGGGCTAGTCAACAATCAAGGCCGGTATCTGTTGCTGAACGTTCCTGCTGGAGAGCAGACGATCACAGCACAGATCATCGGTTATGGTACCCAGACCGTGACGGTAACCGTCACATCTGGTGAGACCACGACGGCTGACTTTAACCTACGCCAAGAAGCACTGTCTCTTGAGGGCGTAATCGTGACCGGTACTGCTGGCTCAGCGCGCCGGAAGGAAATCGGTAACGCAATCAGCGCGATTACGGCTGCGGACATCGAAGTTGCTGCTGTTACGGACTTTGGTGACATCCTTCAAGGGCGTACTTCCGGCGTACAGATTAATGACCACGGTGGCCAGGTAGGCTCAGGGAGCCAGATCCGGATCCGTGGTAACAACTCACTTACGCAGGGTAATGACCCGTTGATCTACATCGACGGCGTGCGGATGGAGAACGGCCAGATCGGGGGTTCCGACGAGGCTGCTCAAGAGCCAAACGTCTTTGACATGATCAACCCAAGCGACATCGATCGCATTGAGATCGTTAAGGGTCCTGCTGCCACGACGCTATATGGTACGGAAGCGGCGGGTGGTGTGATTCAGATCTTCACGAAGCGCGGATCAGCTGGTGCTCCTGCGTGGACGATGTCGGTCGATCAGGGCACGAGCATCATGCCCCATGCGGGTCCGACTGGATTAGGTGGGACGTATGATGAGCGGTACCCAATGCCAGGTGGTTGGCTGCTTCCGGAGAACGAGGTCATCAATCCGTTCGGACTTAACCTGAACGACTGCTCGAGCCCGCGTGCATGGGCGCCGAATGGTGAGGCAGGTTGTCCTGAGAGCGGAAGCTGGTTCGCGCCTGGATATAAGCAGGACTATAACTTGAGCGTGCGGGGTGGTGGCGAGACTGCAACGTATTTTGTTTCGGGTCGCTTTGGTAAAGAGGTTGGTACGATTCAAGTTCCTGAGGGGTATGACCCACAGGGTGCTGATGACATGCAGGTCAGGGGTAACATTCAGTTCACGCCCTTCGATGGCATGCAGGTCAGCCTAAACAACACCTACGCTCGTCGGAAAATCACGTGGATTCCGAACGGTAACAACGCGTCGGGTCTATATCTCAATGTGATCCGTGGACCTGCTGGGTACACGCCGGGCAACGACGATTCACTCGTGCTCGAAAATGACGTCAATCAAACGATTGACCACATTGTCACGTCGGCGAGTATAGGTTGGACGCCGAATAACATGTTCTCGCATCGCCTCAACGTCGGAATGGACTACACAATTTCTGACTTTGTCGACTTTAAGGCATGGGGCTACTACGAGGAATTCCAAGGTGACCGGGAATCTGATACTCAGACAGACCGTAACTTGACCTTGGACTACAATGGTACGTTCAGCTACGACCTGTTTGAGGGTATAGCCTCGAACTTCTCATGGGGTGGTCAGATGTATGAGGAGTACGGTTATGTCATTAACGGATTCGATGAGCTCTTCGCCGGTCCTGGTGAGCAGCTGCTCGGAAACGGTAATAACCCGGCCGTGTACGAGGGTCGTACTACAATCCGTAGCGGTGGCTTCTTTGCTCAGGAGACTCTGGGCTTTGGTGACCGTCTCTTCCTGACAGCTGGTATGCGTTGGGACGGATTCAGCACGTTTGGTGAGGGCTTCGGTTTAGCCGCATATCCGAAGATATCAGCCGCGTACACGGTAACAGATGAAGCTTGGTGGTTTGTACCGGCTATCGAGATCATGAAAGTCCGTGCTGCTTGGGGGCAATCCGGTAAGGCTCCGGGCGCCTTTGACGCGAAGCGGATTTATGAAGCGATCTCGGCTGACGAACAGGTGCCGGGCGTCATCATCGGTAACCTCGGTAATGCTGATCTTGGACCTGAACTCAGCACAGAGCTTGAGGCAGGCTTCGAGGCTTCAGCATTCCAAGGTCGTGTAAGCGTGGACTTCACCTGGTATAACCAGGTCACGAATGACGCGCTTCTCGGTGTGCAGGAAGCTCCTTCAGGTGGTACCGAAGAGGCCACACTGCGTAACCTTGGTGAGACAAAGAACTGGGGTACCGAATTATCGCTTAACCTGATCCCGGTCACGACTGAGAACTTCGAGTGGTCGCTGGGTCTTAACTATTCCACCAATGACTCCGAGGTTACTGATCTCGGGCCGCTCACCGGTGGTAGCACTGTCCGTACTTGCCCAGACGTCCCCGAGGACGAGTGGTGCAAGACACATGACGGATACCCACTCTTCTTCCGTTGGGACGACCGGATCTCCAACCCAGGCGTTCTGGGCGAGCTTCCAGTCAAGGAGAAGGCTTATCTCGGACACCTCTACCCGACGAGCATGATCGGGGCGAGCACGCGCATGACGTTAGCGAGGAAGCTGACGCTTGACTTGTTGTTTGAAAGCCAGCGTGGGTTCGTGCGACCGATTGGTCCTGCGTATCAGAACGTACGTCGTAGGCAGTGGCCGATGTGCTTGCCAATTGCCGACGTTTGGTACAATGGCGACCGGTCAACGCTGACATCGACACAGGTTGGTACTTGTGTCGGCCCCTATGCTGACTGGGGTTACTGGACGGACGATGCTTCGTTCATCAAGCTGCGTTCGGCTACACTTAGTTTCCGTCTACCAGACGGCTGGGTTCCTGGTGCTCGCACTGCACAGATTTCGTTGCAGGGCAAGAACCTGTGGACCTATGCGCCGCACTATCGCGGCTTGGATCCGGAAGCGAATGATCGGCGGAGGAGTGCGATGTTTGAGTATTACAACGCCGCGCCACCGGCCGTCTTTCTTGCTAACATCCAAATTAACTTCTAAGCCAGGAGAATTAGAGACTAATGAAACAACGGACGAGATACGGCCTTTGGCCGTTGATTGCCGGGTTTAGTGTCCTATTGTCTGGCTGCACGCTCGAGGTTCTGAACCCGGGCGCGATTTTGGACGAGGATCTAAATACGCCTAGCCTGATGCCAATCGTTGTAGCCGGCGCTTCTGCTGAGCTCAACGACATTATGGATGGCTATGCCTTCACGGGTGGCCTCCTGACAGAGGATCTGGCAGGTACCGGTAGCTATTTTAGTACAGGACAATATCGTCTCGGTCGTTTCACCCGAGAGGATTCTGAGGGATTCTGGGAGCAGACACACGAGGCAGCTTGGGCTTCTGGTGAGTCTTGGGCTCGACTCCAAACTGTTCTCGAATCCGCCGCAAGCAGTAGTTCTGATGCTGCTCGACTCTGGTATCTCATGGGCACGGCCCACCAGAGATTGGGTGAGAACTTCTGCGATGTGGTATATGACAAAGGCCCAATTCAGCCTCGCACTGCGTCGTTTGACAGTGCGATCATCGCCTTCACCCAGGCTAAAGCTATTGGTGGCGCAGCAAATGCTGCTCAGTACGTTAGCGCTGGATGGGGTGGCATAGCTCAGGCCAATGTAGGCCTGGGTGACTGGTCGAGTGCTGTTGCGGCTGCGGGTAACGTCGCCACGGACTATGTAATTGAGGCGATCTACCACCAGGCAGCGAATAGTAACCAGGTCTATAACGAGACCTGGGGACGCGCTGAGGTAGGCGTGTGGGCTACTCCGATTCAGCGGCAGTACAACCCTACTGTCGTAAATTATAAGTCGACTGGAGACCCACGTGTTCCGTACACTGTTTGTGGAGAGTGGAATGACACCAACCGTCCTCCGGACGTGACCCTGGGTGTCACCCCTACTGGTACTTGTACCGGTCAGGGTAGTGGCGCGACCCAGGGTGCTGGTGGCTTGACTGCTCACCATAGGCAGGACAAGTACACTGAGCGTGGTTCGAATGTCCCGACGATTACTGGGACTGAGATGCGCCTGATCGAGGCTGAGAACGCGGTGCGTAACAATGATGCCGCGACGTTTATTGCCAAGATCAACGAGGTGCGTGCGCATTATGGTTCCGGTGCGCTGTCAGCTGCAGATGTAGCAGCAGCAAACAGTGGTGCTGGAGCACTCAATTGGGACAACTGTTCGACATGGGCAGCAGATTGCGACGTTAACGTGATAGACGACATGTGGTCGATTCTTGATCGCGAACGTTACATGACGCTGTGGCTTGAAGGTCGGCGGTTTTGGGATCTCTACCGTTGGGATCATCCGTTCCTCAACGGTGGTACGCTCATCGGTCCGGGAGAGCCCCGGAGAGCTTCATGCATGCCGATTCCTGAAATCGAGTGCACACTCAACGAAAACATCGCGAATACGACACAGTGTACGGGCTAGCGAGATGTTGAGACGACTGAGCGGACGCACTTAGTGGCGTCGGCTCGGCCGAAGCGGTAGCCACCGCCCCCGCCGGCTCGCCGGTGGGGGCGGTTGGTTTTGTAGGAGAACTGATCTCGGATTCCGGAATCAGTAGTCAGTCAAAGAAGAGCAATGAGGCTGAATTGAGAGAGTACTGGTCAAAGGCAGGAGCTCGTGCATCGGGGAGGCTAATTGGGGCACGGTGGCCTGCGGCACTGGTACTGGCCCTCTGTGCCTGGACAAGCGGTGCATCCATCAGCCAAGCGCAGGTTATCAGAGGCACAATCCGTGATGCTCGCACCTCGGAACCGGTCATGCTTGCTTATGTTGGCTTGCTTGCACCCGGACGGGAACTTGTGGTTGCTGGGCTCGCGGATAGATACGGGAGCTTTTCACTTCACGCACCGGCTGCGGGCTCATACTTTCTGTATGTCGCGAGAATGGGGTACAAGTCCGTTATAGACGGTTTATTCCAGGTAGGCGAAGACGGTGTGTTCGAGTTACAGGTTGGGCTTACGCCTGCAGCGATCGATCTAGAGGACCTCGTCGTCGAAGCCGAAGAGCGGATGAGTAAGCTGGAGTTGGTCGGTTTCTTGGAGAGAGCTGCAATCGGAAGAGGTACCTTCCTCATCGGGAAGGATATCCAGGCGGTAGCGTTGGACAAGATTACGGATGCGTTTCGGAATATTGCTGGCCTTGAAATTGTTACGACCAAGCCATTCGTGGGGCCTGAGGCTGTGCGTAATCCTGAGATTCGTATGCGACGTGGAGGTGGGGAGTGCTCGCCGACGCTCTACGTGGATGGCGCAATCATGGCGCTGGGGAGCCAGCGACCCGAAAGCGGGCCTGATCGAATCCAGAGAGGAGTGAGACCGGATGACTTTGTGACGCCAGCATCAGTGGAAGCCGTCGAGATCTATGTCAGACCTTCTGAAACTCCGATTCAGTACGAGGCTATCGGCAGGTGTGGGGTGGTACTGATCTGGACCTACGTTCGCTGAAACACTCGTAAGTTATTTCTCGATCAGCACTCCGCTATTGGGCACCCCTCCCTTGATTGTCCGCTGACGATAACCATCCAAATCGAGATCGGGATGAGAAATAAGGCAGCTATGATGCCTGAAGTTCGGCTAGGATCTACGTTCTTGACCAAGATTGCGCTTGCATCTTCAAGTGAAAATGTGCTGGTCTGAGGGATTCCTGGCGTGTCAGAGTCTTTGGCGATCCCAGTTATGATGAGCGACTCTTCGGTCCATTGCACATCATTGACCTGATCAAATTCTACCCTTTCGGCTTTCTCTCCTTCACCTAAGACCACTCCTTGCACATCTGTGTCCTCGCGGTCGGCGGGTTCAGGGACCGGGAGAGCAAAGGTTGCAAAGCAACCTACAAGGAAGGGTAGCGCGAGCGCGATGATGAGACCGGGCCTGGGTTTTTTCATGAATGCTTGGGTTCGGTGAAGTCTAGAGTTTCTGATGCGTGTGCTTGACTGAAAATATCTACTATCAGCTTGGAGCATGGCAACCGGATCCAGTAAACCCACCTGTTGACCTGTTAGCTCACGGGTCCAGCGTCGAGCTCTGTTCGTGCTTCATCCACTTCTACAGTTCGTTCGCTGTTAAGTGCCTCATTGGTACTCCAGACGGTGAGCGTGTAAGAGCCTGGAGGCACACCCGAGAGAGTAAACTCTCCATCTAAGTTGGCGAAGACTGTGTAGGGTGTTGGCGAAGCAAACACAAACGCAGTCATGCCGGGGTGTACATCGCATCTTACATCGTAGCCACCCGGTTCATCGAATGTGTACTGTGCGCTTTCAGTTGGGTCTGTATCTACGTTCAGCACCATGGTATCGGTCTCGATCTGCCGCAGATTAACGTTATGGGCGAGACTTTCGCTGTTGGTGAAGGTTACGCTCTGGCCCATTCCTATCAGGAGAATGTTCGGAGAAAAGACGAGCCCAAATTGATCGATCACGGGATCAGCGTTGAAGACTGGGGCACTATTGTCCTCCCCAGATGCAGGCGACAGCATGACGACAGAGGGGATGCCACCGGCAGCTGCGGGGGCCTGCCCGAAGACGACACCAACTGCGCTGGCTGGCAGGGTGTCATCTGTTGCGCCTTTTGTCTCCGGTGACGTGCCAGTGCACCCTAGGACCAGGACGGCTGACAATACGGTATTGAATCGTGAGGTCATTTCTAGAGCTCCACGCCTGCTTTGACTTCAGAAAAAAGTGCACTAACTAAACGTCGTTTGAGATACTTCATCTTCAGTTGCTTCCAGGTTCCGTGGCTTTGAAGGACAATCATTGTACAGGCATATCGAGTACTTGCTTGAGGACTGCCACGACTTCTTCGTCCAGATCGTCGATGTCGCGGAGCATCCAGAGCAGGTAGTCGGGACTTGTTTGAGCGATTTCGGAGAGTTGCCGTCCCTTATTCTTACCTTTTATGAAGACTCTTTCTTCGGGAGGCCCACTAAACCATAAGTCTATCCCAGTCCGAAAAGGTCTGATCTCATCACAATAGTTATGTAGTCCATCGACATCCTGAGGTATGTGAGGGTATCGCTCGAGTTGTGCGCTAAGCACGGCTGCAGTAGTCCGGATATCACCGAGCGCCTGATGTGCTTCCTCATGTGTCCTTCCGAGGTAGAACTGGGCTGCCGCGGAAAGATCTCTTGGCTCTTCACGGTGGAAGATGTTCTGCATATCGATTAGCCGACGGTTGCGGACCTCGAGGTTAATCCCACATCGCTTGAATTCCGTAACCAGCATATGCAGGTCAAAACCTCGTATATTGAAGCCTGCTAGATCCGCATCTTCAATGAGGGCAGCCAGGCTCTTCGCCCGCAAACAGAATGTTGGTTCGTTCGCAACATCTTGGTCCGTTATACCGTGAATAGCGGTAACTTCAGCCGGAATCGGTACGCCCGGATTAAATCGGCGCACGCGCTCGATAACGTCTCCTTGGGGCGTGACTTTGATTAGTGCCAGTTCCACAATGCGATCGTTCTTGACATCGAGGCCAGTGGTCTCAAGGTCAAAAAAGACAAGGGGGCGGTCGAGTTCTAGAGGTAGATGCATAGCAAGGCCAAGTTAGTCAGGTAATTCAAAGAGGACTACAGTACTAAGATCATGAGTGAATCGATGAAAGCAGTGGTTATCACGCAGCCGGGGGGGGTTGAGGTACTTGAGTTACGGGATGTAGAGCGCCCGACTCCTGGCGGGAGGGATATCCTGGTCCGTGTGGCTTCTTCTGGATTGAATCGTGCAGATCTGCTCCAGCGCCGCGGGCTTTACCCTCCACCACGAGGGTATCCTGAAGACATCCCTGGTCTCGAATATTCAGGTGTGATTGAGGCTATAGGTGAGGAGGTCGATACCCTTGCTGTCGGTCAAGCGGTGATGGGTATTACCGGGGGAGGTGCCTATGCTGAGTACGTGGTCATTCCAGCAGCGACTGCAGTAAGGATACCCCATAGCTTGGATCCGGTCGAAGCCGGTGCTATCCCAGAAGTTTTTATGACTGCTTATGACGCCGTGTTTCTTCAGGAGGGGCTTTGCGTGGATGAGAGCCTTCTGGTCCATGCAGTAGGAAGCGGTGTTGGCACCGCAACACTCCAGCTAGCTCTCCGAGCTGGAGCTGTCGTAATCGGGACGTCTAGAACCGAAGCAAAACTAGCGGCTGCAGCAGCACTTGGGTTGGAGCACAAAGTCTTAGGAGATGAAGTCTGGCCAAATAGGGTGCTCGAGATCACTGATGGATTGGGCGTTAACGTGATTCTTGATCTTGTCGGCGGGGCGTACCTCAAGGGTAACCAGAAGGTGCTTGCCAGCCGGGGACGTCACATTGTGGTTGGTGTACCCGCTGGGGCTAAGGCGGAAATTGACCTGCAATCTCTGATGGTCCGACGAGGCTCAATTCGGGGAACGACGTTGCGAGCTCGTTCACTCAATGAAAAGGTAGATCTTGCTCGCGCTTTTGAGCTGGAGGTATTGCCGGGCTTCGAGATGGGTGAGTTGAAGTCTGTGGTTGATCGTGTATTCCCGGCAGGTGAAGCACAGGCCGCCCACAGATATATGGAAGAGAACCGAAATTTCGGGAAAATCTTGCTAACATGGTGAGTAGGTAAGGGTTTCCCTATCTGTCGATAATCTCTCCCTGTAAACCCAGAGCTTCCAGTACTAGTTCGGCTTGCTGGGCCGCATGATCACTAGCCTTTCCTTCAGCTGGACTCGCGCGTTCCGGGCGCGCTACATACGCGAGAGGCAAGTCTCGCGGTACGATTGTACGTAGGCGCGGCCCGACGAATGTAAGCGCACCCATATTTCGGGGTTCTTCCTGCATCCAGAAGACTTTCTCGAGGTTGGGATAGCGCATGAGAAGTTCCTCTAGGGCAGCTTCAGGAAATGGGTACAAGAGCTCCATTCTTGCGATTGCCGTCGAGTTGGCTTCCGTACGTCTCGGGTGTCCCTGCACATCGTAAAAGACCTTTCCGGTGCACAGGATGAGTCGCTTGACCTGACTGTGATCCTCGATTGTTGTATCCTCGATTACCTGCCTAAACCCACCTTCAAGAAGCTCGGACACCTTGGATGAAGCCATGCCATGCCGGAGCAGGCTTTTGGGGGTCATCACGATCATGGGCCGTTCGGGTCGCCGGAGGGCCTGACGGCGGAGTAGATGGAAGTACTGAGCGGGAGTAGTCGGGTAGGTGACCCGCATGTTGCCCTCGGCACAGAGCTGTAGAAACCGCTCAATTCGAGCGCTAGAGTGCTCTGGCCCCTGACCCTCATAACCGTGTGGGAGCAGAAGCGTTAATCGTGAGTATTGCCCCCATTTCGTGAGCCCAGATGAAAGAAACTGGTCGATCATAACCTGGCCTACATTCACAAAATCGCCGAATTGAGCTTCCCAAAGCACAACATCGGTGTCTGCACCAACTGAGTAGCCATATTCGAATCCAATGACGGCTGTTTCAGTGAGCGGAGAGTTGTAGACTTCTAGGCGAGTGCCTGATACCTGATCGAGTGGCGTGTAGACCTCTCCGGTCTTTACGTCGTGCAAGACCATATGCCTGTGGCTGAATGTTCCACGCTGGGTATCCTGTCCGGTAAGCCGAATCGGGATGCCCTCTTTTAGTAGTGACCCAAGGGCAAGTATCTCAGCGTGTCCCCAATCAAGCGAAGAGGCAGGTGAGAAGTTTTCAGTCCTTGGTTCCAGTTGGCGCCAGAGTTTTGGATGAGGAGTGAAATTGTCCGGAAATTGGACTGTCGCCGCGTTGATTTCTGCGAGTGTCTTGAATGGAACACCGGTATCACGGGGGACTACCGGCACCTCGCGCTCATCATCCGGAGTATCATCGGAGACTGGCTCATACTCGCGAACTCTATCCTGAGCCTTCCTCAGTTTGCTCGCTATCGCATCCTGTATGGCACTGGCTTCTTCCTGAGATATAGTGCCTTCAGTAGTAAGTTGATCAGCGTAAACCGCTCGCACTGTTGGATGATTCGCGATGTTCTCGTACTCTAGGGGTTGAGTGTACGCGGGCTCGTCTCCCTCATTGTGTCCGTAGCGTCGATAACCAACTAGGTCGATCACAAAATCGTCCTCAAAATGTGATCGGTATGCTGCAGCCAAGCGCACTGCTGCTAGACAAGCCTCTGCATCGTCAGCGTTCACATGTAGCACGGGAATGCCATAACCTTTTGCGAGATCACTCGCGTACATGGTCGAACGCCCATCCCGTGGGTCAGTCGTAAACCCAACTTGGTTGTTGAGTATAAAGTGGATAGTTCCACCCACGCCATAACCATTCAGTCGGGCTAAATTGAGTGTTTCTGCGACGACGCCTTCCGCAGCGAAAGCTGCGTCTCCGTGGATCAAGATGGGGACGATAGAGTGGGTGTCAGGTGAGGTGTCATTCCCAGTTGTCTTGAATTGACGCGAGCGAGCCATACCTGCAACCACTGGGTTAATGAACTCTAAGTGGCTCGGATTTGGTGCAAGCTCAATCCTGATTGTGCCGAGGCCATCGATATCACGAGTTCCTCGTGCACCGTGATGGTACTTAACGTCTCCCGTACCGGAGATATCAAGTTGGCCACCCTGATAGGAGGGCCCTTCAAATTCTGCTAGGAGTTCACCATATGATATACCGACGATGTGCGTCAGAATGTTCAGGCGCCCCCGGTGAGCCATACCGAGTATGACTTCTTGACCTCCAGCCTGGGCAATTTTCTCAATCACCAAGTGCAGCATTGGCACCAAAGCATCAGTCCCCTCAAGCGAGAACCGCTTCTGGCCGAGATAGGCTTTGTGTAGGAATTGTTCCAAGCCCTCCGCCTCCGAGAGGTGCCTAAGAAGTTCAGATTTCTCGGTCGCATTCATTCTAGGAAAGTGTGACTCCGACTCAACCTGGTCCCAAAGCCAACCAACCTTTACGTGGTCATCCAGGTGTTCGAACTCATAACCGATCGAGCCAGCGTAAACTGCGCCAAGAGCGTTTAGTGCGTCAGCTACCGATTTGTCTTCACTGCTGCCTTCCATGACCAGTGAAGCGGGTAGTTCGGACAACTCCTCTATCGACGTACCGAAGAATGCGGGTGAGAGCTGTGGATGGCCTGGTGGTTCGGTACCGAGTGGGTCAATGCGCGCAAGTTGGTGACCATGATCCCGGAAAGCTTGAACAAGTGCCGTTGCACGAGAGACAACAGGGAGAACCCGACGTAGGTGTTCGGCAGCCTCAGAAGAGGTTGATACGCGGACTGGACTGGGGGTTGGGGTAGTAGCACCAGTACCTTGGGGTGGAGTGTCGGGTACAGATGGCGCTTCTACTGTTGTTGCGGAGGTCTTTTCTTCGAAGAGCTTACGCCACTCTGATGGGACTGCTTCCGGGTTACGGGCGTACTCCTCGAACATGGCCTGGACGTAGGCAGCATTTTGACCTTCGAAGAGCGATTCATCCATCACCTAAAGTTACTTTATTTTTCCAAGGGGTTGGAGTGCGTTGCCACCTTTGGTTCTTGTTGGTTGCACCCTCGTTACTAATGCCTGCACTTCAAATGCTATCTTTGGCTCAAATCACAAAGTGACCTCGGTTACAGAGGTGCTTGTCAGTCCTTCCTTGGGGCTGGTTCATCCAGTATGGATGGAGCGGTTTCCATGGCTCTGTCAGGGATGCACGATACGAAGTGCAGATGGGGTCCTATACGATTTTGGTTTTTTCGGCGGCGGATCGTCGACTGAATCTGTGCAAGAGAACTGGTCCACTCTGCTGGAGCTTACCGCCGCAACCAGTATAGCGCATGGGCACCAAGTCCACGGAACCAAAATCGTCACGCATGAAACTGTTTCGGCTGGCTTGAATCTATTCCCTGACTGTGATGGCCATGTGACTAACTCGGTTGGTGTTTTCCTTGCAGTGACCACAGCTGATTGTGTACCGATTTTTCTTGTGGATGCCGATCGAAGAGCAATCGCTGTTCTTCATGCGGGTTGGCGAGGTATTGCTGCTGGGATCCTGGATTGTGGTATCAGGGCGCTCAGAGAGCTCTCGGGTTCTTGGCCAGTGGATCTTATGATGCATCTTGGGCCCTCGATCTGTGGGGCTTGTTATGAGGTTGGCACAGAAGTCTTCAAGGCTCTTGGTCAGCCAATACCACTGCAGCCCAGTCCGATAGATCTTCGTAGAATTCTTGCTCAAGAAGCAGATAAGGCGGGAATTCCTTTGATGAATATCACAGTCTCGGATCACTGTACCCGTTGCACGGAGAGTGGCCTCTTCTCACATCGCACCGGAGACATGGGTAGGCAGGTTTCATATATGGGCTTGAGACCGTGAATGCGGAGCACTCAGATAAACCACAGCTATCGCAGATGTGGGCCGGCCTATGCGAACTTTGCGTAAACCGGAGGATAATTCGTAATAGAATTGGATCGAACTTTCATCTTTGCAGCTTATCGAAGAAAGATCCTCGTTACCCGAAATACCCAGTTTTACCTGTACTAAGCTGTGAACGCTATGACGCTGGCAACGAGTCCTCGTGTGAGTCATGAGCTGCCCTGAATCCGGAATCTTAAGGGGCAGGGCTGTAGTCGGCGCTCACAGCGGGTGGGTGATATTGATTACCTCTCATCAGGAGATCGGTGGGTTCACCCAGTTACAATTCCCCGTCCGCAATTTGTTTGACCGCGTAATCGACCGCCCTTGCCGTCAGCGCCATGTATGTCAGGCTAGGGTTTTGGTTGGCGGATGATGTCATACACGCACCGTCAGTGACGAAGAGATTGGGGACGTCCCATGATTGATTCCACCCATTGAGCACTGAGGTTGCTGGATCACGACCCATTCTCGCAGTACCCATCTCGTGGATTGTGAGGCCGGGTGGGTTGTCTTCAATGAATGTGCTTATTTCGCTGGCTCCTGCAGCTTCCAGCATTTCAGCGGCCTGGATCGACATGTCGTTTAGGGCGGCCCTTTCATTGTCACTCCACTCACAGTGGATGTTGAGGACAGGAATTCCCCATGCATCGACCCTGTCTGGATCAAGTGACACTTGGTTTGACTCCCTCGGCAGGCACTCGCCGAAGCCGTAGAACCTGAATTGCCATGGCCCCGGTGCTCTCAGGGAATGCTTAAAGTCAGCACCGAAGCCGGGCATGTCATTACCACGTGCCCAGCCTATTCGGCTTCCGCCACCTTGGTAGGCATAGCCTCGAAGGAAATCCGGATGTTGTTCGGATATGTTACGGAAGCGGGGTAGATAGATTCCGTTCGGGCGCCGTCCGTAGACCCACTTGTCGTCCATCCCTGAGATGTCACCCTGCGCCCCACCTCCCATCGTGTGGTCCATAAGGTTATGACCAAGCTGGCCTGAAGAATTCGCCAGGCCATCAGGCCAACGCTCAGTAGCTGAGTGGAGGAGGATGCGTGTGGATTCTAGAGCGGACGCGCATAGGAATACGACGCGACCATAGAATTCGAATGTTTCTTGCGTTTCAGCATCAATGACGCGCACCCCTGATGCTCTTCCTGATGTCGGGTCGTAGATAACACTGTGTACGACGCTGTGGGGGCGTAGCGTCATACGCCCCGTGATTGCTGCAGCTGGCAGGGTAGCAGCCAGCGAACTGAAGTACGAATGGGTAGTACATCCGCGTTCACACGTACCGCAGTAGTGGCAAGCTTGACGCCCCCCATGGTTGGCCGTGAGGATAGCGCACCGCCCGATTGTCAGCACCCGCTCTCCACTGAAGTGACTCATCAGGGATTCACGGACATGCTGCTCTGCGCAGTTTAGGCTCATCGGAGGTAAGAACCTGCTGTCTGGTAACTGTGCTAGGCCTTCGGCTTGTCCACTAACTCCAATGAAACGTTCCACATGATCGTACCATGGTTCGATATCAGCATAACGAATTGGCCAGTCAACTCCGAAGCCGTCACGAGCATTAGCTTCGAAATCGAGATTACTCAGCCTGTAGACTTGTCTCCCCCAAACAATTGAACGTCCACCAACCTGCCTGGAACGGATCCATAAGAATGGCTTTCCATCTTCGGTCGTATAAGGGTTCTCGTCATCACGGACAAAGAATTTCTCGCTCCACTCATCGCATGCATAGCATTCACGTTGGATGGGCCGTTCCTTTTCTTGTTTAATCCGATCTCGTCTCCCCCGGAAAGGAAGCTCCCAAGCTTGAGTCGTCATTACGTAGTCATTCTCAGGGTCAATCGATCGTCCCGCCTCAAGGACAAGTGTGCGGAGGCCTCGCTCAGTGAGCTCTTTCGCCGCCCAGCCGCCAGTGATACCGGAGCCGACAACGATCGCGTCATAGCGTTCCTGTCTGGGCATTAGTTGCCGTCCGACACAGATCGAGTGACTTCCGAAATGTCTACGCAGCCATCGAAGCGTCCGGGGATCGGTTGGTATAGAAGTTCTTCACGTAAGCCGATCTCGGATGAGTAGTAGCCACTAAGTACGAGGCCTCGAAACTGCTGAAAGAACGGGCTCAAGGCATCTTCTTCTGACGCAATCCGGGCACGGCCCTCAGCTTCGAGTCCAGAGAGGATCTCAGCTTGAGTATCTGCTCCAGATTGTGCGAATACAACACCAGCCAGTGCTTGGGTGCGTTCATCCACCTCGGTGAGACCACGCATGAAGCGCTCTCGATCGTTTGTGTCATACCACTCTGCCACAATGAGCTCGATGAACTCAGGAACTTCGGCCGTGATTGCTCCAGGAGTATCTGTAGTCGGGATGATGAGCTCAGAAAGAGCCTCGATGGTTTCACGTTGCTGGGACGTGAAGAACATACGGGAGGGTTTCCTGGAAGCTCCTGACTCGAATAAGGCAGCTAATTGAGAAGCGTTTAGCCCCGCGAGTGCAGCACTTGCTCCCAACAGACGAAAAAGATGGCGGCGATCTATGCTGTAGCTCCTCTGCTGGAGCGGGATGGAGGATAAATCCGATTTCGGTCAGTTACGATCCACTCGGACGAAGAGGCCAAAGTGGAGGAAGTCGGGTGCACGTGGCAAGCAGCTGGGCTGCGATGGTCGACAAAGAGTCTGGTTTTCTTGGGGAAATGCTTTCCAAACTCAAAGGTTGTGAGAGAGGTGGGGCCGTACCTTAGCTTCTGTGATCCAGAAATTTTCGGAGAACCTCCCAGGATTCCTCTGGGAGTTCTTCTGCGGGCATGTGCCCACAGTTTTCCAAGACTTCTAAGTTGGCATCCGGGAGTTGATCGGCGAGACGTTCTCCAACCCAAAGAGGCACGACACGGTCTTGTCGCCCCCACAGAACCAGCGTGGGCACATCAAGCTCTTCGAACCGCGCGGTCATCTCCCCTAGGTCGGGAGGCACGATGGCTAACGCTGTGTCAATGAGGGCGCGATGGGCCTCCAGGGAACTCAATGGTTCTGCATAGCCTAGAACCTGGTCGTTTGAGACTACAGATGCATCAAACACAATCGACTTCAAGACGTGTCTTGTCACGAAGTGGGTACCGAGTATGCGTAATGCCGTACTCGTCAAACGACGATATTTAGCCAGGGCAACAAACGGGGGCAGCCGCTGCTTATAAGCGGCACTAGCTACCAGAATGAGGCGCTTGAGCCGTCCGGGCTCGGAATCAAGTAACCTCAGAGCCACACCCAATGCGACACCCCCACCAAGAGAGTGGCCAATCAGGGTCACTCTTTGGAGGTCAGTTTGGAGGATGAGACGATAGATCAATTCCGCTTGGTGCCCTGGTCCATATTGGCCATCGTCAGGCTTGGGTGCTGAGCCGAAACCTTTCATGTCCACGAGCACGACATGGGCTCGTTGAGCTAAGAGGGGGGTCCAGTACCGCCATGAAAAGCTTGATCCACCATAACCATGAATGAGCACGATACTGTCGACATCGGAATCGGGATCAAGCCCTAGCCTCTCGACATGGAGTGGAAGGTTGAAGGTCATCTTTCTAGTGATATTGCTGATACCAAGGTTTTAGCGTTTTCCAATGCGACATGGGATTACGTATCACAGATGTGGTGAATGTCTCCAGGGCGAAGCCCTTAAAGTGTGCGGGAAGTGCATGTCTGAACCTAGAGAAAACTCATAAGGTGTGGAAATCACAGAAGGGCTTCGGTGCTGACGGGTTAGGTCTCTTAAGAAGGGGAATGGGTTTACCCGAAAACCATTCGCAGGTATCGTTATTTACACTATTTCCCTAGTCCTCCGAGAAGCACTCGAGCAAATACTCGCTTCCCAATGAGCGACACGTCGGAAACGGCTGACAGCCGCATCCGCGAGGAATCCGCCGCTATCAAAATGATATGCGAGCGTGTTGGCCTCGTAGTCGGAGGTAACAACACATCGCTAGCGGTAGACTTCGCGAAGATCTTTCTCTCTAAGGCTCCGCCTGAGTTTCTTACCGGGCGTAGTGTCGAGGAATTAGTGCATTTGGTGTCTGGGAGTTTCCACTTCCTCAAGTCTTCGAAGGCCGACCGAGTGGATGTCTCAGTCACGAATCCTGAGGGTGATGGAGAAAATTGGGATAGTCCGGTCACAGTGGTGCGCACGAACGTGAGTGAGAGGCCGTTCATCGTCGATACAATTCGTGAATACCTACAAGCTCAGGACCTTGCGGTTGATCATATTGTTTACCCGTTGTTAGATATAGACCGAGACAGCAGTGGCGATGTCGTGGCCGTTCAACTCAATGGCAACGGTTCGACACGGGAATCACTCGTCCACTGTGAAGTTGCCCGAGTGAATAATCCTGAGAAGCTCGCGTTGATGGAAGCTGAACTCAGCAGCAATCTGAGTGACGTGGTACGAGCTACGGATGATTTTGAGCTCATGATCGACACAGCGAATTCTGTGATTGCCGATCTGGGCGAACATGCAACAATCCCAGGGTCTGACAGCACTGCAATTCAGGAAATCCAGGAGTTCGTTGAGTGGCTGAGGGACGGTGGCTTCGTATTCCTCGGCTATCGAGGATACGACCTCGTCGATGGCCCAAGTGGAAAGCTACACGGAGTAGTACGGAAGAATTCGAGCCTTGGTATTCTGCGTGACCAAGAGAAATCTCATTTTGCCGAAGCCGTTCCGATTTCAGACCTGGGCGAGAGGATGCAGCATCTTATCGAACGTGGTCCTCCATTAGTCATCAACAAAACGAACGCAAGGGCTACCGTCCATCGTGTCGCTCGTATGGATGACATCGGCATTAAACAATTGGATCAGAATGGCCAGCCCGTAGGGACACATCGGTTCGTCGGTCTATTCACATCTAAGACATATTCGGAAGATGCTGAAAACGTACCGATCCTGCGCAAGAAATTGTCCCAAATCCTAAAAGAAGCCGGGGCAGAAGAGGGATCGTACGATTACAAAGAGATCTCCACGATCTTCAACTCCATGCCCACCGGTCAGTTGCTTATCTCTGCAGAAGAAGATTTGGGCAGTGACGTTCAGTCGATCCTGAACTCATATCATGACGACCACGTCCATGTGTCGCTCCGACCAGATGTACTCCAGCGTGGGGTTACGGTGATGGTGATCATACCTGAAGACCGTTTCTCTGCTGAGGTTCGCGAAGATATTGAAGAGGAAGTTTTGCGGACGCTCGAAGGCCAACAGTTGAGTTCCCACCTAGCGATGGGTGGAGGAGGTCAAGCTCGCCTCCATTTCTATATCGCAGTACCCGAGGGCATCGCAGCTGAAGTGGATGCTGCCCAGTTAGAAGAACTCGTTAACGCACTACTACGAACTTGGTCAGATAAGCTGGGTGATGGCCTTGCCGAGGTCGTCTCACAAGAAGATGCGGCAGAGCTTTCGGACTTCTATAGCCAAGCATTCAACGCTGAATATCGAGCGGCTACCGACCCGGGCATCGCTGCCGAAGATGTTCTTCATTTTGAGGCGATGCGAGCTGACAGACGTGAGATTTCAATCGCATTCTCGAATCGTGGAGCATCCACTCTTGTTGCCGGAATTGAAGGCGCGACTGAGCTAAAGGTGTATCTGCTTGGCAAGCGCTTAATCCTATCCGATTTCATGCCGATTCTTGAAGATGTCGGGCTTCGTGTGATCGCTGCAAATCCCTACGAAGTTGAGCTTCTGGACGAATCGGGCACGATTTACATTTTTGCAGTGCAAGACCAAGAAGAGCATCAACTCGCTGTAGATGGCCGGGGTGATCTTCTATCAGAGACCATCCTCGCTTCCAGGTCTGGGGACGTAGTCAGTGATTCGCTAAATGCTTTGGTATTGTCTGCGGGACTTCACTGGCGTGAAGTGGATGTGCTGCGAGGATACCTTGGATATGCCTTCCAGATCGGTGCTGTTCCAAGTCGTGTATCAATCCGAGCAGCACTTATTCAGTATCCTAGGATTGCGAGAGAACTATTCGAGTTATTCGCTATAAAATTTGATCCGGATTCCTCTGCAACAAAACAGGAACGGCTCGCTGAGGTTGCCCATCACCGAGCAGCATTCTTTAAATCTCTCCGGAGTGTCTCAGCACTCTCTGATGATAGAGCATTGCGCAGGCTAGAAGAGCTGATCAGCGCCACGGTCCGTACGAATTTCTATCGTCACGGTGGCAGTGAACCGATCTTCCGCTCAGGCGGAGTGCCCTATATCTCATTCAAGTTTTCGTGTCGGAGCATGGAATTTCTGCAGCGTACGAGGATGCTTTACGAGGTCTGGGTACATTCTGCTCGCATGGAAGGCGTTCACTTACGAGGGGCAAGCGTCGCGCGAGGTGGAATCCGCTGGAGCGATCGTCCGGATGATTATAGGACTGAAATTCTCGGTCTTGTTAAGACGCAAATGGTCAAGAATGCTGTGATCGTGCCTGCAGGTTCGAAGGGGGGCTTTGTACCGCGACTCCTTCCTGGGGAACCCAAAGCACGATTCGAGGAGGGTAAGAGGCAGTACGAAACTCTCATTCGAGGGCTCCTTGATATCACTGACAACCTCGTTGAAGGAAAGGTGCAGACACCCGATAGGGTAGTCTCGTTCGATGGTTCTGATCCTTACCTAGTGGTCGCGGCAGATAAAGGGACCGCAAGGTTCTCGGATGCGGCAAACAGGATTTCCGCGGAGTACGGGTTCTGGCTGAACGATGCTTTCGCGTCAGGGGGGT
Organism: Gemmatimonadota bacterium; assembly: GCA_012960225.1. Classification (GTDB taxonomy): domain Bacteria; phylum Gemmatimonadota; class Gemmatimonadetes; order Longimicrobiales; family Gaopeijiaceae; genus UBA1142. Next base: position 151,273 of record DUBS01000035.1, on the reverse strand, counting down.
CAAACGGATATGACCATAAGGCTGTGGGAATCACAGCCCGCGGCGCTTGGGAATGTGTGAAGCGTCACTTCCGAGAAAAGGGTAAAGATATTGAATCAGGTCCGTTTACCGTGGTCGGCATTGGCGATATGAGCGGGGACGTATTCGGTAATGGCATGCTGATGTCGGAACAGGCTCGGCTCATAGCAGCTTTCGATCACCGGCATATTTTCATTGATCCTGACCCTGACCCGCCGACATCATATGCGGAGCGCAAACGATTATTTGGTATGGAGCACTCAAGTTGGGAGGACTATGATCGGACGCGATTAAGTAAGGGGGGCATGGTAATCTCCAGGGGAGCCAAGGAGGTTGACCTCTCCCTTGAAGCTCGGGCGGCCTTGGGTATCTCGGACGAGGACTCCGAGCCACTTAACGGGGAATCTCTTGTCCGCGCAGTGCTTAAGGCCCCGGTGGAACTTCTATGGAATGGAGGTATCGGAACATTCGTTAAGGCGACTTCAGAGACGGATGCCGACGCGGGCGACCCGCCCAACGATCCTGTAAGAGTTGGTGCACCCGATTTACGCTGCGAAGTCGTGGGTGAAGGGGGAAATCTTGGATTCACCCAGGAGGCACGCGTTGAGTACTCTCTCCTCGGGGGAGCGATCAATACTGATGCGATTGATAACTCGGGTGGGGTGGATATGTCCGACCACGAGGTTAATCTAAAAATCCTACTTGCTCATGGAATCACTTCGGGGTCGCTTTCAATACCCGACCGGAATGAGCTTCTGGAAGAGCTTACTGAGTCCATAGCTGAATTAGTGCTCCAGAACAATCGTTCTCAGAGTCTCGCAATCTCGCTTGACCAATTGCGGTCACGGGAATCTGTAGATGATTTCCGTGACCTAATGTTTGCCCTCGAGAAGACAGCTGAACTAGACAGACAGTCTGAAAGCTTACCGACCGCTGATGCTTTAGCAGAGCGCCGAGAGAATGGGCATATTCTTTCTCGCCCCGAGCTATGCGTTCTCCTAGCCTACTCTAAACTCTCACTGATGGGCAGGTTGTTGAGAAGTCGAGTGCCCGATGACCCAATAACGGAGAGCTATCTGCTCGGATACTTTCCGGTCTCGGCGATTGCTGCTGCTGGCCAGGAAAGCTTGGATGTGCACCGCCTCCGACGGCAAATCATTGCAAGCCAACTGACAAACGATCTTGTTGACTTGATGGGAGCAGCCTTCGTGAATCGGCTTGTTCGTGATACTGGCCACACCGCGAAAGAGGTTGTGAGCGCATGGCTGGTTGCGTCACGATTATCCGATCACAAGGCCTTACTGTCTGAAATCGAAAATCAGCAGAGTAAGGTTAGCCCTCGCATCACATACCGATGGCTCTTGAGTTTGAGTCGTGTATTGGAACGCACAACTAGATGGGTGCTACAGAACATTGATGGAGAGCTATCCATTGCGGCTATTGTTGGAGAAAACCTCCAGGGTCTCGCAACTTTGAGGGACTCTTTTAGCGAAGTAGTTGCGGGGGAGGAGCGAGCTCTTTTCGCAGCTCGTGTAAGTGAGATACGGGAGGTAGGAGCGGACGAGTCATTCTCAGAGCGATTGATGACGCTCCGGTTCCTTGACCAAATGCTGGATATCCTTGAGATCGAGCGTGAAACCGGAGCGGACACGCTCGATACCGCAAGAGCCTACTACCGGATATCAGAGGAGTTCGATCTCCCGTGGTTGCACCGCAACAGCTTTGCAGTAGCTAGTGAAGATCATTGGGAGCAGCGAGCCGCACGTGTGCTGTCTGAAGATCTAGCACGTGCTCATCGGCGGATAGTTGTTGCTGTTTTAACACAGGCGGGTAGTGATGAGCCCTGGAAAGCGACTCGTGCATTACTGAGGAGTAAGGGCCGCAATGTACGCCGTTTCAAGAGCCTGTTGGAGCAAGTGAAAGCTGAGGAAACTCCAGGCTTTGCTGCAGTATCAGTGGTTGCACGGGAGGTATCCACTCTTGCGAGAAGAATCGTAGCCAAGTGATCAATGTAAACAAGCAGCCCAGGAGGTATTTGGATGTCATGACAACTCCTCCTTGCGAAGTAAGCCACTCTGCTGCAATCATGGCGCTTATGTGCGTCCTATTCGTTCGGGTCTTCCGTTCACGGGATGCACTTTCTCGTAGAGAGGAAGCATAGATGCACCCCACAGACACCCGGGATCCGCAGTACTACCATCGGGTCGTGGATTGCCAATGGGCTTGTCCGGCGCACACCAATGTACCCGAGTACATTCGTCTGATCGCGGATGGTAAGTATACCGAATCCTACATGCTCAACCGGGAGTCAAACGTGTTCCCGGGCATTTTGGGCAGAACCTGCGATCGGCCGTGTGAGCCGGCTTGCCGTCGGACTCGTGTCGAGGATGAACCAGTCGCGATTTGTCGGCTCAAGCGAGTTGCTGCCGATCTTAGAGGTGAAATTGATCACCTACTTCCAAAGGCTGCGGCAGAGAAGAACGGGAAGAAGATTGCACTGATCGGTGCTGGGCCGGCCTCACTTACGGTGGCCAATGACCTGATACCGTTAGGGTACCATTGCACGATCTTCGAGGCGTTGCCGAAGCCTGGGGGTCTGATGCGTACCAACATCCCATCATTCCGACTTCCGGTCGCAGTTCTTGAGGAAGAGATGGACATGATTCTCAATATGGGAGTCGAGGTCCACTACAACCATCGTATTGATAGTCTAAAGGAATTGCTGGATGAAGGTGACTTTGATGCATATTTCATTGGTACCGGTGCCCCCAAGGGCAAGGAACTAAATATCCCCGGCCGCACTGAAGGGAGCGCAAACATTCACATAGGGATCGAGTGGCTTGAGTCGATCCACTTCGGACATATTGATTCGGTCGGGGAGCGCGTTCTCGTAATTGGTGTCGGTAACACGGCTATGGACTGCTGCCGGAGTTCGAAGCGGTTAGGGGGGAAAGACATCAAGGTCATGGCTAGGAAGAGCCGACCGTATTTCAAGGCGTCCCCGTGGGAACTCGAAGACGCCGAAGATGAAGAAGTCGAGATTATTGTGGATCACTCTCCTCAATGTTTTGTCATTGAGGATGGCCAGTTAAGGGGGATGATCTTCGACCTCGTGGAATGGGAGGAGAACGAAAAGGGACGCCTCGTCAGCACGAAGCATGGAGAAATTTTCATTCAAGCAGACGACGTTGTGCTCGCGATCGGGCAGGACAATGCGTTCCCTTGGATCGAGCGCGACATCGGTATTGAGTTCGGAGAATGGGACATGCCTGTTGTTGATCGCGCCACATTCATGACCAGCCGAGAAGGTGTTTTCGTCGGAGGTGATGCTGCCTGGGGCCCAGAGAACATCATTTGGGCAGTAGAGCACGGACATCAGGCAGCGATTTCAATCCATAATTACTGCCGAGGACTTCCAGTCACGGACCGGCCACCTTATGGGATGAATCTTGTCTCGACTAAGATGGGGATTCATGAGTGGCGTTATTCAAATGACTATGACCCGGTTTTGCGCACCGAGATGCGCTATGCGGACCTGGAGAAGCGGCTCTCCGACATGAAGATTGAAGCCGAGCTGGGTTTCGACGTGAAAGAGACAGTGCGTGAGGTTGAGCGGTGCCTCAACTGCGATATCCAGACCGACTTCACTACCAACCTCTGTATTGAGTGTGATGCATGTATTGATGTGTGCCCGGTAACGTGCCTGACAATCACACACAACGGTGAAGAAGATGATCTTCGTCAGCGACTTATGGCACCGGCTGATAATATGGATCAGGCGATCTTTGCCTCCGAATCACTTCCGCAGACGGGTCGCATCATGGTGAAGGATGAGGATCTATGCGTCCACTGCGGATTATGTGCTGAGCGTTGTCCCACCGCGGCGTGGGATATGATGCAATTTGACCTCCTGAACCCCTACGCAGGACATCAATCTTGGCCAGAGAAAGCGATTACGGCGTCAACGATCTCGGTCTGAAGATCGCGACGGTTAACGGAACGGGGTCGGCCAGCGCAAATGGGCTACTCCTGCAAGCGTTATTCCGTATGGGTATCCCCGTGTCGGGCAAGAACGTGTTCCCATCGAATATCCAGGGTTTACCGACTTGGTATGAAATCCGAGTTAATAAAGATGGCTATACCGCGAGGAGTCCAGATTTCCAGCTCGTCATTGCAATGAACCCGGAGAGCTATGCCAGGGATATTGAGGAGGTCGTTTCTGGGGGATGGATCTTGTATGACAACACTCGCGAACTCGATGACGAATTCCGCCGGGATGATGTGACCTTTCTTGGGATACCTCTTGCGGACATGTGCGTTGAGCACTTCCAGGGCTCACGTATCCGTATCCTCATGAAGAACATCACCTACGTTGGCGCACTTGTGGCATTGCTTGATATCGATATGGATGTGGTTAAGGGTATGCTACAAGAAAAATTCTCTTCAAAGCAGCATCTGATGGACGCGAATTTTACGGCGATCGAGCTGGGGTACACGTATGCTCTAGAACATTTCGATTGCCCCCTTCCAATCCGTCTCGAAGCGATGGATAAGACGAAGGACTGTGTGATGGTTACCGGCAATGCGGCTGCAGCGCTCGGATGTGTTTATGCTGGTGCAACGGTGGGTGCGTGGTATCCGATTACACCTGCTACTTCTGTCATGGACGGCTTCACAGAGTATTGCCGTCGCTTCCGAGTTGATCCAGACACGGGTAAGAACAACTTCTGTATCCTCCAGGCAGAGGATGAACTCGCAGCTGCTGGGATGGTGATTGGGGCTGGATGGATGGGCGCGCGCGCATTTTCACCTACGGCGGGCCCCGGAATCTCCCTGATGAGCGAATTCATTGGATTGGCTTATTATGCTGAGGTACCATGTGTGTTCTTTAACATACAGCGGACTGGGCCGTCCACGGGGATGCCTACTCGCACGCAACAGGGTGACCTGATGTTATGCGCGTATGCGTCGCATGGCGACACGAAACACATCGTACTATTCCCGGCTGACCCTAAGGAATGCTTTGAATTCTCTGTTCAGGCATTCGACCTCGCGGAACGATTCCAGACGCCGACGTTTGTGGTGTCAGATTTAGATATTGGCATGAACGACTGGATGATTCCTAAGCTGGAATGGGACGATTCGTTTGTACCTGATCGTGGGAAAGTTCTAGCGGCTGACGAGCTCGAGAAAGTTGAGAATTTTTATCGTTATCTAGATTTGGATGGAGACCATATCACTGCCCGCACGCTGCCTGGTGTACACTCTAAGGGTGCGTACTTCACCAGGGGTTCTGGCCACGATAAGTACGGCCGTTATACAGAGGACTCGGATGCCTACGTTGAAGTTATGGACCGGCTTTTAGCAAAGGTTGAATCTGCTGCTGACCACGTGCCTGCTCCAGAGGTTTTTGAGACTGATGGAGGAAAGAGTGTTGGTGTTGTCTCGGTCGGCGGTTGCCACTGGGCCGTGTTGGAGGCTCGTGACACATTGGCAGCTGAGGGGATAGAAATGGACTACCTCCGGATCAGAGGATTTCCATTTAGCCAGGCAGTAGAGCAGTTCCTTGAGGACCATGGCACCGTGATCGTTATCGAACAGAATCGGGATGAGCAGTTAAAGAACTTGATTCTACTTGAGACGTCATGTGCCAAGGAAAAGCTCCAGTCAGTCCGCTACTATGGCGGGCAACCATTAAGCAAGGGGCATGTTATCGAAGGTGTCACTCCCTTCCTTACTCGGGAGCCTGTGGAGGTCTCGCAATGAGCTATATCAAGAAGCCGGCTGCACGTCATCCGAAACTCAAGGTCAACTCCTTGGGTCTCACGATACGGGACTACGAAGGCTCGATGTCGACACTTTGCGCGGGATGCGGTCACGATTCTGTGACTGCTGCTCTTGTACAGGCTTTTTTTGAGCTAGAAGTAGAACCGCATCGGCTTGCCAAGCTTTCGGGGATTGGATGTTCTTCAAAGACACCGGCATATTTTGTCAGTGAGGCACACGGTTTTAATGCTGTACACGGCCGAATGCCCTCGGTCGCAGCCGGTGCTAATGCTGCCCATCGAGATCTGTTGTATGTGGGAATTTCAGGGGATGGAGACTCTCTCTCGATTGGGTTGGGCCAGTTTTGCCATGCGATCCGACGCAATGTGAATATGCTCTACGTGCTTGAAAACAATGGTGTTTATGGTTTGACCAAGGGGCAATTCTCGGCCTCGGCAGATATCGGAAGTACATCCAAGGGTGGTGTGGCAAATCAACAGGGGCCGATAGACCCTGTTAATACAGCCCTATCTCTTGGCGCGACATTCGTTGCAAGATCTTTTTCGGGTGATAAAGATCAATTAATACCGATTCTGAAGGCCGGACTAAGCCACAGTGGGTTTGCGTTCGTAGACGTGATTTCACCTTGCGTCACGTTCAACGATCACCAGGGGTCCACAAAGAGTTATGCTCACACACGTTCACACATGCACGAAGTGATCGAGACCGACTTTGTCCCACTCAAAACTGAGATTAAGACAGAGTATTCAGAGGGTTCTGTGCAGGACATCACCATGCACGATGGGAGTGTGGTGAAGCTTCATAAGATTGCTGATGAATACGATCCAACGGACCGTCGTGCGGTACTAGACTACCTCGCTGATGTAGGGTCCCGGGGTGAGATCGCCACTGGCCTCCTCTACCTCGAAGAGGCTGGGGTCGACATGCATGGATTCGAGAACACAGTAGATGGACCACTCGTGGAGGTTCCGTTCGCTGACCTCTGTCCTGGAAGCAAGGGACTGGAAGAGGTCCAGAAAGAGTGGTGGTGAGTTTTTACTGGTCAAAAGATGCTTATAACTCCTGATTTGATGCGGTCCTGGGTAGGCGCAGCTTGTGTTTTGTCCAGTGTCCTGGCTGGTTGTGTCGGAGATCAATCCTCAGGTCGAGAAATGCTCATCACAGCCCTTGATGCGGCTGCCCGTGCCCATGTGGAGAGCGAGTCGGTACCTGGTATCTCAGTTGCTGTGGTCCAACATGGTGCAACACTTCTTATGAAAGGCTACGGGTACGTCGACTTAGAGTGGGGTGTGCCTACCCCTTCGGATGCGAGCTACGAGATCGGATCCATTACAAAACAATTCACCGCTGCGGCGGTTCTCCTTCTGGCTGAGGAAGGAAAACTAGATCTCGATGCGGACCTAACGGACTATTTGGACTTCAATACGCAGGGCTACAGCGTGCCAGTGCGTCGCCTCTTAGACCATACTTCTGGCATCAAGGGGTACACTGAGATGCCAATCTTCGGAGAACTGAGTTCATCCAAACTTCCGCGAGATACGCTTGTCCGTATGGTAGAGAATGAGCCCTTCGAGTTCGAACCGGGCACGGCTTTGATATACAACAACTCTGCCTACTTCCTGCTCGGACTCATCATTGAAGAAGTGTCAGGAGAGTCCTATGAGGACTTTATAGAGAGACGACTCTTCGATGCATCGGAGATGAAAGACTCATACTACTGCAGTGAGACTGCGGTGAAGACAAATAGAGCCCACGGCTACGACGTCCCAGAGCCAAATCGTGTAATCAGGAAGCGTTACCTCGATCACACTTGGCCGTACGCGGCGGGATCGCTCTGCTCAACCACTAGCGATCTTGTGGCTTGGAACAGAGCGCTACACAGTGGTGAGTTGCTCAGTGCTTCATCATATAGCGCAATGACTACGCCTGCCCCGCTTGAGGACGGCACAAGGGTTCGTTACGCGATGGGGCTTACGGTCGCAGACCAAGGTGGCCATCGAGTGATCGCGCATGGGGGCGGCATTAATGGCTTCACTTCAGATGGACGTTATTATCCGGATGATGACCTGATCATAGTGGTTCTTCAGAACTCTACAGGCGCTCCTGGTCCGGGGGCGCTGGGTCAAGCTCTCGCACAAACAGTGCTAGGGGACCTTGAGGGCACTGTGGAAGTGCCTTTCACTGGTGATTTAGGGCAGTTAACAGGATCCTATGTAGGACCTGCTAGAGGTACACAGCTTTCTGTGATTGCTTCCGTGAATAACGGCAAACTCGAACTCGAGATGGGTCAGGCATCGAAGTTTGAGCCTGATTATAGGGGTGATCTTACCTGGACTCGCGGGTCCCAGGAATTCACCTTCATTCGGCAGGGTGAGCGGATCGTAGAACTTCGCTTTGATAGCGTGTCAGGACACTACGTCTTAAGGCGCGATGGCCTCTAGTCTTCAGTAGGCGAGGCCAGCCGTCGCGCCCTAGCGTAGGGACCTCTACTTTTTTGACCATGAGGACCCTACTACCCATCGTCGTATTAGCTGCCGTTTGGTTCCAACCTCAAACGGTCTCCCCGGTATCCGCTCAGGTTACTTCCAGTGACTTATCGATGTTGGGGCTGATCTTTAGGAATCGTTTTGTTCCGTTTAGTGAGCAGGAGACGCAGCCAGAGCTCCTGACAGTGCGTGAACGTGTCTCGACCCTTGGGAACGCTGGTGACGATGTAGAGCGTTACAAGGCGATGATTGAAGGTATGGCACGCATGTACCTTGGTGCCTGGGACGAGGGCATAGAAGTGGCCTCAATCCTAGACATAAATCTGCAGGCAAAACTCTATGAGCCTGGATCCACTGTGCCTGTCGAAATCTCGTCACTATACGAGCGTGAGACACCTCCGGGGGGCCGGTATGGGGTGCAAGTGCGATTCCTGGATCCAGCAGAAGAACCGATATATGAGTCGGATCTTCTGATACTCGAAAGGCTTACTGCAGTCTCGACTGAAGTCGTTATACCCCGCGAAGCTACTTCAGGCCGTTATCTCGTTGAGTATTCATTATGGGCAGAAGGTGCTTCTGATCCGATCGTGAGGACGTCTAGGTCTATCTATGTCATTGAAGCTTTCGAGGAGCGGGTTACGGCGATGCTGTTCGACAGTCGTCGCCCACAGCTGCGCCGCCAACTAGGCCGTAGTTCATCCCGGGCACTCGCCAACACAACCGTACTTTGGCATCTGGATATGTACCAGCGTGGACGACGCGAATGGTTAGCTGGGGCCTATATGGGCTATCCAGTCATCATGAATCATATTTTTGAGCAGGGCCCCCTAATGGTAGAGCCGATGCAGTTTGATACAGAGATTGGGCTTGCCGAGGAGTTCATCAACGATCTTGGGTTAGGGCGAGATCCGCTCGCTACGCGTAGTGGAGACATGCGATTGGCCTACCGGTCTTCAGTCGACAGGGAACTCGTACCGTTTCGTCTATTTGTGCCTGATGACTACGACAGGAGCCAGAGTTATCCACTGGTTGTCGCACTACATGGTGCGGGTGGGGATGAGAACACCTTCATGGATAGCTTCGATGGGACGCTTAAGAAGAATGCCAGAGATCGTGGCTATATCATTGCTTCGGTAAATGGACGTGGTCCGTACGGTGGGTACCGCGACGCTAGTGCTCAGGATGTGATGGATGTTGTCGATCTCGTGCAGAGGGTATATCCGATCGACGAGACCAGGACGTACTTGATGGGGCACTCAATGGGAGGTGGAGGGACTGTGCGCATTGGGTTCGAGTATGCCGACCGATTCGCTGCACTCGCACCGATCGCGGGGTACGGGTCAGCGGAGGATCTAGCTAAGGCACCTGAAATGCCGCTTTTCTTAGCCCAAGGTGAACTCGATGCACTTGTACCTGTAGAACGCGCGCGGAACTTTCATCAAGCAGCCCAGGCTCTTGGAATGCCATCCGTGCACTACGTAGAAAATGAGGGCACAGACCACGTTGCGATTGTGGCTGAAGTTATGGACCAGGTTTTTGACTGGTTTGACCTACACCATCGTTGAGTTTGGAGTGGGCTAGCGTCGGCCTGACATCAACTCCCGTATCTGCCGGACTGCCGCGTCAACCTTCAACTGGATGCCCACTCGTCCGTAAGACACAGATGCCTGTGTTGGGTCACCCCGCACACCGGCACCTTCAAAGCCACCGAATGGCGCTAGTTGTTCTGTCCTGATGTGCTTCGCATTCACATAGAGTAATTGTGAGGTGTCCGTGATTCCTGCATGGCTTCCTATGTCTTCCATGGTGTGACCCTGCTCTTGCAGCCATTCCCGGAAACCATGACCCGAGTAGTAGTCACCAACGAAATGGACACGGGCTGGGCTACCTGACCATTCCTCGTTCAACATTTGAGCGACAGTCTCCATCCCTTGCTGATTTCCTCCACTGTCGCCGATGAGAACGATGTCTGTAAAGCCACCACCTGCTAGGCTTCTAGCTGTGTACTCAAGCAGTTTCATGTAATGTTCGTTGGGAAGCGTTATCGTGCCTGCGCGCTGCCGGTTCCCCGTGATGCCCTCAATGTTTCCTTCTGGTACATATGTCACGATTGGGGCGACGAGAGCGTTTCCGACCTCACGTGCGATCCGCTTAGCTGTTTCGGTTATGATGAACTTATGCTTTCCGAGGACCATATGTGGTCCGTTCTGCTCGGTTCCAGCTGTAGCGACGATGATCGTGGTTGTTCCCGCATCAATCTTGTCCGCTACCTCCATCCAGGTCAGTTCATCAAGGAAAACCGTGTTGGGTACCTGTGTGTGAGCGACGGGTACATAGACGAGGAAAGCCCAGGCTAAGGCTGTAAAGGCAGAGGCGATGTTGCACACGATGATCCTCCTGCTTGGTTCTGTGGCTAGTTGTACGACAGGTAGAGAACGTGCGACTGTGAGCCCGACGCGGCAATCACAAATCGGTTCATTCTTTATGGGTTGGGGTTGTTGCTCATAGCCAGCTTAGGGCATCTTGGCCCCACTATGACCGACACTGTGCGCAGACCAGCATCACTTGAGCACGACTCATCCAGGGCACTTGCAGGTATCCGCGTGGTCGATCTCACGCAAAATATTGCAGGTCCTCACTGCACGCAGATTCTTGCTGACCTCGGTGCTGACGTCATCAAAGTGGAGCCACCGGCAGGTGATCCTACTCGACAATGGGGCCCACCATTTTGGGAAGGAGAATCACCACTCTTTCTCGCATTTAATCGTAACAAGCGCAGCGTTCTCCTCGACCTAAAATCCGATGACGGGAAGGACGTGCTTGAGCGTCTTGTGGACCGAGCTGACATCTTTGTGCAGGCGTTCCGGGCAGGGGTGATTGATGAGCTTGGTTTCGGATATGAGGAGATCCGCCAGCGCCATCCTGGCATGGTGTATGCGTCGGTTACCGGATACGGATCACGAGGTCCGCTACGAGAGCGTCCGGGCTACGATCCTCTGATACAGGCCTACACCGGCATCATGTCATTGACTGGCTATCCTGAAGGTGATCCAGCAAGGGTTGGAGGTTCAGTCGTCGATGTCGGAACTGGTATTGTGACTGCTCTAGGCATCTTGGCTGCATTACGAGAGAAGGAGCGCACTGGTGAAGGGACTCACGTAGAATCCTCACTGCTCGCAACTTCACTTGGGTGGGTTTCTTATCACATCCAGGGATACCTCGCGAGTGGAGTCATTCCAGGGCGCATGGGTACCGGTATCTCTATGATTGCACCATACGAAGCGTTTCACACCCGTGACGGCGAGTTGATGATCTCGGCCGGCCACGATGGTATTTTTGAGCGCCTGTGTGAGGCGCTCAAACTTGAGGAGTTAAAGGGTGACGAGCGCTTCACGACAAACCCGTTGCGTGTTGCGAATAGGACGGAGTTGCACGGACTTATTGAGGAGCACACATGTAAAATGACCACAGCCCAGCTTCGGCATCTCCTGGACCAGAATAGAGTACCCAGTGCTCCAATTCATGATATGTCGGAGGTTGTTGAAGAAGAGCAAGTGCATGCGGAAGGCCTCCTTGAGCCTTCTCCACACCCGCGCATAACCGACTACAGGGACATTTCGTTTCCTCTCCGATTTGATGGGTTGCGCCCGATCGCAAGCCGAGTACCGCCACTACACGGGGAGCATAACTCTGAGGTACTAAGGGAACTGGGCTACAGCGAAGACGAGATGCCTGTTTTTATTCGGGCAGAACCTGCGCCCCAGTAACGCTTATGATCCCTGATCTTGAGGATGTCTTTGAGAGACAAGCTCGGCGCTACGATCGGCCTTTAGACACATGGGCTGAACTCGAAAAAAAAGCGTTCGGTCAAGCCGTTGGTTCAAACGGCTATACGATCTTGGCTGAAGCAGAAGAGCTAGCACATTTGTCAGAGGCCAAGGTTGCAGGGCCAGTTCTTGATTTGGGGACCGGAAGAGGATGGCCTGGATGGCTTATAGCTGAGCGTGCTGAAAGAAATCTTGTGGCAACCGATGTGCCTATGGCAGGGTTACAGCATGCACGGGAGGCGTTCGCAGCACGAGACCTCACTCTGCGAACCCAGGTCATTGCCTCTGATGGTATGGCTTTGCCGTTTGCTTCTGAGACCTTCAGCTCGGTTGTTCACACGGACGTATTCTGCTGACTGACTGACAAGCTCTCCGTGTTGAGAGAATGTCATCGGGTTCTGAAACTGGGTGGGACGCTAGTCGGGTTATCGATTCACACACCACCATCGTTGACTCCGGCTCAAGAAGAGCGAGCTACAGAGCTAGGCCCATCGCTTGTCTGTGGTTGTGAGTCACCGCAAGAACTCATAGGCGAGGCGGGATTCTTCGGCCCACAGGTCACCGACGTGACCGTCAAGTTCCGACGCACCTGCTCGGCGTGGCTTGCTGCGATGAAGGAATTGGAGCCACAGCTACGCCGAGAGCTAGGGGATGAAGACTTCGAGGACGAACTTGATCAAAAAGAGAGTATGCTTACAGGGATCGATGAAGGGTTACTACGTCGGTCGCTGATCATCTGTGAGCGTCGCTGACTGCAGGGCGAGAAGGGCTTTGAGAACAAAATTGGAACTGACTTAAGAAGCTTGCATTTAGGGTGCCATCTATGTCATTTCCCTAGTGAGCGTGACCTATGTACATGAGAGCAGCCTGCTTCGAGCCCGCTGCTCAAAGGAGATCCCAAGATGGGCGAAAGAATGAAATCGATTCTAGGTGCGGCGGCGGTTGGCGGGATCGTCGCCTATATCGGAATCGAATATCTGTTCTACCCTGCTATGGCAGCCAATCCACCTGATCAAGTCGACGCCATTCTCTCTTCCCCTTGGGACATTGTTTTGTATGTGCTCATACTGGTCGTGTTCCTTGATGTTTTCGTGCAGAAAGTGGGCAATACCATGGTCACGGCGATGTCATTTGCTACCGCGCAGATTCTGATAGTCGATGTCTTCTATGTGATGAACGGGAATCGGGCAGCATATCCGGCGGTGATGAGTGCCATCGTACTCCTTGTCTTCTGGTATGTAATCGCAAAAGTCTACGATGCATTGGCCTAGAAGTTATTCAATCATGATCAAATAGGAGATCAATCAATGGGCGATAGAATCAAGCCTATCCTAGGGGCAGCTGGAATTACCCTGGTACTTAATTACATCGGGGTCACATATTTTTTTGATCCTCAGGCTGGAACCGAGTTAATAGCCGCTCCCCTGAGCTTGGTGGTTGCGGTGGTTGTTTTGGTCCTCTTCTTCGATCACATGACCCAGAAGACCGGTAACCCTATGGTGACTGCGATGACAATTGCGGGCGGTCAGATTCTGATGGTTGATTTTTACTATGTCATTAATGGAACTAGGGATATGGCATCTGCGGCGGTAAGTGCAGTAATACTGCTAGTCGGATGGTATGCAGCTGCGACGGTGTACCAGAAACTATCTTAGATTCGGGCAGCTGCTATTAGGACAGCAGCATATTTAAGAATGGGAGGGGCTCTAGCTGGTGATCCAGTTGGAGCCCCTTTTTCAGTGAGTTCACCCTCAGTCTCGAGCCTTAGTCATCCGAGGTCTCTTCGTCTGATACTGTTTCGTGGAATTCAGGCGCAGAGAGAGCCCTAGGGGTTTCCTCGACAGGGGACGGGCTGGTCAGACTGACATCCGGATTAATACCAAAATCCTGAAACTTCCGCGCGGTGACAAAGATTCTGCTTTCCAGTGAGCCTGCTGCGCTATTATAGGATTTCACCGCTCTGGCCAGTCCTTTCTTGATACCGTCGAAGTGCTCGGAAAGGGTTTTGAGGCGCTCATACAGTTCCTTGCCAAGGCTACTAATTTCACGCGCATGTTCGCTGAATTTCTCTTGTCGCCAAGAATAAGCGATGGTCCTCAGGGCCATGATAAGAATAGACGGTGGAGCCAGGATGACGTGATTTCTAAGAGTATCTTCCGGAAGGTTGGGATCCACCTGAATGGCTGCCTGGTAGACAGCGTCCCCAAGATACATGATGACGAAGTCCGGTGTGTCTTCCAGGTGGTCCCAATAGGCTTTACTACCGAGTTCTTTTGCATGTTCACGAACACTTCGCCTATGCTGTTCTAAGCATGCAGTTCGCTCCTCTTCATTTTCTGCCTCAAACGAAGCGAGGAAGTGCTTGAGGGGGACCTTTGAATCCACGGCGATACTGCGTCCTCCGGGGAGGTGGGCGATCATATCCGGGTATAGCCTGGTTTCATCAGTGCTGATGTTTTTTTGTACATCAAAATCGCAATATTCCACCATTCCAGCGATTTCTACGACTTTGCGAAGCTGCATCTCACCCCAATTGCCTATGACTTTAGGGGTTTGGAGCGCGCTCACTAAGTTCTCGGTTTCTTTTCCTAGCCCGTCGATTCGACTCATTAGCCCGCCATGAGCCTTATGCAACTGATTTAGGTTCTTATCGAAACGTTCAAGTGACTCTGAGACAGATTTGGCCCGCTGGTCCAGTTCTCCCTTGGCACTTTCGTGCTGGGTCTGGAATGTCTGTTTGGCCAACTGAATGAAGGCTTCGTTGTTGTTCTTGAGCGCAGCAGCGGCTGCAGCACCGAAGGTGTCCCTTAGCTGTTCTTCGGTCTTTTCGATGGCCAATGACTTGTCTTGCTCATTAGAAAGTAGGGCCTGTGCAGTCAGAAGCTCTTGCTCTTGCTGCTTGAGGCGCAGACGCATGAACAGGTAAACGACTGACGCGCCACCAACTGCACCGAGAAGAAAAAACGCTGGCAGTTCCATATCAGGTTGCGTCTCCGATTGTGATTGCTTGGGTAATGATACTAAGAATCAGGCCTGGCTATCGAAGCGTAAGAGCCATGAGACCTGCTTCAGCACCACTC
Source organism: Gemmatimonadota bacterium (assembly GCA_012960225.1). Classification (GTDB taxonomy): domain Bacteria; phylum Gemmatimonadota; class Gemmatimonadetes; order Longimicrobiales; family Gaopeijiaceae; genus UBA1142. Next base: position 136,075 of record DUBS01000035.1, on the reverse strand, counting down.
CCGAATGCAAGGACGATATGTTGGCGCCCATCAGCCATGTAGGTCATCGGAGTGCCCGTACCACCCCACGGCAGTTCAATTGTGTGGATTGTTCGTCCGGTGTCCTTGTCCAGTGCAAGGAGGGCTGGCCCGCCGCTGGCACCGTCTCGTGCGCCATTATGGCCGATAAAGAGAAGGGTTTCGGTCAGCAGGGGCCCGGTAAATCCACCACCACCCAGTGGTCCAGGGTCTGGTATACCGGAATTGATAAGCCGCTGCCGAATTCCGTCCCCGAGAGGGATCTGCCAGACGTGGTCCCCCGTGTTCATGTCGATGGCTGTCAGCCGCGAATAAGGGGGTTTGAGGCGGGGGATCAACTCTTCGCCGCTGTCAGACTGACTGCGTCCTCGCATATAGAGAAAATCAGATCTCTCCGGGTCTCCTGGCACGAGTTGAACATGTATGGCACCCGTCCTCGAGGGGATATATAGCATGCCAGTTTGTGGATTGACCGAGGCACCAAACCAATTTGCACCGCCAAACCAGCCGGGAAGGTTGAGAGTTCCTCTCTCAGACGGTGGTTGGTAGAGAGGTCCGTGATCGGAACGTTGAAGTATAGCTTCTGCTTCCGCACGGAGTTCGGGCGTGAAGTCAATTAAGTCGTCTACCGAGATCCCTTGCCGTTCAAATGGTGCCGGACGGGTCGGGAAGGGTTGTGTTGGAGACAGCCTTTCACCGGGCATGTTTGACGGTGGGACAGGTCGCTCCTCAATTGGCCAGACAGGTTCACCGGTGATCCGGTCAAAGACGAATACGAATCCTTGTTTGGTCAGCTGCGCTACTGCTTTAATCGGCCGTCCGTCCACATTGATATCGAGTAGGATTGGAGCTGCTGGTGGGTCGTAATCCCAAACGCCGTGATGTACCATCTGGAAATGCCAGATGTAGCGTCCGGTTGATGCTTCTAGGGCTACCAAGCTTTCGGCAAAGAGGTTATTCCCGAGCCGGTGTCCGCCGTACCAATCGTTCGTTGGAGTACCGATCGGTAGGTAAACCAAGCCCAGTTCTTCATCGGCGCTCATGATCGTCCAAACGTTCGTGTTCCCTGTGTATTCCCAGGAGCCATCTTCCCAGGTGTCGTTTCCGAGTTCGCCTTCCTGGGGTACGGTGTGAAAGATCCAGCGTTGTTCACCAGTCCGGACATCGAAGGCACGGATGTCACCTGGGGGAGCGGTCATGTAGCGTGGCCCGTCGGAGATCGATGATCCAACCACTACAACGTCTCCTACGACCAGCGGAGGAGACATAACCCCATAACTGCGTACCGGGACCGGTCGACGTAACCCCTCCCTTAATCGTATACGACCATTGCTTCCAAAGTCATCGATTGGAGTTCCCGTTGTGGTGTCAAGCGCCCAAAGGTGTGAGTCCCCGGTCGCCAGGAAGATCCGGCTATCATCACCCTCCTTCCAATGAGCAACACCACGTGCATTGAAGCCAAGGTTAACCGGACGTCCCGCTTCGTGACTAAGAGGGTCAAAGGCCCAGAGCTGCTCCCCAGAAGCGGCATCAATCGCTGCCAGAAGACTCAGAGAGGTCTGTATGTATAGTATGCCGTCTACCATGAGTGGTGTGGCCTTGAAGGCACCCGGGCGCAGTCGCGGGTTTTCAGCGACCAGTTTGTCGTCAGGTGAATGCCACATCCAGGCGACACTCACATTTTCTACATTGATTTTGTCAATCTGGCTTAGGGGCGCAAACTTTGTGCTACCCAGGTCACCTCCATAGTCAGGCCACTCACCACCTGGAGCACCTTGTTGAGCTGTAGCGATACTTGGGAATAGCACGAGGCTTAGAAGTAGAGTTAGTAAGTCCCGCACTTTCATTTGCATGATCAGCGCCCTCGAGTATCTACTGGGCAAGCCAAGCCCACTGTGATTTGTTCTGCTGATGATCCATGGTTCAAGCAAGAGGTTAGCTCTGCAGGGCTGCCAAACTTACCCAGGAGCATCCTGCGCTTGAAAAACTAGTCAACATCTTGCGGCGCCCCTCCCGCGAGCTTCAGCCCCGTCATCTGGTGCCCCAGTACCTGATGACCCCATGAAGAATTTTCTTCCATCAGGGAAGGTGACATCTCGTCCATTAGCCCGCTTGAGCCTGCGGTCCTTCGTTTGGTAGCCATCCACGACCAGCTCGGTCCCAATCGGCAGACATTCACGACGTAGGCCGCGCCTCACCAGCACGTTCGGCGTACCACCTTCAATCATCCATACTTCTCTCTCTGGTCCTGTTGGCATAATCGTGTCGGTCCCAGCCACCATCATTGACACCTCAAGATGAATCCAAGAGTGAGGATTCACCCATTCGAGCCTAACGATGTTGCCTTGTATCCGAAGGGGAGCATTCGCATCGAACTCTGCTCCAAAGGCGTGGTGCGCCAAAGCCGGCACTGTGTACAGAAGCAGTGCTAGTGCACCAATAGCTAGGGTCCCGTACGTCAATCTTGGTCTCATATTATTCACCTCTGTTCAAACTGGGTTCTTTCGTGTTGTCGTTCTTGGTATCGTGCTCCACTTCATGGACTGAGACGACAAAGCATAGCCATAGATTCTGGAGCTGTAATTGACCGATGTTCTTGGACTACGTCTGGAAGTGCAAACAATAGCTCGCAAGCCAGGATCAAGTTTTCCAGTGCCAGGCTAGTGTCGGAGTGTTCCAGACCGAGCTCGGCTCTCCTGATATCCAGAGATCGCCGATAGAGTGGAACTGCTTCAGCGTACCGCCCCTGGTGGTGGTAGAGCGAAGCTAGGTTAATCAGGATGTTAGCGACGTCTGGATGACTCGAGCCTAGCGCCGCCTCCCTGATCGCTAATACGCGTTTGTAGATCGGCCCGGCCTTTGCATATCGGCCCAGATCGTCATAGAGCATCCCCAGATTGCTCAGCACGTGGGCCACTTCTAAGTGATTTGGCCCTAGCACAATTTCGTCGATTGCCAGGGCTCGTTCGTATAGCGGCTCCGCTTTGTCATAGCGGGACTGCATAGCATAGAAGAAAGCCAGATTATTCATCGCGAATGCTACATCCGGGTGTGCCGGACCCAAGGCGGATTCCCTAATTTCCAGGGCTCGTTCGTATAGCGGCTCCGCTTCGTCATAACGGGATTGGACTCCGTACGTGAAAGCCAAGCTGTTCAATGTGAGCGCCACTTCCAAATGCTGAGGGCCGAAGGCTGTTTCACGGATAACAAGCGCCTGCCGCAGGAGTGGTTCCGCTTCTTCATAGCGACCTTGAGCATTGTAGATGAAGCCCAGATTGTGCAGGGTAAGCGCCACGTCCGGGTGGTCCAGCCCTAGGGCTTTTTCGCGAATACTAAGTGTCTGCCAGAGTCTGGTCTCCGCTTCGTCGTGGAGGCCCTGGTTGGCTAATAAGGTTGCCTCGGCGAAGAGCCTATGAGCGAGAGCGAGGATCGAATCAGTGGGGACTGCCTGACCGTGAAGAGTGCCCGAGATCTGAACAAGCGGGAGCCCGAAGCAGAAGGCCAGAGCTAAGATCAAAGCTCGGGGCAGTGGTGTCACTATTTGATACCGCTTAACAAGTAGTTCGCCAGGGAATGCCCGTCATATCAACTATTCAATGATTTTCACCATCGCTCACGGGCACCGTGTTAGCAGATTTCATGTATGTATCCCACCACCGGAGTTCATTTACCATCCGATGCACGTTATTCCAGTGCCCCCGAATACCGTGTGCCATGCCTTCATAGATGATGAGCTTGGTGGGCACACGTTGTTTTTTTAGAGATGTGTATAACTGTATCGAGCCTTCTAGAGGTACCCGGTAGTCCTCCTCACCATGAACAAACAGAGTTGCTGCCTGCACTCCGCCCGAGTGCAGATAGGCGGATTGCTCGATCATGATCTCGCGAGCCTCTGGGTCCCAGGGTGGACCTAGGAATTCCAGTTCCTTGGTACGAGCGACGTCTGAAAGCGCGTAGTTACTCGTCCAATTGGAAGCTCCAGCACCGGATATGGCTGCCTCGAACCGGTCTGGATATCTAGTGATCAACCAGTTGGTCAGGATGCCACCATACGAGTGACCGGTGGTTCCTACGTGTTCCCGGTCAATTGGGTATCGAGCGATTAGGTGGTCGATACCTGAAAGTACGTCTTCTCCGTCATTCGTGCCCCATGCTCCCCAGGTCCCCCACTTGAATGCGTCTCCGTAGCCTGTTGAGCTACGGAAATTAGGCAGAAAAACAAAGTATCCATTCGCTGCAAAGAGCATATTCTTGAAGTTGAATCCATATCCTGACGCCGAATGTGGACCTCCATGGTTCACGACGATCAGTGGGTATCGCCCCTGTGGATCGTAGCCAAATGGGTATAACAGAAACCCCTCGACCGGTGTGCCATCGTAACTCTTGTAGAGGATCTGCTCTGATGGGTGGGTGGCGACCTCAACTTCTGTGAAAAAGTCAGCGTGGATATCTGTGAGCCGTTTCTCGTTCCCACCATCGATGTCAGCAACGTATATATCGGAAGGCCTTTCGAATTCTCCGACAGTGTAGGTCATCCGTTGGAAATATTTATCAATATCGAGGCCATTGATCCGGCGATGTCCAGTTGTGACCTGCTCTACACCTCCGCCGTCGTTTGGAGCGACGCGGAAAAGGTGCCTGGCGCCCCCGATTCCAGCAATGAAGTAGATATGCTGACTGTCTGGCGCCCACATCGGACTACCCGGGTCGAGGTCCCAGTCCTCAGTGAGGTTCAGGGGCTCACCACCATCGGCTGGTTGGACGTACAAGTCTCTTGGCCCACCGTGCTTCAACTTTCGATCAATGATCATGTTGGTACCGAAGGCGCGCGTATAAGAGATCCATCGTCCATCCGGTGAGAACCCAGCACTCGAGTACGTATAGCCGTCGTTGGTGAGGCGAGTCAGCTCACCCTTGAAAGTGAGCAAGAAAAGATCTGAACGGCCGTAGGCAAGTTCATCAAGAACCGCTTCATCAGCTGTAAAGAGGAGCCCATTGCCATCAGGTCTCCATCGCAGGTTGCTTGGTCGTAACCCCAGCTGCGTAAGCTGTCGTGGTCTCTCGCTGCCCTCTGTGGCTGCGATAAAGATCTCGGTTAGTGCCTGTTCGCTTGCATCAGGGAGAGGGAATCTCTGACCGTCCCTCCGGAATGGATACCAGTCGAAAGCATCCCCTCTGAACCTTTCCTCATGTCGGCGTTCGAACTCTGATAGATTGGATTCTGGGAGCTCAGGCTTGGGCATATCTTGTGTGAGTGCTGTCCACTGCCCATCCGGGCTCTGCACACCTGGAGAAGCGACACTCTCATCCCTTACTGCAGGCCCGTCTGGTCGTTCAGGATCAGTGAGCCAGACGGCATCTTGGTGACTGAACCTCAAATGTCCATCATCGGACCACCGAGGATTGGAAACATTCTAGCCATTGTGTTGCACCCTTACGGGTATCCCGGATCCGTCCGATCGCACCACCCATGACTCGGTTGTGGTCCCATTCGTCTCTTCAATACGTTGAGATACCGCGAATGTGATCCAATCGCCTGATGGGGAGATCATCGGAGACCCGACGCTCTTTATCCTATAATAGTCCTCAAGCGTTAGCTGGCGTCCCATTTGAGCAGAAATGGGAACCGGTGTGAGGATTACTAAACACATCAAAAAGATAGTGCGAAGCATGGTCATCTCCAGCTTATTATCATGTATTCTTAGGTCCTAACGCCGACTTCTGTTTGTGGTGAGGTATTCCAGAACGCTTTGCTTCGACCCACGTTGATGACTCCGAATTTCACTGCCGAGAATAGCCCCTGAAGGCCCAATCGGCGATCCTTCGGTGATTGTTTACCGCATGGGAGAAAAGTCTGTTGGGTCTAGAAAGATTCTTTCTAGACCTGTAATTAGCCGGCCATCCTTTTGTGATTCTTCAGCAACGCTTTGCCACTCTGGATCGCTTGAAAAATCGCGCCAACTCTGCTCGGCTGCCTCCCGCGAAGGGTGTGCTAGCACGTAGATCAGGGTGTTGGCTGAGAGCGGCTCATCCTGTGGGGTCCAGTAACCAACATTCGTCATACCATGTTTTTCGAAGATTCTGAGAGTGTGGTCCCTGAATCGGGCGAGCAGATCGTCGAACTTTCCTTCTGCTGCTGTATATGTTCTTAGCTCGAACACCTGATCCACTTCTGGACCTGCACTTGCCTCTTCGCTAACGGATATAGAGTTACCGCTCATGCAGCCTGAGCTGCCGATAGTTGTAATCAAGGAGAAAAACAGCAGTCGCTTGCCAGTCATTCTTCTGTTCCTTTGCCGTGGCATAACCGTCCACGACTTCGAGCGATCTTAACCTTTACTTTCTACGTCGATTTCTAGCTCCTAGGGGTCTCGAGAGCAAGCTTCTGCACAGAAAGCAAACGGGAGAGCCCATCCCTGGGCTCCCCCGTTCTTGTAAATCGTTACTGTCGAACCCTTTCCCAAATCGGGACGGCCGGATTCGAACCGGCGACCCCCTGAACCCCATTCAGGTGCGCTACCGGGCTGCGCCACGTCCCGAGGGATGGGAAAGGTAAAGCTCGTTGGGGGGTTGTCTCAACCGGGTTCCGCTTCTTGTTGGACGAGCCTGGGGGTGCAAAAAAACGGGTTGACCTCTTATCTGCGGCCCGACTAACTTCTTTCCCGCTATTGCGGGGTGGAGCAGTCTGGTAGCTCGTCGGGCTCATAACCCGAAGGTCGCGGGTTCGAATCCCGCCCCCGCTATTTGCTTTTGAAGCGTCGCCCTACAACGGTGTTTCCCACGTTAAGGTGACCCGAGGATTGCACGATGCAGACATCGAGGTTTTGGACGGTCGCTGATACATGGAGCCCGCGATGGCGGGCGGGGCCGGGGAGTCGTCTTTAGCTTAGGCCCTCTCCGAAAAAGCCCCCGTCCGCGCTTAACTTGGCTCGGACGGGTTTTTTTATGGAGGCCAGGTAGCTCAGTTGGTAGAGCACATGACTGAAAATCATGGTGTCGGCAGTTCGATTCTGCCCCTGGCCATTTTCTCGAAGCCGGAGGTGGAGGGATTATTTAGGTCCGTAGCTCAATTGGTAGAGCACCGGTCTCCAAAACCGGCGGTTGGGGGTTCGATTCCCTCCGGGCCTGTATAAAGAGCTGCTGGGTCCCGGTCGTCTAATGGTGAGGACACCAGGTTTTCAACCTGGCAATCGGGGTTCGATTCCCCGTCGGGATATGAAGTTGAAGCATAGTAAGGAGTTGTGCGAATAGGGGCTGTAGCTCAGTTGGTTAGAGTGCCGGTCTGTCACACCGGAGGTCGCGAGTTCGAGTCTCGTCAGCCCCGCTGAAGCTGATTGAAATAATGGAGCCGGTTACCTGCCCGAAGCGGTGGCGGCTCTTAGGTCGTGCGAATCGGGGCCGTAGCTCAGTCGGGAGAGCGCTTGAATGGCATTCAAGAGGTCAGGGGTTCGATTCCCCTCGGCTCCATGTTGTGCCGACTGGTCTAACGCTCGGGTGGCGGAATTGGTAGACGCGCAGGGTTCAGGACCCTGTGGGGGTTAACCCCGTGAGGGTTCGAGTCCCTCCTCGAGCATCCTGAACTGCGTTAGAGATTGGCAGGTCAGTCCATTTGATGCCCACGTGCTGGAATTGGTAGACAGGCTGGTTTGAGGGACCAGTGTCGGAAACGGCGTACAGGTTCGAGTCCTGTCGTGGGCATTTAGCAACAACATATGCAGTGGAGTAAGCGCCCGTAGCTCAATTGGATAGAGCGTCTGGCTACGGACCAGGAGGCTGGGGGTTCGAGTCCTCCCGGGCGCGTATTCAACGAAGGGTTCGAGTGGATTGGGCGCGTAGCTCAGTTGGTTAGAGCGCTACGTTGACATCGTAGAGGTCACAGGTTCGAATCCTGTCGCGCCCATGCGGAGGTGGTTTCTTCGGGGCCGTAGCTCAGTTGGGAGAGCGCAGCGTTCGCAACGCTGAGGTCAGGGGTTCGATTCCCCTCGGCTCCACTATGAGACTGCCACCTTAGCTCAGTTGGTAGAGCACGTCACTCGTAATGACGGGGTCGTCGGTTCGAATCCGACAGGTGGCTCCTTTTGCCCCGTGGTGTAACTGGCAACACGCCGGATTCTGGTTCCGGAGAGTCTAGGTTCGAGCCCTAGCGGGGCAATTCAGAGATATTTATGTCTCTATTGGGGAGGGATGGCCGAGTGGCTAAAGGCGGCGCCCTGCTAAGGCGTTGGACTTCGCGTCCACGTGGGTTCGAATCCCACTCCCTCCGTTTCGGTTTGTATGGCCTATCAATATTTGGTCCGGTTGCGCCCAAGTCCGCGGCGCAGGTGGCCGTGGACGGGTGGCCGAGTGGCTTAAGGCGCACGATTGGAAATCGTGTGGGCTAACGCCCGCGTGGGTTCGAATCCCACCCCGTCCGTGTTGGGATGACCCGTTTCGTTTTCGGGGCGTGGCTCAGTCCGGTAGAGCGCTGCGTTCGGGTCGCAGAGGTCCCCGGTTCGAATCCGGGCGCCCCGATTAGGTAGGTCGCGTAAGCGGTCTACTTGAGGAGCGCTGGCAGAATGGTATTGCACTCGCCTCGAAAGCGAGCGCCCGAAAGGGCTTGGGGGTTCGAATCCCTCGCGCTCCGTTTATGGGATTCCAGAGATCTTCATACCCTTCGAGTTCAGAACTCGAAGGGTATTTTTATTGGAAGTGTAAAGGCGGAACTGTAGCTGATAGGAAAACACTCGCGCTTAAGGCATTCCGTTGGCAGATTGGTCAAGTTCGGACACTGTGGTAGAGCGTCCGTTGACTCGGAGGTCAAAAAAATGAAAAGCTATTTCTCAAGGTTGCTGTCTCTGAGGCTTTATTGGATTGCTGGTGCCGCCCTGATATGGTTTGCAGTGCCAGTTTCTCCTGTAACCGCCCAGGACCGTGCCTCATCTTCCGAACAGTGGGAGGTGCCTAGGACCGTGTTCGGTCATCCGGACCTACAGGGGAATTGGACTAATGCAACCCTCACGCCCTTTGAGCGCCCCGCGGGTTGGGAACGTGGTCTGACCCAGCAAGAGGTTGCCGAGATTGAACAGGGGCAGGCGGAACTTGTTGCACGGAAAGCTGAAGCAAGTGATCCAAATCGTCCTCCGCCAGCAGAAGGTGGTACCCACCCGGTTTGCATCGATGGTCCGACCTCCTGCTACAATGAATTCTATAGGGAGCCCGGAGACCGGGTGGCAGTCGTGAATGGGGAATTCAGGAGTTCGCTCGTCACCAACCCATTGAACGGCCGTGTACCGAGCTTGACATCCGAGGGGCGCCGCCGGGTCGATGATTCCCGGGTTCTTAGCGGGCAGTTTGGTGCGTACGATCATCCGGAAGTCCGCCCGCTTGCTGAGCGATGCATTGTGTCTTTTGGATCAAGCGCTGGTCCTCCGATGCTGCCCAACTACTGGTACAACAACAATTATACGATTGTGCAAAATGCTGATTACGTCATGATCATGGCGGAGATGGTGCACGACGTGCGTATCATTCGGCTTGGCGAGCCACATTCTTTACCAACTAACGTCCGTCCATACTTCGGTGATTCTAGAGGATGGTGGGAAGGCAATACGCTGGTTGTAGAGACCAAGAACCTCAATCCTGAGCACGCATTCCGCGGGGTCCCGCCCTCAGAAGATCTTAGGGTGATTGAGCGGTTTACCCGTGTCGACAAGGAGTCAATCGTCTACGAATTCACGATTGATGATCTCACGACATACACAGAGGTGTGGGGGGGTGAGGTACCGTTCACACGACTGGATGGTCAGGTCTATGAGTATGCGTGCCATGAGGGCAATTATTCACTTCCCAATGTCTTGGGTGGTGCTCGCTATCAGGAGAAAAATGAGGTAGGCAGGTAAGGCGCTTAAGCGTTAGAGCTGCCAAGTGAGATGTCACGGCTTGGCGATTTGATTAACTAGTTGAATAGAGTAGCAAGGAGGTAAAATGTCTTTGTCACGGCTCCCTTCATTGGGGTTTGCACTAGTAATTGGTGTTGTATTGTCGGGCTGCGCCGGTCAATCTGACGCGCCAGCACCTGAAGCTCCAGATCCATCAACTGTCACCGACCCGGCAGCTGCTGGTCTTCCAAACCCCATATCTGAGGTTGTCTCAGAATGGGGTCCGCTTCCTGATAATAGGACATGGGGTTCTACGGCCGGTGTTGATGTCGATCCGTATGACGGTAACGTCTGGGCCTATGATCGATGTGGTGCGAGTGCTCTGGGTGGCGGATGCGCTGAGAACCTGGTCGATCCGGTTCTCAAGTTTGATCGTAATACCGGCGAGGTGCTCACCAGTTTTGGTGCCGGGGAGTTTGATCTCCCCCACGGGATCCATCTCGATTCCGACGGAAATGTCTGGATTGTAGACATGACCGGACACCATCTCATCAAGTTTAGCGCGACGGGTGATGTGCTCTTGAGGCTAGGCACTCGCGGTGAGCCAGGGAACGACTCCGAGCACTTCAATCAGCCTAACGATGTCATCACCGCCCCCGATGGAAGCATCTTTGTAGCAGATGGACATGGTGGCCAGTCCATGCTGACCCCGGGCAATCCGACAGTCACGGAAGGTGCAACTGGTCGGATCATGAAGTTTTCCGCTGACGGAACGTTCATCAAAGAGTGGGGGCAAATTGGCACGGAGATTGGTAACTTCCGTACCCCTCATGCATTGGAAATGGATTCCGAGGGTCGCCTTTTCGTTGCTGATCGAGGAAATCACCGCATACAGATCTTCGACCAGGACGGAAACTACCTTGATTCCTATGTGCAGTTTAGCCGTATCAGCGGACTCTTTATCACAGATGACGACATGCTGTATGCGATCGATTCTGAAACCAACCCGAATAATCATCCTGGCTGGAGTACTGGTATTCGCATCGGTCATGCGTCCGAAGATCGGGTGACGGCCTTTATCCCACCTTATGAGATTGACTCTCGGGATACAGGTGTGGCTGGTGAAGGCATTGCGGTTGATGCCGATGGCAATGTTTATGCAGCTGAAGGTCCGATTTCTCGTCCTACAGCGGGTGGCGGATTAACGAAGTATGTCAGATAGGTAGCCGAATGCCGCATCACTGAAGATTTCTTGGAGATCCTAGGAGCGGGGATTAAGCTGAGGGACGCCGCGTGAGTGATCTACGCGGCGTCCCTTCTTGTGTTTAGCAGAATTGCTCTGCTACTGAGCGGTACAGGGGGTTCCATCACCCATCAGGTTGATGCATGATCATCGAGCCGAAGATCTCCGGTAGCTTGCCCATGAGGCCTATGAACGGTGCTGCGACACAAGTGACGTCTGTTGGAAAGCGGCTCTCACCTGCCCAGGTTGTTTTGGTACCCTGCTTCTTTGCAGCTCTTCTCGCGGCTTTCGTGCTATTGCCCCCGGTTAGGGGAAATGAAGGGCTACAGAACACTTTCTTGCTTGCCGCGGGAGTGCTCGTTGCTTGGGCGTTAGTTCTCTTCATTGGAATTCGAAAAGGGCAACGGGTACTGACCCTTGAATTTGCTGTTCGGAGGCATCATTGGGTCCAGGCCTGCGCACAGGGCACCGTCTTTTTTTGGTGGGGTCGGTACGTAGATCTGGTGTATGATTTTGCGCCATTCATCGCTGCCCAACTCGTGTTCGCATACGGTGTAGATGCTTTGCTACAGTGGTCCCGGCGCGAGGACTACCAACTTGGGTTCGGTCCTTTCCCAATCATTGGCAGTATCAATCTGTTCCTGTGGTTCAAGCCGGAATGGTTCCACTGGCAATTCGCGATGATCCTATTGGGATATCTAGGAAAAGACCTGATCCGGTGGACGAAAAATGGTCGCTCTGCGCACATCTTTAATCCGTCTTCCCTTCCCCTCAGTATTTGCTCGCTCGTGCTGATTATGACGGGTATGACTGAGATCACCTGGGGTCAGGAGATTGCCTCGCTGCAGAACAACCCCCCCTACATCTACGCCGTGATCTTCCTGGCCTCTATACCAGGTCAACTCCTTTTCGGTGTAGCGATCATGACGGTTTGGGCGGTTATCTCCGCATATACCTTTGGGCTTGGTTACTTCTGGCTCACAGGAACCTATTTTTTCCAGGACGCGTACATCCCGATTGCGGTTTTTCTAGGGATGCATCTTCTGTTCACGGATCCGTCCACCTCCCCCAGTACAGGCCGAGGTCGGATTATCTTTGGTATCCTCTACGGGTTTGCTACGATCGCCTTTGCTGTGCTTCTAAGGGCAATGGAAGTTCCAGCTTTTTACGACAAGCTACTGCCGGTGCCCATCCTCAATCTTTTGATCCAAATTATTGATCGAAGTGCAGCCTCAAGGTGGCTTGGATTCCTGGACTTCTCATGGATCAATAAGGGCCTTGCTCCCATTAAGAGACGTTATGGACTCGTAGGGATTTGGGTTGTGATTTTTGTCGTTCTTAGTGGTAGCAATGGCGTAGGTGACAACCATCCTGGTCAGTACCTCCCGTTCTGGCAGCAGGCTTGCGATGAGGGGAGTGACCGTGGCTGTGATTACTTAGCGGGCATGCAGAGTGTGTACTGCGACCGTGACTCGGGCTGGGCATGCAACGAGCTCGGGATATTGCTTGCTAGCGTGGATCGCTTCAGTGACGCCCAGGTATCGCTAGAAAATGGTTGTGATCTGGGTTTTGATTTGGCTTGTGAAAACCTAACCCAACTCAGGACCGGCGCATTGGGGTTCAGCCGTGCCCCTCCGCCTCTAGAAGAACTTCCAATCGTGCTTCGGGGCAGTAAGGGTCCGGTTACCGAGCGGGAACCTCAAGCACTATATGCTCTCGCTTGCGAACGTGGATGGCCTGATACTTGTGACGCTCCCCCTGGAGATAGCTAGCGCCCATAGGGAGGAGTGCACTTAAAACCTTGCACGGCGCACTTGAGATCCACATGCTGACTGTATCCGCCCACACCCCTGAGATAGGAGTACCATCGATGTGCAGACGGAAATTGAAAATTGGCTGCCTGGCTCTTGCTACACTGGTTGTTACAGCTGTATCTGCATCTGCGCAGTCGAACCCGCGTTTTGGTGTCTGGCAGATGCAATCGGATGCCCCTCCACCCTCGAAGAACATCATGACGTATGAACCCTATGGAAATGGGGGGATGGAGATCACCGTCGCTTCGACCAACGCAGGGGGGCAGGATAACGAATGGGGTTATGTGACGATGTTCGACGGTGTTTTCCAAGCTGTTCGAGGACAGGAAAATTCCGAGACTGCGGTGGAGATTATCGACGACCGGAGCACACGAATCTTAAATATGCGAAATGGTCGAGTGTCCCAAGTCATTATCAACACGCTTTCGGAGGACGGGAACAGGATCGACAATGAGTACGTGCGACTTGATGAAAACGGAAAGATCACGCGCGTAACACACGCTGTTTACAATCGGATCCGCTAGAAATTGAAGAGCCCCTCCCCGTGAGAAGCCTGACTCGTAACGTAATCGCGCTATTGTGCTTTGGCCTGGGTATGCCATCGCTAACTGTAGCGCAATGGAGTGACCTTAGTCCCAAAGGGTCGCCTACTATCTTGATCCAGGAGTACCTGGCAGCTCGGTCGGGTGAGGGTCTTCAAGGGTTTGCATCGACCGGCTCCCAGTTCTCTCCACTCGTGATGTCTTCTGATGAACTGAACGATGTTATCCAGCAGTACTGTGTCAGGTGCCATAATGATGTGACGCTGAGAGGGAACCTCTCTCTGTCTGAATTTGATATCGCTAAAGCCCCTCAATTGGCAGCGACGGCAGAGAAGATGATTGTGAAGCTGCGGGCAGGTATGATGCCGCTTCCTGGGGCCCGAAGGCCTAGTCCAGACACACTTTTGACTCTTGTCGAGACGCTTGAAACCCTGGTCGATGAGGCTGCAGATGAGCAGCGGACTCCAGGGACACGACCCTTCCAGCGGTTGAATCGTGCGGAATATGCACGTCTTATTGAGGACGTCTTGGGGCTCAGAATCGATCCTGAGGAGTGGCTACCGGCAGATCAGATCAGCGCGAGTTTCGATAATATCGCCGACGTGCAGGCAATGTCGCCTACATTGATGGATGCCTATATGACAGCTGCCAGTGAAGTAGCACGCCAGGCAGTTGGCCAGACAGATGCCCCGGTTACGGCAAAGACCTATACCAATCCAGCGTCCGTGTCACAGCACGAGTGGGAGGCCGTCGAGGGGGCACCCTATGGGACTCGAGGCGGTATCAGCGTGCTGCATACCTTCCCGGCAGATGGAGAATACACCTTCTCCATGGGTTTCATTTCGGGGTGGGGAGAGCGCTTCCACGATATAGACATATCAGTGGAGGGCGAACGCGTAGCGTTAGTGCATTACGGTGGCGATATCGACTTTCAGGGAAGAAAAACATTTCCGGTCGAGACTGATCCGGTATTCATCCGGGCGGGTCAGCGGAGGGTTACCGCTGCGTTCATCCGTCAAATGGATGGGCCCTATGAGGACCTAATGCGGCCTAATGACTGGTCTTTAACCGGTACAGAGGCGAGTTACGGCACTACATCGCTTCCCCATCTCATTAACCTGACGCTTGAGGGGCCACACAACCCGGTGGGTGTTTCTGATACGCCAACTCGACGGCGGGTTTTCACCTGCCGGCCCACGTCGGCTGACGAAGAAGAGTCCTGTAGCAAGAGTATTCTAGCTGGACTTGCGGCCCAGGCGTACGGCCGAAGTCTAGATCAGGAAGACATTGAACCTCTGATGAGGTTCTATCAGATGGGGGCAGAAGAGGGGGGCTTTGAAATGGGTGTGCGGACCGCACTAGAAGCCATCCTCACCAGCCCGCATTTCCTCTTCCGGATGGAGAAAGAGCCGGACAATATAGAGCCAGGTGAGGTTTACGAGATCGATGAAGTGGACCTCGCATCGCGGATCTCCTTCTTCCTCTGGGGCACGAATCCAGATGAAGAACTCCTTCGGCTTGCCAGAAGTGGTGATCTATCCAAGCAGAAGAACCTAGAGCGTCAGGCTAGGCGCTTACTGATGGATCCGCGCTCGGAAGCTTTGGCTACGCGGTTCGCCTCATTGTGGCTACAACTGCAGGACTTGGAAAAAGTTCGCCCTGATGCGTTTTGGTTTCCCAACTATAGCCAACAGTTGGCTGTAGCAATGCGCCGTGAGACTGAACTGTTCTTTGATAATCTGGTTCGAGAGGATCGGAGTCTGCTCGAGATGTATAGCGCTGACTATTCCTTCCTTAATGAACGCTTAGCGAATCATTACGATGTTCCCGGTGTTGTTGGGGACGAGTTCCGCCGGGTGGACTATCCGAGGGAAGAACGGCGAGGCGTTCTGGGTCATGGGAGCGTGCTCGTTCAAACCTCACTTGGAAATCGCACTTCACCGGTACTTCGGGGCAAGTGGGTAATGCAGGTGCTTTTGGGCACTCCTCCTCCTCCTCCTCCTCCTGGTGTGCCAGACCTAGAGGCGACAGATGAGACGGAAGGGGCTCGTATTCTTACTACGCGCGAGCGTATGGAGATGCATCGCGCAAATCCTGTGTGTGCATCTTGTCACAAGTTCATGGACCCTATCGGCCTTGCTCTCGATAACTTCGACGTAACGGGCAAATGGCGAACACGGGAAAGAGGTGTACTACTAGACACACGCGGCACGTTCTATGACGGTACGGATATTAGCAGTCCGTTAGACTTGTCACGGGTCTTGCTCAAGCGGCCAATTCCGTTGATAAGGCATTTTACTGCTAGCTTAATGGCCTATGCATTGGGCCGGAGGCTAGACTATCAGGACCAGCCGGCAGTGCGGGCTATCGTCGCAGATGCTGAAAAGAATAATTATCGGATGTCGTCGTTCATACTTGGTGTGCTAAAGAGTGACGCATTCCAAATGAAACAAGCTCCGGTAGCGTCAGAGGAGAACTCTCTGGATCCCAAATCGAGGTAGTGGAACATGCGCTTCATCACAGGGAAGAGTATCCCGCGTCGCACGTTCATTCGAGGAGTGGGCACCACCTTGGCATTACCATTGCTAGATGCCATGCGACCCGCCGGACGAGTGTATGGATCACCCAAGGCGGAAGGGGCACCCCGCCTGGTCTGTATCGAAGAGGTGCACGGCCTACCCGGCTGTAACGATTGGGGTGCGGAGCAGTACTTGTTTGCGCCCTCCACTGTTGGTCGTGATTACGAATTGCTCCCAGAAAATGTCCTGACATCCTTGGAGCCTTGGCGGGACCGACTCACAATTATTAGCAATACTGATGTGCGTATGGCCGAACCGGTCAGCCCTGGGGAGATCGGCGGTGACCATTTTCGTTCAAGCGCTGTCTTTCTCACCCAGTCACACCCCAAACAGACACAGGGCTCGGACCTCTACTGTGGGACTTCGCTAGATCAACTCCACGCACAGCGTTTCGGTCAGGAGACCGTACTGCCGTCCTTGCAACTCTCTATTGAGAGGACGGATAAGGGTGGCGGTTGTGACTATAACTATTCCTGCTCTTATATGGACTCGATCAGTTGGTCATCTCCTTCAGAGCCTCTTCCCATGATCCGCAACCCCCGCACTGCCTTTGACTTGTTGTTCGGGGCGGGTGGCTCTGAGAGAGAGCGTGCCATTCGGCGTCGGACTCAGAGGAGTATCCTAGACTGGGTTGCGGATGAAGTGGGTCGGATGAAGAGGGACTTAGGTGCCATTGACCGCCATCGCGTAGATCAGTACTTGGAGAACATACGTGAGATAGAGCGCCGTATAGATATGGTTGAACTCCGCAACACTGGTGGAGAGCCCCGGGAGTTACCTGAGGCTCCTCCTGGAGTGCCGGATTCGTTCTCTGAACATATGAGGCTCCTATCTGACATTCAGGTCCTAGCATTCCAGGCGGACATTACACGAGTGGTCGCGTTAAAAACTGGACGAGATGCGTCAAATCGTACGTTTCCAGAAAGTGGGTCTGACCGAGCATTCCACCCATCTTCCCACCACGGTGATAAAGAGGAGGCCATCCTAGAGTTCAACAAGATTTGCCAATACCGGGTGAGCCAGATGGCATACTTCCTGGGCCGACTGGAAGAGACTTTTGATGGCGAGTCCAGCTTACTGGACCAGTCGATGATCATTTGGGGTTCACCCATGGGTGACGCGAACCTACACAACCATCGTCGTTGCCCTCTGGTGGTGATGGGGGGAGCTAACGGACAACTTGAGGCGCGCGGGCATATGAAGGCGCCGGACGGGACACCTATGGCAAATGTGTTCGTATCCTTGTTACATAAGCTAGGGCACCGAGACTTAACAGGATTCGGCGATAGCGACGGGGTATTCTCGGTATGAGCAGACGGGTGCTCCGCAATATTTTCGGCGTCGTCGCCCTACCGCTTCTGCTTGGTGGGTCGACTGGCCCCGATACACCCGTTGCTGATGCGGCCCAGCGGCGTGATATCGCTGTAGTTCGTCAGCTGTTACGCCAAGGTGCCGACGTGAATGCCGCCCAAGGTGACGGGATGACTGCCCTCCACTGGGCTGTCCGACATGGAGACATCGAACTCGGTAAGACGATCGTCTATGCCGGAGGTGACGTGCACGCCGGAACTCGCATCGGTCGATATACACCTTTGCACATGGCCGCTCGTGCGGGCGATGTGGGTTTTGTGACCCTGCTGCTCGAAGCAAACGCAGACCCCAATGGGATGACCACCAACTCAGGTGCTACCCCACTCCATCTTGCCGCTGCTTCCGGTGACCCTAGTGTCCTGACTGAATTGATTCAGGCAGGTGCCATTGTGGACGCGAAGGAATCCGCCTGGGGTCAAACACCACTCATATTTGCTGCAGCGAACAACCGAGTAGAAGCGATTCGGGTGCTTCTCTCCTCCGGAGCCGACCCAAGCATCACCTCGGGTGCAGTGAATGTTGTAGAGCAATCGGAAGCAGATCGCGCGGCCGAAAAAGGCCTATCGGAAGTTCTTGCCGAATTCAAGGACAAAGAAGGTGGAGGTACGGACTGGCAACCTGCCCCGAGTCAGGTCCAAGCAGCAATTCTTGCGCACCGCGAGATTCAGCGGAAATGGCCTGATGTACCGTCTTCTGATGGAGAGAGAGAAGAGGAATCTGAGGAGGCTGAAGGGGACGATGAATTGAAGGAGGTTGGGCCAGGTGCTAAGGATGCACCGGATGGTGAATTGGCCAGCAACCAACCAGAAGAGGTAGAACAATCTGAGACGCCATTTGGACCAGATGGAACCGCAGCGGACGAGAACGAAGAGGAAAGGCCGCCTTCTTATGCCCAGTTGGTTGGGAGCTGGGGTGGACTTACACCCCTGCTACATGCCGTCCGGCAAGGCCACATGGAGGCGACGACGGCACTCATAGAGGGTGGTGCTGCTATAAATCAGCCTTCGGGAGGGGATCAGACGCAGCCTCTGCTGATGGCCACAATCAATGGTCAGTTTGACCTTGCACTAATGTTACTTGCGCGGGGTGCCGATCCCAACGAAATGAGCATGGCTGGGACCACTCCACTTTTCGCAACGCTTGAGCGGCGGTGGGCACCGAGGGCATCGTACGCCCATCCAACGGAGCACGAGCAGCAGGAAAGTACGTATCTCGAGGTCTTAGAGGCTCTCTTAGCTGCTGGGGCGGATCCCGATGTGCGTCTAAAAACCCACCTCTGGTTTATGGAGTACACGTTCTCTGTGTTGGGCAGAGCTGGCGGCGCCAATTTGAGGGGTGCCACACCATTTTGGCGCGCTGCCTATGCTCTGGACGTGGACGCTATGCGACTGCTGATGGACTATGGGGCGGATCCGAACATCCCGACCATGAAGCCGCCTCAGCGCCGTCGGCGTGCTGATACGGAGGAGGAGAATACGGAGGAGGAAGGTGAGGAAAGTCAGGCTGCAGAAGAAACTGAAAAGCTGCAAGAAGTTGAAGGACAGGTTGAAGAGAGTGTAAATCCCAAAATGGCAAACGCGGAGGGTGAGAGCGCGGCGACTGAAACTGAGGAGGAAGAAGCCGAGGAAGAGGAGGAGAAGGACTATTCCGGTATTCTCCCGGTCCCCGTTGGCGGGCCATCTGTCTATCCGATTCACGCAGCGTCGGGTGTCGGGTATGGACAATCATTTGCAGCGAATGCGCACCGGCACGTACCGGACAACTGGCTGGCAGCAGTGAAATTTCTGATCGAGGAGGCGGGTGCCGAGGTCGATATCCGGGACGTTAATGCCTATACGGCACTCCATCATGCCGCATCCCGGGGTGATGATGAATTAGTTCTGTACCTGATCGAGCGCGGCGCCGATATAGCGGTGATTAGCCGTAAAGGACAGACTACTGCCGATATGGCGAATGGCCCCCAGCAGCGCACACCTCCCTACCTTGGGACTGTGGTCCTGCTGGAGAGCTTGGGTTCGAAGAACAATCACAAGTGCGTATCGTGCTGAACATGTGCTAGTAGCGGTGCATCCTGTTAGGAGGGTGACATGAAAAGGTTAGAATTTCTCCGGTTCCCCTTGAGAGACCGGGCTTACACCGTGTTCGCACTATGCTCCTTCGGGCTTATTGTACCGTCCCTAACTGAAGCGCAGCAGAGCGACCCTGCCCCCGAACGTTTTGAACAACAAATCTCTAGGTTCGAGGCTTGGGATACAAGAAATAGCCATCCCACCAAAGCAACACTCTTCGTTGGGAGTTCGAGCATCGTTATGTGGAATAGCGCGGAACGTTTCCCTAGTGTACCGCTAATCAATCGTGGCTTCGGTGGATCACACGTTTCTGATGTTAATCACTATGTTGAGGAGACCGTTCTAAAGTATGCGCCGGCCGCCGTCATCTTTTACGCTGGTGACAACGACCTCGGGGCTGGCAAGAGTGTGACGCAGGTCTTTGAGGATTATCAGGAGTTTGTAGAGACTGTGTCAGAGCAACTTCCAGAGACTGAGATTGTTTTCGTTGCGGTTAAGCCGAGCATCCAGCGTTGGTCCCTGTGGACACAAATGAAAGAGCTCAACGAGCAGGTGCAATCGTTTTCAGGCTTGCATTCCAATTTGCACTATGCTGATGTCGCTACGCCGATGTTGGACGAGGATGGCAAGCCTATGCCGGAACTCTTTGTCCAGGATGGGCTCCATATGACGTCAGCGGGATACGATATATGGACTGATGTACTAGGGAAGCTTATGCATTCAATCCACTAGATTTACGCGCCGGATTGCGAGGCGCGGTAAGCGCTATTTACGTGCGCAATTGGGAAAATCGGACGCTTGTGGTAAGGAGAAGGATATGAAGAAGTCAGAATTTGTTCGTTCCCTGCTAATGCCCGGGGTCATGGCTTCAGTGGTCCTTATATCTGCAAGCTGTAGTTCTAGTACCGATGAGATGTTGGGTGCGGCCAACGACTTTATCTCGATACTGTCCGAAGAACAAAGAGAAAGGACGCTATTCGAATTTGAAGATGCGGAACGGCACCGCTGGCACTTTATCCCCCCAGAGATGTTTCCACGAGCGGGTGTAGGTCTCAAGGAGTTGGACCCCGAACAGAGCGGTCGAGCGCATGATCTGATTAGGTCCGCTCTAAGCCAGAGTGGTTATATGACCACTATCCAAATTATGGAGTTGGAGGACGTACTCCAGGCGCTTGAGGGCGGTGGTCGCTTTGCTCGTGATTCAGAGGAATATGTGCTCAGTGTTTTCGGAACACCTTCAGCGGACACCAGTTGGGGGTGGCGTTTTGAGGGACACCATGTCTCATTGCACTTCACGATTGTTGGAGGAGCTGTGATTGCAAGTTCTCCGGCATTTCTAGGTGCAAACCCAGCAGAAGTTCTAGACGGCCCGGATAAGGGATTGCGTGCTCTGGCGGATAAGGAAGATGTAGCGAGAACCCTGCTTCAAGCATTGGACGCGGGACAGCGCGAAATGGCGATTATTAGTGACGTGGCACCGAGGGATATCGTCACAGGCGCAGAACTAGAGATTGACCCTCTTACTCCTGTGGGTATTGGGGCCACAATGCTTTCTGAAGAACAGCGCTTGCTTTTGATGGATCTGATTACCGCCTATACGTCTGTAATGGCTGAAGGAATTGCTGATTATCGTTTAGAGAAGCTGTATGACGCGGGAATAGACAAGATCGCATTTGCGTGGGCCGGGGGAGTTGAACGAGGTGAACAGCACTACTATAGAGTGCAGGGCCCAACATTCCTGATCGAGTATGACAACACACAAAACAATGCGAACCACATCCATTCGGTATGGCGTGAGTTTAATGGGGACTTCGGGCGGGATCTCCTAAGAGAGCATGTGAGCAGTACTCCCCATTGAGGATTTCTGCACCCCTAGGGGCACTCCGCTTCTCGTAATCTGGCTTTCCGTTAAGCTCCAGGGCTCAAGCAGCAACTGCTGCTGCTGCATCCGTGACCCTTCCGACGATACAATCACTTGCGCCATACTCAGCGCACGATAGCTCTTTTTTGGGCTCCACTTGCGGCCACATGGGTCATGATGGCTGCCGAGGGGCCATTTCTGGCAGCGATGATCGCTCGCATGCCAGGTCCGGAATTCAATCTCGGTGCCTACGGTGTCGCCTTCGCTCTTGCTATTCTGATCGAGGCGCCAGTGATCATGCTCATGAGCGCGGCGACCTCTCTTGTTAAGGATCGGATCAGCTATCTCAAGCTGCGGAATTTCTCGCGAGGGCTGATTCTTGCAACGACGCTCCTTTTACTGATAGTTCTCGTACCAGGTGTCTATCGGTGGCTCACTGAAACGCTACTTCAGCTCCCTTCCGAGATAGCGGACCTCACTTATGGAGCGTTGTGGTTTTTCCTCCCCTGGCCTAGTGCGATTGGGTACCGCCGTTTTTTACAGGGCGTGCTAATCCGTGCGGGAAAAACACGTTTGGTTGCTATGGGCACCCTAATTCGGTTTCTCGCGATGACAGTTGCTGCATTACTAGGATATCTGTTACTCGACATACCTGGGGCGTGGGTTGGAGGGCTGGCGTTGGGAACCGGTGTCACAGTAGAAGCGATCGCAGCGCGCTTTATGGCTGCAGAAACAGTCCGAGACTTACTGGCCGAAGAAGGGAAGTCTGCGTACACAGGTCGTACGGTGACATATCGAGCGATCGCGACATTCTACCTGCCACTCGCCCTTACCTCTTTGATCGGACTTACAATTCAACCGCTCTTAACGTTTTTCATGGGTCGGAGCGTTTCTCCGGTTGAATCTTTAGCGGTTTACCCTGTGGTGCATTCACTATCGTTCTTCTTTAGGTCGGTGGGGTTTGCCTACCAAGACGCAGCGATTGCTCTAATCGGTGAGCGGTTTGAACACTATAGAGAGTTAAGGCGCTTCTGCTTCACACTCGGCGCCGTTACAACAGCAGGGTTAGCCTTAGTCGCCTTCACTCCGCTCTTTCAGTTGTGGTTTACGGTCTTGTCGGGCCTGACGTCTGAACTGACCAGTTTCGCTTTGATTCCTGCGCGAATCATAGTGCCCCTACCCTTCCTCTCGGTCTTACTTTCATTTCAGAGGGCGATCCTTGTCGAAGGCCGAAGAACCCAGCACATCACTTGGGCAAGTGTGATTGAAGTGACTACGGTTGCAGTCCTCTTCCTTACTTTAGGATTTGGCTTTGAAGTTGTGGGAGCGACCGCGGCCTTCACGGCTTTCTTGGGAGGCCGTCTATTAAGCACCGTCTATCTTGTCCCTGGGTGTGCAAGCGTACTGCGTGAGTCTTTGAAGGCGGTGCCTAGGAGAGACGTGTGAGGCCTTCATGATCGGGTGCTGCCGAGAAGCCTAAGCAGTTGCTTTCTCCAACCGCACGAGAGAGCACTATGCACATGGCATCGCTGATGGCTTCCGTATTCTCTAGGTCACACATAGCAATTATTCCAGAGCCGGCCCCAGAGATAGTGACCGCCCAGGCTCCGGCTTCGTAACCAGCGGCTATTGCCTCTTCTGCACTATCGATTAAGGGCAGGCGGTAGGGGACATGCAACTCATCTTCCACCCCGATCCGTATTAACTCCGGATCCCCCAGTGCGAATCCTTGGACAAGAGCGGTTGCACGGCCGAGCGAGCGGACCGCAACGTCATGTCCGACTTCTTTTGGGAGTACGCGGCGCGCTTTTCTTGTCGAGACCCCCTCTAACGGTGCTGCATAGGCAAAGCCAACTCTGGAAGAAAGGTTGAGTGGGACTATGACTGGGTTGTTCAGATAATGAACCACAGCGCAAAGGCCGCCATGTAGGCACGCAGCAGCATTTTCACCGTGTCCATCCTGGCGGTGTGCTTCCACGAACGCTCCCTCGTCATCCCGAGGTTCATTGAGGACAGCTCGGGCGAGGTCGTAACCCGCGAGGACAGCAGCCGCGGAAGAACCAAGTCCTCTTGAAATAGGAATGTCGGATGTTGCCCTTAGGACTCCGCACGGAATCGATCCCTCTTGATTGAGAATTCGCGTGAAGGCGCCTACAAGGAGGTTGTCACTATCGTTCACCTCTAGATTTGCCAGAGCGCCATCCCATACACATTCAAGTGCATTGCCTCCAGGCTCAAAACTGGCCACCAAGTACCGATCGAGTGCGAGACCGAGCGTGTCATATCCACTACCGAGGTTGGATGTGGAGGACGGTAGCCTTACGGCCGCAGCTCTCAGTCTTTCAGTCATCTAAGATTGTTTTATCCAGAAGAGCTTCGAGCTCTTGGAAAGTCGGCTTAATCTCTGAAAAGAGTTTTTTTCGTTTCATCACAGAGAGTAGTTCTTGGGGTGGTTCTACTTTACTGCCGATGGCGGTTATCTCTCCATTGACTCACAGGCTTCTTAATTATTAGCAGCTAGAGCGTTGCCATATTCCTTGCCGCCTTCACGACATCTTCAACTGTGAAGCCGAATTTCTCAAAGAGAATATCGGAGGGTGCTGAGGCACCGAAATGGTCTAGGCCAAGGGAGGACCCCGATGCTCCTACCCAGCGTGTCCATCCGAAGGTACTCGCAGCTTCTACTGAAACTTTATTAGAGATTTCCGGCGGCAGCACGCTATCACGGTAGTCTTTCTCCTGTCGACCGAATAAGTACCAGCTCGGTAGGCTGACAACTCTAGTCGGAGTGCCCTCAGCCTCTAGTCGTTTTCGCGCCTCGAGTGCGACTCCAAGCTCCGATCCGCTCGCGATGAGGATCACCTCAGGAGTTCCGCTTGCTGCCTCTGCAAGTACATAGCCCCCACGGCGAAGACCTTCGGCTCCCGCCAAAATCCCGCGGCGGTCAAGAAGAACAACTTTCTGCCGTGTTAGTGCCAGAAAGCTTGGGCCCTCTGTGCGTTCTATGGCAACTCGCCATGCGATCTCAGTTTCGGCAGCATCCCCAGGCCTAAGATCGCAAAGATTAGGCACTGCCCGAAGAGCTGCTAGTTGCTCTACCGGTTGATGCGTGGGGCCATCCTCTCCAAGACCGATCGAGTCATGTGTGAAGACGTATATGACGGACTGTCCCATGAGTGCCGCGAGCCGGATTGCAGGTCTCATATAGTCCGAGAAAATAAGGAATGTCCCTCCAAACGGGCGTATGCCACCATGTAGTGCCATCCCGTTCATGATTGAGGCCATCGCGTGTTCGCGGATCCCGTAATGGATGTTACGGCCTCCAGGACTGGACGAGAGCAAGTTGTCTGCGCCATTGATGGTGGTCTTGTTTGATCCTGCGAGGTCAGCTGAGCCTCCAATTAGATTTGGTATCCGGCTTGCCACACCTTGGAGAACCTTCCCGGACCACCCTCTTGTAGCATCCTCATTTTCGGCTGCCGTAAGGTTGGGGATATCTTCATCCCAATCCTCCGGAAGCTTCCCCGACATAACCTGCAAGAATTCACTTGCGAAATCAGGTGCTTGTTCCTGGTATAACGAAAAACGCTCCTGCCAGTCTTCCTGAAGTTTTCGGCCATTCTCTGCACATGCAGCCCAGTGCTCACGCACACTATTCTCCACGTGGAATGGTTCTAATGAGGGGTATCCCAGGTTCTCCTTTGTTTTTATGATTTCGTCTTGCCCTAGTGGGGCGCCATGGGCTGCTGATGTTCCTGCCTTACCTGGACTCCCATATCCGATCGTGGTTCTTAATACGATCAGGCTGGGCCTCTCCGATTCTCGTTTTGCCTCGATGATAGCGCGGTCTATTTCCTCTAGGTCATTCCCATCGGACACGTGCGTTACATGCCAGCCATAAGCCTCGAATCGTTTTGCTTGGTTGGTCGAACTCGATAACTCAGTACCACCATCAATTGTTATTCGGTTGTCATCAAAGATCCAGGTCAGTTTACCAAGTTTCTGGTGGCCTGCGATTGCGGCCGCTTCATGGGACACACCCTCCATCATGTCACCATCTGAGCAGAGCGCGTAGGTGAAATGGTCTACAACTTCATGTCCAGGCCGGTTGTAGCGCTTCGCTAGCCAGCGTTCCGCGAGTGCCAGACCGACAGAATTGGCGACACCTTGCCCCAGTGGGCCTGTTGTCGTTTCGATCCCAGGAGCGTGGCCGTACTCTGGGTGACCAGCTGTTGGTGACCCCCATTGCCGGAAGTTGCGGATGTCTTCCTCAGACAAGTCGTAGCCACTCAGGTGCAAAAGCGAATAGATAAGCATCGAAGCATGGCCGATGGATAGCACGAAACGGTCTCGATCAAGCCAAAGCGGGTCAGATGGGTTGTGACGCAGATGCTTATGGAATAGCACGTAACCAACAGGTGCAAGCGCCATCGGGGTCCCAGGGTGTCCCGAGTTGGCTTGCTGAACCGCATCCATAGACAGGATGCGGATTGCATCTACCGCCTGCTGTTTGATGTTCGTCATCCGACGACGAAGTTCACGAGACGTCCAGGAACGTGAACGATTCTCCGTTCTTCAACACCATCTAGATAACGGCCCACATTCTCCTCCTCACGGGCTGCGATGATCACATCATTTTCAGCAGCATCCTGGGGGACGCTGATAGTACCTCTGAGTTTGCCGTTCACTTGAACTGCAACACTAACCTGACTCTCGATAATCTTGGATTCATCGAAAGAGGGCCAAGTAGAGCCCTCGAAGATGCTCTTTTTGTGCCCGAAGTGTTCCCAGAGTTCCTCTGCAAGGTGCGGCGCGAAGGGAGCGATCATCGTGATAAGCGGTTCCACTTCGGTGCGAGTGGCTTGCCGTCCCCCAGCTCGGATTGTGTTTAAACATTCCATTATCGCTGCTATCGATGTGTTGTAGCCGAGCTCTGGGATTTGTTCGGTCACTTGCTTGACTGTCTGGTGTACCTTCCGCTCCACATTAGGATCAGGGGCGCCTTCGTTTGCGTTCAACGCAGTGTCCCAAAGTCGATGCAGGAAGCCATAGGGACCCTGGATCCCTTCCGTTCTGTAGTCGCCACCTTCCTCAAATGGTCCTAGAAACATGAGATAAATCCGGAATGCGTCAGCTCCAAATTCCTCAATAATCGGGTCGGGGATAATCACATTTCCCCGGCTCTTCGACATTTTCGTACCCTCAGCGATGATTAGCCCATGTGCACGGAAGACTTCATATGGCTCCTCAAAATCTAGATAGCCTAGATCTTTCAGTACCATTGTAAGAAAGCGCGAGTACAGCAGGTGGAGCACTGCATGCTCATTTCCGCCGATATACGCATCAACTGGTAGCCAGCGTCTGGTGATCTCAGGGTCGAATGGTGTGTCCTCAAAGTCAGTCGACGGATACCGTAGGAAGTACCATCCCGAATCCAGGAAAGTATCGGATACGTCAGTTTCTCGTCGTGCTTCTCCTCCGCACTCAGGACATGTGGTTTGATACCATTCCTCGACGCGAGCTAGTGGGCTCACGCCCGAATCATCCGGTTTAAAATCCTCCACCCGAGGTAAAATTACGGGTAGATCCTCTTCAGGAACCGGAACGGAACCACAGTTATCACAGTGGATGATAGGGATGGGTGGTCCCCAATAGCGCTGTCGAGAGATACACCAATCGTGCAGACGGAAGTTGACTGTGCCCTCGCCCCATCCGTTCCCTTCTACCCATTCGGTGAGCACTCTAACGGAGTCAGAAATGTCCGTTTCATCAAACTCACCAGAGTTCACAAGGCAACCTGGGCCGATATACGCTTCTGATAATGGTGTGTCTGCGCTCTCCGTTGGTCCTGCCACGACCCGCTTTATGGGAAGATCGAAAGCAGTGGCAAATTCAAAATCCCGCTGATCATGACCGGGCACCGCCATAATCGCACCGGTTCCGTAATCCATCAGAACGTAGTCGGCAATCCAGATTGGGATTTGTTTTCCGGTTGCAGGGTTTGCGCAGAAACCTCCCGTGAAAGCGCCAGTCTTGGATTTGTCGGTTTTTTGCCGTGTGACTAGATCACTTTTCCTGGCTGCTTCCCTGTACTCGGAAACTGAGTGGAGGTACTCGCCATCTGTCACTTTATCTACCAGAGGGTGCTCGGGAGAGAGAACCATATAAGTGGCGCCAAAAATTGTATCTGGCCGAGTCGTGTAGACCTCAATGTTGTGTCCCGTGTTACGGCCATCCGGGTGGACAACAGAAAAATTGAGTCGTGCACCTTCGCTTCGCCCGATCCAGTTACTTTGGGCTTTCAAGGTGGTTTCTGACCAATTGATGAAGGCAAGGTTGTCGAGCAGGCGTTGTGCGTAGTCCGTGATTTTAAAGAACCACTGCTTGATCTTTCGTTGTTCTACCGGAGTGGTACAGCGCTCGCAGGCGCCTGCGATAACCTGTTCATTCGCAAGCACAGTCATACATGAGGGACACCAGTTAACAGGGGCTTTCTTTTGTTCCGCAAGCCCGGCGTCAAAGAGTTTAAGGAAGACCCACTGGGTCCACCTGTAGTAGGATGGATCAGTCGTATCTAGAGAATGTTTCCAGTCAAACATTCCACCTATACGCCTGAGTTGTCGGGTAAAGTTCTCGACATTTGCTGGTATCAAGTCCATCGGGTGTGTACCGATCTTCAAAGCGAAGTTCTCGGAGTGAATTCCGAAGGCATCAAAGCCCATCGGTTCGAAGACGGTCCGACCCTGCATACGCAGGAATCGTCCATGTACGTCTGCGCCCGTAAATGCGTAGATGTTGCCCACGTGGAGCCCCTCAGCTGAGGGGTATGGGAACATCATGAGTTGGTAATATGGGTCCTTGGCGGACTTGAGCTGCTCCAACGTCAAGGAGTTCGTGCCGCGCTTCTCCCAGTTGCGCTGCCACTTCCCCTCAACGGCGGAGGGGTTATAGCTGTCCCTCTCTTGGTTTGACATATCGTGCCGAAGATTCGATGACGCGGCTCATATTATGTGTATGAGCCCTGTGAGTATTCGAAAGGCACGTCAACCTACATGAGCCGGCTAAGTCACAGAAGGGCGGAATATCGAATTATGGCTATCTTTTTTGGCTCATGTTCCTAAAAGCAGCATTTAAAAGATTCGATGATTGGATAATTGATGGATAACCAAAGAAAAAATCTCTCGGGTGCGAGCTTGCGTCATGCGTTTGAAGAGATCATTTGGCCCAGGAGAAAACTCATCTTCGTGGGCCTTCTCCTGATAGTTCTAAACCGTGTGAGTGGCCTCGTCTTGCCTGCATCGACCAAATATCTGGTCGATAACGCCATAGCAGCAGGCAATATAGATGCGCTTTGGCTGATACTTGGTGCAGTCAGCTTGGCAGTGATAGTCCAGGCTATAACCTCATACGCTTTAACGATGCTGCTCTCGGTCGAGGCTCAGCATCTGATTGCCAACCTGCGCTCCCAAGTCCAGAACCATGTTCTCCGACTTCCGGTACGAATCTTCGACAATACGAAGTCTGGAGAACTGGTCTCACGAATCATGGATGATGTTGAGGGCGTGCGAAATTTGGTCGGGACCGGTTTGGTTCAGCTTGTCGGAGGAGCCATTACCGCCATCGTTGCTTTCGTGTTCTTGGTGCTCATTGACCCGGTTATGACGCTACTGGCGCTTTGTCCTCTTGGCGCCTTTGCGTTTGTCTCATTTAGAGCGCTTAAGACGCTAAGGCCGGCATTTCGGGAACGTGCTCAAATCAGAGCTGAGGTGACGGGAAGACTTACTGAAACGCTAGGTGGCATACGTGTGATCAAGGGATTCCATGCCATTGAGAAGGAAGGTGAAATCTTCCACGCGGGTGTGTTGCGGATCTTTGAGAACGTAAAGAGGACACTTACCACCCAGAGCATGCTCACGAGTATGGGCACCTTTATTCTCGGTCTAGCAAGTGTGCTAGTTATGGGGTATGGCGGCTTCCTGATTGTTCAAGGTTCCTTAACAATCGGAGAACTTTTCTCGTTCACGCTTTTCTTGGGATTCCTGCTTGCTCCGATTATACAGTTCGCAAACATAGGCACCCAGATGACTGAAGCGTTTGCTGGGCTTGACCGTACCTCAGAGCTCCTGAGTTGGCCGAGGGAAGACGACGATCCAGATCGCACAGTCGTCATGCCGGAAATCGACGGACATATGTCGTTCGAGGATGTTTATTTCCAATACGAAGCTGACAAGCCAGTTCTCAAGGGAATCACATTCTCTGCGACCCCAGGGACGGTTATCGCGCTTGTCGGAAGCTCTGGCTCCGGCAAAACGACGCTGGCTGGGCTAGCTGCGACATTTCTTGAGCCAGACCGCGGAAGAGTTCTAGTGGACGGTATCGATCTTCGCGAGGTCAAACTCGCAAGCTATCGGGACCAACTCGGTCTTGTACTACAAGATGACTTCCTGTTCGATGGGACAATCCGAGAAAACCTACTTTTCGCACGACCTGAAGCAGCGGAACATGAGATCCAAGAGGCAGCAGAGCAGGCGTATGTGACCGAATTCACCACTCGCTTCCCAGATGGACTAAATACGGTGATCGGTGAGAGGGGAGTGAAGTTGTCTGGTGGTCAGCGGCAGAGAGTGACTATCGCTCGTGCGATCCTGGCAAACCCAAGGATCCTGCTACTTGATGAGGCGACTTCAAGCCTCGACACAGAAAGCGAAGCGCTGATCCAGAAGAGCCTTGATCACTTGCTTCAGGGTCGTACGACCGTGGTAATTGCACACAGGCTCTCGACGATTCAGCGTGCTGATCTCATCCTAGTCATTGAAGATGGCGAGATCGTTGAGCACGGACGCCATGATCAATTGATAGACAGCCATGGCCGCTACCACCAACTCTATACACTACAGGCCAGGATTTAGGGCGTACCTTCTGGTAACAGGTCGAACGGATCTGAAACTGTGTCCATCGTGGTTCGCAACTCCGCAAGTAATCCAGCCAGGTCACCACCTCGCTCCTCTAGCATAAGGGCGAAGTCTGGCAGCCGATGGTAATACCGGATCCGCGAGAGCAGTGTAGCATTGTTCAACGAGGTTTCCCGGAAGCCTCGAAACGTCACCGACTCAAATGTCGGAGCTATTTCATCATCAAAGCGCGTGAGTGCCTGTGTGAAGATCTCTTCTCTACTAGACACCTTGTCATCATGAGAGAGTCCCAGGTCTCCGTATATCTCCTCAAGCTCAACCATCATAGAATCGACAAAGACCGAAAAGCGTTGATAATCGCGCCAGCGAGCCTGTGCACGGAGGCACTTAGAGGTGTCCGGACCACCCCCATTACGTGTGCAGAAGAACTGTGCAGCGCCAACTCGGCCCACAAAAGTGGCAAAGCTCTCATTAAATGTTACCTGCCCCGGAATGAAGAGGTATTGATGAGATAGCTCGTGAAGGACAGTCTCAACCACTTCCACATCATCCGCCCGGAGTACCGTTGAGAGAATTGGGTCACTGAACCAGCCCAAAGTGCTGAACGCAGCTGTGGGTCGAAGATAAGTATCGAAACCCTCTTGTTTGAGTTTGTCTTCTTCATCCAGTGCGTCGTCTAGAGAGAAGAATCCTTTGTAGGGCACTCGCCCAATAATTGGGAACCACCACGTTTTCGACTCTAGCCGGTCCTTGTGGGCTGCAGACACAACTAGCGCGAGTGTGTCCTGATCGAGTTGAGCGAATGTCCTGTAGGCATCACCCACCTCGATCCCCAACTTATTTGTTGCAAAGCGGCGTGCTTCGAGCACGAACGAGAGTTTGCCTCGCGTTGCAGAATCGATACTGGGGTCATCTAGAATTTCAACGATGTCCTGACGAGCTCGCAGAATTCTAAGCTCAGCGAGCCCTGCTTTCACCACATAGATGGGGGAGCATCCCCCGATGCAGATCAGCACCATTATCAGAGCAGCTTTAATCCAACTACTTCTTCGAGTCGAGCAGTCTACTTTGGCCGGCATGTTAAAGCAGTTTTTCGTCAACGTACGATCGAGCATCTGGATCCACCGCAATACGCAGTTCCACTAGGTCCACATCTGCTGCAATATTTAACGGAAGCTGTGTGGCTGCGGACTCGAGTGCTGTTTTTGCATCATCTGCCTGAACAGTGAATGTATGGTACCGTTGCTGACGCCCACCGTAGCGGACAGTAACCTGGAAGTTCATCATTCGAATCTACCGGTGATTCACGGACCCATCTATCCTAAGAGATGCTTCAAGGGAGAATTCTTTACCGTTTCTTGGTTGGTGTGGCTCGCTTTACAGCACCAATCCTTGCGACCGGAACTGGAAAGATCTCTCGTGGACTTGAGGGAAAACTTGTTGCGCACAAAGTTTTGGCGAAATGGGGCGAAGAGAAACGTGATCCACACCGGCCCACAGTATGGGTTCACGCCCCTTCAGTTGGAGAAAGTCTTCAAGCATGCGCGGTCATTGAGGCACTCCGAGCGAGGTTTCCTAGGGTTCAGGTCGTTTTCACACACTTTTCCCCATCAGCTGCTGAATTTGCAGGTCGGATGCCTGTGGAAGTATCTGCTTATCTTCCCTGGGACCTAAGAGAGACAACCGGGAGAGTCCTAGAAGCCGTTCAGCCCGACCTGCTCATATTTAGCAAGACAGAGGTTTGGCCAGTTCTGGTTGATGAAGCTCAGAAGAGATCTGTACCTGTGGCATTGGTCGGAGGGAGTGTTCCTTCTAATGCGGGGCGGCTCCGCCAACCAATGCGTACCTTTCTGAGGGCGACGTGGCAGAGGCTTGCCGTGGCATGTGCAATAGCGGATGCTGATGCACATCGGCTACAGAGCCTGGGTGTGTTCCCTGGAGTGATATCTGTAACAGGAGACCCTGCCGTTGATGCAGTAGCGAAAAGGGTTTCGGATGTTGATGCAACCGCTGCCCACTTAGCGCCTTTCCACTCTGATCACCGGCCTACCGTCATCGCTGGTTCTACGTGGAGGGCAGACTTGAAGAGATTGCTGGTAGCACTGGAGATTATAAGAAGGGTAGTGGGTGAGGTCCGAGTAGTAATCGCTCCCCATGAACCGAGTGAACTTGGGGTTACCAATCTCCGTGAATGTCTAGAGAAAAAGAGTTGGTCGACTCGAACTCTGGAAGAGGTTAAGTCGAGTGCTTCAGTTAACGGTGTGGATGCGGTCATCGTTGATAGTGTCGGAGTCCTGCCGGACCTATATACCGTCGGTCATGTAGGGTACGTTGGAGGAGGATTCCATAGGGCTGGTGTCCATTCCGTCATTGAGCCTGCCGCTGCGCGACTGCCAGTAATTTTTGGGCCTCACTACAGGAATAGCTCAGCAGCAATAGACCTTCTCAAAGAAGGAGCTGCGAAAGTAATTACTGATGCAGAGGGGTTAGCCGATAGCCTCTTGGGCTGGCTGGTGGATACTAAAGAGCATGGCGACGCGACGAACCGTGCATTCGGCTATATTCAAACACACCGCGGTGGTGCTGAGCGCACCGTTGACGCCCTCGCCCATCTCTTAGGGCCTTAAAGTGCTATGAATGACAATGTAGTTGTGCCTGAGATTACGCCGGATGAGTTAAACGCGAGATTTGAACTAGGACATGCACCAGTGCTAGTGGATGTTAGAGAGTTGTTTGAGCGCGAAATCGTGGATTTGCCTCAGCATGGACAGCTCTCTATACCGACTGGTGAGTTTATAGAGCGAATGGGGGAGCTAGATCCTGCCAAGGAGGTTGTGGTGTACTGCCGGAGCGGGGGGCGTAGTGAGCAGGTGGCGAGATATCTAATGCAGAATGGGTTTGAACAGGTCTTGAACCTACGTGGTGGGATTCTCGGATGGCGCCAAGAGGTTGATCCATCCCTGCCTACCTACTAGCAGTTCATATGCTTCGGTCTCCAGGACTTATATTCGCGACTCTCACACTCTTCGCATGCAAAGCTGGACCATCCG
This sequence comes from Gemmatimonadota bacterium, assembly GCA_012960225.1. Classification (GTDB taxonomy): domain Bacteria; phylum Gemmatimonadota; class Gemmatimonadetes; order Longimicrobiales; family Gaopeijiaceae; genus UBA1142. The sequence continues at coordinate 102,759 of DUBS01000035.1, read as the reverse complement.
GTTCCGAGCGATCTGAGAGCCCAATCCGGAGCGGATCAGAATCCTCCGATCTTGTTACGCTGCTGATATCATCAACTGAAGAAGAGGTTGATAATGGATTGGCCAACATAGGCGAAGAACTATCGGCTAACTCAGGGGTGCAGACACCAGTTCTCAGCGAGCCAGAGGCTCACTTAACCGATGAAAAAAGTGGTGTGCGGTTCACCCGTCCTCCCGCCGTTAGGGGCCTGTATGTTAATGCATGGGCCGCTGGTTCGAGAACGCGGATGGATGCACTCATAGATATTGCTCAGCGTACAGAGATCAACGCTTTCGTAATCGATATAAAGGACGCTTCCGGGTACGTTAGCCACAGTACCGAAGTTGAATTCGCGCATGAGGTCGGAGCAACTGAGGAAATCAGGATTCGCGACCTGTCCGGACTACTAACGAGACTGGAACAGGAACAGATTTATCCGATAGCCCGCATCGTGATTGTCAAAGACCCTATTGTCGGAGTCTCCCGTCCGGATCTCGCTGTTCAAGATTCTGCGGGTGGGGTCTGGATTGACAATAATGGCATAGTCTGGCTGAACCCGTATAACCGCGAAGTATGGGACTATCATGTGAGCTTGGCGCGGGAAGTGGCTCAGATGGGTTTCCCGGAAATCCAGTGGGATTACGTGCGTTTCCCAGATGCTCCAGCGGAGGAACGCCAGCGAGCGGTATATCCTGGCTCAGATGAGCTTAGTAAGACGGAAGCTATTCGTGGCTTTCTGAGTTACTCAAGGGAAGAGCTGGCAAGTTTGGGTGTCAGGGTAACCGCTGATGTTTTCGGACTCACAACGTCAGCTTCACGCGATGTGGGCATCGGGCAGTTGTGGGAATCTTTTATAGACGTTGTTGACGCAGCGTTGCCGATGGTATATCCGAGCCACTATTGGTCAGGGAGTTTCGGCATCGATACACCAAACGCGTATCCGTACGAAATCGTCAATAGTGCTTTAGCAGATGCGCTTCGCCGCTCAGCCCAAGTTGAAGGAGCAGCGCGCACGATACCGTGGTTGCAGGACTTTACGCTTGGAGATCCCCCATACGGCTCCCCCGAGGTACGCGCCCAAATTCAAGCGGTGCATGATGCTGGCATCAACGAGTGGGTCCTATGGAATGCAGGAAGCCGCTACACAGAAGGTGCATTGGAACCAATCGGAGGATTTCGAGACGAGCCTCTGGTGCGTGTCGGTAATACTCTTATCCCCGTTTCGCTCAGATGGGAGTTGTTAGACACTACCACGGTCTTGCCTGACACTCTCGGTAGACGCTGACCTCAAGTGAGGTATTCCTGCGTAGTAGGCCAAGAATAAGACACCCAGCCTTTCGGGGAGCTAACCAGCAGTAGAGGCGAACTGGAGCTCGTGAAGCCGCGGGTAGATACCATCAGAAGCAAGAAGGACTTCGTGGGTGCCCGAATCTTGGGCTAGTAGATCCCTAGTGCCTCAGCGCCTAGGCCCTCCCAGAGATCTCTGGAGGTGATATCGTTGAGTATGAGAGATCCGATCCGAATTCGCGGAGCACGACAACACAATCTCAAGAATATTGACCTCGATTTACCGAGGCGGTGTCTGACTGTCATCACTGGCCCATCGGGTTCCGGTAAGAGTTCACTGGCACTCGACACGTTGTTTGCCGAAGGTCAGCGGCGATATGTGGAGTCATTGTCGACTTATGCAAAGCAATTCCTTGAGCGCATGGAGAAGCCGCATGTAGATTCTGTGGAGGGTATTTCCCCCGCGGTAGCGATCGAGCAAAAAAACCCCACAAAGTCGAGCCGTTCAACAGTGGGAACCGCTACAGAGGTTTATGACTATCTCCGGTTGCTCTGGTCCCGGGTCGGGCACACGCACTGTCCTGAGTGTGATCGCCGGGTGCGTCCGGACACCGTAAGTGAGGCGGTGGATCAGGTGCTCTCTCTTCCTGAAGGAACGCGTATCCAAGTCTGTTTTCCGCTTCCACGAAGTAGTGAAGTGACACATGAAGCCATCGTGTCAAACCTGCGTGCGATGGGATTTCTTCGGCTTGTCGCGGATGGTGTCGCGCTTGACCTATCCGGCCCTGAAGCTGCAGAGGCGAAAGGGTTGGATGTGGATCTTAGCGGGGCATCTGAACTCCTGGTTGTGGTGGACCGCCTCAAAGTTCAACTGAGCCTAAGGGATCGACTAGCCGACTCTCTCGGAACCTGTTTTGTGGAAGGAGATGGGGAGGCAATTGTGGTGGCTGTGATCGAGACAGAAGAGAGGCGCTTACTTTTTACTGAACGGTTCCGTTGCCCAGACCATCCGCAGGTCACATTTACTGACCCATCACCACAACTGTTCTCTTTCAATAACCCTTACGGCACTTGTCACCTCTGCACGGGTTTCGGGGCCACGCTCGACTATGATGTGGACTTGGTTGTACCGAGCGGGGAAGTCTCTCTAGCGGATGGTGCAGTCGATCCATGGGCCAAGCCACGATACCGTCGCGAACGAGAGAAATTGAAGACATTCGCGATCGACGAGGGCGTTTCGATTTACTCACCTTGGGAAGAGCTTTCAGAAGAGTTCCGTAGCAAGGTGATGTTCGGGACGAAAGGCTTCCGGGGGGTGATCCCATTCTTGGTTTCGAAAGAGAAGAAGCGTTACAAGCAGTATATCCGTGTTTTCCTGCGCCAGTATCAGAGCCCGAACATCTGTCGATCCTGTGGTGGCTCGAGAATTCGATCAGAAGCTCTATGGGTGCGAGTTGGAGGTTGTCCAATCTCTCAAGTTTCTGCTCTCCCATTAGAGGATCTTGCCCCATGGCTTGACGGTCTTCAACTGTCAAAGATGGAAGAACAGGTTGCCGAGACAATCCTGCGGGAACTGAAGTCGCGTGTTGCGTTCCTGTGTGATGTCGGCCTGGGATACCTTTCCTTAGCGAGGCAGACCCGAACGCTTTCGGGTGGGGAGGCTCAGCGGATCAACCTCGCGAACTCTCTAGGTGCCGCTCTAGTTGAAACTCTTTATATCCTTGATGAGCCTACTATTGGGCTGCACCCGAAGGATACAAGTGCTCTTCTTGATCTGATCAAGCGTCTTCGTGATGCTGGCAACACGGTTGTCGTGGTCGAACACGATACTCAAGCTATTCGGTCTGCAGATCATATTGTGGAGCTTGGACCAGCATCAGGCGAACAGGGAGGTGAGGTTGTCTTTGAGGGCCCACCTGATGAACTCGAGACAAAGGACACCTCAACCGGGCGATACATATCAGGGCGTTCTAGTGGCCCGTCGCCACAGACCAGACGTCGGGTCAACGGTGCATCCATTTTCCTGAAAGGGGCACGACTTCACAACTTGAAAGGGATCGATGTCGAAATTCCTTTGGGTACCCTGACAGCTGTCACGGGTGTGTCAGGTTCGGGAAAGTCGACTCTGGTGCATGACGTACTCTACAGGGCAGCAGAGCGCGAGCTGGGTGGCGTGAGTTCCGTGAAAGAACACCTGGGTGAAGTCACGGGTGAATACGAAGAGCTGAAAGGGCTTACAGGGTTGGAGGACGTGGTCCTTGTAGACCAATCTCCGATCGGCCGGACACCTCGCTCAAATCCCGCAACGTATATCAAAGCGTGGGAGCATATCCGTAAATTATTTGCCTCCAACCACTTAGCTAGAGAGCGCGGTTATGGACCGGGGCACTTCAGCTTTAACGTAAGCGGTGGGAGATGTGAGGTATGCAAAGGCGCTGGCCAAGTAAAGATCGAAATGGTCTTCATGGCCGACGTATATGTTAGGTGTGACACCTGTGGTGGAGCTCGCTATAACCGTGAACTTCTCGAAGTACGGATCCGTGGCAAGAATGTGTCGGAGATACTCGAGCTAACTGTGACCGAGGCGATTCGTTTTTTTATTCGTGAGCGGAAATTAGGACGGAAGCTTTGGCAGCTAGAACAAGTTGGACTCGGGTATCTGCGCTTGGGGCAAGCTGCGACAACACTCTCGGGCGGGGAAGCTCAGCGCCTGAAAATTGCTCGAGAGTTTACAAGTGCCGCGGGGAGAAGGGGTAGGAAGCTGTACATACTCGATGAACCAACCACTGGGCTTTCGGGAGAAGATGTAGCGAAGCTGCTAGAAGTGTTGGACAGACTAGTAGGTGGTGGTAACACTGTAGTGGTTATCGAGCATAACCTCGATGTGGTCAGAGCTGCAGATTGGGTCATCGATTTAGGTCCGGGTGCTGGTGCTCGGGGTGGTGAGGTTGTGGCGATGGGTACGCCAGAGAGGGTAGCGAAAGTCCCTGAGAGCGTAACTGGCCACTATCTAGTGGATTTACTCAGTTAGGCGACCCGCATTCTTCAAAAGAGTCAGACTTTCACGTACTGCGTACTAATGGCTTCCTAGAATCCTTATCTATGTCATCCCCACCCCCGATTTCCGTGTTACTTCCTGTGCGAAATGGAGCGGAATACCTACCCGAGGCGATTGCCTCTATTGAGGCCCAAACCTATAGCAAATACGAGGTTATCGCCGTTGATGACGGGTCTTCAGATGATTCCTGGTTTGTGCTTCAAGAGTGGGCTAGCCGAGACGAACGTGTAAGGGTATTCCGACAGGGGCCGGACGGGATCGTACCAGCACTCGAGTTTGCACGCAGTGAAGCTACTGGATCTTATCTCGCAAGGATGGATGCAGATGACATTGCTGGGCCCACTCGCTTTGAATTACAGCTTCAACTAATGGAGTCAGATAGCTCTCTGGCGATCTGTGGATGTGAGACCGAGTACTTTCCTCTAGAGAAGGTTCGGGATGGTGCACTGCGTTACCAGACTTGGCTGAACGCACCGGCCACACCGGAGGAAATCGAAAAGGAAATTTTTGTTGAATGCCCATTACCACACCCTGCATTTTTTATGCGCGGGGATGCTATTGAAGAAGTAGGAGGGTATCGGGATCTAGGTTGGCCTGAAGACTACGATCTTTTACTCAGGGTTTGGCGGTCAGGTGGACGCCTAGGAAAAGTCTCTTCTGTGCTTATGCACTGGAGGGAAACTCCACAACGCCTGTCACGGACTGACAAACGGTATTCCCTTGATGCGTTCCGTCGCTGCAAGGTCCACCATCTAGTTTCCGCCTTTCCGTCGGCAGTGAATGGGGTATTGATTTGGGGTGCCGGAAGAGTCGGTAAGGGTTTTGGTCGGGAGTTAGCCCGAGTCGGGGTACCCGTCATAGCCTATGCGGAGGTAAGCCCTCGTAAGATTGGCCAGAATATACACGGTGCGCCGGTCCTAGACACCGATGAAGCCCTTAGGTTGAAGGATGTTTTACATCTCGCTTCGGTGGGCCAAGAAGGAGCTCGCCAGAGGCTGAGAAACTTACTTTCTAGGGCAGGTTATCGTGAGCTAGAAAACTTCGTTGCCATGGCATGATTTGGTAGCGAAAAAGCGTTATTTTTGTTGGCCTGGGTAAGCACTAACCAGGCGAATGAATCGAGTTCTCCAAAGCCACCAGGAAAGTTGCGTTTGCCAGACCTTCATCTACCCTCTGAGTACCACGCTAATGCAGGGATAGATTGGCAGCTTAGCTTGCTGCTGATACCGGCCGAAAATGAACTCTAGAACAAGGCCATATCGCTGGCCGAGACACGCACAGGGCACTCGGCAGCGGTTTGTCTGATATGAAGGGCAGGAAGCTTTCCCTCATTCCACTGGGACTATCAACGTGTCAGCTCACGAAGTCTTGGAAGGACAAAACGCATGACTGAAGAGATTGGGCTCGTAGGAGAGGATGGTCAGGGCGACAAGGTTACTTCGCGTCTGATAGCGGACGAAATGCGCGAATCCTTCATCGATTACTCGATGAGTGTGATTGTGCAGCGTGCTTTGCCGGATGTGAGGGATGGCTTGAAACCGGTGCATCGGCGGATCCTATATGGGATGGGTGAGATGGGACTAAGCCCGGGTCGACCGTTCAAGAAGAGTGCGACTGTCGTGGGAGATGTGCTTGGGAAGTACCATCCCCACGGTGACTCCTCGGTCTACGATTCAATGGTGCGGATGGCGCAAGATTTTTCACTCCGCTATCCACTGGTAGATGGTCAGGGAAATTTTGGCTCCGTAGACGGTGACTCAGCGGCGGCCTACCGGTATACAGAGGCTCGCCTGACACACATGGCGATTGAGCTTCTTACCGATATCGATAAGGAGACGGTCGCGTTCATCCCGAACTACGACGGAAGTGTGGATGAACCATCAGTGCTACCAGCTCGCGCACCGAACCTTCTCATAAACGGCTCTTCCGGAATTGCGGTTGGAATGGCCACGAATATTCCGCCTCATAACCTGGGAGAAGTTGTCGATGCCACAATCGCACTCATTGATGACCCAGATATACCCCAGGAGCAGCTAGAGGCCATCATTCCCGGCCCAGATTTTCCAACTGGCGGTTTTGTTTGTGGCCAAGAAGGAATTCATGATGCGTACAGGACGGGAAGGGGACGCATCGTCATGAGGGCTCGGGCGGAGGTCGAGACGATAGGAGACGATCAGGAACGGATCGTGGTGACTGAGATTCCTTTTATGGTCAACAAGTCCAGGATGATAGAGCAGATCGCTCAACTCGTTCGTGATAAGAAGCTCCCGGACATCAGGGATATGCGTGATGAGTCAGATCGTGAGGGAATGAGGATTGTGATCGAACTCAAAAGAGATGCTGTCCCGCACATTGTGCTAAACAGGCTATACAAGCACACACAGATGCAATCGACGTTTGGTACAATCTTACTGGCGCTCGTTGATGGACAGCCGAAGGTGATGCAGCTCCGTGAGATGCTTCTTCACTTCGTGGATCACCGGCATGAGGTCATAGTCCGTCGGAACGAATTTGATCTACGACGAGCCCTTTCACGAGAGCACCATCTTGAGGGGCTTAAGATTGCGGTTGATAACATTGATGAAGTCATCAAAGTCATCCGCGCCTCAAAGGACTCGAAGATCGCTGCTACTGAACTCCGTGAGCGATTCGAACTCTCCGAGTTACAGGCTAAGGCTATACTTGAAATGCGCCTTTCCCGTCTTACGGGTCTTGAGATTGAAAAGCTTGAAATCGAACTCACAGAAGTACAAGAGTTGATTGAGGATCTCCGGGGTATTCTGGGATCGGAAGATCGTCGGATGGGCATCCTTAAGGACGAACTGTTGGCAGTCTCAGAGAAGCATGGCAACGACCGGCGGACTGAGATAACAGCGGCCTTGGGGTCGTTTGATGTGGAAGACCTGATTGTTGAAGAGGACATGGTGATCACTGTGTCACGTCAGGGATATGTGAAGAGGCTTCCCATTGATACATACCGTGCACAGCGTAGAGGCGGACGAGGGCTACGTGGTATGGGAACTAAGGATGAGGATTGGGTCGAGCATCTGTTTGTTGCCTCAACGCACGACTATCTCATGATCTTCACTCGACGCGGGCAGTGCTATTGGATCAAGGTGTGGGAAATCCCTGTCGGAGGACGGACGGCACGCGGTAAGCCGATCATTAACTTGCTTAACCTCTCAGATGAAGAAGAGATCGCATCAGTGGTACCTGTGCGTGAATTCTCTCAGGACAGGAACCTCTTGTTTTGTACCAGGCTCGGTATGATCAAGAAGAGTGCACTATCAGCGTACGGCAATGTCCGGTCCGTAGGCTTAAATGCTATCAATATCAGAGAGGGTGATGAACTTATCGACGTTCAGATCACGTCCGGAGAGGATGAAATTATCCTCGCGAGCAGGCACGGGAAGGCGATCCGGTTCAATGAAGGGGATGCACGTCAGATGGGACGTGCTACTGCGGGTGTGAGGGGCTTGAGGCTCCGCGAAGGGGATGTTGTTATAGGTATGGTTGTGGTCCGACCAGATTCAACCTTGCTCGTGGTATCGGAGAAGGGGATGGGCAAAAGGTCAAATGTGGACTCATACCGGTTACAGAAACGAGGCGGGAAGGGGGTTATCAACCTCAAGACAACCGAGAAGAATGGCTTGGTTGTAGCGATCAAGGCAGTTTCGGAAGAAGAGGAATTAATGATGATCACTCGCCAAGGAGTCGTGAATCGCCAACGCGTATCGGAGATCTCAGTAATCGGGCGGGTCACCCAGGGAGTAAAGTTGGTCAATCTTGATAAGGGTGATGCCGTTGTGGATGTTGCCCGTGTTATTACAGAGGATGTAAACGGTGAGGGTTCGGATGATCTGAGTGATGCGACCTCAGTAACTTCGGAGACTGACGGAGTCGAGGCTTGAGCGACATCCTACAAGGTGAAGGATTAGTAGGCCTCACAGAGGTGGAGGCTGCGGCACGTCGGTTGGCCGGTGTAGCCGTACGCACTCCGCTTCTGCCGGCTGATGTGGTTTCTGAGATAGCTGGAGCTAACGTTCGACTCAAGTGCGAGAGCTTGCAGCGTGCAGGCTCTTTTAAGATCCGGGGGGCATACAACTTCGTTTCTCAACTTTCTGACGAGCAGGTTGCTTCTGGGATTATCACCTATTCGTCTGGGAACCACGCTCAGGCTGTTGCCTTGTCAGGAAAATTGAGAGGTGTAAGGGCAGTTGTGGTGATGCCGACTACAGCTCCTAAGGTAAAACGAGATGGCGCAGAACGCCTCGGTGCTGAGGTGATCTACGAAGGTACGACTTCACTCGAAAGACGTGCTAAAGCGGAAGAGATCGCCGAGGAACAAGGCCTTGTTATTGTCCCACCTTTCGATCACCGGCACATCATCGCTGGACAGGGCACAGTGGGTTTGGAGATTGCCCGAGAATGGCCAGACGTTGATCTGGTGTTGGCTCCAATTGGTGGTGGTGGACTGGCGAGCGGTATAGCGGCATCGATTAAGAGGCTCTTGCCAGCTGCAAGGGTAATCGGTGTTGAACCTGCAGGAGCCGCTTCGATGAGAAAGGCGCTTGATGAGGAAAGGCCTGTGGTTATTAAGAAGATCGATACGATCGCCGATGGGTTGGCACCGGTTATGGCTGGAGAACTTACATATGAGCATGCTTTCAGCCTTATGGATGATGTTGTTACTGTCTCAGATGATGCAATCCGGGAGGCCACTTCACTTTTGGTCAGTAAACAAAAGCTCATAGTGGAGTTCTCAGGTGCAGCAGCAACTGCGGCTCTACTGTCGAAAGCAGTTGAAGCAGAAGACGCACGTGTTGCGGTCGTGATCAGTGGCGGGAACCTTGATCCCACATTATTAGCAGGAATGGCTTAGTCGTTAGATGCGGAGAGTTGCTTTTTTTGATATCGATGGGACTCTAATGACTGGGGGCCCTGCAAAGGATGCCTTTTGCGGGGCGATGATCGATACGTTTGGGACCGTTGGTAATGTTGAAGAAGTAAGTTTCGGTGGTAAAACAGACCCCCAAATCGCTCGAGAACTCCTGTTGGGAATCGGATATAAGATCGACCTGATCGAGGAACGATTTTCTTCACTCTGGCATTCCTACACAGAGCGATTAGCAGACGAATTGACCCAATGCCCTATGCAGGTGTTGCCTGGAGTGCATGACCTCCTGAACGCTCTCAGGAGAATGGACGATATCGGTGTGGGTCTGCTGACAGGCAATATCGCTCGCGGAGCAGAACTAAAGCTCGACTCCGCTGGCCTGACCGAGCATTTCGCGCTAGGAAGCTACGGTTCAGACCATGAAGAAAGGGAGCACCTTTCCAGGATTGCACTGCAGCGTGCTCGTGACATGTGGAACCCTTCGCTTCGTCCAGAGCACACAGTGGTAATCGGAGATACACCCCGAGATGTTCTTTGTGGATTGGCGGTCGGCGCGCGGACACTGGCTGTGGCAACCGGGAGCTTTACCAGATCACAATTAGCTGAAAGTGGTGCCAATCAGGTCGTGATAGATCTGACTGAGACGGATAAGATTGTTTCATATCTTGCAGCCTAACTGACTAGGGCAAGTTCAACTTAGCTTGATCAGTCCTCCTCCCGAGAGCATCTTCAAGGCCATAGTTTATCTAAGATTCAGTGCTGACACGGACCGAATCTACCCTGTACCTGCTTAAAGGCAGGTGATGAGCGCGGGAGTCAAAGGTGTCTAGAGGCGAAGAGAGGAGGCGGAGCCGAGGTAGAGGTGGCTCCGACATGACTAAATTTGGTGTGATCCTTGGGGTCGTTGCCGTGCTTGGAGCCGGGTGGTTGATGTGGAGCGTGCGAGGGAGCGTGCTCGGAACCCCTGCGACCGGTCCATTGGTCGAGCTAGATCTTGACGATGCGGAAGTCTACCAAGAGTTGGCCCAGGGGATTACTTCAGGAGATGATTCGGGTACTATCGGGATCATCGAGTTTGGGGACTATCAGTGTCCTGGGTGTGGTGGCTTCGCCCTCGCAGTTAAGCCCCAGATCGACCTTATGTTGGTGCAGACAGGGCGGGCTTATTTCCAGTTTTTTGATTTTCCACTAACAAATATGCATCCCCATGCCTTTCTTGCGGCCCGTGCTGCACGTTGTGCAGGCGATCAAGATCGCTACTGGGAGTATCATCAGGAGCTCTTTAGAAATCAGTCGAGTTGGTCTGGTAGGCAGAGCGCAGTTGGTGCCTTTCTCGGTTATGCTCAGGGATTAGGACTTGACCAAGATACGTTTGAGGGATGCGTGAAGAGTGACAAGTATGCGAACGTTGTCACTGCAAACATGAGTTTGGGCCGAGATGCGGGTGTAAGCGGGACTCCAACGATCTTCATCATGGTTAAGGGACAGGGGCTGAGGCCTGTAATGCGTAATGACTTCCAGTCGATAGAAGCGGCAATCGAGTCAGCCCTGGAAGACGTAGAGACAGCTCGTAACTGATATAGAGGAGGCATGGGGTGTGAGCGACGACGCTACCGGCCTGCATGCTTCTCCGCCGCCCTTGAATCGTATGGTGATTGCGATCTTGGCTATGGCCGGATTGTTCGTCGCACTTTATCTCATGGCCCATAATATGGGATTAACTGGCCCGATCGTTTGCGGTATAGGGGACTGCGGGACTGTTCAGTCCAGTGTATACGCCAAAGTCGGGCCGATACCCGTATCTGCGATCGGCGTTGCAGGCTATCTGGCTTTACTTTGTCTGGCCTATCTAGGGGTACAACCTGTCCACCGGGAGTCTCCTTTCATCAGTGCTTTCTTGTTCAGTGGATCCCTTGGAGGCGTCACGTTTTCAGCTTACCTGACGTATTTAGAGGCATTCGTGATTGAGGCGTGGTGTCAATACTGTGTTATCTCAGCCATTGTAATGCTGTTGATCTTCTTAGCTACATTGCCGGAAGTGCCGCGGTTCATTCGGGGGGCCTCATGAGCAAGAATAAGACCAAGGTCCGCCTGCTCTTTGTCGACAATGGTTTATACCATCACGAAGACATAGAGATTTCGACTGAGCTAATAGAGCAGTATCCTCGGTTGATCGACTGCTTGCGTGAAGAGCCTACAGTTCTGCAACAGCTGTACTTGGATATCACTCGACTCTGTGCTGCCTACCAGACCGACTAGATGATACTTCTCAGGCGATGGCAATTGCTCGGGCCTGCTCCAGTGTCCACTCTCTGACAATTGGAGGCGGCCAAACACCTCGCCTAGCTTCATCCAGTAGGCGGCTTGCCTCCTCACGAGCACGGTTCGCAGTCGGGTGGTCGATTAGCCTGTGACTGATTGCTTCCTCAAATTCATCTTCATCCAGAAGCCTCACAGTGCCGTTCGGAGTCATCCACACATCCAGGTACAGGTCGGTCGTGTACCAGATGTGTTCTTCAATCCTCGGCGGCGTGATTACGTTGGCGTAGAAGCCTGTGAATGTTCCGTCCTCACGGTGAAAACTCCCTATATCGTGCCAAGCTCCCGGGAACGTAAACCAAACTACTGCGGAACCGGGCTCTAGGACGACTTGCCGCTCTATAATCATTGGAATATCGAGGTTGATCGCCTCAGCGAGCGTGACGATAACCTCCTGACGCTCTAGCACGACCCTCTGATGAAATACCTCTTCCCTATCTGGGGGTCTGCGGTAGTGGATGCGGACGTGGGAGCTACCAGTCAAGAAAATTCTGGGGAAACAGGTTCGACAAAGATATCCATGACGCCACCACATACGGCTGGGCTCCATGATACCAGGTCGTCTGTCAGATCTACATTTACTCGCTGAGCTTTCCCGGTTTCGATCACCTTGTAGGCTGCTTCGATAACTTCTGCTTCCCCACAACCGCCCCCGACCGTGCCTACGAGGCCCGTATCAGGGTCCACAATCATCCTAGCTCCAACCTTACGAGGAGTTGAGCCCTTTGTAGCGACAATCGTTGCCAGTGCACAACGGCGTCCAGCCTCTCGGGCAGCCTCTAGGGCTTGGGTCAGTGAGCGATCATCATCATGAGTCATTTATCTTCCTTGAAAAATCTTTCCACGATGCGCTCAACACCCTTTAGTGGAGCACCAGTGCCTCCACGTCTTACCATGATGAGTTCTGCTGCTACCGCTACCGCGATCTCTTCAGGGGTCTCAGCACCGACATCAAGGCCTACGGGCGCGTGTATACGGTCCAACAGTGCATGCGTGATGCCCTCCTCGAGGAGCTGGACATATGTTGCACGTACTCTTCGCCTGCTCCCAATCATACCGATATAAGCAGGTGGCGGATCCATTCGCAGTGCTCTGATAAGGCACGCGTAGTCGTACTTGTGGCCGCGGGTTACCAGTAAGACATGAGAGCGTGTGTGGAGCGGTGTCTCGCGGAATGGGTCTGAGAAATCGGCTCGGATCACCTTCTCGGCACTTGGAAAGCGTTCCCGAGTGGCGAACTCTGGACGGTCGTCGATAACGATAACTTGGAAGCCCAGCAGGGCACCTAAGTGGGCGAGGGGCTGAGCGATATGTCCCGCACCGACGACGACAAGTTCCTGAACAGGGCGTCGAATTTCGATATAAACCTCCGACAAATGATCAGCGATAGTCAGTTCGTGAAGCCCATCGGAGGCACGGGGATCCTCCAATATATTTTTCATTAATTGAATCACTGAACCGGTCCCCGATTTAAGGCTGAGTGAGCCTCGTAACTCTGGTTCCTCCTTCTCAATGACAATCAAAGCGATACGGTTTCCGGTGAACTGGTTGTCGCCAACAACGGTTGCCACAATGACACTGCCACCTCTTTCTGGGATCTCTACTAGGAGTCTTGCCGCCTCTGCTGGGTGAAGGGATGTCATGGTAATTCACTGGCTTTCTGCAGTGCACATTCATACGACTCGGGTGTGTCGATGTCGGCTAAAACTCCGGAATCATTTACGGGAACTAGAGTTGCCTTAGAGAGATGCCGGTACACAACGGTGCGCGCCCCACCATCAAGAGTAGGGTCGTTGAGTTCAGTAAATAGATTAGCTCGGAAAAAGCTTGGATGACCTCTGTTGCCTAAATATGTGGGGATGACTAATGGTGCTGAGGATTCTCTAGCGACAGCTAGTAGCTGCCGAATGGTGTCAACTTGAACTAGAGGATGATCAACGGGCAGATAAATTATCCCGTCAAATTGTGAGGTCAGCTCACGGAGTGCGAGCCTAAGCGATGTGATCGGTCCTTCGCCAGGATCGTGGTTAACCAAAATATGGGCGTGAGTGCTGTGAGCGGCGCTTTCTATGTCAGGGTCATTTGGGACAACGACCATCACTGGAGCACATCCGCCCAAAGAAAGTGTATCGACAGCCCTCTGTACAAACGTTTTGCCCGTGACCTCCATCAGTGCCTTGGGTTCGCCCATTCGTTCTGATATGCCAGCGCATGGAACTATGCCCGCGATCATGTTCCGAACGCCTGGTAAAACGTTCGGTCACGCTCGGCGAGGTCAATCAAGAGGGGCGCAGGAGTGAACCGGGTCCCGTACACCTCTTCAAGCTTCCGGATATGGTAGAGAATACTACGAGGGTGCAGGGTATCAGCGAATCTGAGTAGACCGCCTCGGAAGGGCGGGAACCCGGTGCCCATGATTAACGCAAGATCAACTTGATCCGCTCTTTGTACGATACCGTCTTGTAGTGCATAGGTGGCCTCATTGATCATCTGCAGAACTAGGCGTGCACGGATTTCTTGATCTGAGAATTTCTGGGGTTCAGCCGGCACCGGTATGTGTAGCTCACCATAAATCGATTCATCAGGCTTCTTGCTGCGCCCCTTCTCATATTGATAGAAGCCTTGACCACCCTTCTTGCCCGATCGGTCTGTTTCAGAGAGTGCGATAAGAGCAAGCGAGGGATTGAGCCGCTCTCCAAAAGCCTTATAGAGCGAGACTCCCGCATGCGAAGAGATATCAAATCCAATTTCATCAATGAGTCTTAATGGGCCTACCGGCATGCCAAATTCTCTAGCAGCAGCGTCAATTTGCTGTATGCTTGCTCCATCCTCGAGTAGGAATCCTGCCTCATTCAAATAGGGTCCCAGGACACGATTAACGAGAAATCCAGGGCCATTATCCACCACGACTGGCACCTTGCCTAGCTGCAGTGCGAAGGCGTAGACCGATGCGATTGTTTCCTCGCTTGAATCCCGTCCCCTCACGATTTCGACGAGCGGCATTCGGTGCACAGGATTGAAGAAATGCATCCCGCAGAAACGGTCTGGCTGACTAAGATCTTCAGCTAATTTGTCTACTGATAGTGAGGAGGTATTCGTAGTGATGATGCAATCGTCGCGCACGAATTCTTCTGTTTCCCGAAGGACTAACTTCTTGACATCCATCTGTTCTGCGACCGCTTCAATGATCACATGAGCACTTGAGATCCCGTAGTATTCAAGTCCTCCAGCGATCAACTCCATGAGCTGGTTGGCCTGCCTTCTAGATAGTTTCTTACGCTGAGTAGTCTTGTGAAACAGAGCTTGAGCATGGCGCAATCCACTGGTGATTGCATTGTGATGGATGTCTTTCATATACACACTTACGCCATTGTACGCGGCGAGTTGGCTTATGCCACCACCCATGATACCCGCTCCAAGTACACCTAGGACGTGAACTGTACTAGAATCGGTCTCTTTAGCATCTGCACCATTGCCTTTTCGGGCGGCCTCTCTGGTATGGAAGACATGTAGGAGGTTCTTGCTTACCGAAGAGACGATAAGTTCGGCGCCTAGGCGTGCTTCGGCTGCGAGGCTACGTGAGATGCTTCCATCCAGATGCTCATCTAGGATGTCAAGAATCCGGAGTGGCGCGGGGAAATGCCCACCGGTTTGGGTAGTGACTCTCTTTCTAGCCATGCTGAGCACGATCTTACGACCGAGCAGAGTATCATCCAGTATTCGGCTAAGGAGCTTCTTCTTTCGTCTTGATGTTCTTGGTTGAAGGTCAACAGCATCAAGAGCGAAATCTCGGACCATTCGCTCAAAGAGGGCTTCAGGAAAAACTTCTTGGGCGAAGCCAATTTCTTGGGCTTGCCGCGAGCCGATCTGTTTCCCAGTGAGCAGAAGTTCGAGCGATGCTTGTAGCCCGACCAGCCGGGGTAAGCGAGTTGTACCACCCAATGCAGGCAATATCCCAAGAGTGACCTCTGGTAGTCCTATCTTCGTGGTCTTCGAATCTGAAAGGACTCGGTGCTGGCATGCCAATGCGATTTCAGTGCCCCCTCCGAGGCAGATTCCATGGATTGCCGCGATGGTTGGGACCGACAGGTTCTCCAGCTCTCCGTAGATTGTTTGACCAAGTTTAATTTTCTGCTCGGCCTCCAATGGATCCTTGAGCTTGGTGATCTCATGTACGTCTGCTCCTGCAATGAAAGAGCGTATTTTGCCGCTCTGGATCACTAATGCCTGGATCAGACCTTCACGTTCTGCCGCATGTGCCTGATTCAGTGCTTCAGCGAGGTCACGCATAACGTCTTCAGAAAGCACATTCAGCTTGCGCTTTGGATCATCAAATGTGATCCAACCGATAGAGTCCGCATCAACCTGAAAGATGGGGTTTGCGCCACTAGTGCTGGTCATGGGGCAACACAATCGCTTCCGAGACTCATAAAAGGAAGCCGCCCAGGCACTTGTTCGTGCCCGGGCGGCCTAATCGCAGTATACGGGTCCGGTCACCAATGAGCGTTTACAGCTTGATCCGCTCCTCGGCGTTAGCACGGGAAAGAGACACTTGAGCAGGGTCTCCTCTAATAACTTCGATAGGGATGTTCCAGTAGAGTTCTGTATAAGTGAGCTCGTACCGAGCATGGATCCAGTATTGGCCAGGCTTAACCTTCAGATTTTGTCTGGCGATACCAGAAGCATCTGTAGTGTCTGCTATCGCATCTAGACCAGAGGCCCTGAGCTTTGCTAGAAAGACTTCACCTGCTCCAGCGAAGGCCTCGTCACCCCAATTGTCCCGCATCATTCGAATGGTGTTAGAGGCCTCGATTGTACCTTCTTGCAAGCTGGTAAAGTTTTCGAACGACCGATTCATCTGGCGTTCTACATTGCCAAGCTCTCCATCGAAATCATTCCACTCCCTGAATAGCACGACGTAGGTAGCTTCCCCGCGGTTATACTGCTCTAGGGCCGTAGTCAATTTCTGGAGTGTGTCTCGGATCAGGCTCCAGCGGTTCTGGTTATTCTGCCATTCCTGCTGTGCTTCTTGGACCCGTCCTCGTTCTGCGATGAGTTCTTCAGGAATGGGAGGTTCTGGTGTGTTGAACGCGTTGGACATCGAATCGAAGACAGCATCTCTATCATAGGGCAGAAGCTGTACCTCGATATCTGAAAGAGGTCGTGTCACCATTCCTTCCCCATCCGGATTGGCTACATCAATCTCCATGGTCACCACGACTTCAGCCGGTCCACATGCGGAGGCTGTTATCAGTAAGCTCAAGCTGAGCAAGAGGAACCTACACCTCATATTTAAACTCCATGCGTCTTGTTTAGAAACAGAAGAAAGCGAAGGTACATCCGTTGAAAAATAGCATCAAGCTTCCGGTAAGGCGGTCTTACCATAACTCTACGAATACTTCCTATCAGTATAATGCATGAGCCTCAGATTCTAGTTGAGAGAATCTCTTTGAGAAAAATAGAAGCCTAGCATGATATATTACTGAGTGGTCATCCCTGAAGGTCATTAATACCGCACATATTCAGGGAGAATAAAGTTAGCCGGGTTCTGAGCTATACCTTGAACACGGACCTCGTAGTGCAGATGTGGTGAAGTTGCTATACCAGTACTGCCCACTCTCGCTATTACATCACCACGCTGCACCTCTTCGCCCTGGCTAGCGACTAGCTCTGAGGCGTGACCGTAGAGTGTCACGTATCCGAAGCCGTGATCGATTTCAATCGTGAGTCCGTATCCAACGACCCAACCTGCTCTAATAACCCGACCCTTAGCTGCTGCATAAATAGATGTTCCCTTTGGAGCAGAAATGTCTACTCCAGGATGGGGAAGTGGGCGGTTGTGGATAGGGTGCATGCGGGATTCAGAGTAGCTGCTACTCAGCCATCCTTGGGTTGGTAAAATGGAGGGAGTTGATTCCAACAAATCCCTATGAGCGAGCATAGAATCTGTGGCTTCCTCTAGACTGCTAGACAGAAAGCGGGCGCGGCGTTCCAGTTGGTTTAGATCGTACGACACTTCGAAGAGGTTCTCCGAAATGGATGGGTCAATTGTCCAGAGTGAGTGGGCTTCTGGTCCAATGAGTCCAGGTCCTCCTACACCAGCTTGTAGCACTTCAGAGTCGATGGATTCTAGCCCGGCTATGCTGCGGAAACGGGCGTCATTCTGAGCAATATGATTTAGTGTCGACTCAAGATGGTCCACGCGTGTTTGAAACTGCTGGAGTTCGTCCTGCAGGACAGTGTTGCGAGTATCCAGTTGAGCTGATCGTAATCGAGCGTACCCGTCAACTCCGATTGTGACAGCGTATCCAATTAGGAACAGAGCTGCTAACAGCCCTCCTCCAACTAGGGTTCGAAGGAGGCGTGAGGACAGGGAGTATTGCTTGACAGTGCTGTGCCCGTCTCGGACTAACAGAAATGTCCACCTATCTCCAATCATCCGTAATATCGCTCTATGCTTTGGTGGGACCCTCAGTTACCACGGAAAAAGTAGACAAAGGTCGAACTGAGCGTCAACCCAAATCCCCGGCCCAAGATGGCTCAATTCGCGGGAAGAGCGGATCACTTACCTCTAAACGGTTACCGGCAAGGTTGACTGTTAGGGAAGTTTCCAATGATGGAAGGGTGTCCAGTCCAAGTCTAAGTCCAAGTTCAGCCATTTTACCCGGAGCAACAGGTTCTAAGAGGGCGCAAATCACGCAGAGGACCCGCACTAAGGTGGCCAAAGTCTCATCTAGTTCTTGTGCCGCATTCGGATCTTTAGCCTGTGTCCAGGGCTGGCGGTCCTCTACATAGACGTTTGCGGCCCTGGCTAGGTCCATACTAGCTGAGAGCGCTTCGTGTATACGGTAACTAGCCATCGCCTCATGATTACTAGCTAATGCCTGGGTAATTTCGCTGGAAAGGCCGTCATCTTGGGAGGTGGGTACAATTCCGTCTCGGTACTTCGAGACCATCGAAATTGAACGACTCACAAGATTGCCAAGCACATTAGAGAGCTCATTGTAGCGCGTCATAAACCGTTCTGGCGTAAATGAGGCATCTGAACCAGTGGGCATCTCCCGAAGTAGATACCAGCGGACAGCATCAGTTCCAAAATCTTCTCGCAGCGCTAGTGGATCTACTACATTTCCAAGTGATTTGGACATCTTTGTGTCTCCCACAATCCACCATCCGTGAGATAAGATCTGTCGTTGGACGGGGAGACCGGCACCCATCAGTAGTGTTGGCCAGTAAACCGCGTGGTTCGTAAGGATGTCCTTGCCGATCAGGTGCAAATCGCAAGGCCACCACGAATCGGACACATCCTCAAAGCCCTGCTCACTTGGTGGGGCCTCAGGGTTAATCGCTCCTGAGGCTGTGAGGTAGTTGATTAGGGCATCGACCCAGACATAGGCTACGTGGTCCTCATCAAAAGGCAGCGGTATCCCCCAGGAGACCCGGCTCCTCGGCCGTGAAATTGAGAGGTCAGCAAGGGGTTGTCTCAAGAAGCCCAGGACCTCGTTTCGTCTAATCTCCGGTATGATCCAGTCTGGATTGTCTTCGATGTGTTGGACCAAGGCATCTTGGTAATTACTCATCTTGAAGAAGTAGTTTTTTTCTTCTACGTGCGTAACCTTCTGGCTGCAGATTGAGCAGGTGCCTCCCGGTCCGAGGTCCTTGTCAGTCCAGTAACGCTCGTCAGATACGCAGTACCACCCTGAGTATACCCCATCATAAATCTGATCACGGTCCCAGAGGCGCTGAAGAAAGGCAGTTACAACAGCGATATGCTCAGGTTCTGTAGTCCGTATGAAGCGGTTATGTGAAATCTCAAGAGTTTCCCATGCCTTGCTGAAAGCGGTCGCCATGGTATCACACAATTCGATTGGTTTAATGCCCCGAAGCTCAGCCTCTTCCTGTATCTTTTGGCCGTGTTCATCAGTACCGGTGAGGAAGAAGACATCAGCTCCAGTTTGTCGGCCAAAGCGTGCGATCAAATCTGCGAGAATCGTTGCATAGGCGTGGCCGATATGAGGTTCACCCGAAGCGTAGTAGATGGGGGTTGTGATGAAGAGACGCCTGGCATCACTCACTGTGAGACCTCTCCCTCTAGTTGTTCAAGCGTCAACGTACGACGGGTGCCCTCATCATCTTTGAGCAAAACTGTATCATTCCAGATATCGATTGTTACCACACGTTCGAGCCCTCTTCCCGTGCGGATCTTACGACCTTCACGTGGGAATCTCCGTCGGGCTTCTACGTAGGTACGGTGCTCGTACATGAGGCAACACATCAGCCTGCCACAGCATCCACTGATTTGAGAGGGGTTTAAAGAGAGCCCTTGACTCTTGGCGAGCTGAAGGCTGACTGGCTTAAGTTCAGGTAGCCAGGTGGAGCAGCATAGCTCTCGCCCGCAGCGGCCCACTCCTCCCAGGAGTGCAGCTTCATCCCGTACCCCTATCTGCTTTAGTTGGATACGAGCCTTAAACTTGCTTGCTAAAGCTCGCACGAGCTGGCGGAAGTCAACACGCTTCTCAGCTGTAAAGTACACGGTGAGCCTATTGCGATCGAATTGCCATTCTGCATCTGTCACCTTCATGCTTAATTGGTGCTTAGTTACCAACTTACGGGCTTCCACTCGCACTCGATCTTCATCTTTTCGGAGTGCCTGACTTTTCCCGATATCGTCTGAGTGAGCAATCCGAAGAACCTTCTTTTCTGGAGCCGGTGTTGCGCAACCTCCGTTCGAGGAGGAGCATTTCCTCTCAGCGATCGCTCCTACGGCTGTCACTTTCCCCAAGTCTCTACCCTGGTCTGCCTCGACAATCACATGCAGGTCGGGACTTAGATTAAGGTTAGTGTAGCCGAAATAAGCCTTCCGATTACCCTTGAACGAAATCTCTGCAAAACCGGTCCATACTTTATCGTCACTCATGCTTCACGCCATGTTCCAATCGCTTCGTACTTCGCCCACCGACTTTCGAGTAATTGTTCAATTGTCAGTTCTGTAAGCTCAGAGAGGACTCGGTCTAGGGCATTTTCAAGATGAGCCCCAGCACTGTCCCAATTTGAATGCGCGCCACCTACCGGTTCAGGAATGATTTCGTCACATACACCGTGATCAAGTAGATTCTCAGCTGTTAGTTGTAGAGCACTGGCAGCTTCTTCGCGATGTTCTGCGGAGCGCCACAGTATTGCTGAGCAGCCTTCGGGTGAGATCACCGAATAAACTGAGTGCTCAAGCATCATAATGCGGTCGGTGACACCTAGGGCGAGGGCACCTCCTGATCCGCCTTCACCGATTATTACGCTTATAAGAGGTGTTCTTAATCGTGCCATTTCGCGGAGATTTGTCGCAATTGCTTCCCCCTGACCTCGCTCTTCTGCTCCAATACCTGGATAAGCGCCTGGGGTGTCGATGAGCGTAACAACAGGTCGCCCAAACTTCTCCGCTTGTTTCATGAGACGGAGTGCCTTCCGGTAACCTTCGGGGTGAGGCATGCCGAAATTACGGCTTAAGTTGTCTTTCATAGTGCGGCCTTTCTGGTGGCCAATCATCATGACTGTGCGCCCACGTATACGAGCCCATCCTCCTACAATTGCTTGGTCGTCTCGGAATGCACGATCACCATGTAACTCGATCCAATCGGTGCATATAAGATTGATATAGTCGAGTGTGTATGGTCGCTTAGGATGTCTCGCAACGAGAACTTGCTCCATAGGACTTAGGTTCTGATACGTTTGTTGACTAATCTCGAGGAGCTTTTCCCGAAGAATCTCTACCTCGCTCGATACGTCAATGCCCCTGCGGTCAGCAAGGTCGAGTAGCTTATCGATCTGCACCTGGATCCCCTGGATGCCATGCTCGAATTCTAACGGCATGACCGGTTCTTTCTCCTCGGAGAACCGTAAGAGGTTCTCTCGAATAATAGGGAGCCTAGCGCATTGTCAGAATCTCTATCCACAGAAGTGTCCTGGGTGGCAAGGCACCCTGATTTTAAAGTGAAAAAAAAGATATGGAGCCCTAGCTAAGGCGATAGGGGTTGCGATTCAGTCTGCTGCGGCCAGAGTAGTTCGGATGGGAGGTTCAGGGATAAAGAACCATACAATGAGACCCATCGCGAGTACAAAAATGGCTCCAAGAACAGTGTTCGAGCTATACCCCATTCCAGCGAAAAGAGGCCCTGCTATCGCTCCACCAAGTGCGAAACCCATCTGTCCCAGGGCGACCGCTAAACTCATGAGTGAGCCGCGTCGGTCATCATTGACCAAACCAGTAAGTAGTGCAGAGAAGGGACTAGTTCTCATGGCTACGAGCATCATAGTCAGGAAAAAGAAGACGCATGCCGTTGTAACATTGGTCACAAGTGGGACCGTGAGCAGCATCAGGGATGACAACCCGATACATGCAAGGAGGATAATACCCTTCCGGCCTATCCGATCTGACCACTTCCCAGCTTGAGGTCCCGTCAGGACATTGGCGATCCCACCCACTAAGAACATCAATGCTATCTCGTTACCAGAAATATCGAGATCGCGCTCGAGCCAGGTCGGGAGATAGACTATGAAGATAGAAACTCCAAGGAACATCACGAAGTAAGCGACTGCTGCCCAGGCTACTTCGGGCCGACGGAGCATTGCGGCGTAATCCGCTGCCGCTTTCCGTACAGTTAATTTCTCTAGTGATTGCTTTCCAGGAGGCTGTGGAACCCCGAAAAAGAGCAATAGAATCGTCGCTGCCATCGTTACAGCGAAGATATAGAAGGGTGTCTTGAAGCCCCATTGGCCTGCCAGGACGATTCCGATCGGAATGCCTGCGATCTGACCGAACGCGGACCCACTCATGACCCATCCAGTCGCCCAACCACGTCGTTCATATGGGAAATAGTCTCCGATATAGGAAACCGCAGCCCCACTTAATATTCCACCTGCCACGCCCGCAAACACCCGCACTGCAAGGAATGAGGCGTAGTCAGACACGAGCGTGTGCAGCATAAGTGCAACAGTCATGGTACCACAGCCGATCAGCAGAATCCGGCGGCGTCCGATGCGGTCTGATACTGGACCAGAGAGGATCGCGAAGATGCCCACCATCAGAGAGTATACGGACACTAGTGTTCCTAGTGCGGCGTCTGCTATTCCGAGGTCATCGCCGATCTGAGGAAGGATCGGCGAGATAATCATGGTCTGGCTCGCCGAGGAGAAGACGAGCAGCCAAAGTGTAAAGACAACGACGTACGGTGAGCTATCCTTCACTCGCGATGGAGCACAAAAGCGTGACGTTGCTGTGTGGGCATCATGACTAGATTGATGATGTCGACATGCTCGGGTGTGTTTGCGACGTAAATGATTGCATCAGCAATGTCCGCACCTGTGAGTGGCTGAGTTCCCTCGTAGACTTTATCAGCTCGCTCCTTGTCTCCATGGAAGCGTACCTCGCTAAACTCTGTCTCAGTCATACCAGGGTCTACGCTTGAGACGCGAATGTTTGTTCCAACGAGGTCAATGTTCATGCCCTCGTTAAGCGCCCAGACTGCGAACTTGGTCGCGTTGTATACTGCCCCCTTGGGGTAGACCCAGCGCCCTGCAATGCTACCGATATTGATGACATGCCCGGAATTGCGGGTGACCATGTGTGGGATGACGGCACGGGACACGTAAAGTAGACCCTTTATGTTCGTATCGATCATGTCCTCCCAGTCATCGAGCGAGCCTTCGTGCAGCAGATCAAGCCCAACAGCTTTGCCGGCATTATTGATTAGGATATCCGGTACAAGGTCTGCGTTAGCGATTTCTTCTACGTACGCGGTAACTGCAGGCGAGTCAGTTACGTCGAGCCTGGCCGTGTGCACCTGTACACCGTGGTCTTCAGAGAGGCGGGTGGCTAACTCTTCGACGCGTTCGACACGCCTGGCGGAAAGGAGAAGATCAGCCCCACTTTCTGCGAAGGCGTTCGCACAAGCTTCTCCGATGCCAGCTGAAGCACCGGTAATAAGGACGCGCTTTCCCGCGAGTCTATTCATTGAGTCTTCAGTTTTGGGGAAATTCTATCATGCCGACTGGCCTGGGCTGCTGAGATTCGCTTAGCGCTCGGGAAGACGCAACTGAGGCATCGGTTGTCTATGGATAGATTTCTACTGACTAGGCTAGCCTGAATGGGTATTACAGTCCGAAGGAGACTGGGGTGAACAAGAAGCAAGTCGGAGCATGGGCGCTTTTCGATCTAGCAAATTCTGTATACCCGGCAGTCATCACGGCCGTTGTTTTCCAGGTGTATTACATCAATACCGTTGTGGGGAATACCGACAGTATCGGTGACTGGTGGTGGGGGCGTGCCGTATCTCTCTCTGCTCTGATTGTTGCAATTAGTTCCCCCTTGCTTGGGGCGATTGCAGACCGAGCAGGCATGCGTAAGAGGTTCATGGCCTTTTTCGTCGCCATGTGCGTTACAGGAGTTGCATTATTTACGACGCTTGGCCCGGGAGCGGTGCTTTGGGGATTCTGGGTATTCGTGTTTGCAAACGTAGGGTATGAGGCCTGTCTGGTATTCTATAATGCCTACCTGCCTGACATCGCCCCTTCGGATAAACAAGGTTGGGTATCTGGCCTTGGGTTTGGAGTGGGTTACGCAGGCTCGGCAGTGGGCCTCCTGCTTGCTCTCCCTCTTATTGAGACCAATATCGATCTGGTATGGGTCATGGTTGCAGTTTTCTTCATCCTATTCTCGATCCCCTCGTTCCTATTCCTTCCCCAGGACCAGGCTAGTGACATGTCCGTTGGTCGAGCTGCACGGTGGGGCGTGACCAACTTCCGGCAGATCCTGGGTGAGGTACTACGGGAGAAGAACCTGAGGCGCTTTCTGCTTGCATTCTTCTTCTATATAGATGGAGTACTCACTGCAATTTACATGTCAAGCACAGTAGCATCGACGACGTTTGGATATACACAGAATGAGTTGGTCTATCTGTACATAGCGCTCCAGATTGCGGCTCTAGTTGGCGCCTTTGCGCTGGCGAAGCCTACGGACTTCCTGGGTCCGAAGAAGATATTGAGTGGTGTGTTGGTCATGTGGACTCTTGTCGCGGTCAGCATCGGTTTCATTCCGACCTCGAAACTGTGGTTTGGTGCACTCGCGATGGTAGCAGGATTCGGCTTGGGATCTGTTCAGGCGGCCAGCCGTGCATTTATGGCTGCACTGATTCCAAAGGGTAAGGAAGCAGAGATGTTTGGTTTCTATGCCCTGTGTGGTAAGTCTTCATCTGTCGTCGGCCCCCTAGTGTTTGGCTATATCGCCATGGCCAGTGGTGGCAACCAGCGGCTCGCTGTGATGGCGATCAGTGTTCTGTTTATCGTGGGACTGGGGCTTCTCCGCCGCGTTAATGATCCCAGAGCTGCGACCTGATCCGGAGATTCTTAGGTGCAGCTAAATGGATCTTATCGCTCGTCCAACTCTAGTAGCGTTCCGAGGAGGACGTTGGCACCGTTAATGATATCCTGAGGGGTGGTATGCTCGTCAGGTGCATGGCTGACACCAGCTACAGAGGGAACGAATATCATTCCAACCGGTGCAAAAAGCGCAATGCTTTGAGCGTCGTGCCCGGCTCCTGAGGGCATACGGCGGGTCGAAAGGCCGAGGCCCTGTCCAGAAGTTTCGATGATCTCGCGAATCCATGGAGCAGTCGGAGCTGCCCTGCTCGTATAAAAGCGCTGGAATGAGAAGCGGGTCTCCGTTTCTTCTGTAATCCGGACCAGGTTACGATTGATTTCGTTGTAGACACGCTCAATGCCGTCCATTGAGAGGTCTCTGATCTCAAGCGTCATAGTGACACGACCAGGTATCACATTAGGTGCACCTGGTTCGGCTTCAAGTCTGCCCACTGTAGCAACTTGTTGGCCTGGCATCCGACGAGCTGTTGTATGGACTAGATCAATGAACCGTGCTGCACCAACCATCGCATCGGCCCGCCGGTCCATAGGGGTCGTCCCGGCGTGGTTGGTCCTGCCATCGACGATGACGGTCCAACGCATGATTCCTACAATCCCCTCGACGACTCCCACGTCGATCCCATCCGCGTCCAATACTGCGCCCTGCTCAATATGGAGCTCCAAAAAGGCCTCCGCCGACCCATCTGTTCGGCGCACCTCCTCCAGGCGATCGGGGTTTCCTCCGAGCCGCTGAATGCCGTCCGCGATCGTGAAACCTGAAGCGGTGACTATGTCTAACTCAAACACCTCTACCTCTCCCGCTAGGGCACGGCTACCGGTTTTCCCTCCCTCCTCATTCGAGAAAATTAAGATTTCGAGTGGATGTCGAGTGGTATGGGCTGCATCAGCCAGCGATGCAGCAACTTCTAGGGCACCCATCGATCCGACTTGTCCGTCGTAGTTACCGCCACCAGGAACCGAATCGATATGGGAGCCTAGCATGATCGGAGGAAGCTCAGAACCGGATCCCGGTTTGCGGGCGATCAAATTACCCGCAAAGTCAATTGAAGGAGAAAAGCCTGACTCCACGAGTAGTCCAGCTATCCAGTCGAGTGCTTCGATATTTGCGTCACTGAACGCAACACGGTCGATACCACCTGCAGCGTTAGCACCAAAGCTTGCAAGCCTGCTCATCCGCTGATTCAGTCGGCGACCATCAACCTCTGGATTCTGGTCAGACAAAAGGTCAAGCCAAACCTGCGGCCTGAGATTGAGTCCCATAAGACTCGTTGTAGTAAGCCTATTAAAGTGTCGCCGATCCATATCAGAGAGTAGCGCGCTCCGAGAACCTCGACCACCTTCTCCACCCATCGAAATACAGTACTGGAGGACCCCTTGCCACGCTTTATCAACATGTTTCTGGTCATGATGCTGGTGATTGTATCAACCTGGTTCTTGGGCTGTGCAACGGATGACATTCAAGAGTTAGCCGATGTGGTGCTAACCAATGGCAAGGTCGTCACTGTGGATGATGCCTTACCGGAGGCTCAGGCCATCGCAATTCGGGGAGACCGGATCATTGCCGTAGGGACTAACGAAGAGATCAAGGCTTTAGTCGGAGAATTAACTAGCACAATCGACTTAGCAGGCCGACTTGCACTTCCAGGTTTCATTGAGGGTCATGGGCACTACACTAGCCTCGGTAGGTCGAAGACAATTCTCGATCTCACCCAAGTTGAGAGCTGGGACGAGATTGTGGCGATGGTAGAAGATGCCGTCCAAGGTGCGTCTCCGGACCAATGGATTGAAGGCCGCGGTTGGCATCAAGAAAAATGGAGCGAGGTCCCGCCTGGTTCCGTCGAGGGCGTGCCCACACATACGACACTCAGCGCTGTCTCCAACAACAATCCGGTGGTTTTGGGCCATGCCAGTGGGCATGCCGCATTTGCGAACGCCTACGCGCTTGAGCTTGCAGGCGTTAACAATCAGACCCCAGATCCGCCTGGTGGTACCATTGTGCGTGATGCTGACGGTTCTGCTACTGGTCTACTTAGAGAGAACGCCGACGGACTGGTCTACCAGGCAGTAGAGAAGGAAAAAGCTCGGCTCTCTGAGGCCGAGAAGTGGAATGAATTCTCACATCATGTAGAACTTGCTGGTGAGGAAGCTCTCTCCAAGGGCGTAACCACGTTTCACGATGCGGGCGCGAGCTTCGCGACTATAGACGGGTTTAAGCAGCTCGCTGACGAGGGCCGCCTTCCCGTGAGGCTATACGTTATGGTTCGTTCCGAATCCAATGTATCTATGGATGATGCCCTCCCCTCGTATCGAATGATCGGCTATGGGGGAAACCATCTGACCGTCCGATCGATCAAGCGCCAAATTGATGGGGCACTTGGATCGCATGGAGCATGGCTGCTGGAACCGTACGAAGATATGCCGAGTAGCACCGGCTTTTGGGTTGAAGAGCCTGATGATATTGAGACAACAGCTCAGATTGCCGCAAAACATGGCTTTCAACTCAATACGCATGCTATTGGAGACCGCGCGAACCGAGAAGTGCTTGATATCTATGAACGGACTTTCCCGGAGGGCGGTGGTGGACAAATGCGGTGGAGGATTGAACATGCACAGCATTTACATCCTGATGATGTACGGCGCTTTGCCGATCTTGGTGTGATCGCATCCATGCAAGGAGTGCACGCGACTTCCGATGCGCCTTGGGTTTATGCAAGACTTGGTGCGAAGCGTGCTGAAAGTGGAGCCTACCTTTGGCGTTCTCTTATAGAGGCGGGTGTGATGGTGACGAACGGGACTGATACGCCGGTAGAGGATGTTTCACCAATCTCATCTCTTTATTCCTCTGTTGTTCGCCAGGACAGGGATGGGAATGAGTTCTTTCCCGGCCAGAGGATGACACGCTTGGAAGCCCTGCAGAGCTACACGATCAACAACGCTTATGCGGCGTTTGAGGAGGACATCAAAGGCTCTATCACTGTTGGCAAGCTGGCTGACATAACAGTCCTAGACAGAGACATTATGACGGTTCCTGAGGCTGAGATTGCTCGTGCTCAGGTCGATATGACAATCGTAGGTGGTGAAATCCGATTCGAGAGAGGTTCCAGATGAAACGCTCTATCCTAGCTGCCTTGCTCTTACCCCTCCTGATTGGATGTTCTTTCGAGGAGCGGAAGAGTGGGGATATAGAAGGCGCCGCAGTAACCCCAGGAATGAGGTCTCGAAAGGAAATCATCCAACCCGAGGGTGTCGCTCGTCTACCGGTATTTTCATCAGCCGTGAGGAGTGGGGATTTGATTTTTTTATCTGGTGCAATTGGTGCCCAGCCCGGTGTGAATCCTCCGGAGTTGGTTGAAGGAGGTGTGATCCCTGAAACACATCAAACGATGGAGAATATCATCACAGTTCTAGATGCTGCTGGCGCCACCCTACTAGACCTCATTAAGTGCACGGTGTTTCTGGCAGATATTAGCGATTACGCTGCGGTTAATGAGGCCTATGTCCAGTACTTTCCATCAGACCCACCAGCTCGTTCCGCTGTCGCTGGTAGCGGTCTTGCACTAGGAGCCCGGGTTGAGATTGAGTGCATTGCTGCTGTGCCAGAGGACTGATACAGCCAAAGTCACCAGCCGTTTCGAAACCCCCACATACGCCTATCTTGTGGCCAAGAACGGCCACACACAGTTGGCCGCTGCAAGGATGGGATCTCGTGCCGGAAGATATCACACGTCGAGACTTTGTCTCGGACAGTTCGAAGGTAGCGATGGGGGCCATGATCGTACCAAGGCATGTTTTGGGAGGCCCGGGATATCAAGCTCCGAGTGATACGCTCAATATCGCGATTGTCGGTGCCGGTGGAGTGGGAGGTGAGAATGCCCAGGAATTAGGCACCGAAAACATTGTTGCCGTCTGTGACATTGATCATCAGTTGGTCGCGGCTAAGGTCGAAGAACGTTCCACAGACGCTAACGGAAGACCTAGAGAGCAAGGGGCGCGATGGAAGGAGCAATACATCAAAGCCCGTAAGTACACGCACTTCCAGGCGATGTTGGATGAGCAGAGGGATATCGAAGCGGTGCTAATTGCTACGCCTGACCATACCCATGCGGTCATTGCTGCTGCGGCGATGCGAGCTGGGAAGCACGTATACGTTCAGAAGCCACTGACTACTACCGTCCACGAGTCTCGTGTGCTCGACGAGTTAGCAACCTCCACAGGGGTTGTCACACAGATGGGCAACCAAGGCCATTCAAGCGACGATGCAAGGCTCATCAATGAATGGATCGCTGCCGGGGTAATCGGTAGTGTTCACGAAGCCCATGTCTGGACGAATAGGCCGATTTGGGCGCAGGGCCTTCTCCAACCTGCTCCGGTCCCAGAGGATTTTGATCCCTTATCGGTGGACCGCTCGTGGTGGCCGGGGTCAGTAGCCGAGGCTCATGCAGGTGCCTTGTGGGCTGACTTTAGTGTGCCGGATCATGTGGCTTGGGACTTATTTCTTGGGCCAGTCTCAAGGGATGTACGGTATCACCCGATTTATCATCCATTCCATTGGCGGGGTTGGGTAGATTTTGGTGTAGGGGCCTTGGGAGATATGGGCGCACACCTAATCGACCATCCTTTTTGGGCTTTGGATTTGGGCTACCCGACCACGGTCGAAGCCACTTCTTCGATGTGGGGCGGGCCAGAAGACGATCCTGTCTCTTACCCGTTGGCGACCAAGGTCCACTACGATTTTCCTCGGCGTGGTGAGCGAGGACCTGTCCAACTCCACTGGTATGATGGGGGACTCATGCCGAAGCGCCCGAAACATCTCCCGGATGGTGTGTCTCTTAACCGTGAGGGTGGCGTGATCTTTGTAGGTGACCGAGGAATCTTGATGCACGAAACCTATGGCGGGAACCCCCAGATTTTTCCGGAGGGGTTAATGGAACAGGCGGTGACGATTCCGCCGACCTTTGTTCGCATTGCAGACAGTCATGAAATGAACTGGGCGAATGCTTGCAAAGGACAAGGAGAGGCGACCTGTCCGTTTTCCTATGCGGCACCACTAACAGAAGTCATGCTTCTGGGGCTAGTGGCCCTGAGGACCGGACAGGGCTTCAAGATTGAATACGACGCTGACAATATGAGAGTGACGAACTCTAAGAAGGCGAATGCATACCTGGAACGAGAGTATCGAAGGGGGTGGGAATTGTGATAGATCGCACACTCTTGCTAGGAGCTGTTCTGGTTTTTCTGGCGAACCCACTCACGGCACAGGAGCACAACAGGCTTACTGCAGCAGAGAGAGCGGCTGGATGGCAGCTTCTATTTGATGGCAATTCCCTTGAGGGATGGCGCGGATACAACAGTGAATTCATGCCTAATGGGTGGTCTGTAGAGAACGGTATGCTGATTCGCACAGGGCCGGGTGGGGACATCATTACAGAACAGCAATTCGGTGACTTCGAGTTTTACCTTGAATGGCTGGTTGGACCGGGCGGGAATAGCGGTGTCTTAGTTCGGGCAGTTGAGGGTCAGGAAGAGGTGTACCACGGTGCGCCCGAGATGCAAATTCTAGATGATGCTGGGCACCCTGATGGCCGAAGTCCACTGACAAGTGCCGGTTCAAATTATGGGCTTCATGGTGCGCCGCGCGGTATCGTTAAGTCGGCGGGGGAGTGGAATAGTTCGCGCATTGTTGTTGTGAATAACCAGGTCGAGCATTGGTTGAACGGCGATAAAGTTGTCGAATACGAACTCGGAAGTGCGGACTGGCTGCGGCGGGTGGCAAACAGCAAGTTTGCCCAGTGGCCTGCATACGGCCGAGCTTCTCGCGGCCACATTGGGATCCAAGATCACGGAGATCGGGTTTCCTTCCGTAACTTGAAGGTCAGGGAGATTAAGTAATGGACCGCCGCCGCTTCATCGTTGCCATGCCCGCGATTGGATTCTTAGGGTCAAAGCCGGGGCGACTATCTGTCAGTGAGCAGGATGTGGTGTCAGGGCGGTCGCTAGTTGTTGAAGAAATTGGAGTCCAATTGTATACGCTCCGTGCTCTGCTTTCCGAAGATGTTGACGGAACGCTGGCCCAGGTTGCAGAGATCGGCTACCAAACTGTGGAGTTCGCAGGGCTTTATGGGCTTAGCCCTAGAGAAATGCGTAGAATTTTGGATGCCGTTGGGTTACGGGCAGTATCAAGCCATGCAGGAGTGAGCGACATTCGTGGTGACTGGGCTTCCTTTCTTGAAGGAGCGCAGGAATTAGGTCAAGATTTCGTTTTTGTTCCCTCAATTCCGGAATCCGAGCGCACCCCTGAAGGACTTCGGAAATTGGCCGAGGACTTCAACCGGGCCGGTGAAATGGCTGGCTCAGCTGGGCTCCATTTCGGCTACCATAATCATGCCTGGGAGTTTGCTGCGCTGCCGGACGGCACAATCATGATGGACCTGCTTTTGGAGCGCACCGAACCACGGCTTGTTGACTGGCAGATGGACATATTCTGGGTAGTGGATGGTGGCGGAGACCCGATGGCTTATCTGGAGAGTCAAGCAGGTCGAGTTACAAGCGTTCATGTGAAGGATCGTACACTGGACGGACGGATGGTGGATGTTGGCAAAGGGGTGATTGATTTTGCAAGGATCCTGCCGCGTGCTGAGGAGCTAGGTATGCTCCACGTGTTTGTAGAGCACGATACACCGGATGCTCCGATCGAGAGTGTTCGCTACAGCTTCAATGCACTTAGTGCTCTAAAGCTTTAAGCATGCCTAGGGAGGTCCGAGGGCTTCCAGTTACCCGGATCGCTCCGCGTGACGGAATCGAAGGTGGCGCCTAGGTTGTTCATCCCGAAGAGCCAATAGGTCAAGTTCTGGAGACTATATCATGTCGATCAGCGATAAGGTCACACATGTACTGATCACCCTTATCTTCGTTGCCTTTCTCTGGCCTATGGCCATAGACGCGCAGGGGCGTGGTGGCGGTCGTCCGAGTCCTGCGGATAGTAGGAATCTCAGAGGCGTGCTCGGGGGTGTCCCGCTGACTGAGGCTGATAGCGTAATCAAAGAAGTCGTCGACCTCCTCGATTTCGAGAGCTATAAATCACTCATTCGCGGACTGACTGAGTTCGGCGATCGTGAGCAAGGTACACCGCGAAATGCTGCAGCGGTCGACTGGATTGAGCAGACACTGCAGGGTTGGGGTTACCAGACCGCTCGTATCCACTATGACTACATGCCGCGGGGATCTGATGTCACAGAACCACGTGAGGAAGTCTATGCGACACTCGTAGGTGCTAACTCTCCTGGTGAGATGTACATCTTGGGAGGGCATATGGATGGGCGAGGCAGTGGTCAGGCTGCAAATGATGACGCTTCCGGAACAGCACTTGTTATGGAGATTGCCCGAGCGCTGGCTTCCCCGGGAGTGAGTAGTGCTCGTTCGATTCGGTTTGCGCTGTGGAACAATGAGGAGACTGGGCTAAACGGAGCCCGTGCATATGTTGAGCAGCGGCAAGCCTTGCAGGGAATCGAGGAACCTCAGGGTTCGGGCAATTACCCAGAGCCCAGGTGGTTGGGCATGGTTCAACACGACATGATGCTTTGGGATCATGGGAATCCCGTAACTCACAACCAGGCGCTCGATGCTGATGTCGATATCGAATTCCAGCTAAACTCAGAGATGGCTGGGGCCTCGGCGCAACTGGCGCTCGCACTTCTCAACGCGAACCGGATGTTTGCTACGGACTATCCAGCAGTCATGAGTAATGCCATGAGCAACACAGACTCTGGCCCATTCCAGGATATCGTTGCTGCTGTGAGTTTGCGCGAGAACCGTCGGCTCTATGAGACTGGGAACCGCGCCAACCCACACTGGCATCAGCCGACGGACTTATTCGTAACTTTCTCAGATGATGATTTTCGACTGGGTTTCAACGCAGCTCAGACGACGCTAGGTGCGGTTGCAAGACTCGTGGAGGCGACGGTACGACGCTAGCAAGATTACTTTGCGGTCAACCGGGCAGTGATGGGGTGACCTGAGCCTTAGACCGAGAAGGTTGGCCTGATGGAGGGCAAGTGATGCTGAAGGCGCAAGACGATTACGATGCCATTATAGTCGGTTCGGGTGCGGCGGGAGGCATGTGTGCTTATGTGCTTGCTTGTTCCGGCGTCAAGGTGCTTATGCTTGAGGCAGGGCGCGATTACGATCCAGTTTCTGAGACCCCGATGTTTCAGCTTCCCTTTGATGCGCCGCTGCGAGCAGCAGGGACACCTGAAAAACCATTTGGATTTTATGATGCGACAGTTGATGGTGGCTGGCGTGTACCGGGAGAGCCCTACTCGAGTGCTGAAGGGACAGACTTCTTATGGTGGCGCGCGAGGATGCTAGGAGGCCGTACGAACCATTGGGGGCGCATCTCACTTCGCATGGGTGAGTACGATTTCAAGCCACGCTCCCGTGACGGACTCGGTTTTGATTGGCCGATGTCTTATGAGGACATTGCTCCATACTATGATAAGACGGAGGCCTTGATCGGCGTTTATGGGTCAAACGAAGGGCTTGAAAATACGCCGAACTCTTCTCCCGGTGTGCTACTACCTCCTCCAGCGCCAAGAGCGGAAGAGTTGCTTACCCAGAAGGTTTGTCGTGAGAGGCTAGATATTCCTGTGGTCCCAGCCCATCTGGCCATCTTAACCCAGTCACTTGAAGCCGACCGAATTGCGCGTATGCTCTGGCCGAACAATGAAATGGCTCGGCGCGTGACCGCAGAGTCGATGCGTGCTAGAGCTGCGTGCTATTACGCGACTCCATGCGGTCGCGGCTGCTCAATTAAGGCGAATTTTCAATCACCGACGGTTCTGCTGCCACCAGCAACAGCGACAGGCAACCTCGATGTCATCACAAATGCGATGGTGCGTGAGGTAACAGTTGACGCGAATGGGCGAGCGACCGGAGTCCACTACATCGACAAGAATACGGGGCTTGAGGAGCACGTGCGTGCCCGTGTCATAATCCTCACAGCAAGCGCATGCGAGTCGGCACGCATTCTTCTCAACTCGAAGAGCTCTCTTTTTCCGGACGGACTCGGTAACGGAAATGGACTTGTTGGTAAGTATCTGATGGATACTGTAGGTGCTGGTGTGCAGGGTCAGATTCCAGCGCTTGAGAATATGCCCCCGCATAACGCTGATGGTACCTCAGAGATGCACCTCTATATGCCCTGGTGGCTCTATCAAGATCAAGCTGGTGGCGGACTAGACTTTGCTCGCGGCTACCATATCGAGTTTGGTGGCGGTCGGAAGATGCCCGGGTTTGGCTCCTTCGGAGGTATTGAAGCCCTTACCATGGGCTCTTATGGCCAGGGCTTCAAGGAAGATTGTCGTCGTTACTATGGGTCTTTCCTTGGCTTTGCCGGTCGTGGTGAGATGATCCCGAACGACGACTGCTACTGTGAGATCGATTCCGAGCAAGTCGATGAATGGGGGATTCCTACGCTGCGCTTTCATTGGACATGGTCGGACCATGAGCTTAACCAAGCCCGGCACATGCAGCAGACATTCGGGGAGATCGTTGAGACGATGGGTGGACATGTGCTTAGCACCATACATGACGACGGAGTAGATGCCATCGCGAAGCCAGGAGAGATCATTCATGAAGTGGGTGGCGTAATAATGGGAAACGATCCGTCTCGCTCTGTGCTCAATGAATTTTGCCAGTCATGGGAAGTCGACAATCTCTTCGTTACCGATGGGGGTTGCTTCGTGTCGAATGCCGATAAGAATCCGACACTTTCAATCATGGCAATCGCATGGCGTGCGTCCGACTACATTGTTGGTCAGATGAGCCAGAGGAATCTCTGATGGCTAAAGAATCACGGAATAGCGATCGGGATAGGCGCCCGGAAGATATTCCTCAGCATGGACTTGAGTTGCCAGTGCTGGGTTCTGTGAGCATGGATCGGCGTCAGGCATTGAAGGTTATAGCAATCGCAGCTGCAACTCCGGCTCTGGTTTCATGCAAGCCTGGCGAAGAAGCTTCTGGAATCTTGATGACCCCCGCTTCTGCATCGAACCCGAAGGCAAGAGGAGATGCGTGGGATCCAGATCTTCTCACACCGACGGTACTCTGGGAGCGATCGTTGACCTCAGATGAGCTGCAGTCCCTGGCAGTGCTCTGCGACGTGATCATTCCGGCGGACGAGCGTTCGCAGTCGGCCAGTCAGCTCGGCGCACATGATTTCATAGACGAGTGGGTGAGCGCTCCCTACGAAGCAAACCAATCAGATAAAATCATCCTGCGCGAAGGGCTTGTTTGGCTCGACAGTGAAGCCACCCGGCGGTTTGGTGAAGGGACACGTTTCAGACAGCTTACGCCGGATCAGCACATCGCAATTTGTGATGAAATTTGCTATCTGCCGAATACGGACGCCGGACTAGAGGCCGCAGCTCTATTTTTTGATAAGGTCCGAGATCTGACTTCCACAGCGTTTTGGACTACGCCCGAGGGTATGGAGGATCTGCAGTATGTCGGCAATGTCCCCCTACCGGGTTGGGAGCCTCCACCTCCGGAAGTTCTCCAACACATAGGGTTAGACTGAGATGACTGCCTTTCATTCAACGCCCGTATCATCCACACCGGATCAATATGTCTGAGAATAGAAACACGGAATCAGGAGCCAGCGTCGATTCTTCAAGGCTCTTCATTGGAAGCTGTGTCGCCTTGATCGCCACGTCGGTCGCATTCGCCACTGTAGGTGCGATCATGCTTTCGCTGAAGCGTGAGTTCGTGCTAACGAATGAAGAAGTAGGATGGATCGGAGGCGCTGCACTATGGGGTTTCGCCGTATCGCAACTCCTGTTTGCTCCATTCGCTGATACTGTTGGCATGCGTTTCCTGTTGAGGATCTCGTTCTTCGGGCACCTTTTGGGGGTGCTCACGATGATCATCGCCGGGGTCGCCGGGGGCGGCTTCTGGACTCTCTTCGTTGGCGCCCTAGTGATCGCAATGGCCAATGGTCTGGTCGAAGCGGCTTGTAATCCGCTTGTCGCCGCGCTCTATCCAGATAACAAAACGGTAAAACTGAATCAATTCCATGTATGGTTCCCCGGCGGAGCTGTTCTTGGTGGGCTGGCCGCGTACGGACTCGATAAGGGTGGAGTAACAAGCTGGGAGTTCCAAATCGGACTCGTTTTGATCCCGACCCTGATTTATGGGATGCTCCTGCTGTGGGAACCATTCCCGGAAACGGAAGGCGTTCAAGCTGGCATAGGCATGGGTGAGATGTTTCGAGCAGCGCTCGCCACTCCGTTTATGTGGGTGATGCTCATCGCAATGGCGATGACAGCGTCAATTGAACTCGGTCCAAATCGTTGGGTACCGGCGGTGGTGGAGGCTGGTGGGATGCCTGGGATTTTAGTTCTCGTGTGGATTAGCGGGTTGATGGCCGTACTGCGTTATAAGGCGGGCCCTGTAGTACATAGCCTTTCACCGACTGGGATCTTGGTTTTATCGGCGCTCGTCTCTGGTGTTGGTCTTTTTTGGCTGAGCTATGCAAGTGGGGCAATGACCTTCGCAGCTGCAACGGTATTCGCGATTGGGGTTTGTTACTTCTGGCCCACTATGCTCGGGGTGGTGTCGGAACGCGTTCCGCGGAGTGGCGCTCTTGGGTTGGGACTCATGGGCACAGTTGGAATGGCCACCGTTGGCCTCGTGACAGCACCACAGATGGGACGGGTGGCAGACGGGTATGCACATAATCAAATTCCGGTCGAGCAGGTTGTGGAATTACTCCAGCAGACCGAGACTGGGCTTACCGGAGGAGCTGAAAATGATGTTCAGTCTGCCAGATTGGCAGCGAGCGAGGTTCTGGAGACATTCAGTGCGAGTGGTGCACTACCGTATCCTGGCACTGCGAACGCGCTTCGGGCGCTCATTTCTTCTGATGCTAACGAGGTCCTCGTAGCCGAAGCTCAGGCGATCCTCGATCCAGCAGATAACTATGGCGGTAAGATCTCGTTTCGTTTCGTGGTACCTCTTTGCGCTATCCTCCTGCTGCTTTTCAGCCTGATGTATGCCCAGGATCGTCGAGTTGGGGGTTACCGGGTCCAGAGGATTGAAGGATCCGCGTGACCATTCGTTATGGGATGGTTGGAGGAGGCCCCGGCGCTTTTATCGGCCAGGTCCACCGAATGGCGGCCGCACTTGATGGTGGTTATCAACTAATAGCAGGAGCCTTCTCATCTGATCCGGCTAAATCGAAAGCGGCTGGGCTGGACTTGGGTATCGATCCCGGTCGAGCATACGACTCGTATGAGGAGATGGCTGAGTCAGAGTATGCGCTCACAGAAGGGGACCGGATTGAACTTGTGTCGATTGTTACACCGAACCACCTGCACCATGACGTGGCGAGTACTTTTCTGCGAAAAGGTGTCCACGTGATCTGCGATAAGCCGCTGACCACTACAGTGGAGGATGCTGAAGATCTGTGCGATCTAGCAGACAAGCATAGCTGCCTATTTGCGGTGACCCATAGTTACACTGGATATCCGATCGTGAAAGAAGCCCGCGAGCGAGTTCGGGCAGGAGCACTCGGAGAGATCCGGAAGGTTGTGGTCGAATACAGCCAGGGGTGGCTGTCCACGCCTTTGGAAACCGAAGGACATAAGCAGGCAGAGTGGCGGACGGATCCTGGTCGAGCGGGTATTTCTTCAGCCTTGGGCGATATTGGGTCGCATGCCCATAATCTGGTCCGGTATGTCACGGGATTAGAGGTACAACGTCTTTTCGCGGATCTAGGTATAGTGGTCGATGGTCGTAAGCTTGAGGACGATGCGACTGTTCTACTGGAACTCGAAGGGGGTGTACGGGGCCTGCTTTCAGTTTCACAGATCTCTACTGGTGAGCGCAATAATCTTAGACTCCGGGTCTACGGTAGCAGTGGCGGCCTGGATTGGTCTCAGGAGGATCCGAATAGGCTGCGCCTGATCGAATCAGATGGGTCTGAAAGGGATCTTTACAGGGCCGCGGGTGCCACGTCAGAACGGGCGCGAGCACATACCAGGCTCCCGGGCGGCCATCCGGAAGGCTTTATAGAGGCTTTCGCGAACATCTATAAGAATGTCGCCGACAGCTTGAGTAGTGATGGCGCGGTGGGCCCGTTCGCGGACGACTTTCCAACGGTCCAGGACGGAGCGCACGGGGTCTACTTCATCCATAAAGCACTGGAAAGCTACCGTCTAGGTGGTTGGGTCGATGCATCGTATTCACCTCCCGGAGTGTAGCATGAGTGAAACTTACTTCTGCGACCCCTATACCAGAGAAGATTCATGAGTCGACCGGTTACTCTATTCACTGGTCAATGGGCTGACCTTCCGCTTACAGAGCTTGCAGAGAAAGCAGCCGCTTGGGGTTATGATGGTCTCGAACTTGCCTGCTGGGGAGACCATCTGGACGTTTTACGTGCAGCGGAAGATCCGGACTATTGCGTGGCCCAAAGAGAAATGCTTCAGTCTCATGGACTTGATGTTTGGGCAATCAGCAATCATTTGGTAGGACAGGCTGTTTGCGACCGGATTGACGAGCGCCATCAATCAATTCTGCCTCCACGGGTATGGGGTGATGGGAATCCTGAAGGTGTCCGCGCGCGCGCGGCAGAAGAGATGAAACTTACGGCTAGGGCTGCTGCAAACCTTGGGGTAACGGTGGTCAACGGGTTCACCGGTAGTTCTATCTGGCACCTACTTTATTCGTTTCCTCCTGTCTCGGATGAGATGATCGACGCGGGATTCTTTGATTTTGCTGAACGATGGAACCCGATTTTGGATGTTTTTGACGAAGTGGAAGTTTACTTCGGCCTGGAAGTCCACCCTACCGAGATAGCATTCGATATCGTGACTGCTGAGAGAGCACTGGATGCATTAGGAAACCGCTCTGCGTTCGGGTTCAATTATGATCCGAGTCATCTTGCATACCAGGGGGTCGACTGTGTTGACTTCATCCTTCGCTTCGGCTCACGGATTTATCATACTCATATGAAGGATGTCTGGTGGTCTGACCACCCGAAGCCTTCAGGAGTTTTTGGTGGCCATCTTCCTTTTGGTCACGCTGACAGGTACTGGGAGTTTCGTTCTTTAGGGAGGGGCTACGTTCCCTTCGAAGAGATTGTTAGATCTCTGAACCGCGTTGGCTATGAAGGCCCGCTTTCAGTGGAATGGGAAGATGCTGGCATGGAACGTGAACATGGTGCCGCCGAAGCGTGTGACTTTGTACGGGCGCTGGAGTTCCCGAGATCTGAAACAGCTTTTGATTCTGCCTTCTCTGATAGCTCTTAGTCCACACCAAGCTCCGCAAAGAGTGATTGTAGAGAATCACTCTTTGCATTGTGTTCTAGGATGACGGTCCGGCAGGAAGCTTCAGCTACGCGCAGTTGGCGCTCCCGTTCCTCCCACGTGCTTGCAGTATCGTTATACATGGTAAAGGTGCCCAGGTAGGTCTCATAACGATCCTGGGGCACACCTCGTTCATCGAGTGCCTCAAAGCTGTCGACGCGAGCTCGGAGCAAATCGAGTCGGGCTCTTAGTTCCAAAAGCTCAGTTTCGCCAGCAACGATTGATCTCTGACACCGTTCGGCCGTTGCACGCGCCCGGTATAACTCTTCGCGAAGGCGGTCCACTTCCTCGGCCATACGTTCCTGTTCAATAATGCGTCTGCCTCCGACCAAGAGAATGGCACCGGAACTCAAGATCAGTACCGCACCGATCACAGATTTGATGATGGTTCTCAAGAAGTCACTGTCCCTGCACGGTGAAGCTGAACATCATGCCGGCACTCAAGTGTTCAGCGATGTGACAGTGAAGCATCCACTCACCGGGATTCGACATCTCAACGAGCAGGTCCATCGAGGACCCTACTGGCACGATTGCAGTGTCTTTCCAAACAAGGTTTTGATTTTCGGCACCATCTATCGAGGTGACGAGAAAGCGTTGGCCATGGATATGGATTGGATGATTCATCGGATGGAATGAATCAGGTGAATTGAAAATTCGTATCTTGACTAGGTCTCCTACCTTAAAGTTCCAGTCAATATCATTGTTTTCAGCGCCTGTATCCCGATCTTTGAGAATCCAGGTCACCTGATCTCCGGTAGAAAGCCAGTTCATGACTGGCATCGCATCATTCCATTCCATTGGAGGGAAGAAAAGCGTGTCTGCTTCCATGGCAAGCACGATGGGTGGGGGAAGATTTTGAACACGGAGGGTTGCTTCGAGCTCGTAGTCTGGTTCACGATTCAAATGAGGACGGTACGGCTCGAGCTCAGCGGCTACTTCATCGTGCACCCTTAGAGAGTCGAAGCTGTCCGAGATACCCGGCGCAGCTGTCTCTGTGGAAACAGTCACAATCGACAGGGTATCAACATGTGGGTAAAACTCACCCTGGAAGTGGTTGATGGCCTGAATACTGTTGGCAATCAAGGTAGTGCCCGGCTCTTCGAACCTAACGTCAACCACGTATCGTTCTGCGGGCGCTATCACAACTGATTCGACCCAAGCTTCACGCTCAAAACGTCCGACATCAGACGCGATGAGTTTCACCTGTGCTCCACCGAATGTAACATTAAATGTTCTGGAATTTGCCACATTGGTGAGAAAGAAACGTACGACTTCTCCCTGCTTGGCTGATAGCTGATGATTGGTCTCGCCATTAACCATCATCACATTCCCGAAACGCCCCATTAGAGCGTGTGTGGGGGCGCTCTCCCCCCAGGGTAGTGCGCCCTGTTCATCCATAAGAATATCATCTAGGACCAGAATTTCTTCTCTGTGAGCTGGGCCGTAGTAGCTAGGATTCGGCGAGGTCACCAAAAGATTTCCGAAAAGTCCTAGGTCCTGCTGTACATCCTCTCGTGCGTGCGGATGATACCAAAACATCCCGGCGTCAGGGACATGGACTTCATAAACAAAACTCTCTCCCCGCTGGATCGCTTCCTGCGTTACTCCAGGGACACCGTCAAATTCATTGTCTAGACGCACACCATGCCAATGGATTGTCGTCGGTAATTCGATCTCATTCCTGACGCGCACAACGAGCGTCGCGTCCTTTGGAGCTCGAATTAATGGCCCTGGGTACTGTCGATTGTACCCAAACATCACCATCTCATGGCCATTGAGACTGCGACGCACAATTGACACCTCGATATCTAGCGTATCTCCATCGGTCATCTCAACAACCTGGGATGGCTCTGCTTCTGGGAAGCTTGTGGGATTCATGCCTGCGGCAGGCAGGAAGGCCCCTACGACGGGCACAACCCCCGTTAGGCCCGGAAGCATGATCATGTTCGGGTCCATTGGTACCATTCTCCACCCACCTGACATACCCATGCCTGGCATTTCCGACTGGGCGTGTAGTGGGCTAGCTAGAACCGCAGCCGTCACTACTGTCAGGCAATACCTAGCGACTCTCATGATCGGGGGTGGGGGTGTCGGCATCATGATCCCTTGCCTTGGCACGGACGGCGACTACAAGGCCTTGAGTTTTCGAAGCGCCAGGGGCGCTAGTTTGCGTAGCCGTAGGCGGCACAATTTTCTTGCTGGAGTGCGCCATGGCCTACCATGGTGTGCATCCTTCCACTGCGGGACATTCCGCGGAATACAATTGGCCCAGCCCATATTGATTGTTCCGGGTTGTTATCCGCTTCGAGTGTTATGACAACTAAGAACTTGTTCCACCTGACCTTCCCTGACGCCCTAAGGTTCTGGTCGAGCGTCCCCAGGCGTTCAATCCTGTCTAATTCTCTCGTTGTGACCCAGGCCACGAGCCGGCCTTCTGTTGGGATTTTCATGCGCTCCAGCGAGACACGAACGAAGTACTCGTAGCTCCCATCCGGTGAGATGGCCACAGAAAATGGTGAGTTTGCCGGGACAGATAGATCAGCCCTGCCCGTTGCTAGCCCAGTCCCAGGAATGTTCTTTGTCGTTACTAACTCAACCGTATAGTACTCCGCCCCCTCTATTAGGCAGTATCCTGCCTCTCCTGCCCCAATAGGTAGGGGCAGTGCAAAGGAAATCAGAATGGCTAGCCCCAAGTAGAGCATCACGTATATCTGCTCGACCCCTGAGCGTTGGTTAGTGGTCGCTGATCGGACGTGTTACTACTGGCCGGTCCCAATCTTGAGCTGAGGAGATATTCGGATAGCCCCAGTTCTCCCCATTCCAGCCCTGAAACCCGTCCATGCTGAACGTCCAAAAACCGGTAGACATGTCACTGATTACTATCAGCCCGTCTTCATTGCGCACGTCCACACCAAATGCTCCGTTAAACATCGCGGGACGGTCAGCGCTTGGTGCTCCGATGTATGTGTCATAATAGCCAACGGTAGCAGGATTCTCAGGATCTTGGAGGTTGAAAATCTGAAGGCCATCCAAGTATCCCGAAACGAATACGTACGGCCACCGAACTTCATGGTTGTGCACGAGATGGCTCCAATCAGCTGTGAAGGCTGAGATCGGCGATCGGATGTTTGTGACTTCCCCTTCCAGCGCTGGCTGCAGATCGAAGATTCTGAGCGGAGCATACTGGTATTCGCTTTCTGCAATCACGTAACGCCCGTCAGCGCTTGGCGTGAAGGTGTGACCACTCTGAATTCCGCTTATACCGGTTAGCGTAATGCGGAGTTGCGGCTCCTCTAGATTTGAAACGTCGTAGATGTAATATCCGCCCGTACCCCCACCGTAGAAGCGATCCTCTCCAGTATCAGGATGATATCCTACATAGAAGTCGTGGTATCCGCGGCCGCGGCCTCTGCCAAATGCGCTCTCAGGCACAGGTACCATGCCTACTCGAGCATTCTCGAGATCTCCCTCAACGATCAACCCAAGATCGTAGATGAGTGCACCTGGGGCGCTTGCAGTCGTAAACAAATAGACTCGGCCATTGGAGTGCTTGTAGATGAAAATATTGTGGAATCCACCTGGCATCTCTGGTTCCCGAATACGGGCGGCTTCACGCACGGTAGAGGGGTCAGGTAGTCCGGTCACATCAAGAATAACAGCACCAAGATCACGGTTCGGGCCACCTTCCCCGAACTGAAGGGATTGTACCAAGTAATAGCGATCGTTCCACTTAAAATGCTTCACATCCATACCGCCGGTACCCTGATGGAGATCCTGATTCTCAATTCTCCATTCATAAAGAAGTTTAGGTCTTTCCGGATCCTCAATGCTGATGATGTCCGTACCCCTGGGGCCCTCGAAGCCGTATACCATCCGGGCGACATATGCAAATGGCCGGTGCATTTCCTGCTCTATGTCCATATCAGCGACAGATAGCCGCGGACCAAGTGGAAGGTGGCCTAGCACTTCCATATTGTCGCTTCCCCTCTTCAGCGGATTCCAGGGCACCTTCTGAGCTGCCCCAGGGGATACGAGGGTTGCGGTTAGGACAACAGCGGTGAGCATTAGACTGATGGATCGAATGGCCTGCATAAGACACCTCTTAACTGTTTGGTTATAAGCTAAAGTTGAGTGCTGTCAGAGTCGGTGGGCAAGATGGGCCCTACCTCCGGTCCATCCACCACTCGTCCTTCAGGATTGTAATATTCTGCTCCTGTTCCTGGCCATCGACAGACATCATGACCGTGTATTGGCCTTCGGGTGCAGAGCTATATGCGTAACGGATGTTGTCCCGTGGTGCCCCTCCCCGCCCGCCTCGTCCTCCGCCACGTCCACCACCACCACCATCATCATCATCACGGAGTCGGTCCTGCTCGGCTGCACTCCGTTCGATTCGTTTCTCCATATCCCATAAGACACGATGAATGCCGGCGTCAGCCGGACCTTTGATTTCGGCGACAGGAAGCGCATTCTGGTATACGGTAAATATTACGGAGTCGGAGGCTTCTCCTGAGAGGTAGTAATACATCGCAACCCCCTCGGGCTCACTCTCACCATTGAAATTAGATGATGAGTAGTTCGTCAAATCAGGACTAATCCACCGGACTTTGGGTTCTGGTTCAAAAAAGTGAACGTCTTTAGCGAGTACCTCCGGGGTGAGTTCCGCAAGCGAGCTGATATCAGTGATGTAGATTCCGCGCCC
This sequence comes from Gemmatimonadota bacterium, assembly GCA_012960225.1. Lineage (GTDB taxonomy): Bacteria > Gemmatimonadota > Gemmatimonadetes > Longimicrobiales > Gaopeijiaceae > UBA1142. The sequence goes on along the minus strand of DUBS01000035.1, from coordinate 58,686 downwards.
ATGGGTTGCCACGACCAAGTCATTTTCTCTCGAGTGGATCTTCATGTCATGTACAGGTGAGGCTGGCATATCAAGTTTCATACTTGTCCAATTCCCCCCACCATCGATTGAGACCCAGATCTGAAATTCAGTACCCACGAATAAGAGGTTGGGGTTCGTATGATGTTCGCGGATTACGTTGATTGGTTCTGCTGGCAGATTCGACGAGATATCGGTCCAAGACTCGCCGAAGTCGCTTGTCTTATATACAAAGGGGCGGAAGTCGTCTCGGCGGTACCCCGTATAAGATATGTAGGCGGTACCAAGATCATGGTGGGATGCCTCGACCCGGCTCACCCAATACTCGGGGTTATTCGGGATGTTGCCGTTCAGGAGTTCCCAGGATAGTCCATCATTTTGAGTCACCTGCACGTTGCCATCATCTGTACCAACCCAAAGCAATCCGGCTTTTAGCGGAGACTCATCGAGTGACGTGATTGTTGCGTATTGGATGTTACCGTCACCCCCCTTTCCTGTGGTCAGTGTTGCAGGATCAGCCTTGGTGAGGTCCTCGCTGATCATCTCCCAATTCTCACCCCGGAAGGATGATCGCATAACCTTATTTCCAGCGTGATAGATAACGTCGCAGTCATGGACAGAGACGACGATCGGGGCGTTCCAGTTGTAGCGCATGTCGGGATCATCGTAACGGATGCCCTTACGATCCCCGGTCCACAGGTCGAGTCGGCTAATCGGTCCAAACTGAGATTCATTATAGAGGAAGCGGTTATTACAGGTGTCGAACTCGTTGTACATGCCATCACCACCACCCACTCGGTCCCACATTTCAAAGTAAATCGGTCCTCCTGAGGGATTTGTGCTATAGGCCATGTGTGAGCCATTGTCCTGTAAGCCACCAGCTACTCGGTACGGGTGAGACATGTCGATGCCGACCGCATAGAACTGAGCTAACGACTGAAAGTCCGGATGGTACCAGTTCTCTGCACCGTCGTAGGTGATTCCCAAGCCATGATCATAGCCGAGGATCATGTGATTCGAGTTATCAGGGTCAATCCAAAGAGCATGATCATCACCGCCAAAGCCAAGTGGGCCACTCTCCCATGTCTCTCCACCGTTACTTGTGCCCCAGGATCGAGCAGAGAGTACGTGGACAATGTCTGCGTCATTGGGGTCTATGATGATTTGTCCATAGTAATAAGCGGGTCCACCACCGATTGATTGCCCATCGGGACTTACTTTGTCCCATGTGATTCCAGCGTCATCCGATCGATAAACCTCTCCCCCGATCATTCCACGGCTTGACTCGTGATCGAGTAGTTCTTGTCGACGCTCCTCTTCGGGCATGTCGTTCTTGTTAGCGTTTTCGATTGTCACATAAACGATACTAGGGTCTCGTTCGTAAACATCGACTCCGATCCGTCCGAGCATACCTTCGGGAAGGCCAGCTCCCAGTTGTATCCAACTGTCCCCACCGTTCGTGCTCTTATAGAGCCGGCTTCCGGGACCACCCAGATCAAATGTGAATGGAAGACGCACCTTGTCGTAGCTAGCAGCGTACAAGGTTTGAGTGTCGGTGGGGTCCATGACCACATCCACAACGCCGATACGGCGTCCTTCTATTTCTGGCCCAAGAACCCGGGTCCAACTGTCCCCACCATCAGTTGTCTTGTAGAGACCGCGCTCCTCGTTCTCTGAATAAAGATGACCTAGAGCAGCGACGTAGACGATGTCTGGATTTAATGGGTGGACCACTATGCGACCAATGTGATGGGATTCGGGTAGTCCCAGATGAGTCCAAGATTCCCCTGCGTCGGTTGACTTATAGACACCGTCACCCCAATAGCTGCTTCTCGAGTTATTCGGTTCTCCAGAACCGAGATACAGGATGTCCGGGTCGGATGGCGCCACGGTAATCGCACCGATTGAGAATACGTCTTGGTCCGTAAACAATACGTCAAACGTGATTCCGTTATTTTCTGTCTTCCAGAGTCCCCCAGAGGCAGTAGCTATATAGAAAGTGTATGGACGCTGATTCGGCACTGCGATATCGACGAAGCGTCCACTTTGTCGAGTTGGGCCGATCTCCCGGTACTCAAGGTTATTCAGAAGCGCCTCATCTAGCCTCTGTGCGGTCAGATGTTGCCTTGACCATGGTCCCGCAGAGATAACTAAGAAAAACACAGAGAGGAAAAGCCTGACTCTATAAGGCTGCATGGGGTTGACTCCAGTGTTATGCCTACGACGGACTTATGGCTTGAGATCAGAGCGTAGAGAGGAGAGCGTATCCCGGCAAGTGTATCCCAAAGCTTGCCTCGAACGTCTCGCTGTGGTTTACTATGGCCTGTCGAAAGAAATATAGGCGACACTGGACTATAGGAGATAAGCCCGTGTCTACAATAGATCTGGATGTACCTGACATCGGGGATCCGATGCTCGAAGATGAAATCGCCCTTGATTTTACCCTGCTTAGATATGTGCTCTCATTGGGGTTCGGGCTCTTTGTGGTCTGGATTATAGCGATGATGCTTCTGCCCTAAGGTTAGCGGGCAAGAACCCAGGGATTGGTGGCCTGTACCTCTCTGGGGGTATGGGCCGCTTTTTCAAGTTCACCACTGATAATATTCAGCCTCTAGGGGGTCCTTCCAGTAAGCCTTCCAGGGGCTCTTCTCTTGCTCCGTTTTCGTCACAGACTGCGAATGTTGATTCCGAACTGCCATACATCGCTACGCCTGCATAGTCGCCTTGCTTATTCAGAACGAAAAACCGGAGGTCGAAATTCGGCAAATCCCGAGTATTGAGGAGACGCGACTCGATTGTGTTGTCTCTTACACGGGCAAGAGCGGCCATCCCAGCATCCTTTGGAGACATCCCTTGCCGCATGAGTTCCACGATTAGGAATGAGGCACAGTTGTAAAGGTTAGCTTCTCCTCGGCCTGTCGAGCCGCAAGCTCCTACCTCATTGTCTACATACTGACCTGCTCCGAGGATCGGCGAATCTCCCGCACGCCCAGGAATTTTCCAGGACAGGCCACTTGTTGTTGTTACTCCACATATGTCTCCGTCTGCTGAGAGACCCTCAAGGCTCGTCGTCCCCCAAAAAGAGTGCTCTGGGATAAGATTATCGTCGACCATTGATAGGCCTGCATCAAGTGAAGCACTGTAGAAATCTTGAAGCCTGGTGTCATAAGAAGCATTAGGATTGGCCCTATCTCCATTCTGTTCTGGGAATCGATCTCTTCGGACCCGATCCTCGGGGTCAAGCCAATGGTTGGGGTCAACTCGACGTCGCCACTCAAGCCAAAGTGCCCGGGATTCCTCAGTGTTGAGATCTCCATGGATCTCGAATCCAAGGGCGCGCGCAAAGTCTTGAGCACCCTGGCCGACGATCAAGTGATGATCAGTCAGTTCAGCTACTGCTTTCGCGATAAGTGACGGTGTTTTGACACCTTCGATACCTGCTACCCCTCCAGCCCACTTCTTGGGACCGTGCATAAGGCAGGAGTCTAGCTGGACTATTCCATCGGCATTAGGAAGTCCACCGTACCCTATCCCACGCTCTTCAGGATCGAGTTCCGGGATATTCACTCCTGCAACGATCGCATCAAGAACGTCTTCTCCGGAACTAATCCCCCGGAATGCTCGCGTTATGGCGCTTTCTGAGCCACCGTTAGTGAATCGGATACTGCTTACGTCGGCGATGCAAAGTGGGCGGGCACGGCGTGTGTGAACGGCTGGGGGAGAATGTTTTTCGTTCTCTAACGCCGCAGGTTGAGCACTCACGACCATTGGTGTCGTTGCTACTGCAATCCCCTGTACCGTTGTTTTCACAAAGTCTCGTCTATGCATGAGATCCTCCAGCTTGTAGTCGTGATTGATCGCTATTCTGGTATTGGTTGTCTGCGAACTGAGTCAAAATGGTAGAGTATCTTCTTCGACGAGTTGCTTCGCGCGTGACCAAATGTGGTCGAACATCTCCTCTGTAAGCTTACCGGTAAACGTATTTTGCTGACTCGGATGATATGAGGCGAGCACTATCAGGCTGCCGGTGGGTACTTCGACTCCGTGGCTAAACTGGGGACGTGGCCGGGGCACTGAATCACCACGGTCACCAAGAATCCGGAGTGTTTGTAGGTATGCGAAGCTGCCTAGAGTGACGACCACACGCACAGAATGGACGAGGTCAAACTCTCGCTCTATCCAGCGCCGGCACGCATCTCGCTCGCTGGGATGAGGTTTGTTGGCGGGTGGTGCACAGCGAACTGCAGCAGTAATTAGAACGTCCTTCAGTTCGAGTCCATCACCCCTTGAGATTGAATGTGGCTGGTTCGCAAAGCCAGCCTTGTGGAGTGCACGGTAAAGCCAATTACCCGAGCGATCTCCTGTAAACATCCTGCCGGTGCGGTTTGCCCCATGTGCAGCAGGAGCAAGTCCTACAACTAGGATGCGTCCATTTGGGTCACCGAATGATGGAACAGGTTTGCCCCAATAGTCATGCTCGCGAAACGCTGCGCGTTTCTCACGGGCTACCTGCTCCCGCCACTTAACGAGTCTCGGACAGCGCCGGCACGCTGTGACGCTTGTCTGAAGCTTGCTGAATGCGGATGCGTTCATCCGTCGCTTTCAAACCGAGCAGACGACCACATAAGCTCAGGATTGCCTAGGATGGCACTGGAGACGGGAGTTTGATCGTCGCCACGTCACCGACCCGGATAGTACCTCCTTTGATGAAACCTCCGTGAGCCCCCCCATGCCAGTCAGGATCTAGCGCATCAAGTAGTCCCTGACACTGCTCATCCATTAACTCACACGGACGGGTTTCACCCCTGAGGAGAATATGGGCTTCACCGACTATCAGTATATGATTCCTTATATTCTTTAGCCGAATGCCGCTCACCATAATATTTGCTCTTCGCATTCCAGGTTCGGATTCCGGAAGCGCCTCTTTAATCTTGTCAAATATTTCTTTCTCGATCACTGTGACTTGTCTCGTTGCACCGAAATTAGCGTCACCTTCGAGCCCTCTATCCGCTACTGCATTAACCTGCTCAACTGGATCCATGACCCCTCCATGGGATCTTTTCTTCCAGATCGCCTCTACCCTACCGTTCATTATTCCTCCTGCTGAATGAATGTTTTGCCCCGGCATTCTGGATAGGATCCCGAGGCGCTCGGCAGTTCATTCCTGCTGAGCGGGTCTCCGTTTGGATGGATAGTCCACAATATTTTCCCACTCTGATGCGTCGGATCGTGCGACCACTGCGACCACTGGATCGGTGTCACTTAGGTTGATCACTTCGTGCGGCACACCTGGTTTGATGAAAATAAAGTCTCCGGCTTTATTGTCTATCACCTTCTCTAAGCCTATCCCGTATTCGTGGCGCACCTGACCCTCAAGGATGTACAGCATAACTTCGAAATCGATGTGGCTATGTGCGTATGCGACCGCGCCCGGAGGTACTATCGCCACGTTCATGGATAACCGCCTGGACCCAACATTTTTTGCTGAAATCCCGGTCTTGTAGCGGATGCCATTCCAGCCACGATCAGTTTCTGGGCTTCGGACGCAGAGAATTCCACCACCGTCTTCCGCGGTCTCTCGTAGTTTTTCGGACATCGCCTTATTACATGTCATGGAATTATGGCCTCAAACTCTTCCGCCCCAAGATTAAGTTTTGTCGTCAGACATTCGGTTTTGTCCATTCTGACGTTCAGCTCAGTCATCGTGGTTTAATTCGTACTGCCGTTGGGTGTATTCTCTCTCTTTGGCCTGGACTTTGTCACGTTTTCGGGCAGCTCTCATACTGCGTTCTTTCCTAGCTCCAGAATGGACACTCGGCATAGAAAGCAGCTGTTTCAGATCGTGTCCATTACATGATGGGCAGTCGGGTATCTCTAGCTCTTTTCGAACCAAACCTTCGAATTCGTGTCCACACTCGCGGCAGAGATAGTCGTAAATCGGCATGAATCAACTCAAATGTTTGTAAGTGTCAGCATCTTGTGGGCAACTTCATTCCAACGTGAAGATTCCTGAAGATAATGCGCGCTACCTAAGTGCTATCGGATTATGCGAGCCTATAGGCTTTTGATTCATATGGGATAGCTCCTCCCTTATTCATTCATCCCCGCTTGGGTTCGTACGTAGCGTGCTGTCTCCTCATGTGTGGCAAACCAGACATCACCCCGTGCTTTGATATGCTTGATTAGGCCCTCTAGGGCTACAATCCGAGAGCGATGCCCAGTTATATGTGGATGCATTGTGAGCAAGAACATAGTTCCCTCTTCCCACGCCTTATCAAATTCATCGATCCAGACTTGCATTACTTCCCTCGGGGGGCTGTAGGAGTCTCCTCGGGGGTTGAAGAGCGGTGCGTCGTCTAGGATCCATTCAACAGGCAACTCCACAAGGTTCGTCGGCTCACCGTTATGTAGGAGTTCGTACGGACGGTCATCCGCCATAAGAGAGCTCTCGTACACAAAGCCTAGTCTTCGGACTATGTCGAGTGTGTTAGGGCTGAAATTCCAGGAAGGTGCTCGATATCCTACGGGTCGCTCTCCAGTCAGCTCTGTCATTGCGTCTACTGCTGCGACTAGCAGTCGTTCCTCGGTCGCAGCGTCGAGTTCAGAGTTTCGTTCGTGTATCCAACCATGAACCGCGATCTCGTGAATTCCTGAAGCTTGGATCAGGGCAGCCTGTGAGGGTGCAAGCTTCAGGCTCCATGCAGGAAAGAAAAAAGTGGAAGGAATATCCTCCTGGTTCATGAGTTCAACGACACGGGGAAGAGCGACCCGCGATCCGTACTCTCCCTGAGAAAGTGGGCCGACGCTAACGCTGCCATCCCGGAGGCCTTGAACCGTCTCGTTGTCTACGTCGAAAGAGAAGAGGACGGCTACTCGGGCTTCACCCGGCCAACTCTCAGGGGTGAGGTCACGACCGGCCCTGACTTGATTGATTGCGTCACGAACTTCGAATTCAGCCCAGTCCCAGGGAGGTGTTCCGGTTTGTTCATTTGACTGTGACGGTTCCTGGCATGCAAAGAGCAGAAATGAAGTTGCGGCAACAATCAAGATGCGGGTCATCAGATGCTCCATTAGAGAATGACTCAGCCTACCTGGCTTAGAGATTTGAGGCCAGAAGCTCTCCGATACTTTCTTCAATAGTTCCGACAGGCTCTACGAATTATTGAGCGCTGCTTCGGGCGATATCACTCATCGTAGGGGACCCGCATGGTTCCACTGCTCACCAAGATGGCTCTGCCTCCAACACGTACGGCGGATGTAGTACCATACGACCTGTCTGCCTCGACGTAGATAAGGCTCGGGCGATCCATCTCGATGCCTTGTTCGACAGTCCAGCACAGTGAGCCATCTTCAGAGGCATCCAACTTCGATAGGTAGCCCCCGAGCGCTGCTGCAGCAGAGCCAGTCGCTGGGTCTTCTGCGACACCCGACCCAGGAGCAAACATACGGACCCGGATGTCAGCTTCGTCTCCCTCAGCCTCCATGCAAACGAGGTATACGTGGTGAGCCCAACTGTCTGCGAGCATTGTTTTCCAGAGCGCCATATCGAGTGAGGCCTTGCGTACTGCTGCGATCGTTCGGACGGGAACTACATGATACGCTAGACCACACGAGACCATTTCTGGGTAAAGCCCGTCTGGGCAGACATCCTCAGGGCTGAGTCCGACCATACGAGCCAGATCTTGGCAGGAGTGGGGTGACTCACGGTGCTCAGGGAGCATCGCGGTTGTGAAGCGCCCAAATACAGGTTTCCCGTCCTTAATTTGTACGTCGACAGGAACTGTTCCAACATTTTCTTCAAGGATGACAGTAAGTTCTGAAGCGTTTGTTTTACTGACTGCTGGCTGTCCTGCGAGTAGTTGATGTGCGAGGAATATCGCTGTGCCCACCGTGGGGTGTCCCGCAAAGGGGATCTCCACATTTGGTGTAAAAATGCGTACCCGTGCTGTTCCCTGGTCAGTCTCCGGGGGCCCGAGAAAAACCGTCTCTGACAGGTTCATCTCTCTCGCAATCCGTTGCATGAGCGCAGTCGGAAGCTGACCCGCGCTTGGAAATAAACCGAGCGGATTGCCACCAAAAGTACTATCCGTAAAGACATCAAGAGTGTGGAATGGAAGTTCCATATGCCCCAAGGTGACTTTCCTCCGTTTTGAGGGACTGTTTATGGGGTCGCAATAAGTAGGCAAGTAGTCGCAAACTGTCTGGTCCTTATCCCATCCGCCAATGGGAAAGGAATGAGTTGATGGCTTAGTGATGTGGTTGAGATTTAACGATAACTTGAGGATGGTGATGCTCGAGTCCATAGTCGAGCACGAGGGGTGAAGCCCCTGTCAGTCCAACTTATGTAAGGTGTTAAGACTTCAGAGATGACTAGAGACTCGCATTTTCAAGCCCTCGAGAACATGTACCTGAATGCACCCATTAATGCTTTTTACGATCCAAGAATTGAGGTGTCAGACGCCGAGGCGATAGTCGAGATTGAAGTGTCAGAAAAGCTATTTCACTCGGCTGAAGCGGTGCATGGCTCTGTTTACTTCAAAATGCTGGATGACGCAGCGTTTTTCGCTGCTAGTTCACTGGAAAGGGAGGTATTTGTGCTCACGACATCATTCACAACGTATCTCACAAGACCTGTTTCATCGGGTCTGCTTAGGTCGGTTGGCAGAGTGGTTAATCAAAACAAATCTCAACTTATTGCTGAGGCGGTCGTATATGATGCTCATGGTAACGAAGTTGGGCGGGGGAGTGGGATATTTGTGAGAGGTAGGGTGCCATTACGTGAAGTACCAGGGTATACCCCTTAATCAACAGGCTAAGATACTGCTGATAATCACTTGTAGTTCAAAGAAGGGTACCTGTAGACTCGAGAAGATCCCAAACGGAGATTCCATGATGCTAAGGACTTTCGTGTCTCTAGTTCTGAGACTCTGCAGGATAAGCGGATTGTCTGCCACGCTGTTAACTGTTGCTTCGATGATGATTTGTGGGGGGGATATAGCGGAAGCTCAACTCCCCACGATCGGTAGTATCGAGCGGATTGATTCTCGGTTGGATCTGATTGTGTCTTTAGATGCGGAAATGGAAGTGCTAGCCGCGGGCCATGAATGGACTGAAGGGCCTGTGTGGGTTCCTGCGCTTGAGGGTGTGCTCTACTCGGATATTCCGAACAATGCGATCTATCTTTGGCGGGAAGGAGGGCCGGCTTCCTTATGGCTCCAGCCGTCTGGGTACACGGGCGAAGCACCCAGGGGAGGCGAAAGCGGTTCTAATGGACTGCTCTTGGACCATGAAGGCGGGCTGTTATTGGCGCAACACGGTGATCGTCGCATTGCACGGCTTGACTCTTCGTGGGATGCGCCCGTAGCGAGTTTTGAAACATTAGTCAGAGAATTCGAGGGCAAGCGCTTCAATTCACCCAATGACCTAGCAGTGAACGCAAATGGGGACCTGTACTTCACTGATCCACCATACGGACTGGAACAGGGCATTGAAGATCCAGCCAAGGAACTCGATGTGCATGGGGTCTATCGGCTGACGGTTGGTGGTTCTTTGACTCAGGTTATTTCTGATTTACCTCGTCCAAACGGCATCGCTTTTTCACCAGATCAAGGTACGCTTTACGTCTCTAACTCTGGGTTGCCGCCAGTCATTATGGCCTACGATGTCACTTCTTCTGGAGATCTGAGCAATGGTCGGGTCTTCTACCAATCTTGGGGGGATGGACTGGCGATTGATCAGCAGGGTAACGTTTATGTCGCAGGACCGGATAATGGCGTGTTAATCATTAGTCCAGACGGAGAACTTCTGGGTTCCTTGAACACAACTCAAAGAACTTCCAATTGTGCCTTTGGAGACGACGGCTATACGCTCTACATCACGTCTGATATGCATCTTCTCCGAATTCGTTTGAATGTTAAAGGTGTCGGCTTCTGAGGCCCAAGCTCACCGATCAAGAATCCCTTAGGAGTAAATATCAGCGAGAATCTTGTCACTTCTTCCTAGCGCAACCGAGTCTTCTCCCTAGTTACTGAGGCAAGCTCAGGGCGACTAGGCGACCTGGACGTCCAACCTGCAGGACAACAAACTGGTTGCCTTCATGCATATAGGTCATCATCCCATACTGGCCGGGCGAGGGAATCTCGATTTCACCGACGTGCTCTCCAGTAAGCTTATCGTAGGCATTTAACACGGCCGGTCCGGATGAGCCCTCAGTTGCATAAAGAAGGTCGCCAGAGACCATTTGGATTGAGCTTGCCCCACTCCCGGTTCTCGAGAGATCAATGCCCTCAAGCGCCGGGTGATTCAGCACGGTTTGTGGAGTATCTCCAACGGGGACCCACCACAGTCTCTCGCCCGTATTCATGTCGAACGCAGAGAGGCGGCTGTAGGGAGGTTTGTGGAGTGGCAGACCTTGAATGGTGCCCATCCCACCCCCTGGTCCAGCTACCCACTGAGAAAGAGTTGCTCCTGTTGTAGCCATAGCTTCTGGATCATCGGCTTCGATTCCTGGGATGACCATCCCACCCCCGCACCGACGTGCAGAGGCCACGTAGAGGATGCCTGTTGTAGGGTCAAGTGTTGCTGGATTCGTAATATTCAAGCCACCGTAGCAACGGATGTTGTCTTCAACTCCTGTGCTATGGTCACCATAGAGTCGAGGGAGGAAAACGCCGCCGACGTTATATCTACTGACGATCTCCATAGCTTCCGAGCGCAATTCAGGCGTAAAGTCGATGATGTCTGACTCCGGAAGTCCAAGGGGCTCCATTGGCTCTGGGCGTGTAGGGAATGGTTGGGTCGCAGCGGTCCAGTTTCCAGGAACTACGGTCTGCTCAACGGGCCGCTCCTCAATCGGCCAAATCGGTTCACCGGTCTCTCTATCAAAGGCGAAGATTAACCCAGTTTTAGTCGTTTGGATGACTGCTGGTATCCCACGTCCGTCTACCTGCAGGTCAGCAATGATCGGGACATTGGGGATATCGTAATTCCATTGATCATTATGAACGGTCTGGAAGTGCCATACGCGTTCTCCAGTGGTCACGTCCAGTGCGATCACGCTTGTGCCGAAGAGGTTGTCACCGGGCCTGAATCCGCCGAAGTAGTCGATGGTTGGCGGGTTCGTTGGTATGTAGACAATCCCACGTTCACGATCTGCAGACATCGGCGCCCAGGAAGAAACATCTCCAGTGTACTGCCACGCGTTGTTTTCCCAGGTGTCATGACCGAATTCGCCGGGACGGGGGATAACATGGAACTTCCACCTGAAGTCTCCACTGCTAGCATCGTACGCCAGAATGTCGCCGGGGACGTTCTCGACTCGTGTCTGGTTGTAGCCTTGTTCAGCTGAGTTGCCGATAACCACAGTTCCATTCACTACGATTGGAGGTGAGGATGCAGTGATGAACCCCAGCTCTCTTGGAATCCCATAATCTGGGTCGTACGGCTGATTCCATGCCTCCCAGGGCTCCCAGTTTCTCAGTAGATCAGGCAGAAGGTCGACGACCCCCGTTTGGGGGAACCCATCGATTGCCACGGGAGCGCCAAAGTCTTCTATATGTCGACCGGTTTCGGCATCTATCGCGTGCAGGAAGAAGGCAGGAGAAGTGTAGTAGATGACTCCACGCCCATCGCGCTCTCCATACGCTACTCCTTTACCATAGTTCTGTCGCATAGAGCGTTCCCATCGGGTGGTATTGGGTTCGCGATATGTCCAGAGCGTCTCACCGGTGTTGGGGTCGATTGCGACCACAGTTCGGCGCTGGCCTGCCACCGTGTAAAGAATACCGTCGATATACGTAGGGGTGGACTTCATCTGGTAGTCGACGTCGGGCCCAAAGTTGTTCGCTTGCCACGTCCATGCCACTTCTAGATTGCCAAAGTTAGATGAGTCAATTTGGTCAACTGGTGAGTAGCGTGTGCCCCAGGAGTCTGCACTCTGGTAACGCCATTCTCCGTAAGGTGTGCCGCGGTCCTGTGCCTGGCTCAGAGATAGTGGTGCCATCATCAGGGCAAGAGCCACGAGAGTGACTTGCTGCAACTCCGAGATTCTACGGTTCGACCGAAACATGCTTTCCTCCGGATGCTGAGTTGCCACAAATGTGACGGGGTGGCAGGGCGCATGGTAGTGTAGTGCCCGCCCTTCAGCTAGGGTGTTTTGGGGTCATCCGGTTACATATAAATGCCACCCATTCGTAGCTTCCTGATAAGTCGGGAGCCTCGCGTACCTTAGCCTTGGTCGACAGTTTGGTTGATTCGTTTCAAGAATCGCACAGGGAGTTCAGTGAGCATGAGGAAAATGAACAGCCGAAAGAGACTACTGGTCTTTTCTCTAACACTCCTAATTCCAGTTTTTGTGGCGGGCTGTGGATCTAGCCTAGAAACAAGGGGCGCTCCTGATTTAGGGAGCGAAGGAATCCCGTCCTTTGCGGTTGATCCTAGCTGGCCGCTCGAGATGCCAAACGACTGGATCATGGGTTCAGTCACAGCGGTGTTTGTAGACGCGATGGACCATGTTTGGGTCACACATCTTCCAGAAACGTTGACCCCGGAAGAGACATCGGCTGTCCAGGACCCCCCTATCGGTATGTGCTGTGTACCGGCTCCTATAGTCATTGAATTCGATGAGAGCGGAAACGTTGTTCAGGGATGGGGGGATCCGACGACACAAGACGTGTCAGAGTTCCCACGAAATGCGCATGGACTTTTTGTCGACCACAACGACTTCGTCTGGATCGGGAGCTACCAACATCACCGGGTGATGAAATTTACACGCGGCGGTGATCTTCTAATGACGCTTGGTGAATATGATGTGAATGGGGGGAGTAACGATCCAAATCTACTTGGGGGCCCTGCCGGTATCTGGGTGGATCCGGGCACTAATGAGGTCTTTATCGCTGATGGGTACCGTAATCGGCGTGTGATTGTCTTCGATGGGGACACGGGTGGATATCTTCGACACTGGGGTGCCTACGGGGAGCCGCCTGATGACGAATATCGATCTGACGATCGTGGTCCAGACTACTCTCCTCCCGAACAATTCTCGACGGTCCATGGCCTTGTCGGTTCGAGCGATGGGTTGATTTATGTGGCTGACCGGCGAGGTAACCGTATCCAGGTGTTCCGCCAGAGCGGTGAGTTCGTCACAGAGAAAATTGTCGCTTCTAGCACATTGTCATCCGGCTCAGCATTCGTAATCGCTCTTTCTCCCGATGCGGAGCAAGAGTGGTTGTACCTAGCCGATGGAACGAACCATACGGTTTGGACTCTCAGGAGAAGTGATCTTGAGATTATGGATAACTTTGGCCGGGGCGGGCGGCAGCTTGGTCAATTTCTTCGGCCACATGGGATGGGTATCGACTCTGAAGGGAACCTCTACGTAGGTGAAGCCTCTACGGGCCGACGCGTTCAGAAGTTCGCGCTCCAAGGTAGCCCCTAATGTAGAGAGTGTTGGTGTCCCGTTGAGCAGGATTTATGGCAGGTTGTTTAAAGCACGGACTCGCAAGTTGTTCAGTTGTGAGGAGTGGTGTGTTTCCGAGGTATCCTCTCGTCAGCCATGGCTGTGTGGTATACGAAAGACGCCATGATTACTGCGTTCTTCATAAGGTCTTCAATGGGTACTGTGTCGAAGAAGTCGAGGTTTGTATGTCCTCCGGTACCCCCGACACGGGCCTGTAGAAACTGGAAAGCGGGAAGACCAATATTGTCGAAGGGTACATGGTCGGTACTACCGACTCCCTGTAGCGAGATGGTGGTCATCCCCATGTCATGAAATGGCTCCATCCATGCCTTGAATGTCTGCCGGACATGTTCGTTTTCCTGAAGCCAAATGCCCCTATACTGACCAGGGCCATAATCTTGATTGAAGTATGCGGAGAAAGTTTCGTACTCTGGGGTGGTACCGATATTGGTATCATTAGGGTTACCAAAGTGCTTGCGCACATAAGCTCTAGAACCATAAAGACCTTGCTCTTCTCCAGACCATAGCGCGACCCGGATAGTTCGGCGCGGCTCAGCGCCAATAGCTTTCAGAATGCGGGCTGCCTCTAAGACCACCGCAACACCCGAGGTGTTATCACTTGCATTTGGACTGGCATGCCATGTGTCAAAATGGGCTCCCATCATGACGACTTCTTGGGCGAGATCCGTCCCTGGTATCTCACCAAGAACGTTGCTAGCCTGCTCGACTGAGGTTCCATGGCTATTGCGCACTTCAACTTCGAGGCTCACCGGGATCCCTCGACGTAGAATCCGATACATACGGTTATAGTGTTCTGGGGTCACTGCCACGATCGGGACAGAAGACATCGTTGCTTCCCGGGACCAGAGATCGATCTTGGCTCCCGGTCGAGCGAATCCCCGAACGGCCCCTGGCCATCCACTTGAAGATTCTAGCACGACCGCCACACCCTCCTTCACATAGAAAGCGAGTCGCTCTGTTGCCGTGAGTATATTGGGGTTCTGGGGTGGATCTGGATATAAGCGGGAGAAATACGGATCAGGTCCCGGGGGTGGTGGGACAACAGCCTCTGCGAGTTCGCGCATCTCTTGCGCGCTCCGTTTGGGTGTGCCCGTCTCAAACCGCGAAAGGTCAATTATGGCGGGTGGAGTAGAAAGCACTGCCACTCCTCGAATCTTGCCCTCTAGTGTTTCTAAGTCCTGGCGGGTTCTCACATCTGCAATGATGGCCTGCAGTTCCTGCTTACCGTTTGTGCCGGGTGTGTGTGCGATCGGATAGCCGACCATTGGTTGGTAGTCAGGTTCTAACAGGTGGATAGAGACGTACTCGTTATCCCAACTGATACCGTACTCCATGAAAGGCTCACGGTTAATTTCGTTCAGCCCGATCCTCTTCATTTCCTCTACCGCCCAGCGTTGTGCCTTGTCCATGGCAATTGAGTTGGTAAGGCGTGCCCCCAGGACGTCAGTCATGTACGAGAGCGTATTCGCAATCTGAGATCGTTGCAGGCCCTCTTCCCTTATCTGAGCCACTACGTCCCAATCAACTGCGACCTCTCCTCCCGCGTTCTCTTGCGGAGGGGTAACCTGAGTCAAGGCTCCCAGGGGCAGCACGGATAGGCTCGTTGCTATGACTGAGAGAAGTAGTGTTGGACCTATTAAAACCGAGTGTGAGCGCATTGCCTCTCCTGGTGTTCTGCGTTCCTGACGCTTTGTCACACGCGAATATGTCTGACGACTGAAGGGTATGCCACAATGTTACCCAGAAATTCTAGGACAGGGGGCATATTCAAGAAAAGTTAGGACAGGGTGGCAGTACAATATTTACCAGCCGGCAACACTCTTGAATAACTAGCGTCCGATCAGTCTCCTGAACCGCCGGTCACTACTGATACTCTCGAAGTCTGACTCACTCCGGGCCTGTTCTTGCCACCGTTCATTCATAACAATTGCCTGGCTTAGTACCTCGATTGCGCTCGCCGTGTTGCCGGCCCGAGCGTGAAGTCTAGCAAGGCCATATAAGGATTGATCATTCCCTGGCCTCATAGCGATTGCTTTCCTCTGTGCAGCGATGGCATCAGGGAACCTTCCTTCCGAGGCAAGTTGGGTAGCGAGACGTGTCTTGTTACGGGAAACCGACATGTTCATGAGGCGACGAATCTCGAGGAATGGGGTTGGATGGTCATCGACACGCACGTCGATCCAGCGGTCAGTGGTGCGACCTGAATCTCCTATCGGTTTTACCACCAATATGCCCCCAGACTGCTTTCCACGGGCGTCGCCACCCGCAGCCTGGCCGGCGTCGAGTGCAGCCATGAGCCGTTCTGCGAGCTCTCCTTCTGCCGTCTCGAAAGCTTGCGCCATGGCTTGAACCACTTCCTCGCTCACCAGGATATTTCCCTGAACCGAATAGTTATCTCCTTCTATGTGGCCTGCCCAATCGCTCGTTTGGGACCCGGTGTAAGCGCTCACTTTACCCTGTGCGTCGATGACCGCGAGTTGGCGTCGGTCCCGACCCTCGTCAGCGTTGGTAAGGAGTGTC
Source organism: Gemmatimonadota bacterium (assembly GCA_012960225.1). Lineage (GTDB taxonomy): Bacteria > Gemmatimonadota > Gemmatimonadetes > Longimicrobiales > Gaopeijiaceae > UBA1142. The sequence goes on along the minus strand of DUBS01000035.1, from coordinate 42,671 downwards.
ACGACTGCATCTGGTGAAAGTCCCTGTTCAAGAAGCTCTAATCCTCGTGGTCCATATGATTGGTTCGCTGAGGCTTGGGTTGCGATTGCCCCTACACCCGATTTGGCATAGGAGACGATTGCAGCCGCTCGGAATGCGCGAGACTGGACAGCAACTCCGAGTTCTTCGGTGATGGGGTCTCTGGCGACAATTGAGAACGTCGCAATGATCTCTTCGCCTGTTTCGTCGATGATGGGTGCCGTGCTTTGTGCATTAGCGGCACTCCCATTGAGGGCGAAAAACACCGCAAGAAGCAGCAGTGGGGAAATTGTCTTCATCCGGCAGCCCTCCAATGATGGTGTTACCAGAACGCTTTAGGGGCGTCTGACGCCGAACTGCTTCGGTGTCAGACGCCCCTACCTGTCTTGGTCTAATTTAGTTGTTTTCAGTTGAATGCAGGTAGCTCATCGCTTCCTTGTACCCGTCGAATGAATCCCGCCCAGCCCAGACTTTGGTGAGGTCGGTATAGGCTTCTACCGCCTTGTCTCGGTCTCCTGCCATTGCGTTCGCCCTGCCAAGGCCCAGGAGGGAACGTGGTCTGTTCGGCATTCGCTCAAGAGATTTCTCGAACTTTGCGATTGCCTCTTCCGGCTGACCGAGGTCAAGTAGAATTTCACCGTATAGTTCATATACTGGCTTGATCGGTGATGCGGCTCCTCTAGGTGGCGCCATGGCTTCAGTGGTCTCTACCGCTTCGTCCATGAAGCGCTTGGCCACGTCAGCGTGTCCCATTCCGGCGTGCAGAAGTGCGCTCACTTCGTTCGCCATAATTCCAGTGCTTCCACCCTCACCTGATGAGCGCTCTCTTAGCAATGTTTCTGCGTCACGAAGGGCCTGCTGATCACCGGTGTGCGCGGCGCTGAGTGCGGTGGCCAGGAGTTCATTGTTGGATGATTCCTCAGTAACGGGCAGTACCATCCACTCTTCAGTTTCGACGATGTAGCGTGCCTTTAGCAGTGGAACACTATTGCGAGCTCGAGCTTCTCCTCCTTGCCCTCGTGCTCCACCCTCCAGGAAGCCTCCCTCTTCTGACATTTCCTCAATGCGCTCAATCCAGAGGCGAGCTTTCTCATAGTCACCGAGCTGTAGGTCTCCGTACTGGCCCCAATCCAGCGCATGGATGGCATCTCCCATCGTATCACCAGGCCGCCAGAGCTCCCGGGAAGCGTCGTATGCTGATTGATTATGGTTAGAGACGTAATCCCACATACCATGTTGGATGAAGATGTGCGTTGGCATGTGACGCGCATGCGATACCGCAGGCGCTATGTCAGCAAAAGCGTGTGCCGCTTCCAGTGCCAGGGGTGCATGGAGCGGATCGTCAAAGGAGTGAATTGTGTAGTGCGCAGCCCCTGGATGGCCAGGTCTCTGCTCAAAGAGGTTCAGGGCAATCGTTCCTGCTCGGACATTGAGGCGTTGGCTCAAGTCACGGGTCGCACCCACCGTGCTTAGCATGGATAGTGCATAGAAAGCGGCAACCTCTGAATCGTCAGGGTATCTCTCGTATAGATCTGCCATTGCTTCCATGTAGCCGACACGACGTTCAACGTGATCACCATCGCCCCAGAGGATCTCTATAGCACCGAGGAAGCCTTTCTCTCGATCGGTTGGTGCCTCAGCTAAACGATCAGTCGCATTTTCCCCTAAGCGCTGCAGTACCTTGCGTGGTTCTGTGGCGTCCATCTGGGACATGAGTGGGTGGTTATACGCTAAGGATTCACCCCAATAGGCCATAGCAAAATCGGGGTCTAGCTCCTGCGCCGCCTGGAATTGTTCGATTGCTTGCTTCCACCCAAAGCTGTGCAGAATCGAGACTCCTCTGAGGAAGTGCTGTTGAGCTTGACCGGTTGCTGAGGTGGGGAAGTCAATTGCTCCGACGTCCACAAACTGTGCTTGGCTGGGGCCGGCAACACAAAAGAGAAGAACCGTGGCGAGAATTGAGCTACGGAAAACGTTCATTACTGCGCTCCTTATGAAAGGGGCCGACAACCGGTGTTGGCCACTCCAGGACGGGGAAAGAAGTATATGTCGCAGTGTCTTTATTGGCGATTAGCATGCGAAACATGCGTTATCGTCTGGTGATTCAAGTACCAAGCTTATGCTGCGACATACACCGTGAAGTCATTTTATGCCATCTATAGTAGGAAAATCATGGCTTGACATGATAATGTCGCCCTAGGGGTCAGTCACGCCCTTAGTTAGATCCAGGGTCAGGATATAACCCTAGTTGCCCTTCTTGCCGGTTTTGATAGCGTCAGGCAGAGTTGGTGTGCACAGGCTAAAGGAGGATTCCTATGATTCGCAGAGGTTCGGTGCCCTCACCCCCCCCACGATTGATCATGTATGCCCTTGTAGGGTGTGCAATGGCGATTGGAGAGATTGTGGGTGCGGATGTAATCTGCGCTCAGACCAATCCGCCAGAAGTCACTACAGAACAGGTTCAGGCATGGCTGGACGAGTTTTCTAACTGGGGTCGCTGGGGCCCTGACGATGAACTCGGGACCCTAAATCTTATCACTACAGAGAAACGCTTGGATGCTGCCTCAATGGTCGAAGATGGTACGGTGGTTTCTTTGGCTCGTGACGTGAACAAGGACACTGCGCCAGACAACCCGCAGCCGATTGGGCATTCAGCCAGATTTTCAGGTAGTCAAATAGGTTGGGGCAGTGATAGTTACACGATCAACTATCACGGCTACTCCTACTCTCACATTGATGCACTCCCTCATACTGGTGTCGGAGGAAGCTTATACAACGGTTACTCTACTGAGACAGTTGGTGAGAACGGTGCAGAAAAGCTTGGGGTTCAGGTGATGCAGCACGGGCTATTCACTCGAGCTGTCCTTATAGATATACCGAGGCTTCGGGACGTGCAGTTTCTGGAACCAGGAACTGCGATCACCAGAGAAGAACTCGAGCGCTGGGAGAGAGAGTCCGGGGTGGAAATTGAACCAGGAGATGTTTTGCTTGTGAGGACAGGTCGGTGGGCTAAGCGTGCTCAGGACGGTCCCTGGGCTGCGGGGCGCCAACTCGCTGGGCTTCATGCTTCCACCGCTGGTTGGCTCAGAGGCAAAGACATAGCGGCGATAGGTTCGGATGGGATCACTGACGTTCTACCTTCTGGGGTGGAGGGCTTCACCCATCCGCTCCATCAGCTACTGTTGGTGGGGATGGGAACTCCATTGTTCGATAACCTCGACCTCGAAGAAGTTGCTAGAGAAGCTGCGGCACGTGGTCGCTGGAGTTTTCTATTCAGTGCAGCGCCAATGCGGATACCTGGTGGGCTCGGTAGCCCGATCAATCCGCTCGTCATTTTTTGATTTACGTGTCACGGGTATGCCTCGATCAACCTGCAGGGAATAGCTGTGTCAATGTCTGAGAACGCGAGAAAGTCAGGACGTCCTTCAGGAGGGGAGTGAGTGGTGGTTTCCGATACCGTTAGGTCCTCGCCGAGATTCATGCACCTTCCCACATTCATGCGGGCACCTCTTATCGAGGATCGATCAGAATTCGATATTGCGATGGTTGGGGTTCCCTATGATGGAGCGGTGACCAACCGACCAGGTGCACGTCATGGTCCCAGGGAGGTGCGAAGCGCCTCAAGTATGATCCGTGCGATCCACCCCGTCACCCGCCTAAATCCCTTCGAGCTTTGTCAGATTGGAGACGCGGGTGACGTGCCGTTTGAGAATCTTTATGACATCGCGGCCGTGCATGCGGAGATTGAAGCGTTCTTCCGGGCCGTGGGTGATGACGGCTTGACGTCCCTGGCGATAGGCGGAGATCACTCTGTAACGCTCCCGATTCTCAGAGCACTCGCGACAGAGGGCCCTCTCGGATTCATACAGGTAGATGCGCATACGGATACGTGGGATTCATTCATGGGTTCCGAGCTCAGCCACGGGGCCCCATTTCGTCGGGCGGTAGAAGAAGGACTGATTGATGCCAACCGAACCGTACAAATTGGAATCCGCGGAGCTCAGAACTCGATGGAGGGTTGGGACTTCTCAGAAGCGACTGGGATGCGAGTCCTATTCATGGATGAATTCACCCAAATCGGCGCAGAGGCTGCTGCCCAAGAGGCAAGGGATATCGTTGGGGATGGCCCGACATACTTGAGCTTTGACATAGATGGTCTGGACCCCGCTTTTGCACCTGGTACTGGCACGCCGGAAGTTGGGGGACTCAGCACGGTTGAAGCCCTGACGCTACTTCGTGAGTTGCGTGGAGTACAATTCCTGGGCGCAGACGTTGTTGAGGTTTCCCCGCCATTCGACCCGGCCGGTATTACTGCACTGGCCGGGGCGACGATGGCTTACGAACTACTCTGTCTTCTGTCCGACCAGTCCTCGAAGAAAGGCGCCTAACACAGGGGCGGTCAGCTTCCGACAGCTTTCAGTTGCACCACGATAACCTCCACTGGTTCCGGTCCCTCATTGACATCCCCGTGGAGTTCACCCGGCGGGTCCGCTTCTAGCCAATAAGCGCTACCGGTTTCCCAGGTCATGTCGTGTGTATCTCCATCTTGATTGACTACTCGTAAAGTGCCCCCCGTGAGTGCTATCAGTGCGCGAGGGTTGTCGTGGCGGTGCATCGTGAGTGGTTGGTTCGGCATAATGATACTTTTCCAAACTTCAACGTGCTCATTCTCGAATTGCGGGACTCTGCGAGTTATTTCTTCCTGGATGGGTGATTGAGAATCTCCTTCAGTAGGGGGCAGGCTATGCTCCGGCATGCTGTTAGTGCAGGCCATTAGCATCACCGCAAATACTGTTGAACCATATCTAGCCGCTTCCATTTTTCTCTCTCCCCGATGTTGGATACTAGCTACCGTAAACTCGAAGGGGTGATGCTTGATAGGCAAATCCATTATTGCAAATAACCCCAACAGCTCGTGCACGTCCCAGATGACAACCAGAAACTCATAAGGAGGGGGTTCCACAAGTTTCTTTCCCCTTATTGACTAACCCCGGTTTCATTGCGAGGCTTGCCATTCAAGCATTTGCTTGAATTCATTAATTGTAGTCGGTGGGTACGGATCATCCGGGACACTCCGACGCTCGTAACACAGAACGGAGTAGATGATACGTATGAAGGGTACCGTGAAGTGGTTCAATGACCAGAAAGGTTTCGGATTCATTACACCTGAGGATGGGAGCAAGGATTGTTTCGTCCACCACAGCGCTATTCAGTCCGATGGTTTTAGGACTCTCGCTGAGGGCTCGACAGTAGAGTTCGAGATGGTCGAGGGAGACAAAGGTCCTGCTGCAGAGAACGTAGTTCAGGTCTCGTAGAGCAGGGTTTTTCCCTAACAGAGGCGGGCCGCTCCCATTCAGGGGGCGGCCCGTTTTCTTGTGAGGTAGTAAATCGACCCTGATTGATATCCCTATAACTTGTTTGCTGTCCTTCTACGCATGACTCTAGCGGGATCGAGTCCATCACCATGGGGTTCTTAAATGAATAAGCCGGCCGTACTGCTCGGGACCATGGTACTTTTGCTGATCGCCCTATCTGGATTCGATTTTTCGTTCTCTTTCGAAAGAGATTTCCCGGCGGATCTCAGTGGACCTGATGTTTTGGCTTTCGCCAACCTTGTAGGTACGGTAGAGATCGCGCGTGAGAAATTCCGGTCACTTTCGGTTGCCATGCCGGAGGAGGCGTATCTGTGGCAGCCTATGGATGAGGTGCGCTCCGTATCGGAAGTTTATCAACACATCGCGGCAGACAATTTCTTTGTTCCAACACTTATGGGTATCGCGGCACCACCAGAGACTGGGATTAATGAGGATGCTTCGACCTTCCGAGCATTTCAGGAGCGCGAACTAACCAGAGACGAAGTGATTGAGACAGTCGAAGCATCGTTTGAATTTCTTTCTAGGGCGATGCAGGCCACCGCGAGTGACCTCGATCGCCATATTACGCTGGGTACAAGCGAAACCACTGTGGGTGATGTCTGGATCCGGGCGGTAGTTCACCTTCATGAACATCTAGGTCAGAGCATCGCTTATGCGCGTACGAACAAAATCGTTCCGCCCTGGAGCAATTGAGCACTGCCTGTCGAACGTCTTGACTTGAGACCACTAATCATCAGTTCCCTTCAATGACTAACCCCTTCCAAGACATTCTTGAGCACCAGGGTGTCCTCATTCTAGACGGGGGTTTGGCAACTTCCCTCGAAAAACGGGGACATAGCCTGGACCCCCACCTGTGGTCAGCCAAGATGCTAATTGATTCACCGGAGGAAATCAGTGCTGTTCACCATGTATTTCTAAGAGCGGGTGCCGACTGTATCACCACAGCAAGCTATCAGGCGAGCTATGAGGGTTTTTCACGTTTCGGATTTGACGAGGCCGGTACAGACGAGCTGTTGATTCGTTCGGTCACTCTCGCACTGGATGCGGTTAGTGATTTTTGGTCGGACGTCACCAGGCCTAGTAGTCGACTCCGCCCATTGGTTGCGGCAAGCATAGGACCATACGGTGCATACCTGGCTGACGGTTCGGAGTACGATGGTCGTTACGGGATCGCTGATCAGGATTTAATCGACTTTCATAAACGCCGGTTTGGGCTGCTTGTGACTTCTGAGGCAGACCTAGTCGTATGTGAGACGATTCCGTCAATGGATGAGGCAAGAGTCCTCCTGGATCTTTTCGATGCAACTCCAAACGCACGAGGTTGGATTAGTTTCAGTTGCCGAGACGGTGGCCACCTAAGTGACGGTTCGCCCATTGAGGCTGTTGTAGACCTCTGTGAGCATATCGAGGGACTCGTCGGTGTAGGAGTCAATTGCACAGCCCCAAAGTTTGTGAATGAACTTATTACTCGGATTCAGCCGAGAACTGAGCGGGCGGTCATCGTTTATCCGAATTCTGGGGAAAGCTGGGATGCTAAGAACAAGAAGTGGGCGGAGACCAATTCTGGGGAAAGCTGGGTTGAGATGGCTGAAATGTGGTACCGGGCAGGTGCACGGGGGATTGGGGGATGCTGCAGAATAGGGCCGGAGGTGATCAAGCAGGTGCGTAACCAAATCATTCCGATATGAAGTGCTGAGTGGCACACCTGTAGTTGGTTAGATGAAAAAGCGAGGGATAGGGAATGCGAACCTTGGTGATATGTACACACCCTTCACTTTAGGACTCCCTTGCCGCTGCCGATCCTAGGAGACTAGGCTTCCCTTCCGGTTTTCGCAGACCTTCGGAGAGATTTATGAACCTGCATCGCCTTGCGCTCCGCTCGATCCTCCTCCTTGCGCTTGCCTCTACACTGCCAGTTTGGGCTGATGGGCAGCAAATCCCTGCACCTGAAGAATTCTTCGGACATGTAATGGGAGCCGACCGAGAGCTGGCTCGATGGGATAAACTAGTCGATTACTACGACATGATTGGGGAGAGGAGTAATCGGGTACAGGTGGTGCACATGGGTCCGACGACACTTGGAAATCCATTCCTCTCAATCTTCATCTCGTCACCAGAGAACCTGGCGAATCTAGAAGAGATCAAGCAGATGAATGAGATCCTCCAAGATCCACGCGGACATTCACGCGATGAAATTGAGAATGCGATAGAGAACGGAAAGGTTGTTTTTGTTCAGTCATATGGCCTCCACTCAACTGAAGTGGCGGCGAGTCAATCGGCGGCCGAGATCATGTATGACTTCGCAACGCGCACTGACGATGGGATTATGGAAATCCTAGAGAACACAGTTTCAATCCTAATCCCTGCGTTCAATCCAGACGGTAATGTCATTGTGACGGACTGGTATGATCGCTGGGTTGGGACGGAATATGAGGGGTCTGGCCCTCCGGAACTCTACCATCACTACATCGGCCACGATAACAATCGGGATGCGTTCATGCAGAACACGGTCGAGTCGCGGTACGGGGCTGAGATCATCTTCCGTGAATGGATTCCTCAGGGGTACATTGACCACCACCAGATGGGACCCTATACAGCCAGAATCTATTTGCCTCCTTATGCTGAGCCCATCCGCCCCGGTGGTGATCCGCTTGTATGGCGCGAGATGTCTTGGTACGGGGCACATATAGCCTACAAAATGGAGGAAAAAGATCTGCCGGGTGCCGTGAACGCCGCGATTTACTCAGGTTGGGGACACTTCGGTTTTCATTGGATCACACCTTTCCACAACATCGCAGGCATGCTGACTGAATCGGCGAGCGCACGCCTTGCTACCCCGCTATACGTTCATCCAGATCAGCTTGGTGGATCGCGTCAACTCCCAGAGTATGCAGAGCAGACGACATTTCCGAGCCCCTGGCCAGGGGGATGGTGGCATGTACGAGACATCGTTGAGCGTCAGATCGTTGCAACTTTCTCTCCTCTCGAGATCGCAGCCAAGAATCGTGAAACTGTCCTTAGGAACGCATATAACAAGGCCCACAGGCAGACCCAAAGAGGGATGGAGGATGACGTTAAGGCCTATGTGATACCAGCGAATCAACATGATGTGCTGACCTCGCTTAAGATGGTGAACAAGTTGCTTGGTCAGGGCATTACAGTGGAGCGCTCGGATCAACAGTTCACGCACGAAGGTCACGTGTATGCTGCTGGCACCCACGTGGTTTCCTTGGCCCAGCCAAAGCGTGGAGTAATTCGTTGGCTGCTCGGTCAGACGTACTATCCTGATAACAGCTATACCAGGACAGCTGAAGGTGACCCGATTCGACCCTATGACATGTCTGCGGATGTGCTTGCGGAGTTCATGGGTGTGCGTGTAGATCCCGTATCCACCTCCGTACAAGCTCCTCTGTCAGTTTTGACTGATTGGGTTAACCCCGCAGGGACGGTATCCCGGGGGCAGCAAGGATATCTCGTTAGCGGTCGCCAGAATGATGCGTTCAAGGCCATAAACCTTCTTTTCGAAACAGGCGTATCAGTGCGACGCGTGGACATCGATGCAGGTCGAGCAAGAGCAGGTGACTTCATCGTTGACTCAGACGTGGCAGCATCTGCGGTCTCTGAAGTAGCAGAGGAGACCGGGGTAGATTTCATGGCGCTAAACGTGGACCCCGCAGACTTCAGTCACCCGATTGAACGTCAACGTATTGGCATGTATCAGAGGTACTACGGTGGAAATATCGACGAGGGCTGGACTCGTTGGCTTCTCGAGGATTTCGAATTCGAGTACTCTAGCCTACTGGATCCGGACATATTAAGAGGTGCCCTGGCTGATAAATGGGATGTCATCATTCTTCCGGCTGACAGTAAGGAGATGATGTTAGGGCCGTCGGGTTCGAATGAAGGCAGGGGCCCTGACCCCAGCAGCACCCCCCCCGACTATAGAAGCGGGTTTGGGCAAGAGGGTATCGAAGCTCTAGAGGCATTCGTTCAAGCTGGGGGAACACTTGTGACTTTTGCTGAAGCTGGAGACCTCGCAATCGATGAGTTTGGACTCCCAGTGCGCAATGCCGTTTCAGGTATGTCGGGCGATGAGTTCTGGTCTCCGGGATCCACGCTGAAGGTAGATGTCGATACTTCGAGCCCCTTCGCGCATGGGATGCCTGAAAGGGCGTTGGCCACCTACATGGCTAATGGTCAGGTCTATGAGACGGTGCCGGGTGCCCGTAGCTCAGATGTCCGGAGAGTCTTGACCTATATAGACCGTGATATTCTCCAGAGCGGCTGGCTTCTTGGGGAAGAAGCGATCGCGAACAAAGCGGCGGTGGTATCAGTGCAGCACGGGCAAGGAACGGTGTTGTTAATCGGTTTCAGGGCACAGCACAGAGCCCAGACGCACGGAACTTTTAAGCTGTTATTTAACGCACTTATAGGGCGTTCCTAGAAAGAGTGCTTTCAGTCGATGTAAGCGTAAGGCTTCTATCGACTCGGGATACCAATTGTTGCGCGGATAATTCTTGTAAGTTCAGGAAAATCGGAATCGAGGTACTCATTACCACGCGCCTGCGCCATGGCTGCGTAGGGCCCATCTCCTCGGGGTGGGCCATCGCCGTACTCGGCATAGAAAGAATCTACCACTTGCATTCCCTCGATAACTTTACCGAACGGGGCAAAGCCATCGGAGTCAAGCATATTATTGTCCCTATAGTTGATAAAGATCTCAGTTGTCCGGGTATGTAATCCGCCCTTAGCAAAGGTCATTGCACCGCGGCTGTTAGTCTGAGTCACAGGATCGTCGATGATGAACTGAGTTTTCCAGGCTTGGTTGACATATGGGTCGGCATTTAGCCCGAATTGTGCCATGAAATCTCCAACCACCCTATAAATGCGGGTGTCGTCGTAATAGCCTGCTGTAACCAGATTATAGAAGCGATCTGCTCCAAGGGGGCCCCAGTCCCGGTGCACCTCGACTAAGAAGTCGCCGACACTTGTCTCGAATAGTACTTGGAAAGTGGCGGGTGCTATTTCCCCGAATTGCTCGGGGCGTAGGAGTGGGTTACGAGCTGGGCGCTGTTCCTCTGGCTCGCTCCCACCACAGCCAAAGAGAAGCGTGAACACTGCCAGGGCCAAGGTTTGTCGTCTGATCACTTGGAGCTCTCTTCCGGTTGCCTAAAGAATTTTGCAGGGGGAGATGAATCTTCCATCTGCACTGTAACGAGCATCCCGTCAACCCCATGGCCTTGCGGCCAACAGACAGTAACTGGAGCTTCGATCTCCTCACCGGAATGAACCGGGCTCTTGAGCCACAATCGATATCGTGAAGACTGTCCATGGTTGATATTAGAAGTGATACGGTTACCAAGCCGACTACTGAGATGCGAGAAGCAATGGCAGCAGCGGTAGTTGGTGACGATGTATACGGAGAGGACCCAACAGTTAGGGAGTTAGAGGAGCTGACCGCAGAGCTGATGGGTAAAGAGGACGCTGTATTTGTGCCTACTGGAAGCATGTCTAACCAAGTCGCGATCCGGACGCATACAGAGCCCGGAGACCTCATCCTGACTGACCATAGTGCACACCTAATCCGTAGTGAAGGAGGGGCAGCAGCAGCCCTGAGTGGAGTGACTATGAAGCCGCTTCCAGGTGTAGATGGTGTATTCACACCGGTTGATATCAATAATACGATCGAACCTTTACACCGGTTCAATCCAGTAACGTTAAGCCCGCGTATGCGGTTGCTCTGTGTGGAGAATACGCATAATGCAGGGGGAGGCACCGTTTGGCCGCTTGAGCAGATCCATGCAGTAGCTACGGCAGCTCATGCGCACGGCCTGGTCACTCATCTAGATGGAGCGCGCCTTTGGCACGCGACCGCTGCTTCTGGTATTAGTGAACGCACGTATGCTGAGCCATTCGATACTGTCAACGTTTGTTTCAGTAAGGGGTTAGGCGCCCCTGTAGGCTCAGCTCTTGCTGGGCCTACAGACTTGATTGCCCGATCTCGCCGTTTTAAACAGCAATTCGGTGGTGGATTTCGACAGGCTGGGATCCTTGCAGCAGGTGCTCTCCATGCGCTTGAGCACCATCGCGATGACCTGGTGAAAGATATCAAGCACGCAAGACAGTTTGCCGCAGAGCTTGAGGATTTAGATGGCCTTGAAATCGATCTTGACCGAGTGCAATCGAACATAGTCCGATTTTCTGTGCAGCTAATGAGCGCAGGAGATTTTGTTCACAGATGTCATGAACAGGGTGTACACATGCTTCCTAGTGGCTCACACGGTATCCGTGCCGTTTTCCACCGTGATGTGGGCACCGCAGGCCTCAACACTGCTCTGGAGGTAGTTACTTCGGTCTTACACTCTGGTAGAACCGGCTTGTTGCCAACGAGCGAATAGGGGAGGTTCTAGAACTTACTGAAAAATTCCCATATCACTTCGCTCGCGATTGTGCCCGTTTGGTCTTGAGGACCAGGCCATTCGTGTCCCCAATCATTAATTCGGTAATACCACACTTCATTACCGTTTCGGCCGTTTCGATAGTAGAAAGCATGCGTACTCGGAGCGAGAAAGACGCTGTCTACAGTCGTAGTGCTATTCAAATCTGCCCAGAACGAAACGACCTCATCAACGTGTGGGGCACCACCCCACCCACCTCCAGCGCTCATACTTCCGTCGATCGGTACCACATGATCTTCGACGCCATGAATATGGAGGACAGGAACAGGATCTGACGGATTACAATTATCCCAGTCGTGTCCGCTCATGGTACCTGTCACTGAAGCTATTCCTCGAAAGACGTTACGGGTTTCACAGGCGAGTGTGTAGCTCATATATCCGCCGTTTGACATTCCAAGAACAAACGTCCTCTGGGGATCCAATTGGTGCTCAGCTTGGAGATCTCTAGCCAGTTCAGATAAATAATTCACATCATCCGTCGAGCTAATATTCAGATTTGCGTTCCAGTGTCGGGTGCCACCACGGTCTGTCGTTCCATACGGGTAGGCCACAGCGAAGCCGTGAACATCTGCGGCCTCATCCATACCAGAGTACCACTGGAGATTTCTTCCATTACTTCCGTAACCGTGAAGGGCCAAGACCAGCGGAGCATTAGTAGGTAAGTTCGCTGGCTTGTATAGAATGTGAGTCCTTTCCGGGCTGATGTTCTCGACTGCACTCGTACATGCGCTGCAGGAGAGGAAAAAGATTGCGACGAATCGCCTCATGATCATTCGGGTATCCATTTATTCAAACGCTTTGCCCTTGCTCTTCCGCTCGCGGTAGGTTTGATGGCTAGCATCACGGCCTATAGCTGAGGTCCACGCTAGGATAACGAATGATGCTTTTCAGGTTCAACCCGGAGAAAGTTATGCGTAACCTCACCCTCTTAATCGTGTTCGTTCTTGCCGTTCCAGTTGCAGGACAGGAGCGGCGGGCGATGACCACTGACGATGGGCTCGATATGGTCCAGGTTGGGGGTGCTATGATCTCGCCGGATGGAAGTTGGGTGCTCTTCTCAAAATCCGAACTCAACTGGGAAGAAAACGAGCGAGAAACGACGTGGTGGAGGGTCTCAGCTGAGGGTGGTGAGCCTTATCGCTACATCGGTGACGATGGTGGCGGAAACTTCCAGTTTTCACCGGATGGCAGCAGACTGGCATTTAAAAGATCAGTCGACGATGAATCGCAATTGTTCTTGCTTCCGACAACTGGAGGAGAAGCTGTTCAACTGAGTGAGCATGAAACTTCGATTGGCTCGTATGCTTGGTCAGAAGACGGATCGAAAATCATTTTTGTTGCTACGGAGCCTAGGACTGATGAGGAAGAAGAGGCTCGAGAAACTGGGTACGACGCGATCTTTGTGGATGAAGGTCCGAATGGGCAACAGAGCGGTAACTGGAATAACCTCTGGCTGATAGAAGTGGAGTCGGGCGTGGAACGACGTCTGACTGATACTGACCACCGAATTGGATCTTTCTCAGTGGCCCCTAATGGGGATCGAATTCTTTTTACGTCGCGCATAGAGAACCGACGTAATCAACAGAACCTATCCGAGATTCAGCTTCTGGAAGTTGAGGCTGGTACAATTCGCCAACTCACAGACAATAGTGCTCCCGAAGGTCGTCTATCATGGGCACCGGATGGACGCTCATTTGCCTATACTGCTCGCACTGATGGTGAATGGGAGCTGCTTCTCGACAAGATATGGGTGATGGACCCTGATGGAGGTGATCGGCGCATCGTCTCAGGGGCATTCGATGGAAATATCGGGAACTTTGTGTGGGCTCCCGATGCTTCCGCGATTCTATTCAGTGGTCTGCACGGCACGAATAATAATCTCTACCGAATCAACTTAGGTTCGGATTCAGTCGAACAGATCACTTCGTCCATTGGGTCTCTGGCACCTTCTTCATTCTCCAGAGATCGTGTGAAGATGGCCTACGTGTTTCAGGACTTTGATACTCCTGCCGACATTTGGGTGGGGCCAACGGATGGCACGGGCGCAGTACAATTGACCAATGTGAATCCGACGATCACTGATGAGCTTGTATTAGGTCAGGGTGAGGTCATCCGTTGGGAGAGCAGGGACGGAACTGAGATTGAGGGTATCTTGATGCTGCCGGCTGAATACCAATCTGGCATGCTCCCTTTGCTACTTCACATTCACGGCGGTCCTGCTGGTGTTTTCCGGAACTCCTTCTCGGCGTCAAACCACATCTGGGCCGGGCTAGGGTACGCCCAACTGTCCCCTAACGTGCGAGGAAGTTCCGGTTACGATGATGATCTGCTTCGAGGCAATCTTCGCGACATCGGAAGTGGAGACTACGAAGATCTCATGACTGGTGTCGATGAGTTGATAAGTCGTGGTATAGCAGACCCAGACAAATTAGGCCTACGTGGTTGGAGCTATGGAGGTATCCTTGGTGGCTGGACCATCACCCAGACGGATCGGTTCAAGGGTGCATCCGTAGGTGCTATGGTGTCAGACTGGACATCTGAGTACGGTCCGGGGTTCAACCACGACGTCCGACTGTGGTATATCGGGGGCACTCCATGGGATAATACGGACGAATGGAGAGAGCGTTCTGCATTGACCCATGTCGCTAATGTGACTACACCGACGCTTGTCCTGCACGGCATTAATGATAGAACCGATACTGAACCCCAGAGTATGATGTTCTTCCAAGCCCTGAAGGATCAGGGCAAGATTACGCGCTACATCCGCTTCCCTCGTGAGCCTCACGGGTTCCAAGAGCCGCGTCATCAGCGTACTCGAGATGTGGAAGAGATCCGATGGATCCAGAAGTACGTGAGGAATATTGAGTGGACGCCTTGGGAGCGGCCCGGGAAGGACGAGAAGAAGGTGGTGTCATGATCGGAGTGATGTGATGTCCAGAAAGGATTCAACCACCCTCGGGGGTGGCTGCTTCTGGTGTCTTGAAGCTGTTTTCGAGATGGTCTCAGGTGTAAGTCGCGTTCAATCTGGATATACTGGCGGGCATGTAACTGACCCGAGTTACAGGCAGGTTTGTGGCGGCTCTACGGGACATACTGAAGTCGTCCAAATCGCCTTCAATGCGGATATTATCACTTTTCGGGAGCTTCTCGAAATCTTCTTTGTTGTTCATGATCCAACAACGCTCAACAGACAAGGAAACGATGTTGGTACCCAGTACCGCTCAGCGATATTCCACCATACTGACGGTCAGAGAGAAACCGCATTGGACCTTATCCGGGGGCTCGACAGGGACGGACCATGGGTTGATCCGATCGTCACCGAGCTAGCACCCCTCGAAGCCTTCTATCCGGCAGAAGAATATCATGACCGGTACTTTGAGAGAAATGGCGAACAGCCGTATTGTCAGGTTGTAATTGCGCCAAAAATTGCGAAATTTCGCGAGCATTTCATGAATCAAGGCATATCTCCCACCTAGTTTCCTGGGGTGATATGCACCGGAGTTCTGTCGGATTCCTGCCGTCTGTGGGAGGGCCTCTCTCCCACCCTCTTTGAATGATCCTATTATGATCGGAACTTCATAGTGTTGGATGGTATAAGGCAGGCTGAAACAGCAAACAAAACTGATGAATCCAGGGAGATCGAACGAATGCCGAAGCCCGAAGTCACCCTCGTTAAAAAGTGGAGAGACTTAGCTGAAAAGGGTTGCTTATATGCCGAGATCGCTAGGCTATATCCTGGTTTTTCGGTTGACCAGGTCCGCCACTACTGCTTGGGACACACCGGACGGAAGATACCGGGACCGATCCAGAAAGTGGATCGCTGGTTAGGTTCGAATGTTTGGTTGAGAGGAGAGAATTCTCCCCATGCAGAACTAACTGAAGAGGTAGCTCGACAGGTTTTGGATGATTGGGATGAGGAGGCTGATCGTTGGAAAATGTCCGGAGCTGATTGGGCTAAAGAACTCAGTGTATCAGCGAGCACGATCTATATGCTTAGGCGAGGTGAGACATGGAGACACCTTGGTCATCTAAATAGCGGTCGTAAACCAAGGAGGTCGCGGAGAAGGAGGCTCTCGGCCTAGATAGTGGCAGGAGGGAAGGATTGCTCGAGGTTCATCCGAGTAGGGGCTGAAGATTCCGCTAGGTTTATCTGTGTGGGCTGGAATTATCAGTTACTTAGTTAATTTCTGGGTGTAGTGATAAACATCGCTACATTGAAGCAGGTGTGGACAACTTCCTAGGGCACTCTTAGAGTATCGGATCCTTATTAGGATGGGTTGTTTTCATTCTTAGGGCGGTTAGAAGACTGACTTTGGTTACTCGCTCAACCGGCCATTTGGGTCCCTCGTGCCAGCCGCCACGTCGAGCGATAGCCCGGCGTGGCTTTACTGTTTTCGGGAGTGCGAATGATTGCAGTTAATGGCGTAAGCAAGAATTACGGCTCTGTGATTGCAGTCGACGATTTGAGTTTTAGTGTCGACCGCGGTGAAGTCGTCGGGTTCCTTGGACCGAACGGGGCTGGGAAGACGACGACAATGAGGATGATTACAGGTACTCTTCAGCCTGATAAGGGTGAGGTTCTATTCGATGGAACACCAATCACTGAGGCCCTCACGGAAGCAAAACGTCGAGTAGGGTACCTGCCTGAAGCGAACCCACTGTATGATGAGATGCTGGTCGCTGACTACCTGCAGCACGTGGCTGACCTCCGAGGCTTGTCTTTAGACGACACCCGTATGGGCATTGCAAGTGCGGTGGAGGAAACCGCTCTCGCCGCTGTATTCTATCGGCCCGTAGGTGAGTGTTCGAAGGGTTATCGCCAAAGGATTGGATTGGCTGCAGCTATCCTACACCGTCCAGAAATCCTGATCTTAGATGAGCCAACTGAAGGGCTAGACCCGAACCAGCGGGTCGAAATTCGGCGGCTTGTGAGTAGCCTCGGGAAAGAGCGGACCGTTCTGCTGAGTACGCATGTCATGCAGGAAGTCGAGGCAACATGTTCGCGTTTGGTTATCCTCAGTCGCGGGGCACTCGCCGCGATCGGAAGTGTCCAAGATCTTCTTGCCAATCAAAGTGGAACAACCCGCTATATTGTTGAGGCTCAAGGTTCTGGTGTCACAGAAACCCTGTCTGGCCTGTCTGGTGTCTCCGGTCACACAGTCGAAGAAGTTGAAGGCCGTGTCCGTGTCGTGCTTGAGGTAATCACAGAAGAGGACCTTAGGCCGAAGATTTTCTCGGTTGCACGTGACAACAATTGGATGCTATGGGAATTGCATCGTGAGCGTGCCAGTCTCGAACAAGTGTTCCGTGATCTCACTTCAGAGGGATTAGAGGAAGGAAATCCTCAGTTACTGGCTTCGCCGGAGGATCCCGGGATCGAGGGGGACTCGTGATGCGAAGAATCTGGACTGTTGCTCGGCACGAGGTGCGTGGATACTTCGATCAACCCACTGCTTACGTCTTGGTGGTAGCGTTTCTGGGGATCTCTCTCTTTCTGGGTTTCCGCAATATGTATGCGTCGAACCTGGCTTCGATGAGGCCTCTCTTCGATTTGCTACCTGTTTTGTTTGCGGTCTTCGTTCCGGCAGCAACGATGCGCACACTCGCAGAAGAGCGGCGGGGAGGAACCCTTGAATGGTTGATGGCCCAGCCCCTTTCTGAGGCTGAGGTCATTGCTGGGAAGTTCTTAGGCAATTGGATTTTTGTTCTCATTGCGCTTGCTGGTACCGTGCCAACAGCGATCGGAATGCTGATGGCATCAGAAGCTGATCCTGGGATCGTGACTGCTCAGTATGTAGGTGCTGCACTGCTTGCTGGCCAATTGGTAGCGATTGGCATCTGGGCTTCCAGTATGACACGTAACCAGATCACTGCATTCATCATTGCTGCCGCGCTAAGCTTTGTACTGTTCTTGATCGGTGTGCCGGTAGTGCAGATTGGCTTGCCTCCTGCGCTTTCGGGTGCACTCGCACGGCTCTCAGTAGTCAGTCACTTTGAAAATGTGGCACGGGGTGTCGTCGATCTTCGGGATGTCCTCTACTTCGTGTCTACCACCGCTCTATTCCTAGTGTTAGCTGTTGGAGCGGTGAGCAGAGAACGGTTGAGCCACATTCGACCTGAGTTTAAGCGACTACGATTAGGTTCCGCAGTTTTCATCGGTTTAGTGCTAATGGCCAATTTACTTGGAAGCTATATTCGAGGCCGACTCGATCTAACTGCTGAGAATCTCTATACCCTCTCCGAGGGGACAAAGGATTTGCTTGGTGAGATCGACGATGTTGTCCAGATAAAGTTGTATGCTTCCGCAGAACTACCTCCTGAAATTCAGATCCAACTCCGGGACGTTCGGGATTTGCTTGCAGATATGCGGGCAGCTTCGGGTGGTGGTGTGGTGGTGAGTGAGCTGAATCCCGATGATGATGAAGATGCAGCAAGTGAAGCGTCCGCTTTTGGTATTTTCCCAATTGAATTCAATGTCCTAAGGGATGACGAATTCCAGATCCGGAGAGGTTACTACGGCCTCGCGATGACTTATGCGGATGACGAGGAAGTCATGCCACTCATCACACGTACTGACGATCTGGAGTTTCGTTTAGCATCAGCGATCTATCGCATGACGACGGAAGCCCGCCCTAAAGTCAACTTTGTTGAGGGCTTTGATACGAAAGGGTTAGATGATATTCCTGGACTTCGCGAAAGCTTAGGCGACCGTTACGAGATTAGTTCGGTAGCTATTGCAGGTGAATCGGGTTCGATGATTTCAGGTGATTCAACGGCAGTGCTTATTGTGGCAGGTGCGACGACTACCCTGGACAGCTTAGCCGTGCAGCGTATCGAAGAATATGTAGACCAGGGTGGTGCTGCACTTTTATTGATGGAGTCGATTCTCCTCAACCCGCAAACGCCAAATCCATTGCCTGTACGATCTGGCCTCGAGTCCATGTTGAGCGATCGCGGTGTGGAATTATCAGGGAGTGTGGTGGCGGATCTTCAATCAAGTGAGAATGTGTCCATGGGGCGCCAGGGACTCTTCAATGTGATAGCCCCCTATCCCTTATGGCCTATTGCGATTCCAGCTTCAGATCACGCGACCACCTCCGGCATTAACGCGGTCACCTTTGCATGGGCTGCTCAACTGGAGATAACAGATACAACTCAGGTAACACCCCTTTGGCAAACCACGCCATCCGGTATCACACGCGCTCCGATGGAGTCAATCGCCCCTGATCAAGAGTGGGCCGCCACACCGGATCAACTAGGTGTGCGTACCCTAGCGGTTGCACTTACTCCAGATGAAGGTGAGACAGGGGGGAGGATTATCATCGTGGGTGATGCAACCTTTACCGAGTTTCAGTTTCTGCAGGGCAATCCGTCCAACTTGATCTTTCTTGCCAATACGATCGACTGGTTGGCCCAAGACGAATCCTTAATTCGGATTCGTTCCCAAGACCGGACACCACCGACTTTTGTATTCACCTCCGATTATGGTAAGCGGATGCTGAAGTGGGTGAATTTGGTCGGAGTCCCTCTCCTGTTTGTTCTTATAGGGGTTTACCGGGTTACCGGCCGAAAACGTCGTGCTGAGTCTCGATGGAAGGAAGTCGTGGCATGAGCGAGAAAACACTTAAGACGTTGGTCGGTGCCCTGGTCGTTGTAGCTGGACTTTGGGCTGTCGCGGCACTGTTTTCGAGTCAGGGAGATGGAAGAAGGAACGCTACGGGAGATATCGCCACCTTTTTTGACGATATCTCAGAAGTATCGGTTACGTCAGTCCGCATGAATGGCCCGGATTATAACTCAGAGTTGTCAGGTGGAGTCGATGACTGGGCTGTGAACGGGTATCAGGCGGATTCCGCGACTGTTTTTCGCTTCTGGGCCGCGATGTTGACCCTTGACGTTCGTGATCTGGTAGCGTCCAACCCTGACAACCATGATCGTATGGGAGTATCAGCGGCCGCCGGATGGTCAATCGAATTCGATCTAGACGGTGCGACCAAGACAATGCTGGTGGGTGATACGGGCCCGAGATCTTCGACCAACTACGTGAGACTCCCAGACGAGGATGAAGTCTATATCCTTGAGGGGGATCTTCGAACCCATATCCGTAGATCACCCAACGAATGGCGTAGTAAAACGGTGGCTAGAGTCGATACGGCTGCGGTTACCCGAGTAGAGATCCAACGTGATACTGACGAATACACTCTGGTCAGGAGAGACAGTCTTTGGACCTTCGATGATGGAAGCGAGACGAATTCCTCCGCTGTGAACGGGGTCCTGTCGGAATTGGCCAATCTTTTAGCCGTTGGATTCCTTGAGGGGGGAGACTCTCTTGCAGTTATGGATCAGGGGGCTATTACAACCGCATACGACCAAAGCGGTAATGCCCTTGCTATAGTGACGATTGGCACTGGAGCTTCAGATCGGTGGGCGCGTTCTGCAGGTGACGAAGTTATTTACAGGATCGGTTTGTACAGAGTGGACCGTATAGCACCCAAATTGGAGAGCATTGAGCCGAGTTCTTGAGGGCCGGGTGTCCGCACTATTAAATGTCGATGTAGTGACGAAGGGTTTGGATTCCTGCAGGCCTCAGTCTGGCAATCAGATTACTCTGTGAGCTTGAGCCACCCTTTAGCGTAGATGTTTGGGAAGCGATCCAGATAACCTGGGTAATCCCTGCTGGCTTGTTCCACCATGCTGCGTTTGAGTCTTACTACAGCGATGGGATCGTTGGTCTCCATTATCACATGCCCAAATGGATCAATTGCGACGGAGGGGCCACCGATAGGTGCTCCACCCTCTGGCCGCGGGCGGTTCGTTGAGAGTACGTACATTCCACTCATGATTGCATTCGCGCGAAGAATGAGTTGCCAACGTTCGTATGTTTCAGGTGGAGTCGCTCTAGGTGCGAAAGCGACCTCGGCCCCTTCAGATGATAAGATCTGAAACCCCTGTGGACGGTTGACGTCAGAGCATATCTGCAGTCCCACTGTGAGAGAGAAGATGTCAGGGATGGCCCGAGGTGGTTCGGTGCCAGGCATATAGTGGCTTTTTTCCCAGTATCCCTCCTCCTCTGGAAGATGGATTTTGCGGTAACGGGCGTGGCAAACTCCGTTGCCATCGTAGAGAAGGGCAGTGTTGTAGCGGATCCCAGTATCTGGATCTCGGATAATCGCTCCTCCTACAAGGCCGATTCCAACTGATTTAGCTGCTTCGGCCATCAGGACCTGGCGCCATCCGCCTAACTCTTCTGCGTCTTCATCGATTGCTTGTTTAGATGCAGGTGACCATCGATTCAATGGAATCTCAGGTAGGAGAGCTAGGTCAGCACCTCGGGACTGCGCATCGACGAGTGCCCGTTGAAGTCGTTCTCCGGTAGGATCATCGAAGAAGACCTCAGTGATTAGGGCGACGTGGAGATAGTGGTCAGCCAAGCGTCCAGGTCTCTCTATTGGTCGACCTCGAACGAGAGGCCCTGAGCTAGAGGAAGCTCTGTGCTCCAGTTCACGGTATTAGTTTGGCGACGCATATAGGCTTTCCAGGCATCTGAGCCAGATTCACGGCCACCTCCCGTCTCCTTTTCTCCTCCAAAGGCCCCACCGATTTCAGCGCCGGATGTACCGATATTCACATTAGCGATACCGCAATCTGACCCCCGGTGAGATAAGAAATACTCTGCTTCTCGGAAGCTCTCGCTGAAGATTGCTGAAGAGAGTCCTTGTGGCACAGCGTTATGGAGTTCGATGGCCTCCTGTACCTCATCGATTGCCTGTGCTGGTCCGGCGTCGGAAGATCCGTAATCGATAATGTATAGAATCGGTGCAAAAGTCTCCGTCTGCACAATTTCGTAGTGGTTCTCAGCTACAGCGATGCATGGTGTGACGTAGAGGCCACCGGGGTATTTGTCGCCCACGAGTTGTGTACCACCATAGATGATCTCTCCTCCTTCTTCCAAGAGTTTGCTTCGAGCTTCGAGGAGGTCATCCACTGCCTGTTGGTTTACAAGCGGACCCATAAGTGTCTCATCATCTGTCGGGTCTCCGATCCGGACACTCCGGTAGGCTTTTACTAGCCGTGTAACAAGTTCGTCCCGGATGTTCCGGTGCACGATGATACGGCGTGTACTCGTGCACCTCTGTCCCGCTGTTCCAACCGCCCCAAACAAAATGCTAGGGATGGCCAAATCCAGATTGGCGCTAGACGTCACGATGATCGCGTTATTACCTCCCAACTCTAGTATGGTCCGACCGAGGCGTTTCCCGACAACCTCGGCGACCCGCTCACCAACGCGGCAGGATCCTGTGGCCGATATTAAGGGGAGGCGTCTGTCATGTAGTAGACGGTCACCCACGGTAGAGCCCTTACCAACCACAAGAGAAAAAATAGCTGGGTCCACTTTATTCTCGATGCAGACATCTGCAGCAATCTTTGTTACAGCCAGTGCAGTTAATGGTGTGCCTGAAGCTGGTTTCCATAGGGTGGCATCGCCGCAAACTGCAGCAATCGCAGCGTTCCAACTCCACACTGCCACAGGAAAATTGAAGGCCGTGATCACCCCCACGATACCGAGAGGGTGCCATTGCTCTCGCATGTGGTGGTCGGGTCGTTCGCTTGCCATTGTGAGGCCGTAAAGCTGACGGGAGAGTCCTACCGCGAAATCACAGACATCAATCATTTCTTGAACTTCACCCTCCCCCTCATCCTTGATCTTTCCCATTTCTAGAGTGACCAAGGCACCAAGAGAATGTTTGTTCTCGCGGAGCCGATTCCCAAGTTGTCGGATTACCTCACCACGCTTCGGTGCTGGTATTTTACGCCATTCCAGAAATGCTTGCTGCGCTCGGGTGACCACTTGGTCATACTCGTCTTCAGTAACCTGAGTCACAGTGGCGAGGCGAGATCCATCGATAGGGGAGTAGACGTCTAGATCAAGACCTGATCCCATCCAAGTGCCCGCAAACCCTCCGAGGTTGGTATCCTCGATATCGAGCTCTTCTAGGATCTTTTTCGATATCTTTGAGATCTGAGTGCTGCCAGTTTGGCTCATACTTGTTGGTCCACTTGGGATTGTTGGTTCGCCATTTTTATATGGAAAGGGTCATAACTTCCCAGGGATTAGTGCTGATTGGAAGGGTAACGGCCGTATGTGGATTCGCCTGTTTTCTCACAGACCAGCGACGAACTCTGAGCTCGGCCCTACTGTCCTGACTAGTCTGATCTTGCCATGACCAAAGAGTTTGCGGAGTTCTTGAAGGGTTTGACTATTTGCGCTGACCTTAAGGGATCGAGATCGGAAATGTGGGGCTGGGGCACCGTTGCCCAACCCAACTTGCACCAAAACGGGCGACGCCCCTGGGCAGGCAGTAAGCACTTGCTTTGCTTGCTCGAAGGCTTCTTCTGTCACATCCGATCCAACGTCCAGCTCGATCTTTACAGATAGTTCTCCGCTCCCCGTAAGCTCCTCAAGGGGCCGAGCTGAATCTAAGAAGATCGGAGGGTCATCTTCATCACGTTCCCGGCCACTCACTTTTCCTGAGAGTAGGACGACAGCGTCTTGTCGGAGTACATCTTTGTGTTCTTGCCACATTTCGCCGAAAGCTAGGACTGTCGCGGTTCCCTGAAAGTCCTCTACCGTGATCTTGCCCCACTCTGAGTTGTTACGTCGAGAAATCTGCCTCGCTACTGCTGTGACAACACAAGGCAAGTCAACGGTATGTCCTGCGTGTTCAACAAGAGTGTTACTTGAGACGGGCCCAAAGGCCTCCACTACATCTCGGTAATGATCTAAGGGATGCCCTGAGATGAAAAATCCCAGAGCTTCCTTTTCACGGGCAAGCCGGTCCTGTTCAGCCCATTCAGGAACCTCTCGGAGTGGTGGTTCTGCTCGGGGAAGAGACGAGGTGTCTCCGAACAGAGATCCTTGTCCTGATTCAATTTCTGACTGACGTGCTTGTACTTCACCGTATGCGGTATCGAGGCTTTCTAATAATTGTGCTCGGCCTCCAAACTCATCCATTGCGCCCGCAGCAATCAATGCTTCGCACGCTCGTTTATTAAGGGAGCGGATATCAATACGCTCAAGGAATTCAAAGAGCGAACTAAATCTCCCATTTGGACGTGCCTCGATAACTGAACGGACCGCCGCCTGTCCGACCCCCCTGACCGCACCCAATCCAAACCGAATCTTCCCGCTTTCCGTAACGATGAATTTCCATCCCGACTCATTTAGGTTCGGGGGGAGGACTTCAATGGGCTCCTTAAGGCCGGGCACATAGCGCGGCAAGTCCCTGCATGCACCGATATACTTTACGACACTATCGGTGTTGTCGATTGCCGACGACAGGATCGCAGCCATGAACTCCGCCGGGTAGTGCACCTTCAGCCAAGCTGTGTGGTAGGAAATCAGTGAGTACGCTGCGCTGTGGCTTCGGTTGAAACCGTACCGACCGAAGGTTTCAATTTGAGTCCCAAGTTCAATCGCAATCAGCTTGTCGACACCTCGCTCAACACAACGGTCAACAAATTTCTTGAGTTCTTCCTTGATAAGAGAGCTGATTTTCTTCCCCACAGCCTTACGGAGTACATCTGCCTCCCCTAGCGTGAAGCCGGCAAGTTCGGACGCGATCCGCATCAGTTGTTCCTGATAGACGATCACTCCGTGGGTTGATTTGAGAATGTTCTCTAGGTCAGGATGTGGGTATGTGACATCTGTTTTGCCTGTCTTGCGGTCGATGTAGACATCGGTCATACCAGAGTCGAGTGGGCCTGGCCGGATCAGGGCGTTGGTCGCGACCAAGTCTTCGAAACAGTCACACCTCATCGCCCGGAGTTTATCGTTCGCGAGGTTAGACTCGAATTGAAAGACGCCGGAAGTCCCGCCGCGAGCCAGCATTTCGTATACCGCGCGATCATCTAATGGTATGTCGTCTACTGTATCATAGACTTCTTCGTTATCGGGATTACTAAGGTTTCCACATCTCTCCCTTACCATTTCTACTGCGTCATGGATAACAGTAAGTGTCCTGAGGCCCAGGAAGTCCATCTTGAGCATCCCAACCTCTTCTAGGCCATTCATGTCGTACTGGGTAACGGACATCGCACTGGTGCCGTTGCCGTTCTTCCCAGGTTGGACGCTGACTGGGACGTAGTCATCGAGCGGCCCCGGTGCGATCACCACTCCAGCAGCATGAACCGACGCGTGACGAGCAAGCCCTTCCAGAGTGATCGAGTAATCGAAGAGCTGTCGATGCCGGCTGTCAGACTCGTATAAGCTCTTGACCTCCTTGAGCTTGTCGACTGCTTCCTGGACCGTGAAGGCACTGCCAGGCTGGTTCGGGATTAACTTGGCAATGTGGTCAGTTTCAGAAGGCTCAAATCCGAGTGTGCGCCCCACATCACGAATGACAGCGCGACTCTTCATTGTTCCGAATGTGATAATCTGACCAACCGCATTTTCCCCGTATTTTTGCCGGGTGTATTCAATGACCTCACCCCTACGTTCGTAGCAGAAATCGATGTCTATATCTGGCATCGAAATCCGTTCCGGGTTCAGGAACCGCTCAAAGAGTAGTCCAAACTCGAGTGGATCCAGGTTAGTGATGCCGAGCGCATAAGCGACGAGTGATCCTGCAGCTGAGCCCCGACCTGGTCCGACTGGGATGTTATTGTCGCGAGCCCACTGAATGAAATCCTGGGTGATCAGGAAATATCCGGCATAACCTGTGCCCTTAATCACCCCAATTTCATAATCGAGTCTTGTCTGGGCTTCTGGCGTTAGTGGGTCGCCGTAGCGCTTCTTCGCTCCCTGGATCGCTAGCTGTTCTAAGTAGTCATTTGGATCAGAGTACTTATCCGGAAGAGGGAATTCTGGTAGGTGGTATTTTTTCTCAAAGACGAGGTCGACTTCATCAGCGATTCTTAACGTGTTTTCAATAACATCGGGTCGATCAGGGAACCGCGATGTCATCTCTTCAGCACTCTTAAAATAGAGGCCCTTGTCGTATTTCATGCGCTTGGGGTCGTCACGATCCTTACCTAACCCAATGCAGAGGAGGACGTCGTGGGCTTCATGATCCTCTGGTCGCAAAAAATGCGCATCGTTCGTGGCAACCACAGGGAGGCCGAGTTCGTCAGCTAACGTGAAGATCTTCTTGTTAGCTTCTGCTTGTCCTTCAGAATCGTGCGCCTGCACTTCAAGATAATAGCGTCCGTCAAAAACGTTTGCGTACCATTCGGCTGTCTCTTTGGCTGCAGCCCAATTATCTACATCAAGGTGGCGTGCAATTTCGCTAGCTAGGCATGCTGAACTAACAATTATGCCTTCCTGATGGCGGGCTAAGACTTCTCGATCGACACGTGGCTTGTGGTAGAAACCCTCTGTGTATCCGACCGAAGAGAGTTTAAGGAGGTTCTGGTAGCCAATCCGGTCACGAGCGAGCAGTACCAGGTGGTAGTACGCACGTCCTCCAACACCGGACTTGGATCGCTCCCGTCGATCCCCAGGAGCAACGTATGCCTCCATACCAATGATAGGCTTGAGCCCTTCGCTAGATGCCTTCTTATGGAAGCTCCAGGAACCGAACATGCATCCGTGGTCGGTGAGCGCGAGTGCTGGCATCTCATACTCTTTGGCCTTTAGAACCAGGTCTCCGATCCGGTTAGCGCCATCAAGTAACGAGAACTCGGAGTGCGTATGTAGATGGACGAAGCTCACTACGTGCTACTCCGGAGGCGGCTAGGATCAAGAAGCATCCATTCTACCGAGCCTGACGGGAGATGCCAATCACTACGGGAGCCCTATACGAAGCAATCGGGAATTACAACGTAAAATGTTGCCAAGGCGACAATAATTAATGCAGTCGGGTCGGTAGTTATCGCTTTGTGACTGAAGATTCCACCAATCTTACATGTGGACTTTCTTCCTCAGGCAGAACCGCATTGGAAAGAATTTAAGATTGTCTCCAGCTGAATCATATATTCGTACTTTTCTTTTCCAGGCGCATACAGCCACGAGTCCAACAGGTAACTTCGGTTCTGGTTCTCACAAACGATTACTCGGGTAATGAACACTCCTCCTGCTGGCCAGCCACGGTCCGGCGGGTTCCTCCATTCGGCTTGCACTTGGTAGCCATTATTTCCCAGGTGTTCAATCGGTCCTGAGGACGCATTTTCCAGAGCATGGTCTTGAGGTTCAGAGTAGTGGCCATCTACGAGTTCTGAGCGCCATCCTAGGACTCCTTCCTCTTGCATAGCCGATGGGATAGGAGTTTTCCAAGTGACTCCTATTTGGCGAATCAGTTCAGAAGGGTCGGGATTGTCATTCCGGAAAAGGAATACCGAGTCCGATTGATGCCACCTGTATACCATTGGCAGAATGAGGCTGAACCCAGCTTCGATAGCCAAAGTGTCCGCGAGCGCCGTGTCAGCCCCCGACATATACATTCTGTTTACCGCGTATGTCCGGAACTGCTCATCGAGTAACTCATGAACTTCAGCAAGGTGTGGAGTTAGTTCCTCGAGACCTCCGCCATCTGGCAAGAGTACGACAGTGACCCGCTGGCCCCGTGCCCAGACGTTCTCTACCTGATGGATGCCAACCCTAGTAATTGAAGAGCCTTCACTACCGCGTCCTAGAGCTTCTTGGATCCAAGTGTCCTGTGAAGTTCCGATTAAGAGCATCTGGCGGAACCGGCGTAGATTCCCCCAAAGATCACCAAGCGGGTCTTGGTATGTGACGGTGAAGGTTTTCTCATCACGTATCGTCCGAATCGTCGGCTCAAGGGCAGAGTATACGTCTTCAGAGACCTCGTCCCATAGCTCTGGGCGCATGACTGCGATGATGCTGTTCACATCTCCGTAGGCCAGGGCGGTGCTATCGCAGGAGCCTAGACTTAGAGTGAGTATGGCTACTGCGATGATCGAAGATAGTTTGGTCATATACTTTTCTAGGCAGGTTCGGGGCCGAGGTTCCGATCTAAAAGAGCTGCCGGATCTGGGTCACGTCCCATGAATTCCTTGAACAGGGCTCCGGGCTCGGCTGAATCCCCACGTGAAAGGATTGATTTTACGTAACTTTGACCGGTTTCGCGGTTGAAGATTCCTTCCTCGCGGAAACGGGTGAAAACATCTGCATCCAACACCTCAGACCAGAGGTAGCTGTAATAAGCTGCGGCGTATCCTCCAGAGAAAAGGTGAGTGAATACCGGCAGAATATGAAGCTCCGCGAAGTGTGGTCCAATCACGAACGATTCGAAGCGTTCACGGCCAAATTCCATAACGAGATCTCCCTGGACTAGGTCCACTTCCTCTTCGGAGTAGCTCGCTGCACCTGTCCTGAGTTGAGGCGCTAGTTCCTCGTGGAGTTCAAGATCGACGGTCCCTAGGGCGAGCTGCCGCATCTGAGACCAACCGCCCATGAAGCGGCGGGCAGCGATCATACGTTCATAGAGCTGCTCCGGTAGGGTATCTCCTGTCTTATGGTGACGAGCGAACAAGTAGAGGGCCTCTTTCTCCCAAGTCCAATTTTCCATGAGTTGGCTCGGTAGTTCGACCCAGTCCCAGGCGACATTTATGCCAGCCCGTGAAGGTATCTCCACTCGGGATGTACAGTGATGTAGGAGGTGCCCAAACTCGTGGAAGATGGTCTCAACTTCCCGATGCGTGAGGAGTGCTGCCTCATCTCCATCGGGAGGTGTGAAGTTTCCACAGATTACGCCGAGGTGGGGGGCAAACCCCCCATTGCGTGGTCCCCCAGTGATGAAGTGATTCATCCACGCTCCTTGGCGTTTTTCCTTCCGTGGGAACCAGTCAGTATAGAAGGCACCCATCTTCTCCCCTGACTCATCAAAAATCTCATAATACCGAACATCAGGGTGCCAAACTTCCTCAATATCCAATTCTGTTACGCTAAAACCGAAGGTCATACGAACGACCTCAAACATTCCTTTGAGGACCTGTGGTAGGGGGAAATAAGGCCTCAGGGCTTCGTCATCGATGTCATAGCGTTCCTTTCTAAGTTTCTCTGCTACATAAGCAGTGTCCCATGGTTTGAGTTCTTCGATACCGAGGTGTGCAGCGGCAGTACGAAGCTCACCTGCGTCACGAGCCCAGAAAGGACGAGTGCGTTCTATTAGATTTCGCTCGAATGACATTGCATGCGCCCCGGTCTTCGCCATGCGATCTTCAAGGACGTAGTCCGGAAAACCGTCATAACCCAAAAGCTCGGCGATACGATCTCGTAGTCTTAGAATGCGGGCTAGAAGGGGTCGATTGTCGAACGTTCCATCTCGGCATCGGGTCACTAAAGCAGTGTGGATGTCGCGTCGAAGCTCTCGGTCATCGCAGTACTTCACGATTGGTTCGACTGAGGGGTAGTCAAGCGTCAGAAGCCATCCCACAGTCCCTTTTTCCTTCGCTTTTGCCTCTGCGCGCTTGCGCATCGCCTCTGGCACACCAGAAAGCCGGGCTTCATCAGTGACAATCAGTTCATATTCAGCAGTCGCATCCAGGACATGTTCGCTAAACCTCTGCTCAAGCTGAGCGAGCTCAATTTTGAGTTCCATGAGTTCTTGTTTTCCATCTTTCTCCAAATCTGCGCCAGCGCGTATGAAATCCTGGACAGTTTTCTGAAGATGCCGTTTCTTGACTCCCATGAGCTGAGCGGCCTCTTCGGATTCGGCGTAAGCCTTCACCCTCTCCCAGAGTGATCCGTTGAGGGGCAAACTCGACCAAAACGCTGATATCTCGGGTAGAACCGTGTTATAGGCTTCTCGGAGTTCCGGCGTCTCTGAAACGGATACAAGGTGAGTAGACGGTGCGATCCGTTCGCTAAGCCGCCCTCCGATCAACTCTAAGTATCCAATGGTATTATCCCAGGTTGGTTCTGACGTGTTAGACGTAAGCTGGTCGATGTCGGCTTGAGCTTCTTGAAGCGACTGCCTGATACCAGGCTCGATATGTTCTGCACGAATTCGGTTGAACGGAATTCGGAAACCTCCAGACAGGAGGGGGTTCGCTGTTTGTGTCATATGCGTTAGTTCGATGTGGACTCGCTGTATTGCTTTGGGGTAATCAAGGTAAATCAGGCCTCGTGGGTGCTAAAGTGAAGCCCAGATATCTATCCAGGCTCGTGTATCAACGGTTCGAGAAGGCCGGCCACGCTATCGTGAGAGATACATCGAGGTCACGTTTATTCTTCGGAGGTCTTCACTAGAGGTGAGCAGGATATGAATGGACATTACCACCATTCTGACATCGGTGGGATTTCTCGGCACAAGGAAGTAGGGCGCCTTAAATGGGTTCTCGCGATCACTTTGATTTTTATGGTCGCCGAGATCATTGGTGGAGTCCTTTCAAAGTCCTTGGCGCTCCTCGCGGATGCGGGTCACATGTTTACAGATGTGGCGGCGCTCTCACTATCACTGTTCGCGATGAGGCTTGCTCAGCGACCGCCAAGCAAGATGAAGACTTTCGGCTATGTGCGCCTAGAGATTCTTGCAGCCCTAATCAATGGGGCGACGTTACTGGTAATCGCTGGTCTCATCTTGCTAGAGGCTTGGCAGCGACTGCGCTCACCGGTCGAGATCAATGGGATCATCATGTTGAGTGTCGCGGTGCTTGGTTTGGGGGTGAACGTGGTAGGTGCAGTACTGTTGCGGTCACACGCACACAATAATCTCAATGTGCGCGGAGCTTATTTACACGTCCTTGGAGACCTGCTGGGATCCGTGGGTGCAATTTTTGCTGGGGTAATCATCGTTACCACAGGCTGGACTCCGGCAGATCCGATTATCTCTGGGGTCATTGCCTTGTTGATCCTATTCGGCGCGTGGAAGCTAGTACGCGAAGCAGCTGAGGTACTTCTTGAGGCAGTACCCACACATGTCGACATGGACGTAGTACTGGATGCGCTCAGGAGTATCGAGGGGCTGGATGAAGTCCATGATGTACATGTTTGGACATTAACGAGTGGCTTCGTTGCGCTTTCTGCTCATGGGGTCATCGATGATCCCGCTCAGCATACAAATATCCTGGACGAGGTCCGTACTCGGATGGCTAACTATGATATCTCACACGTCACGTTTCAGATCGAGATGCGTACGGTGTATCAAATTCCCTCATCGGGGAGTGAGCCATGAAAGACTCGCACCACGTTGACTAGATGATAACCTTGCTTAACCTGCTGGCATCTTATGATATCTACCAAGCGTCATCCCTTAGCTGGTTAGATGATTGGGAGATTGGAGGAAAGAAGAGATGACGAAATCCTTACTCGTGGTGATTCTGGCTTCTTGGCTGGCTCTGCCGCAGCCACCCCAAGAAATCCCCGGCCTACTCGTATCGGCAGACTGGCTGAGTGATCATCTGACTGATCCCCAAGTGGTGATTTTGCACGCTGATATGCAGAGAAGTCGTTATGAGGCTGGACACATTCCAGGGGCACATTTTCTTGACATGAACCAGATCGTATGGGAAGGGGACCCTGCGTGGGGCACGGAAATGCGTTCGCTTGCTGAGATCAATGACGCACTAGAAATGGGCGGAGTTTCAGGGGGTCAGCATATCGTCGTGTATGCTTCGAATCCTCTTTTCGCTGCAAGGGTATTTATGACTCTCGAAGTCGTGGGGCTCCGGGGTAGTGTCTCTATGCTGGACGGTGGTTTCGGAGGATGGCAGGAGGATGGGCATGAGATTTCAATTGAGGCACCGACGTTCAATCGAGGCTCCATCTCCCTGACGGCGCAGGATGATATTCTTGTTACCGCTGATTGGATTCATCAGAGACTAGCTGACCCACGTACTGCGCTCGTCGATGCAAGGCCAGACAACGAATACACCGGCGAGGATGGGGGCTTGGGTGGAACCGCACATCCGGGTCATATCCCAGGCGCGGCCCAGATGTATTGGGAAGAACTCGTGGTAAGCAGGCAATCACCAACGGTACATGATCTTGACCAGCTAACAGAGCTTTTTGTCTCTGCAGGTGCGGAGGAAGGTGACACAGTCGTCGCTTACTGCATGGTAGGATGGAGGGCGAGCTTCACATACTTCACTGCCAGGTTGCTGGGTTACGAAACAAAATTTTACGATGGTTCCTGGCGAGATTGGGGAACAAGGGAAGACCTTCCTTACGTTTTGGGCAGGTCGCCAAGATAATCTCACAGGGCCTGGACCTCCTGGCTTTCACTGCTCACTTTCTGGTCCCTCTCACACCATTGCTGAGACCATAGATTCGGAGTCCCCGTATGCGTCCGCTTCGTCTTTTCGCAGTTGTAGCACTTCTCGGTCTTCCCATACAGGCCCAACAGATTCCCACGCCTGAATCTGTTCTCGGCTTTCCTGTCGGTACCGATTTCGAACTCGCGACATACGAGCAGTCTCTCGAGTATTTTCAGCAGCTAGCCGCTGTATCGGACAGGGTGGAGCTTAGGGAGGTTGGCCGCACGAGTTACGGTCGACCGTGGTACATCGCTCTAATTTCGTCTGCGGAGAACCTGCGGGATGCGGAGAGGTACCGTGAGATAGCACACAGGCTAGCGTATCCTGCCGAAGACATGACTGAGCCGGAAGCGCGTCAGCTCGCGATGGACGGTAAGGCGATCGTTCACATTGACGGTGGCCTGCACGCTACCGAGGTCGCGCATGCTCAGCACACCATCCAGCTGGCTTATGATCTCGTGACCGGCGACTCAAACCCTGAAATTGCAGCCATCCTGGACAATGTGATTCTTCTGCTTTGGTTCAGTATCAATCCTGATGGGCAGACGATGGTTTCGGACTGGTACAAGTCCAATGTCGGGACATCTTACGAGGTTGCAGGTGCCCCCTTCTTATATCAGAAGTACATCGGCCACGACAACAATCGGGATGGCTACATGATCAACCAGATCGAGTCGCGGGTGGTGACCCGGATCGACCGATACTGGGAGCCACAGATTATCTACAATCACCACCAATCGTCACCATTCCCGACTCGGATCTGGATTCCACCTTTTGCTGAACCAATCAGCCCGAACGTCCACCCGCTCATGTGGCGAACTGTAAATCTGATCGGTATGGCGATGGCGCAAGCACTAGAGGAGAGAGGCCAAGAGGGTGCTGTCCATATGGGTAGCGGATTCGATAATTGGTATCCGGGCTTCATGGATCATGCGAATAATTTTCACAACGTAGCGTCCTTGCTTACCGAAACAGCGCTGTATCGCTATGCCACGCCTCAGTTCTACACGATCGGAGATTTCCCCGCGAACGCTCGTGATCTTCGCCCGGAATCACTGTATGCGAGCCCGTGGCAAGGGGGCTGGTGGCGGATCCGAGATGCAATCGATTACATGCTGACCGCCTCTATTTCAGTGCTCGACGTTGCAGCAAAGTACCGGGCTGATCTGTTATTTAACCGGTATCAGGCTGCCCGTGATGTTATTGACCAGTATAGTTCTGGTCCCCCGTACGGATATTTCATTTCTCAAAACCAGCCAGATCCAGTGGCTGCCGTGGAGATGCTGCGGAGGCTTGCTTTTAATGGGATTGAAATTCAGCGTCTTACAAGGGCTGTTACGGTAGACGGAGTAACGCATAGAGCTGGAAGTTGGCTGATCCCAATGAACCA
Organism: Gemmatimonadota bacterium; assembly: GCA_012960225.1. Lineage (GTDB taxonomy): Bacteria > Gemmatimonadota > Gemmatimonadetes > Longimicrobiales > Gaopeijiaceae > UBA1142. Next base: position 9,216 of record DUBS01000035.1, on the reverse strand, counting down.
ACCGAATGCCAATTTTGTACGCCAACTTTTTGCAGTTCAGGAATATCCGGATCTTAGAGAATATCCAGAGGGCCCCCCGGAGCAGCCATATGATGTTTCTGGATGGACGCTTCCCTATCTCTTTGATGTTCGGGTGGTGGAGGCGCGCACTCCGCTAGGGGTTGATGTCAGGGAGGCCTTAGAAGATCTGCGCGCTGAAGCTTTGCCTTGGGATGCTGCTCTCGATGCCCAGTCATGGGACTCACCTCCGGGTGTTGGCTTCGACAGCAATCCGGTTGCACGTGCGATCGTACCACTAGCAGGAACTTCACCTGGTAGAGGGGATGCCCTGATACTCGACCCAGCGCAGAATAATTCCTACAAGGCTCTCTCTCAGGCATGGCGAGAGGGGGGGAGTGTACGATTCAATCCTGGTGCTAGTGCGGCGGACTCGGGTTCTTCAGGAACAAGTGGGCAGTGGGTTGTCACAGGACTGACAGCGGATGCTCGGGGTGCTCTCGTTAGTGATTTGGCGTTGCAGGCGAGCCAAGCTAGTGCTTCGGGAACAATGATCCGTAAGCCCCGAATCGGGCTCTACCGTCCTTGGAATGCGAGCATGGACGAGGGGTGGACACGCTGGATTCTGGAGATGTACGAGATCGAACATGTAAACCTCTATAATGCGGACGTGCGAGCAGGGGATCTGAGAGCGCGTTACGACGTGATTGTATTAGCAGATATGGGTAGCAACCAAATCATCAACGGATTTGGAAATGGCTCAGTTCCGCCCCGATACGCAGGAGGAGTGGGAGCTGAGGGGGTGCGGGAGATTGATGCGTTTGTTAGGGCTGGCGGCACGCTGGTGACGATTAACGGTTCGAGCAGCTTCGCGATTGACGAACTACACCTACCGGTCCGGAACGTGATTTCTGAAGTGGAGCGTGACGAATATTTCGCAGGTGGTGCGATTGTGGAGTTACTCGTAGATCCGTCTCACCCAGTGATGAGCGGTATGCCCGAACGGTCGAAGATTTTCGTGGGTTCAAGTCCTGTTTTCTCCACCGAGGAGGGGTTCAAGGGGCATGTGCTTGCCAAGTATGATACCAATGGTTCCCCGTTGCTCTCTGGGTACTTTCTTGGAGAAGAGTACGTTCAGGGATATGCGGCCGCACTCGACGTGCAGTATGGAGATGGACGAGTCGTGTTGCTTGGCTTCCGCCCACAGTGGCGGGGACAGCCCTTCGGCACCTTCAAAATTCTCTTTAACGCTGCCTTGTATTCGAACCAGATTGCTGCTTTGGTCCCAGGCAATGAGGGCTTTTGGCAAGCTCCGCAGGAAGAAGAGGAAAAGGAGTCCGATACGAATGGATCAGGTCGTTTTGACTGAGAGACACCTGGCGGTTAGGAGGGGGTAGGAGTTCAAAATGCTCGCAATGACACCATGGGTCCGAAAGTTGCTCATCGCGAATGTCGCGATGTTCTTCCTGTATCCCTTGTCTCCTGTGGAGCTCAGTTTCTATCCGCCAGCCATTTTTGTTCGGCCTTGGACGCTGGTTTCGTACATGTTTTTACACGCTGGCTTCATGCATCTGCTTTTCAATATGATTGGCCTCTACTTCTTCGGACCCCGAGTGGAGGACAGACTGGGTGCGAAGGGGTTCCTGTGGCTTTACTTCCTTTCCGGGTTGGGCGCCGCACTGTTTCACTTTCTATTTGCTCGGGAGCATCCAATGGTTGGGGCTTCCGGAGCGGTGTACGGCGTGTTCTTAGCCTTTGCAATGTACTGGCCGCGCGAGCGGATTTACATATGGGGAATCCTACCGATCGAGGCCTGGCTTCTCGTCACCTTACTTGTGTTCGCTTCTCTATATTTTGGAGTAAATCCGTCTGCGGCTTCTCGTACGGCTCACTTCGCACACCTCGGTGGGCTCGCATTCGCATTTGTTTTCATCAAATGGTGGGGGTGGCGGAAAGGGGCTGGCAAGAGAGCTTTTAACAAGAAACTTCACTCCGACGCATCACCTACAGGGATGGTGGGGGACCGCCTGGCTACGGCGAGGTGGAAGGGAATTGCTCTAGAGTCATTGCACGAGCTTAATAGAGGAGAAGTCGTGCGACTTCTGGCCAAGGTGGAGTCTGAAGGTGCTGGTAATTTGAGCCCTTCAGAGCGGCAGTTCCTGGATCGTATGTCAGCGGACTAGCTGTTACACCTGAACGCTGACATGGAAGCTTGAGTCGAGTGAGTTCAGACGCTGGTCTCCGCTATGCTGTTCCTTCACGAATCTACAGGGTCGAGGAATTAATTCAGCGTAGTCGTTTCATCACCACTGCAGCGCATGCCCCAGACGCCAATGCTGCCAATGCTTTTGTGGACTCGGTGAGGGAGTTATTTCCTGATGCCACCCATCATTGCTGGGCTTTTGTAGCTGGTCCCCCAGGGAGTACGGCACACATAGGTATGAGCGACGACGGTGAGCCCCACGGAACAGCTGGTCGGCCCATGCTCACTATATTACTGCATTCTGGAGTGGGTGAGATTGTCACTGTTTGCACGCGTTATTTCGGAGGCGTAAAGCTCGGGACTGGTGGACTTTCCCGTGCTTATGCTGGTGGAGTCAAATTGCTGCTTCAAACCCTCCCGACTGAACTAAAGATCAAGCGTGTCCACGTTAGTGTGCGAGTCGCATATCCCCATGTGGAGAGTCTTCAAAGGCTACTGGACGATCTAGAGGTTATTGTCGAGCATGAGGATTACGGCGAGGAGGTTAGGTATCAGATCGCTGTTCCCGTGATGACCCTAGGGACACTGAGAGAACAGCTTGCCCAGTTGACATCTGGGGAAGGCGTACTGGAATAAGCTGTCCGTCGCGCGCTGCTATAACCCAGCATATGTTCAGGGTCCACCAGTACTGGGAGCAGTGGTATGCGCACAGCCTCATCTATGAAAACCTTGTTGTTCTCCACCTGCTTTTTGTCCGTAGCATGCGGTGTAGTTGAAGAAGAAATCCCGAATGCGGATGGCTCTACTGAGTCGCTTATTGCACGTGCACAAGCATTTGAACTCAACACGGAGTACGACCCTCCTCCGGGTGAGGCGCTGCACCATCAGACTGCGGGTTTCGCGAAGATTCTTTGCTCTGGTGTCTTCATTACTGGTTTGGATGCTGCTGACGCTGCCGCCAACGTCGGTGGGTTCATCTCTCCATTCGATGAGCGCGCGCATGTTGTCGACACTGTGGTTGATTACGAACAGGAGCGTGTGGCCCTTACGCTCTCCGACGGTGTAACTCGAACTGCGAAGCGCTATGAGAATCAGGGCTGCGTAGCTCATGGGATTGGCGAGGACTCGGTGCATTTCACACCGACTGCTGTGGAGCGCAACCTGCCACCTGCAGCAACAACTCCCTGGCCGATGGGTGACGTTCTTTCCGATGTGCCATGGCCATCTGAAATCGATATGGAGAAGGTTGAAGAGGCTCTTGATATCGGATTCGGTCCTGCCGAAGCGCGTACGCTTGGACTCGTAGTCACATATAAGGGCCGTATCTTGGGTGAGCGGTACGGTGAAGGTATCGACATCCATACTCCCCTTGAGAGTTGGTCAATGACGAAGAGTTTGACCGGCACGCTCATGGGTGTCTTGATTCAGCAAGGGACCTATGAACTCTGGCAATCCGCGCCCGTACCCGAATGGCAGGAGCCGGGTGACCCCCGTCAAGAAATCCGTATCGGTGACATCATGCGCATGTCCAGCGGAATCAAGATCAATGCTCCTAGTGATCCTGACTATGACCGCGATATCTACGCTGATCATTTGTATCTCTATACAGCGACATCGAATTCCTACGAGTGGGCTGCGACACGCCCGCAAGAGTGGCCTCCCAATACAATCGGGCGCTATAGGAACACTGACCCAGTTCTGACTAGCTATCTCATTCGTCTTGGGGTGGAGGGCCGAGGGCAGGACTATCACTCGTTTCCGCAGCATGATCTCTTTGACAAAATTGGAATCAGGGATGGACTCATTGAGACGGATCCCCAGGGCAACTTCCTTGGTCAGGGGCTCGCATTTATGCCGGCACGTGATTGGGCCAGGCTCGGTAACCTTTACCTGCAGGATGGCATGTGGGATGGCGAGCGCATTCTGCCCGAAGGCTATGTGGAATACGCCTCAACACTCGCTCCGACGTGGGTTTCGGACGGGCGGCTCCAATATGGTGGAGCGTTCTTTTGGGTGAACGGTCAGGGCAGTCAGGGGCTGCCTGAGAGCACCTTTAGTATGAGAGGCGCTGGTGGACAGAGTACAACTATCATTCCGACTCATGACCTTGTGGTCGTGCGGCTAGGCAAGTACACAGGTTCAGGACCTGGCGGGCGAGCACTGAATCAAGCTTTTGAGCTACTTATGGAGGCAGTGCCTCCTATCGAGTGATCTGATTCATGTGGCATTATAGAAGGACGGGGTCGAGATGATTCATCAACCCGAGGGCCTTCTAAGGCGATCAGTGAGTTGGGTGATCGGGGTGGGTATTCTCGTTGCCACTCTCTTTGCGATACTCGTCAGGGGTAGTGTCTTTTCCTACCACACATGGGCCTTTGGCGCATCACTATCCCTAGTCTGTGCGGTGGTTATGACCGTGCCGCTCTTACTCCTAGGAGCTTGGGTCATTATCCCTGGTAGCGGAATCGTCCGAAGGGTCCAGCGTATGCTCATCCGGGGCACGCTCATGATCGCGTTCATCTATATGGGTTATGCCGTCTTGTATGTTGCGAGTACAAATGCAGTCCCGGATGAGATCCGCGAAGAATACCAGATGATTCATCCGTTGCTGCGTTTAGCTGCTAGTCCGGTGATTGTCCTTGATCCAAGTGCTTTTAGGCCGCCTGATGAGTCTATGCTAGAGGATTATCGCCTAATGGGCCTATCGGCTAATGAAGCGAATCTTCATTTCGTGCAGACGGATGACCTGATTCATTCGCTTGACCTAGTGACAGACAATAGGTCGGAATGGAGAAATCGTGCCATCGAACTTGGATTTTGGGCATTTGGTTTTCATTCACTTCGTTTGCTAGGAGTCGGCGATCACCTGCATGTATCACTGAGGCTTCCAGGTTAAGTGATCATGGAGTAGGGCCGCTGCGGACAATGAGTGAGCAGCCTATACCAGTATTCATTAACATTCCATAGTTGCTTGGGTGTCTTTATATAAGGGTATACCCGAGTATTTGGGTCGAAGAATAATTTCTAGTGGAGATATCGAGATGGGTTCGAGGAAGATACAGTTGCAATCGCTTGTCATCTGTGCGGTTCTAGCCGTCTCTCTGGTGATTGGTGAGTCAGTCCATGCCCAAGTCCGGGGCAGGGTTGTGGATCTCACGCTTGATGGAATGGTAGACTTAGCGCTTAGCAATAGTTTCCGAGTGCGCCAGCTGAATATGGGTGTCGATCGCACCCGATTCCGTTTGCAGTCGCAGCGTGCAAGACTGCGTTCACGGGTGGACTTGAATCTCTCTGCACCAGATTTAAGGTCGATTTCCGAGACGAAATGGAACTCTACTCTTCAGCGGGATGAGATCATTCATGAGGACTCCAGGCGTCTTGAGGCTGAGTTGTCAATCCGCCAACCCGTCATCCTCTTCGGTTACCCAACGAACGGTTATCTGTCACTGAACAACAGGGTCTACCGTTACGCCCAGACGGAACCTGATGGTGACAAAGACCTGCGTTACTACAATCGCTACTTCATCAGGTACACCCAGCCTTTCTTCCAGGCAAATAGTCTCAAGAACAACATTGAAGAAGCAGAACTCGACCTTGAGGACACCCAGTTGGAATTCTATGAAGACGTTGTTGAAATCGTCGATGACCTATCGGGGGACTATTTCGAACTCTTTGAGTCCAGCTATCAGAGGATCATCAACGAGGCTCGGGTGGCTAATCTTACAGACGCCGTCGCGGCTGCAGAGGAATTGGCATTAACGGATACGGTACGAGCAATTGACATGGGCCAAGTCCAGGTGGAACTGGCTAACGCCGTGGAGCAGGTGCAGCAGATGGAAAGCCAATTCCGACTTCAGGCTGCGAGTTTAACGACCACCCTGAACCTTTCCCCATCAGACTCGATCATTCTCACACCCGTGATTGATGTTCGGCCGATCGAGATTGACGTAGAGCAGGCCACGCAATTTGCGTTGCAGCTCACGCCGCGTATGAGGCAACTGAACATCAACTATAGGGAAAGTGAGATCAATCTGGAGAACACGAGAAGCAGGGGTAGCTTTAGGATGGATCTCGCAATGAGCTATGGGCGAGAGATGCAGGATCCGGCTTTCAGGGAGCTATGGGACAGAGCGTCAAATACCTACACAATAGACGTAAATGCGTACCTACCTATCTGGGATTGGGGACAGCGCAGCGCAAGCATTGCATCCTCCCGAATCGGGCTAGATCAAGTCCAGCTTCGTATTGAACAAGCAGAGCAGCAAATCCGTTCTCAGGTTCAGAATCAAGTACGAAGCGTAGAGGAATTCGAAGCACGTACGCTGGCGATGGAGGGTAATCTAGCGTTGGCGAATGATCTGTCAGCGTCCAGTATCGATTTGTACCGGGAAGGCTCAATCTCGGCCTTGGAGTTGATACAAAGTTTCCAGAGGGAGTCGGACACGGCGAGCAATTTTCTTGATGCGTACCTGGGTTGGCGCCGTGCACTGCTGCGGGTTCAACAGCTTACATTCTATGACTTCGAGACTATGCTTCCAGTACTTGAGCGGTTCGGAATCCCCATGACTGACCCGAATACCGACAGTTAATAATTTGATCAGAGCTGGCTTGCCCTCAAGGGTGGGTTGGTTGAGTGAACTCATTGAAAATTATAGGTTTTCGGGCTCCTTGGGGCCTGTAGCTCAGTTGGTTAGAGCGCACGCCTGATAAGCGTGAGGTCGGTAGTTCAAATCTACCCAGGCCCACTGTGACAACACGGTGCCCCCGTTGCGGCGGGGGCACCGTGCTTCCTTTGCAGTAGGAGGAGCAAATGACCGCTTCCATGAAGTACGCCACAGTCATGGCGATGATGTTACTTACCATGATCGGGGGCTGTGCAGCTCCTGATACCAGTGAAATGGAAGTCGCTCTGCCTTCTTTTGAGGCTGATGCAAGCTGGCCGATGCTCCCACCAGACTTTGAGTGGGGACAAGTAATCGGAATCGCGACTGATTCGCGCGGGCATGTTTGGACGTCCAGCCGTAGCGAAATTGCTGAGTGGGACAGGGATGGGAACTTGGTTCAGAATTGGAGTGCGCGTGGACCAGACGGGAATTGGAGTGTTGTCCACGGGCTATTTATCGATCACAACGACTTCGTGTGGACCAATGCTCGTGAGAGCAACCTTACGCTCAAGTTCTCGAGAGACGGGCAGCACCTTATGACGATTGGTCGCTTTGATGAGACCGGTGGAAGTAATGATACCGAGCTTATGGGGCGACCAGCTGAAATATGGGTCGACCCAATCGACAATGAGGTCTTCGTGGCAGATGGATACGCGAACCGTCGTGTCATTGTCTTCGACGGTGAGACGGGGGAATACCTGCGCCACTGGGGAGCATACGGAGAACGACCCGATGACGCATACCGGCCGGATCCGACTGCGGGGGAACCGTCACGTCAGTTTCGGACCCCGCACGGTATCGTTGGCTCCCGCGATGGCTCGATCTATGTCGCAGACCGGGCCAACAATCGCATCCAGGTATTTCTACAGGACGGCACGTACGTCACCGAGAAGATTCTTCGCCAGCGGTGCGCCCCGGAAGACCAGCCAGAGGTACCGGAGTGCGGTCGTGAAGCAGCATTCTCAGTAGGTTTCTCGCCCGATGATGCTCAAACGTATCTGTACGTCGCTGACGGTGGATCACATGTGATCGTTGTACTAAGAAGGTCTGATTTGGAGAAGGTCGACGAGTTTGGTGGGCCTGGAACGGGTCCCGGACAACTGGGAAGGCCGCACAACCTTGCGGTTGATCCCGACGGCAACGTGTTCGTGGCTGAGGCGGCAGGGCCATGGATCGTGGACGCGGCACAGGGGGACAGTGTTCAGGCGGGCTTCCGACCTCAGAAGTTCACACTCAAAGACCCCGGCTGACTTAATTTCGGATTGGTTTGGGCGTCTTGACTAATCCCAGTCCAGACAGGGACGTTGCACCAGACTTCAGCGGAGAACTGTTGATGAAGACTAGAATGTTTCTGTTGCCGGCGGCGCTGGCTCTTGCCATCGGGGCGCCTGCTTGCACTACTGCGCAGGATGCGACGACAGATGATTTACAGACCATCAAAGAGCAGTTTGTAGGGCACTACGAATTGGTGATCTACGAGTCTTTCCGTCCGGATGGCGAAGTGGTCGACATGAACTACGTGGGAAGGATCATGTACGACGAGCACGACAATATGTCAGCCATCGGAATGCCCAAAGACCTGCCGGCTCGAGCTCGGGAGTCGAGTGAACGTGTACAGGCTGGCTTCGCTTACTGGGGGAAGGTGAGTTTTGACCTACCGAACGGAATCGTCATCCACCATGTCGAGGGCTCACCGACGCGGGCGAGCTGGCCTGGGGTAGACAACATTCGGTACTTCGAGTTTACGGACGAAGGCCTGCTCAAGTTGTCGCTGAAGAATGCAGAAGGACAAACGACGGGCACACTCACCTGGCGGAAGATAGAGAGCTAACCCGGTAAGGTCGGGCCGGACGACGTCTCGGCTAGGCCCAGTTGGCTGTTACTTCCAAAAGCTTGTCGATATCGTCTGAGTTATTGAAGAGCGCGATACCGGCTCGGAGCTCCTCTCCTTCGGCCTTGAAGCTGATCCGTATCCCGGCCTCCTCAAGTGTGCTCCGCACTAGAGTGATATCCCGGTGATGACGAAACGTGACAATCGGCGAACGATTGTCTTTCGGAGTCCACACGTCGTGCCCTTGGCCAACGAGTCCTGTGTTAAGCTGTTGGGCGAGGCTGACTGTGTGTGCTTCGATATTCGGAACGCCCACCCTCAGGAGGTAGTCGAGCGCGGCACGTAATTGAAAGACCGAGCCAAAGCCCATGGTCGCATATCCGTATTTGCGTGCATCGTCGTAGACACGAAAGCGATGTTGGCCGAGTTCTTCGGCGATATTCAATGAACCAAAACGGTCGGTCCCGATGCGCTCGAGTAGTTCCTCCCGGACATAGAACGGAGCCACACCATATCCGCCG
>DUBS01000034.1 GCA_012960225.1 Gemmatimonadota bacterium | reverse complement strand
TGAGGAAATCGTCTACGTAACAGACAGTGAAAGTCATCGGGTCCGGGCGCTCTATTTTACTGGAATGCCTAACTGACTTATATACAGGTAGTCGCGGTTAAGCTGTAGTTCAGTCACTCATAAACACGAGCGAGGGATCGTCATATGCTTCAGAAAGTACTTGGGTATGGAATGGTAGTCGTTTGTCTGGCCGCAACGTTTGCCCCGGATGCGTTTGAGTACTACGGAATGGTTCTAGTGTTAATTGGTCTGGTCGGTGGATTTATGGCTCCGATTGAAGACGTTGCAACTCGGGTAGCTTATTACGTACTAGCTGCGGCATTGCCCGGAATTGCAGATCAAATGGATTTAATTCCAGCGGTTGGGACTTACCTAAATGGTTTTCTAGATAACTTGGCCGTCTTCCTCGCTGGTATCGCAATTGCGAGCGTCTTAACCGCTACATACAACAATGTGATTGCAGCTGGAGACAACTAGACAGAAAAGCGAGTGACCCGGCGCTCTTTGTTTTCGACTTTCGATTTTACGGGAGCCCGGAAGTGACTTATATACAGGGGGTCGCGCTTAAGCTGTAGTTCAGTCATTTGTTGTGAAACATCAACGAGGGGTCGTCATATGCTTCAGAAAGGTCTGTTAGCGGGATCAATAGTTGTTGCAGCGGCAGCAGCCTTTGCCCCGGATGCGTTTGGGTCCTACGCACTCGTTCTAGTGGTGCTTGGTCTCGCCATGGGATTCACAAATCCGATTGAAGATGTAGCCACTCGGGTAGCTATGTACGTACTGGCTGTGTACCTGCCAACGATCGCAGATAACCTGGATGTAATTCCAGCGGTTGGTGAGCTTCTAAATGGTATCCTGAGTCAGTTGGCTGTCGCCGTCGCCGGTGTTGCAATTGCTCAGGTCTGCCTTGCCTTGTACAACGGCCTTATGGCAGCTGGAGACGACTAGGCACAGAGGTGAGTGACGTCTCACTGTCTTAACGAAAAAATGTGCTAGAAAAGCCTTGTTCGCGGGCAATACTCGCGAACAAGGCTTTTCTGGTGCTTGAGAGGTAGGGCCGAGACTATTCCAAAAAAGTGGGAGTAGCTCCGCTAGCGGAACAGGTCCTTCGATAACATCCCATGGACACCCTTCGTGCCATCGACGAGTTGGGTGATGCGTAGATTGAGCGCAACTGAGCACAGGATGTAGGCATCTCCTGATTCCATGCCCTTATCCTCCACAAGAAACTTGACCATTTCACGTGTGGCCATCCGAGCTGCCTCATCAAGATCAGGATCTAGCCCCATAGATATGTAATGCGTCGGCGTCTCCGCCCGAGGCCACTGGAGTGTGCGGTCCTTGTGTAGGATCACTTCAATTGTTCCGTATAGAGACGCTTCAATCGCGGTACCCGTCACTTCGCCGTCACCCTGAGCCGCATGGCCGTCACCGATGGAAAGCAGGGCTCCGTCTACGTGGACAGGCATAAAGAGCGTCGTGCCCTCGACCAGATCTTTATTGTCTAAATTGCCAACGTGATAGCCGGGGGCAGTGCTGTTAATGCGTCCACGCAGTACAGGCGGTGCCACCCCAATAGATCCGAAAAATGGGCGTGCAGGAATTTCTATTCCTTCCACGCCCGTCATGGTTATGGTGCCATTGATGGTATCGATTTCGAAGGCGCGCAGCGCAGCCGAGGGAAAGTCCATCGGGAGCGTACCTCCACCAGGCAAGAATCCACTGACCCCGTAGTCCGCCAAGAATCCGATGTCGATGAGGCGAACTTCCAACACATCACCTACTTCTGCGCCCTCGACATATACCGGGCCATTCAGTGGGTGTGAGCCCACACGGACTGTCTCCTGTTCTTCGACATTAAGCATGGACGGCAGGAACCGATCCTCCGAGATCCCTGCCAATCGCAGACGGTCCAGTCCGCGAGCAAGCAGATTTTCGAAGTAGACTCTATCTCCAGAGCGGATTGTTACCACAGGCTCGAGAGAGGCATCGTAGAAGCCCCAGTGGATATTGTCTGCCGAAAGCGGTAGCTCGTGCGTGACGGCCTGCTGTGCAACAAGTGTGTGCGCGGTCACAGCTGTTATAGCTAACACCGTGAATATCAGGGCAGCATGCGTCCCCTGATTCGAAAACGGGGCTCGTTCATGTGTTCGCGTTATCACCGATTCCTCTTCCGTTGTCGTCATCGTTATTTGGGCCATGTGATCAGACAACTGAACTGAGTGTTCCACCCTGAGCTAGCTCCCGCGTGGGAACAGTTTTTGGACAGCTCGGAGTTCTTACATGGTTTTGGGAGGCAGAGTACCGCGGCGAGACCGTATCCTCACTATATTGCCTGTCCTCTTCGTAACTTATCCGGACTAGAATCATGCTAGGTACGCTCGCGTTGGCCGCTGCGATTCAGCTCTCTGCCCAGGTCCAAGAACTCGCTCCTGGTACACAATACGATCCGTCGATCCCCACTCTTGAGGACGTCGTGGGGCACGACTTCAGAGAAGAAATCACTCCGCCGGATCAGGTCGTACGCTACTTCGAGGCGTTGGCAGATGCAGCACGGGATCGCACACAACTAATTCAGTATGCAGAGAGTTGGGAGGGACGACCGCTCGTCATCCTGGTCATTGGGTCACGTGAGCGCATTGCCGCGCTAGATGACGTAAAGGCCGGGCTCACACGGTTGGCTCAGCCCGATGGTCTCTCCGATGCCGATGCCGATGCGCTCATTGCAGATCTGCCTGTGGTAACGGCGCTCATGCATGGGGTTCACGGCAATGAGATCAGCTCAAGCGGCGCAGCGATGGCGGAGGCGTATCACCTATTGGCCGCGCAGGGCGATCCGACCGTCGACATGATTCTTAATGAGTCCCTAGTTTTAATCGACCCGGTGGAGAATCCCGACGGGCGTGCTCGTTTCGTCCTACAGAATACGATGGCAAGGGCGCGATGGCCGAACGAGGCAACGTACTCAGCAGAGCACGACGAGCCGTGGCCGGGCGGCCGGGTGAACCACTACCTCTTTGACCTAAATCGGGACCTTTTCATCCAGAGTCAGCCAGAGACGCAAGGCAAGGTAGACGTCTTCCTTGATTTCTGGCCGCACATCGTTGTCGATCTGCACGAGATGGGTGGAAACTCGACTTACTTCTTCCCACCAACGGCGCCACCTGCTAATCCCTGGTATGGCGAGCGCCAGATCGCGCTGATGGACGTCTTCGGACGGGCCAATGCCAGGATCTTTGACCAGCGCGGATTCGCATATTTCAACCGGGACGTCTACGACCTCTTCTATCCCGGCTACGTTGACATGTGGCCTATGGGCCACGGTGCGCTGGGTATGACTTATGAGCAAGCCTCAGCGCGCGGGCAGGTAGTGCGAAGGTCAGACGGCGATCTACTGACATACGGAGATGGTGTTCTGCACCACTTTACAGCCGCGATCACATCGGCCGAGACATCGGCGAGGAACCGGGAGCGTATCCTCACCGACTATCTTGCCTTCCGACGGGAGGGTATAGATCTCGGACGAGCGGGACCGGCGGAATACGTACTCCACTCCGCGCATGACCCGGGGATGGCCAGAAGGCTAGCATTCATGCTTCTCGAGAATGGTATCGAGGTCCGCGAGGCGGACGGTCCCGTAACTATTAAGGACCGGCAACTACCACAGAGGGGCACCTTCATCGTGCCGATGGATCAGCCGGCACATCGCTTCGTTCGAAACCTGCTCGATCCCGACGTGCCGATGGACGAAGCGTTTGTCCAGAGGCAGATCGATCGACGCGCACGACGCGAGTCTGACGAGATCTACGATCTCACGGCCTGGAGTCAATCACTGCTGTGGGACGTCGAGGTCTTAGTCGCTGATGACGTTACGGGAGCGGCCGGTGCCCTGGTCTCTGAGACCACCGCACTGACCAATACTGCCCTGCCCGAAGCCAGTGTAGGCTACCTGATGCCCTGGGGGACAAGTGCCGCAAGTGCAGTAGCGGAGGCTCTTCGTGACGGAATCAGAGTACGCGCAGCCGGTGCTGAGTTCACGCTTGGCGGACGCGAATACACTGTTGGCACCGCAATCGTGCGCACAGCTGAGAACGATGCAAACCTTCAACAACGACTTGGTCGAATCGCTTCTGCTCATGGAGCAGAGGTCATCCCGATCGATGACTCCTATGTTGAAGAGGGTGCGTCCCTCGGAAGCAATAGCGTCCGTGCTCTGCGCTCTCCCCGCGTACTCCTCGTATACGATTCTCCTGGTCAGACAAATTCTGTTGGCTTCGCCCGATATGTCCTAGAACAGCGTTATGCGCAGCCAACTGTAGCTGTACGTGCGTCGAGTCTCGGGCGGGCGAATCTCGCCGACTACGACGTCATCGTCTTTCCGAGCGGCAACTACTCAAATGCGGTGAACTCGGGGATGGTCGGGGAGCTGCGCAACTGGATGTCCAATGGTGGTACGATGATCACAATGGCAGCATCCACAGCGTGGGCGATTCGAGCTGAGCTACTTTCGACGACTGCCGAGCGCAGGGGAGGTAGGGCCGTAGGTGATGATCCTCCGAGCAGTGAGACGCCTGATCAACCGATTGAGTATCTAGAGGAAATTGTGCCTGAGGATGAGGGCCCTGAGTCGGTTCCGGGTGCGATCCTGAGGACGCTGTTAGATACCGAACACTGGCTGGCTTCGGGGACTGATGGAGAAATCGGGGTACTGGTGCAAGGCAACCGTGTTTTCACACCGATGACACTCGACAACGGCACAAATGTAGGTCGGTACGGAGATCTAGATAATCTGGTGCTGAGTGGCATTGTGTGGGACGAGGCGCGCCCACAGCTCGCAAACAAGGCATTCCTGATGTACGAGTCGTATGGCAGTGGTCAGATCGTCGCTTTTGCCGAGGACCCCAACTACCGGGCGTATACCGAAGCCACCGAGCTTCTCTTCATGAATGCCGTGCTTCTCGGTCCGGGGCGGTAGCGTCGAGGCGACCAGATGCCTTGGCATCAGTCGTAACGATCTATCATTCGAAATTCCCGACATAAGGCATGCCGATGACCACTGTGCTCAAGCTCGACGAAATCAAGCGTCTGATAGATATCCCACAGCTGATCCGGGAGATTGAAGCCGGATTTGTTCTTTATTCGGAAGGTCAGGTCAAGGTTCCACCGGTTGGATTTCTTCATTTTGACGACCCGCCAGGTGACGTTCACATCAAGTACGGATTTGTCTCCGGTGACGACTACTATGTCCTGAAGATGGCCTCAGGGTTCTATAAGAATCCGGAATTGGGGCTACCGGTCAGTGATGGGTTGCTTCTGGTCTTCAGTCAGAAGACAGGAGGCCTCAAGCTCATTTTATTGGATAAATGTTGGCTCACTGACATGCGTACTGCGGCCGCTGGTGCAGTCGCAGCAAAGCACTTGGCTGCAAGGAATATCCATCACATTGGCATCGTCGGAACTGGCGTCCAGGCCAGGATGCAACTCGAAATGTTGCGTGATGTGATTGACTGTAGGAGCTGCTTCATCTGGGGTAGGGATCCAACCAAAGTGCAGCGTATGATTGAAGATCTTCAATCTCGAGAGCGAATTCAGATGTGGGGGCTGGAAATCAAAGCAGCAGAGGTACTCGATGACCTGGTTTCACAATGCAATCTTATAGTTACCACGACTTCTGCCAGGAACCCCTTAATTCGCGCTGATTTAGTGCAAGAAGGAACGCACATTACCGCGATGGGCTCAGATGATCACGGAAAGCAGGAACTCGAAGCCAAACTCTTGGCAAAGGCGGATCTAGTCGTAGCGGACAGCATTTCGCAATGTGTTGATCATGGTGAATGTTGTGCCGCGGTCCAAGGAGGACAGATTAGGGAGGACACCATTCTGGAATTGGGGCAAGTGATTAAGAATCCCACAATTGGTCGGACGAGCGAAGACCAAATCACAGTTGTGGATCTCACAGGGGTTGCGATTCAGGACATACAGATTGCTAAGATAGTCGACCGTGCTCTCTCCTCCCCCGAGCGCGGAGCTGAACTGGCTTGATCGACTGTACCTCTGCAAGTTAGCGCAGATACAGGGGTGGCCGTTTCGGGTAAAGCTCGTGTCGATCACCCTACTAGACCTCTGTGCAGGGGGACAATGATGTCGAAGGCCTATGATCGCGAACTCGGAATGGGCCAGGACATTACCCGCCGCAACTTCCTTAACGGGGTTGCCGTGACCGTTGGTGGGTCGATGCTGTCCTCGCAGAAACTCCATAAGTCTGCTGATCCCTGGTTCGGATATAGTAGTCCTCAGGAGGCGTATTATCCGCCAGCAGCGACAGGGATGCGGGGCAGTCACGCAGGTTCTTTCGAGGCCGCTCATGGTTTCCGTGATGGACGTACATGGGCTGGGGAGGACTCGGGCGAGCGCTATGACATGGTCATCGTAGGTGGGGGGCTGAGCGGGTTATCCGCTGGGTTCTTTTTCCACGATAACGCCGGGCCGGGATCTCGGGTCCTGATCCTCGATAACCACGACGATTTCGGAGGTCACGCCAAGCGCAACGAATTCTCATACGGCGATCGCACTCTCTTGCTGAATGGTGGCACATCGAACCTTGAGGCTATCCATCATTATTCAACAGTTGCTCGCACCTTACTCGCCGCGGTTGGTCTGGATCTTGAACGGGCAGAGGCAGCTGACCAAACGAGTCGAAACTTTTACAGATCATTGGGCCTGACGGGAAGCACGTTCTTCAGCCAAGAAGTCTTTGGCGGTGATCGCCTTGTGACAGGTTCTGCGAGAGATTTTGGGTCGAGTGGTGACCTAAGTGGCTGGCAGAAATGGCTGGCTCAGACCCCG
This sequence comes from Gemmatimonadota bacterium, assembly GCA_012960225.1. Taxonomy (GTDB): domain Bacteria; phylum Gemmatimonadota; class Gemmatimonadetes; order Longimicrobiales; family Gaopeijiaceae; genus UBA1142. The sequence goes on along the minus strand of DUBS01000034.1, from coordinate 10,852 downwards.
TTATCCGGGGATGTGCAGCGAGATATCGTGAGACTTGAAGAGATCGGTGCGGCGATAAATGGATGGTCTGGTCTTTCTGATGGAGAGCGGAAGACGAGACTTGCTAGGATGAGCTATGCAACTTTTCTCCTTGACCACGCTCGTGTCCGCCCGGAAGTCATTCCATTCTACGATGACCGACCGAAAGGCTTGTTCTGCGTTGGTATCGATGCGCTGCCCGCGCTCTATGCCTGGGCTATGGGTTATCCGGGATTTCAGCAACTCGATCTGCAGCCGTTGTCTCGGGTTGGACCGCTTACCCACATCGGTGGTGGGCAGCATGGGCGTGAACGACAGTTCAGTGGTGGGCCTACCATCGAGCTTCCCGATGGTAATGCGACACTCGCTCGCCTCCTTGTCCGGGCCATGATCCCCGACGCGCTTCCGGGGTCAACGCTGGAGGACTCGATCATGGCCCACCTCGATTACTCGCGGCTTGACCGGGATGGCTCGCCCGTTCGGATCAGGCTCAATAGCACAGTAGTCCGGGTCCAACATCGCGGGAGTCCGGAGAATGCATCCGAAGTCGAGGTGACGTACGTGGGGCAGGATGGGACCGCGAAGACGGTTCGCGCGAACCACGTCGTAATGGCGTGCCACAATGACATGATACCCTACATCTGTCCTGAGATGTCACCAGAGCAAAAGTCAGCCCTCGGCTATGGTGAACGCATGCCCATTGTGTACACCAACGTTCTAATACGGAACTGGACAGCATTCACGAATCTAGGTGTTAGGAGTGTGACTTGCCCCGGTATGTATCACTCGAATTTCAGCCTCGGACGTGCCCTGGAGATTGGAGACTACAACCCACCGCGGTCCCCTGAAGACCCGATGGTTCTCCATATGACTCGCACACCGTGTGTGCCAGGTCTTCCCAAGAAGGAGCAACATCGACGCGGTCGCCGGGATCTTCAGGAGACTACCTTCGAGACCTTCGAGCACAATATCAGGGATCAGATCGGACGTGCGCTCTCCGGTGGAGGATTCGACCCTGCTCGGGACATCGCAGCGATCACCGTAAACCGCTGGCCTCATGGATACGCGTATTCCTATGACACGCTGGACGATCCAATCGAATGGGCGTTGTTCGAAGATGACTCCCGGCCGTGCGTCCTTGGTCGTCAACGTTTCGGTCGTATCTCGATCGCGAACTCCGATGCGGCTGCGACGCCTCACACAGACGCGGCGATCGACCAAGGCTATCGGGCCGTTGGCGAACAACTTTTGACGAGGAGCAGGGCTGGAGTCTCTTGAGTAACTCCATTGGGATGAGGGAAGGGCTGGAATTCGAACGTTGATTTACAATGGTTCGGGTACGACCAGGCTTGCTCTTCGGTGTCCGTGATCCCATCGTCGCGATCCGTCCCAGCCCATAATCTGGAGCCAACTTTATGAGCCGCACTGCCATGCTCTTTGCAGCCACGCTGCTTCTTACCCTGCCCGTTCAACTTGATGGACAGTCATCATGGAACGAATTAGTCGATCTGTTCGGTGAATGGCGTGAGTTCGAGCGTCCGGAGTTCATCAACGGGGTGCCTGACTACACCGCGACAGCTATGGCTCGGCAACAACAGGAACTCGGAGAGTGGAAAGAGCGGCTGTGGGCATTCGATATAGAAAATTGGCCGGTAGAACAGCAGATCGACTGGCATCTCGTTCGTGCGGAAATGAACGGACTAGATTTTGATCATAAGGTTCGAAGGCCATGGGCTCGTGATCCCGCGTTCTATGCAAACATGTATCTGTCCGAGAGCGACGTGCCCGCACATGAGGGTCCAGTCGCCCATGGCTGGATTGATACGTGGATGTACGAATACCCGCTTTCAGGGGATGACGCGGCCGAGTTGGCACGACGCTTCGGTGCGATCCCAGCCTTACTCGAACAAGCTCAGAAAAACCTAGCGGGGAGCAATGCACGTGATTTGTGGGAAGCGGGGATTCGCTCGTTCCATGGTCAGGCTGCGGACCTAAGAGCGTACGGTGAACAGGTTGCGGGGACGAGCGATGGGTTAGATCGCTCTTTGGCCACCGCAGTCCAGGCTTCAGACGAATTCTCCGATTGGGTGGCGTCGGAGCTTCCGGGAAAGACAGGTCGGTCTGGTGTGGGCAGCGATGCTTATACCTGGTATATGCACAACGTCCACTTATCTCCATTTTCATGGGAAGAACAAGTCACCCTGATGAAGCGGGAACTTGCCCGCTCGCACTCCTCGCTTCGACTAGAGGAGAACCGTAACCGGGACCTTCCTGAACTTGAACGTATTCAAGGCCCGGCAGAGTACGATCGCCGACTTAACGAATCTGTAGATCTCTATATGGCGTTCCTAGAGCGGGAGGAAATCGAAACCATCGAAGACTGGACGGATGCAGCCTTACGCGCTGTCAACGGTTCTTTCACGCCTGCTGAGCCCGGAGAAATTCGGAATTTCTTCAATGAGGTCATCTATCGAGATCCGGACGCCTTTCGCCCGCATATGCACCACTGGATCGAACTCGCACGCATGAGAGAAGCCCCGCATCAGAGCCCCATTCGGGCGACACCGTCTCTCTCGAATATCTATGACCATCGCTCCGAGGGTCTTGCTACCGGTGTTGAGGAAATGTTCATGCACTTGGGTCTGCTGGATGAAAATTCACCGCGAGCTCGTGAATTAGTGTGGATCATGCTGGCTCAGAGAGCTGCTCGAGCAACATCGGGTTTGATGCTGCATGGCCACGAGTTCGTGATGGAAGAAGCTGTTGATTTTGCGGGGAAATGGACTCCACGTGGCTGGTTGCCTGATGGTGATTTAGTACGCGGCGAACAGCATCTCTACCTCCGCCAGCCTGGCTATGGCACGAGCTACGTGGCAGGGAAGATTCAGATCGAACAATTATTGGCGGAGGAAGCACTACAGGATGGAGAAGATTTTACGATCAAGCGCTTTTTCGATGATTTCTACTCGGCCGGTGTGATTCCCACTGTACTTGTGCATTGGGAGATGACAGGAGAGAAGCACCCAATCCTCGATATCGGTGGTGTTCAGGAGGCCCCCTGGAGATAGAGAAGCGCTATTTGCTCGGAAGCGTAGTTATCGAGAAAGGCCCATGAAAATACTTAAGCATCAACATTGGCATATCCTGCTATTGGTTGGATTGCTATTCCTTCTCTACGCTTATCTGGAAGCAGATCGAACTGTTCTCAATGGTGAGTTATGGGGAATAAGTACCCTTGCCTGGGCGAATCTTGCGATTTGGGCGCCTGTCATTCATCAATGTTATGTCCTTGTTTGTTGGCGATCTGAACTGCATTACCGAGGACTCTCAAGGCTGTTTGGAAAGGATGGTTTCAGCGTCTATAAGACAGGCTTCTCGATTCTTGGGCTTTCTCGACCTGTACTGATTATCCTACTTGCGATTTCAGGCAGGATGACATTGAACATCGACCCCATTTTTTCCTATGTGCTATCAGCGATATTCCTCATTCCAGCCGTTTACTTGTTCTATTCGGTAAAGAAATATTTTGGATTCGACCGGGCTTTCGGGATAGATCATTTTTACCCGGAAGAATACAGGTTAAAACCGTTCGTAGATCAGGGGATTTTCAAGTACACTCGCAACGGTATGTATAAGTTTGGATTCTTCCTGGTTTGGGTTCCAGGGTTCCTGCTCCAGTCAAAGGCAGCTCTATCGATAGCGTTATTCAGTCATCTCTATATCTGGGTGCACTACTATTTCACCGAACGACCAGATATGAAGATTATTTATGGAGATGCATGAGAATGAAATTATTCAGGTATGGGTGGCTTCTGTGCTTACGGTCTCCCGATCGTTTCAGCTGGTAGCAGTGTTACGATCACCACTCGATCTTCGTTCAGATAACGTCGCGCATCTGCTTGGATCGATTCGATGGTGACGGCATCAATGGTTGTTGTATCAAGCAGGAAGCGGGGGTCCTGACCTGACGCCTTAGCCCCTATGAGTTGGGCTGCCCAGTAGGGATTCAACCGCACATTGGTCTCGCGTGTGCGTCGCTCTCCCTCGACCACTTTATCGACGTCCTCCTGACTTGGCCCCTCGACCTGTAGGTTGCGGAGCTCCTCAAATACTACACTGCGCAACTCTTCTGCTCGTAGCGGGTCTGATCCGAACGCTACCGTAACAGTGTAACGCTCCTCGGGGATTTGCTCGTAGCCTCCAGTCACCCCCACGCCGTAAGTGCCACCAAGGTCCTCCCGCATCCTTTCTCTAAGGCGCAACTCTAGGGCCTGGGCCATCGCGCGCATTCCCACGCGGTTTTGAGCCGTATATTCAAATGGGCCGGTGAAGGCCATGATTGTTTGGCTCTGTGGCTCGACCCCCGCACGCACGGTCTTCTGAATGCGTGAGTCCGGTGGGTCCATATCCAAGTCCAAAGGACCGTCCGTTCGCTCCATTCTTGGTAGGGAGCCCAGGTACTGCTCGACCAGCGGGCGCATGATGTCTAAGTCGATTGCTCCCACGAACACGAACGTGAAGTCACTCGCATCGGCGAAACGCTCCTTGTAGAAATCGACTCCGGTTTTGAGGTCGATTTCGTCCAGAACGGCTACCGAAAGTGGGCGGGATCTTGGATGTCCTTGGGCCATGGTCACACTGAAGGTGTCTGCGAATGCCGCCATCGGGTTCGATCCGAGATTTTCCAGGACTGCTCGGCCCTGAGCGATGAACGCCTGGAAAGCCGTTTCATCTTCGCGTGGCGCCGTGAAATAGAGCCACACAAGCTGAAGCATTGTCTCGAGATCCTGAGGAGACGCCGAGCCACTCATGCCTTCGGTGTTCTGGTTGATGAACGGGGACACTTGCACTGCCTTGCCGGCGAGTGCCTTCTGGAGGTCGATCGCTGAGAAGGCTCTCACGCCACCCTGCTGGACCAACCCCGCGGCCATGGCTGCTGACTGATGATCCTCCAAGCTCGAATTGGACCAACCGCCCGGACTTGTCGCCTGCATGGCAATTTCATCTTCTTTGAAGTCCGTCGGTTTTAGCCAAACAGTGACGCCGTTTGATAGAGTCCAGACCGTCATGTTCAGTTCGTCGATCACACTTTCGGAAACGATTGATCCGGGTTCGGGGGGTTCCGGCACAAGTGGCTCGTCGAGCGTGGTGTCCACATATGGTTCGATTTCCATGCTGGTCACGCCGGCAAAGACCTGCTCGAAGTCGGTCTGAGAAGGAGTGGTCAGTCCGGGCTTATCAATAGCGTTGGCAAGCACGACACGGTTGTCCTGGTCCAGGTTGGCTCGCGCTGCCTCGTTCACAAGAGCCAAATCGATGGTCTGCATCAGAGCCTGTGCGGCCATGTACTCAAATTCGATACCCGGAATGGCATTGCCCTGCAGGAAATGGTTGATGTACTCACTGGCAAACCGAAGAGACTCTTGGTTCTCACGGTCGTTGAAAGTCAGCTCTAGTCCTCGAACCAGATCAAGCTTTTGACGCTCCAACTCACCATCCGTGAAGCCGTGACGAGCCGCTCGTTCCGCCTCGACGAAAAGAGCTTCGAGGCCTCGTGCATGTCCGTCTTCCTGAACCAATGCCAAGATCTGGAAGGCGCTCTTCGCACGGACGAACTCCCCCTGTCCGGAAAACGCAGCCACGAACGGTGGATCGGCCTGCTGCGTAAGCTCCTGAAGCCGGTTGTTCATCATGCTGCTCACGAGCACATCAACCAGAGCCTGGCGATAGCCCCCGACAGTTGTCACCTCCCGGGGGTCCTGCAACGCGAGAACTCCGACCTGGGAGCCCGTAGCTTCGGGGTCCGAGGCAATCGCATAATAGGTTTCGGCGTGATCGGGAACGTCAAAGTAGGGCCGTTCCAGGGGCGTTTCCGGCACCGGCATCCGGTTGAAGTGTGTCCGGATCAGCTGCTCGATCTCCGCAGGATCAAAGTCACCGACCGCTACCACCGCCATGAGGTCGGCCCGGTACCACGTGTTGTAGAACCGGGTGAGCTCCTCGTGGGGGAAGTTCTGCAAGACCTCCACCTTCCCTATGGGGAGGCGTTCCGCGTAGCGCGAGTCGGTGAACATGATCGGGAACTGTTGGTCCTGAATGCGTGCGCCGGCTCCACGCCCTAGACGCCATTCCTCGATGACTACACCCCGTTCCTTATCGATCTCTTCGGGCTCAAAACTCACCAGATGTGCCCAGTCTTCGAGGATCTGAAATCCGGTGGCGACTGACCCTGGATCCTCTGTCGGCACTTGGAGCATATAGACGGTCTCATCGAAGCTTGTATAGGCGTTGATCGAGGGTCCAAACGCCATTCCGATCGATTCGAGGTAGTCGACGAGTTCCTGCTTCTCGAAATGCTCGGTTCCGTTGAACGCCATGTGTTCCACGAGGTGAGCAAGACCGAGTTGCGTGTCCTCCTCCAAGACCGATCCGACATTCACTACGAGCCGCAGTTCGGCGCGATTCTCGGGCTGGCTGTTTTGCCGGATGTAGTAGCGTAGCCCGTTCTCGAGTTCGCCCACAGTGACGTCTGGGTCCATCGGTAGTGGTGACCCCATGGGGATCTGAGCATTGGCACTCAAGGGCAGCAAAAAGATGAGCGCAAGCAGGGGCACGAACACGGAACGGGATGGGAGCATGCGGATCTCCAGTAGTTTGGGGCGAGGCAGGCGAGAAGAGTGCGCTGACTCGGTCTAGGATGTGATCACCTGTGGTATCGCGCCACCTAACACGGATCGCTCTAGTTGATCCATGCTATAGAAATTAAACTGCTTGAGTCATTTCATATTCTAGAGAGGAGTAAGACATGAAGTTTATGGTTACATGGATAATCCCAGATGGAGAAGCTCGGCATGATACATTGAAGATATTCAGTGATATGACGGCTGAGCAGGATCAGGAATTGATGGGAAATTCATTAAGTTTGATCGGTAGATGGCATGATCTGGTATCGATGACAGGTGTAGCCATATTTGAGTCAGATAGTGCAGCTGCGGTTATGAACTATCTCCTAAATTGGAACCACGTTTGCGATTGTGATGTGACACCAGTTCTGGATGACGAAGAAGCCCGAGCACTGGGCCGATCCCAGAGCTGATTAGGCTGTGAAGTAGGTTACGTATAGGACACAAATCACCACACCATTTAAAGGTCAACTATGTCTCTACCAACGTTGGGTAAATATCTCTACACCGTTCCTTTTGTGGCGTTTGGGATCCTCCATTTTCTTAATACTGAAGCACTGGCGGGTATGGTTCCGATCCCAGGTGGCTCTTTATGGGTTTATCTGACTGGTCTGTGCCTTTTGGCAGCGTCAGTAAGCGTCTATACAGGAAAACACACGGCTCTGGCGATGAAACTCCTTGGGCTGCTACTGCTGATTATCGTAGTCACTATACACGTGCCTGGAATGTTGGGCGGTGGTGCCGACACATGGATGACTCCTATGCTGCATACTACGGGCTTGGCTGGTGCTGCTTTTGTGTTGGCCGGGGTACACGAAGGGAGTTAATGATTTCTGTCCTATGCCGGGACATCGAAATCCATTTGGGCATCCGATCTGACTTTCCCGATATAGGTGTTTTCTGCCCTTGTTGATGACAATGGCTATGAGTGCTGATGCATCCACCAAGAGATTGATGAGGATCAACAGCCCGATGCTGATCTTGGCTGCTCTCTTTGGAGTACTAGGGTCACCGGCATCGCCTCAGTCTGCGGAGGAAGCGTCAGCACTCATGCCACCACTTGGGTGGCGTTCGATTGGTCCGGATCGTGGTGGACGCTCGATCGCTGTGGCCGGGCACAGCGGACGCCCGTTTGAGTACTATTTCGGCGCGACGGGAGGAGGGCTGTTCAAGACAACGGACGGCGGCTCGTCTTGGATTCCGGTAACCGATGGTCAGATCGGGAGCGCCTCAGTCGGTGCGGTGACGATCGCAGAGTCGGATCCGGATATCGTCTATATCGGGATGGGCGAAGTTCAGCTCCGCGCTAACGTGCTCCAGGGTGACGGGGTGTACCGTACCAACGACGGTGGACAGACCTGGCACCATCTCGGGCTGGAGGATACGCATGCGATTGGGCGTATTCGGGTGCACCCGACTGATCCGGAGTGGGCGTACGTTGCGGCGCTCGGCCACCCGTTCGGGCCGAGTGCAGACCGCGGCATATTCCGAACCACCGATGGCGGTGTGACCTGGGAGAAGATCCTCTTCCGTGATGATCGTACCGGTGCGGTTGACCTCGTTATGGATCCGAACAACCCCAACGTTCTGTATGCGACCCTCTGGGAAGTGTATCGGAGACCGTGGCAACTCTGGAGCGGAGGATCCGGCTCCGGGATTTTCAAGACAACTGACGGTGGCGAGACCTGGTCTGAGCTGACCAATACACCTGGTTTCCCGTCTGGGGTGCTCGGAAAAATGACAGTCACCGTGTCTGGGGCGGACTCGGAAAGAGTGTGGGCGAATATCGAGGCAGAGGACGGCGGTCTTTATCTGTCAGACGATGGAGGCATGTCATGGGCCCTTGTAAATACGCATCGAGATATATGGCAGCGCGCCTTCTATTTCCAACGCATCCAGGCCGATCCGGTTGACCGAAATACCATATATATCCTGAACTTTAGGCTTATGAAGTCGACGGACTCGGGTCGCACACTTGAGAGTGTCCCTGAAACGCATGCCGACCATCATGATCTCTGGATTGACCCGATAAACCCAGATCGGATGATCGATGGCAACGACGGTGGTGGTGTCGTCTCAGTTAATGGGGGAAAAACCTGGACTGAGATGCAGTATCCAACGGCACAGATCTACCGTTTGGCGACAACGGCAGACTTTCCATACCACGCATGTGGCGCGCAGCAGGATAACTCAACCGTTTGTGTATCATCGGATCCCGGTCATCTGAGCAACCCGCGTGGAGTCAGCACTGAGTGGATGTACTCCGTCGGGGGTGGCGAGAGCGGCTACGTTGTCTCTCATCCTGCCGATCCGAACATTTTTTATGCCGGTGCAACGAATGCACTCACCCGCTATGACCGCGGTACGGGTATCATCCGTGACATCCAGCCCTACCCCCGCATTGTCATGGGCGAGCCGGCACGAGATATGCCCGAACGTTGGAACTGGACGTATCCGATCGCGGTGTCGTTCGCTGAACCCGATGCGTTGTACGTGGGCTCGCAACATCTGTGGAAATCCTCTGACGAGGGGACGTCGTGGCAGAGGATTAGCCCCGACCTGACACGTGCTGACCCTGAGACCATGAATGATTCTGGTGGTCCTGTAGTGAAGGACCAGGACGGCCCTGAGATTTACGCGACGCTCTACTCGGTCACCCCGTCTCCTCATGATGCGGCTACGATCTGGACGGGGTCTGACGACGGCTTCGTGCACATCACAAGGGACTCTGGTGAGAACTGGAGCAACGTCACCCCTCCGGATATGGTTACCCACACCCGCGTCATGACGATCGATGTCTCGCACCACGATGCTGGAACCGCATATGTCGCGGGCATTCGTTACGAGATGGATGATCGGTCTCCGTATGCCTGGAAGACCAATGATTACGGGGAAAATTGGACAAAGATCATCGATGGGATCGCACCAGATGACTTCGTGCGAGTGGTCCGTGAGGACCCCGATCGGTCAGGGCTGCTCTACGCGGGAACTGAGCATGGGGTCTACGTCTCGTTCGACGAAGGAGCCAGCTGGGCCACTCTCTCTTACGATCTCCCTGACACCCCGGTCACTGGTCTTGCGGTTCAGGATCGTGATCTAGTGATCTCGACACACGGTCGGTCATTTTGGGTTTTGGATGACATCGAGACACTCCGACAAATTCGTGCGGATGTGGCGAAGGCTGATGCTCATATCTTTATCCCAGCCGATGCAATCCGACGATCCGTTCCTGCCGTTCTGGACTATTATGTGAGCGGCTCTGACCGCGAAGTCCGTCTCGACGTGCTCGATGGGGAAGGAGCACTCGTGAGTACGCTCTTTCAGGGTGTACGCGATGAAGGCACCTACAGAGAAACGTGGAATCTGCGCTATCCAGGTGCTGTGACCTTTGAGGGTATCGTGCTCGAAGGCGGCAACCCGGCAATCGGCCCGTGGTCTCCGCCAGGTCGCTACGAAGCCCGCCTCACGGTTGATGGCAACGTCCAAGTCACTGCGTTCAATGTGAAACGCGACCTCCGTCTTACAGGGGTGACTGATGCTGATCTTATCGCACAGTTCAATCTGGCACTTGTGATCCGAGATGCTGAGAGTAAGGCGAATGGAAACGTCCTATTGATCCGCGATGTTCGCACCCAAGTCCAGGCCAGTGTCATGCAAAGCGACGACCAGGAACTGAGAGAGCTAGCAGAACAATTCACGGATGATATCAGTGAACTCGAGACCGAACTTTATCAGGTCAGAAACCAGAGTCCGAAGGATAAAATTGCTTTCCCGATTCGCTTGAACGACCGTCTTACCGGGCTGCGCAATCGACTCGAACGGGGTGATGCAGCACCGACCGCTGCGTACCGTAGGGTATATGCAGAGCTTTCGGCCGAACTGGCTGAAACGATGCAGGCACTCGAAGTGCTATTTACAGAGGACCTTTCACGACTGAACACAGAGCTCAACAGTGCGGGCCTCCCACGAGTCGTTATTAGAGACCGACTCATCACTGAGTAAACGACTCATCGGGAATCAATTGCAACGATCGATACAACGGAGCAGGACCTCTTCAGTCGTTAGAATGCGGCTGACGTGCCGGAGCATCTTCATCCTGTTGGTCGGCATCTCCTCTGCACTGATCTTGCCTGGAAGCACGACTGCTCAGC